>DAIQNR010000004.1:0-1513 GCA_036788295.1 Myxococcota bacterium
GAGCCGCCCCCTGAGGGTCGCCGCAGGCGACCGGACGGCCAGGGACGCAGGAAACCAGCCTGGGGCGTTGGTAGAGCCCGATCGGTGCTCTAGGGGGCAAACGCTCGCTCGAGCTCGACTTCCTCTTCGTAGACGCACCCCGAAAACCACGCCGCTCTTCGGCCGGAGAGACCGGCCGGTCTTTGCGCCGCGGCCGGGGCGGCGGAGCCTTGAAACGGGAGCTGCTGTCCGGCCGGACCGGTCACCACGTCGGCGAACAGGGCGAGGCGCCCATTCGAGATCCGCCCGAAATAGACGAGCGGCTCGAGCGGGCCAGAGAGCGAGACGAGCTGCGCCGCTCCGTCCGCCAAGACGTGAAGCGCCCACACCGGCTGGGGGGCCACCGGCGCAGCGCAGCCGAGCGGGTCGAAGACCGCCCGCACCCGGCCGAAGTACACCCCGCTGAGCGCCGGCTCGAAGTCTCGGGCGAAACCTCCGACGAGGGTCGATTCGACCGGGCCGGCAGCGCCGCAGGTGCGGTGAAGCAGCTCGAAGGTGGCCGAGCGCCGGGAGAACTCGCCCTCGAGCCTCGCGTCGGGGCACCCGCCCCGCTCGAGCGCCGCGCCCCGAAGCTCGACCGCGCCGGCTTCGTCGATGGTCCCGGAGTACACGAAGGGCGAGCCGGCGACGACGACGACCAGCTCGCCCAGCCACTCCCGGGCGTACAGGACGGCGCCGCGCGCCCCGAAGACGCCGGTGAACGGGCTGTCCGGAGGAACCCCAAAATCGGCGATCCCGACGGCGACGTCGCCGACCTCGAACGCCTCGACGTCGAAGGACCCGGCGTCGAGACCGGCCTCGTCGGCGGCGTCGGCGAAAAAACCGCCGTCTTCGTCCCCGAACAACGGTGGTCGGCCCGGGCCCGGTGAGCATCCGAGCGACGCGAGCACCCACAGCCCAGCGAGCCCCGAGACCGCGCGCCACCTGGCCACCGCCCGAAGATGCCAGAAACGAGCCCCCCGCACGACCGCCAGACTGCGCCGAGATTCGAGCGACGCCCTGGCTGCGGCCGGTCAAGTCTTGCACCCGGATCGCTCTCACGTTAACCAAAATCGAGCCGGCGGCACCAAGAGGAGCGACGCGATGGAGACCCCTGGAGCGCTGAATCGGTCGCCGATTCGAGAGGCTGTTCTGGACGTTTTCGTCGAGGGCGTGAAGGTGTCGGCTCGAGACCTTCAGGCGTTCGGCAAGAGGCTTGGAGACGATTTCCCGACCGAGCACGTCAGCCACTTCGTATCCGCGAACTTCGCGGTCGAAGACGGCGAGCCAAAGACATCGGCTCGGTTGGTCGAGCGTGGGTACCAGTACCGTTCACCCGACGAACGCGACGTACTTCAGGCAAGGATCGACGGGTTCAGTATCAATCGGCTCGCTTCGTACACCAGCGGAGATCGGTTGTTCGAGTTGGCCCGCCGTTGGTGGGCAATCTACCTCGAGGTCGCCCAGCCGGAAGCCATTCGCGGAGTCGCGCTCC
>DAIQNR010000004.1:1613-43378 GCA_036788295.1 Myxococcota bacterium
TGGGCAATCTACCTCGAGGTCGCCCAGCCGGAAGCCATTCGCGGAGTCGCGCTCCCGGGCGACACCCGTTGCCCGCCCAGCTTGGATACCCGGGGTCGGACGGGATGTCTACGAACCGAGGTCGTTTCAGCCTGCCCGAGGATGTCCTCTGGCCCAACCACCAAACCTGGCTGGTGACCTTTGCAAGCTGCGGCGCTATCGTTTCGCTCGTGTTCGAATCGGGGGACGGAAGAAGATTCAAGCTGGCGCCTGTCCATAAGCCCACGGAAAAGGACCTGCCGGGGAAGCTCCCTGAAAACTACGCTCATAGTCTGGTGTGCACCATCCAGCCGCCCGAGGACCATCATGTCAAGCCGTCGGCGGCGGCCCGGAAGCACGCCCGGCTGTTGTTGGCGGGGGTGTTCGTCTCGGTGAGGGAATGATGGTCCTTTTTTGGCTCTCGAGTTGCAAGCACCGGAATTCGACAATCCCGCGACATGGTTAGGGCCATGGGGTGAGAGATTTTCCGGTTCGGCACGCGAGGCGGAGGGGGCAGACCGAGCACGTGGCCGGCGCCGGCTGCCGGGGGCAGCGGCCCGAGATCCCGAGGTGACATAGGGCCATGTCGAAGCGCACCGGGTCGGCGGGATCGAGACGAGCGAGCGCGGCGGTGAGCTCCCGCGCGGTCTCGAGGTCGTCGGCGCGGCGTTCGGTCAATCCCAGGTGGCGGCAGATGCGGCTGACATGGGTGTCGATCGGCACGAGCAGGCGGCTCGGCCCCAGCCCGGGGACGAGGCTCTTCCACGCCCCGAGGTCGAGGCCGTCCGGGCCCCGGAGCATCCACCGCAAGTACAGATGCAGCCGCTTGCTCGCCCCGCCGGTCGCCGGGTCGGGGAGCAGGTACCTCAGGCCGTAGGTCAGCGGTGCGCCGGCCTCGGCCCTCAGCTCGGCGATGAGCCGGGCCGCGGGATCGGCGTGATCGCGGTCGGATTCGCGCCGGGCCTCGGCGAACGCGGCGGCGAGGCTGCCGTGGCGGCGCCGCACCCGGCCCACCGCGCCGAGAAACCGAGGCAGATCGTCTCCGCGCTGAAACCGATAGGCGAAACCCGACAGGAGGGCGAGCCGGGCTTCGTCCTCGACCGCCGCCGCCGGTGAGGCCCCGAGCCGCTCGAGCACGGCCTCGGCCGCGGCGCGAATCAGGCTGACCCGGCCGTAGGCGAGCGCCGCCACGACGAGCCCGGCCACCTCCTGGTCGTGGGGGTCGGCGTAGCGATGCACCAGCCCCACCGGATCGGCCGCTCGGAGCGCCGCCCGGTCCACGCCGGCGAGCAAGGACTCGAGGCCCTCCGCCAAATGGACCGCGCTCGCAGTCCGTCGGTTGTGATGCGGTCGGTTCATCGCTAGGCTGCACCGCGCGCCGCGGCGCGTACTGAGGATATATGGGCATTCGCGTACTCGTGGTCGAGGACCAGCCGAAAATCCTGAAGAGCCAGATCAAGCTGCTCCAAGGCTTCGACGACATCGAGATCGTCGGGGAGGCGCTGTCGGGCGAGAGCGCGCTCGAGAAGATCCCGGAAGTGCATCCCGAGGTGCTGCTGCTCGACCTGGGCCTCCCCCAGATGAGCGGGATCGACGTCACCAAGCGGGTGAAAGCGGAGTACCCGAAGATCGAGGTCCTGATTTTCACCATCTTCGACGAAGAAGACAAGGTGACCGAGGCGATCCTCGCCGGGGCGGCGGGCTACCTGCTCAAGGGCACCCCGGTGGACCGGATCGTCGAGGCGATTCGGGATGTGAAGGCGGGGGGCGCGGTCATCCAGCCGAACCTGGCCCGGGCGCTGCTGCGGCTCATCCACAGCGGAGACCGGCGGTCCCCGCACCTGCCCATCCAGCCCGGGGAGGCGGCGACCATGCTGACCGACCGCGAGCTGGAGATCCTGCAGATCATCGCGAAGGGCCTCTCGAACAACGAGGCGGCGAAGGTGCTCGGGCTGTCGAAGGCGACGATTCGCACCCACCTCGAGCACATCTACGAGAAGCTCGACGTCACCAACCGGGTCGAGGCGGTGACCGAAGGCATCCGCCAGGGCATCATCAACCTCTGACCCCCCGCGGAGCCGCGATGCAGCGCTGCTTTTCTGTCCTGCTCGTGCTCCCGGTCCTCGTCGGGGGGTCCGCGGCGGCCGAGCCTTCCGTCGCCGGGGTCCAGCTCGACCCGCCGGTTCCCCCCGCTGGGCAGGTCGAGCTCCTGACCGCCGACCTCGAGCCGTACGGAGCCGCCCGGCGCCTGCTCGCCCGGGGTAAGCCCGCGGAAGCGCTCGACCAGCTCGGCGATGGTCCACCCCTGTTCTCCGACCGGGCTGCCCTCCTGCGGGCCGACGCCTTGCTCGCGCTCGGCGAAGTGAAGCTGGCGGCGGCCGCCTACCGAACCGCGCTCGCGGTGGCCGTGGTTCCGGCGGTCGCGCGGGCGGCGGCCCGGGGGCTCGTCGAAGCGCTGCCTAAGCTCGGGCGCGCCGACGAGGCGCAGGCGGTGCTCGACGCGATGCTGGCCGAGAAGCCGGGTGCCGCCGAGCGCCGGCGCTTGGAGCTGGCGCAGGCTCGCCTGCTCGCCTCCCGGGGAAAGAAGCGGGAGGCGGTCGCGGCGGCGACGGCGCTCATCGATCGGGCGCCGGGCAGCCCGGAAGCCCCGTTTGCCCGGGATCTGGTTCGCGCCTTGATCAAGGCCGGAGCCAAGCCCCCGAAGCGGGACGTGGCGAGCGAGCGACGCCGGATCGCGGCGCTGCTCGACGCCCGGATGTGGGACGACGCAAAAGACGCGCTCGCCGCCATCGGCAGCACCGACGCGGCGACCCAGCTCTTGTCCGCCCGGCTGCTCGAGGGGCGGGGCGAGCCGGGGGCGGACGCCGCGTACGCCGCGCTCGGCAAGAAGAAGGTGCCAGCGGCGGTGGCAGCCGAAGCGCTCGACCGCCTGGCGCGGAGGCGCCTTCGGGTCGGAGATCACGACGGGGCGCTGTCCGCCTTCGACGCGCTCACCGGGCTCGCCGGCACGAACCGGCGCGCCCGAAAGGCGGAGTTCCTGGCCGCCTGGATCCCGTACGCCGACGGGAACTTCGCCGAATCGCGGGCTCGCTTTCTTCGCTACGCCGACCGCCACCGCCGGACCCGGGACCGAGACGAGGCCCTGTGGTTCGCGGGCTGGGCGAGCTACCTCGGAGCCGAGCCGAACGAGGCGACTGCCGCGCTCGAGCGGCTGCTGGCCGAGCACCCGAGCAGCGCGCTCGTTCCGCAGGCCCACTACTGGCTCGGGCGGATCGCCCACCAGGCCGAGTCCCCCGAAGCGGCGACGAAGCGGTACGAAGCGGCGCTCGGGTGGCCGCTGAGCTACTACGGCCTGTGGGCCGCGCACCGGCTCGGCGAGCTCGGGGTCGAGCTCCCCGTCCCGGTTCCTCCGGAGGGGCTCGCCCCGGCCCCGAGGGACGCCGCGCTCGCCGCGCTCGGCCCCAGTCGTCCGGTCACCGTCGACCGGGCGGTCGCCTTGTTTTCGGCCGACCGCCCCGGGGAGGCGCTCGAGGAGCTCGACGCCTCGGCTGCAGCCCTGCTCGCGGCCCCTCGAGGCAAAGAGCAGCGCCTCGCGGTGGCCGATCTGCTGGCGTCGGTGGGCGCCCACCACCTCGCGTTTCGCATCGGCGGCGCCCTCGCTCGCACCGGCGCCGAGCTGCAGAGCAAGGATCCGCTCGCGTGGCGGGCGTGGCAGCACGCGTACCCCCGGGCTTTTGCCGCCGAGATGGAAAAGGCCCGCGCCCACCACCCGGTGGAGTCCGAGCTCGTCTACGCGGTGATGCGCACCGAGAGCCACTTTCAGCCGTGGGCCAAAAGCCCGGTCGGGGCGCGGGGCCTCATGCAGTTGATGCCGAGGACGGCAAAGAGCATCGGCCTCACCACCCCAAGCGGCCGGCTGCACGCGGGGAGGATTCAAGACCCAGCGAGCAACATCTGGCTCGGGACCTGGTACCTCGGCCAGCTGCTCGACCGATACGACGGCCAGATCGTCGCCGCGGCGGGCGCCTACAACGGCGGCCCCACCGCCATGGAGCGGTGGCTCTCCGCCCACGACGGCGCTCCGCTCGATGAGTTCGTGGAGCGCATCACCTACCGGGAGACCCGCCGCTACGTCCGCCGCGTCGTCGAGACCTGGGCCATCTATCGGCAGCTCTACGAAGGCGAGCGCCCTGCCCTGCCCACCCAGATCCGCTGGGCGGTGGACCCAAAGTCCAAAGCGAGCTTTTAGAATCAAGGCCCGGGGACCGCGCCGGCGTGGGTCAGAATGCGGCGGGGGCAGGCGCCGCGGGCGGCGCAGGCATCGAGCTGCGGGTCGGACACCGAGTGAAGTCCCGTAAGGCGGCGCAGGCGAGCCTTCAGGTCTTCTGCGGACCCGTAGTACATGTCGTCATCCCACCAGATGAGAGCGCCGTCCGCGCCCCGCCACAGGCTGCACGTCTCCGCGAAGCTCGGCGCCTGCCGAACGCTCACGTGGGAGGGGTGGCCGAGGGCCAGCCCGCCGCCAACGAGCAGCGCGCCGTCTTCGAAGCGGGGGGTCGAGGCGTGGTTGAGCACCCGTCCATCGTCGAGGTCGAGAATCCAAAAGCCGTTCCTCGTCCCCCACAGCAGGCGCTGCTCCCGGATGCGGAGGACTCGCGATACCGCGGGGACTTCTCTTGACCACAGCAGCCCGCCCGAATCGAGCGCTCGCGCCTCCAGGGTCAATATGTTCTGCCAGACCACCACCCCCGCTCCCACCGCGATCCCCGGCGAAGCATGCCCCTTGCCGAAGATGCGGTCCGGCTCGCCAGGACGTGCGAGCACCCGGAGCTCGAATCCGACAAATTGCCCATCCCTTCGAAAAACGACGAAGCCGATCTCGCCTCGAGGTCCCACCGCCAAATCTTGGACCTCGCCGTCGACGGGCACGGTCGTTCCCGTGCTCGACGCGAGCTGGCCGTCTTCGACGGCGACCCAGCCGTCGTCGAGGAGCCAGGCCGGTTTCCTCCCGTCGAGCCGGCGAGCGGACGAAAACGCGCCCGTGCGCTGGTCCCAAAACGCGGAGCCGTCTCGGCCTCGCAAGAGCACCCGCCGGCCGTTGGGGCTCGGGACAACGGCATCGATGGCGGCGACCTTCTCTTGTCTCGGATAGAAGCGCCGAGGCCGGCACGACTTTTGGTCCCAGGTCTGGATGCCGCCTTCATGGACGACGCCAATGTCGCCGTCGGGAAGCGAAAAGACGCCGAAGACGGCGTCGGTCTGCACGTTGGGGGCAATCGGCGGCAACGAGGCGCCACCCTCGGCCGCGACCGGATCCTTCGGAATCCCTTCCTCCTCCCGCACCGCTCCGCCCTCCGGGGAGATCACGAGCCGGCGCCCGCTCGTCGTGCGCAGAGCGACGCGACCGTCTGGGCGCCACGCGAGGGTGACCCGAGCGAGCGACTCCCCCACCGGCACGGTGGCCAGCATCGCTCCAGTGCTCGCGTCATAGATGGAAAGAGCGTCGGGGACGGTGCGAACCATAGCGACCAGGCTGCCGTCCGGGGAGGTCGAGAGGCCCGCGGTGAGCGAAGCCGCCGTGTGCGACCAAAGGAGCGCGCCGTCCGCGAGCCGAAACGCGCGCAGCCCGTGATCCGCCAACGCGACGATCACGCGGCCGTCGAGCGCGAAGCCGACATCGCTCGCCTCCGCCCCGACCTCGAAGCTGCGAACGAGCTGAAGATCAGGGACGGAGAAGACGCTGAGCCGCTCACGCTGCACGAACGCGGCGAGGTCTTTTGCGGGTGAGATGCGGATCGCTGTCGGCTCGGAGAGCCGCACGAGCTCCCTCCGCTCGTCGAGCGCCGCGGGGTCCCGGAGCCGGGGCGCGGGCCGAGTCCAGGTTCGCCCCGGTCGCGGCGGCACGTCGAGCTCCATCCACGGGCCGAACATCGGCCCTCGCCCGTTCGGCACCAAGAAGCCAACCTGCGCCCACAGCCGCTGCGCGCCCAGGTGGCGTGCGCTCACTGCCGCGCCAAACCTCCCGCCTTGGTCGATTTCGTGGTCCGCGGCGAGGGGACGGACGCGGGTCCGGAAGACGAAAGGTTGTTCGTCCACGAGGCCCGGGTCGACGGTGAGCTCGAGCCCGTCGAGCCCGCTCGTCGAGCTCGGCGGGGACGAAAGCGGCAGCTCCCAGGTGAGTCGAGGGACGGGCAGAGTGAGAGGTTCGCCAGGGACGAGGCCGTCGAGCCGGCTTTGGTACCGAGCAGCGACGCTGGGGAGTTCGAACTCGCATCGGGCCCCGAGATGGCGCCACAGGTCGCCGCCTTGGGGCGCGGTGGACAGGGCTCGAAAGACGCAGCCGACCACCCCGGGCCCGGCCTCGTCGCGAAGCGCCTCGACGAAGACCACCCCGAGCGGATAGATCTCGTGGTGGTCGTACCATTTCTGCCGCTCGGCGCCGCGAAGAAGGAGACCGAGGCTGGTGCCTCCCCGGGCGTGAAGATGGCCGGCGGAGACGAGCATCTCGTCGAGCTCGGCTCGCTCCCCCGATAGTTCGGCGCCGAGCAAGGTCGCGGCTCCCTCCCCAAAAGCGCGCCAAGCGTCGAGCAGCGCGCGGCCCCGGGGCCCGGCGAGGGCATCGGCGTAGGCGTGGACCAGCTCGTGGTGGAGGACGGAGGCCGCGCCCGGAGCGCTCGGATCCACGCGGACGTTTCGCCCTTGCTGCTCGCCGGCGTGAAACGCGCCGGCGCCGATGAGCTCCACGTCGATCCGGCGCGGCGCCGTATCGAGCGCCTCTCGAACCCGCCGATCCACCTCGGGGACGAGGCGGCTGAGCTCCGCCGCGAGAACATCCTCAGGATGAAACAGCACCGACAAATGAGGCGCAGGCTGGCTGATGGTCGGCCGCGATCGCAGGAGCGCCTGCACCTTCGGAGCGACCTGAACCGCGATGCCGGTGGAGGAGACCGCGACGAAGACGACCACGAGGACGAAACCGAACCGGACCGCGTCGAATCGAGCCTCCTTCCGCCGGCCGGCCGCGCCGAGCCCGAAGCGGGAGCCGAGCACCCCCGCCGCGAAGAACGAGAGCCAGACGGCGTGGGCCACCGGGGGGACGATCGGCTCCGCCCCCCGCATCGGGATTTGAAACAGGGTCGAGACCCGCGCCGGCGCCGCGTGCGCGCTCACCTCTCCGAGCACCTCGAGCAGCAGGAGGACGGTGAGCAGCGAAAAGACACCGGGGCGCCGGCCGGAGCCGAAGAAGAGCCCGAGGCCGGCGCACCCGAGCAGCCCGCTCGCGTACAGCGCGCCCAGCTTCGAGAGGACCGGACCGGCCCGCGGCAGCGCGCCTGCCGCCGCGAGCTGAAGCGCCGGCGGGACGAGCCCGCACGCGGCGACGGCGAGGATCAGGACGAGCAGCGCGAGCATCTTGGCCGCATGGAGCTGCCCCCGGCTCACCGGGAGGGTATCGAAGAAGTTGAGGGTTCCGTCGCGCGCCTCGCTCCCGCAGCTGAACAGGCCGGCGATGAGGCAGATGGTGCCTCCGACGAAGAACCCACCGTCGAGGGATTCGACGAAGAGCGCGGACGGGCGCGCCGGGTCGGCGACGCCGAAGACGGCGATGCCCAGGGCGCCGAGCGCGAGCAGCAGGGCGGCGAGGAAATAGGGTCGAAGGCTCTCGAGCTCCTTGATGAACAGCGCCTTCATCGGGGACCCACGACCTTCCATCCCGAGATGAGGTACGACTCGCCCCCGGGGACGGCGATGGTGGCGGCGAGCCGGGCGCGCGGGCTCGCTGGCAGCACGACGCACGGCTCCCGAATCTCGGCCCGGCGAGGGTTCAGCGCCATCGGGTCGAGCTCGGCGAGCGGGTCGAGCTCGGCCCACCACAGCTCGGCGGACGCGGGAAGTGCTGTGCTCGGGCGAATCTCGAGACAAGTGGGCGACCCCGAGGTCCCGGCCCGCGCGAGCTCGACCTCGGGGAGTGGGTCCATGTTCGCGGCGAGCTCGAGAGCCTCGGCCCAAGCCACCTCGAACCCTCGAGGGTCAAGTCCGCAGGCCTCGAGCGGATCTCGGCCCGTCCACGCCTCCCAGGCTTGGCCAAACCCGCTCCTTCTTCCGCTCTCGAGCGCCGCGAGCAAATCGAGCCGCTGCTCCCCGCAACGGGATAGGGCGAGCCCGAGGCCAACGGCGCTCACCGCCTCGGCGACGTCGAGCCCGTGGCGGTCGAGCACGCCCGTCCACGCCCGAAGGTCTTCAGGGGAAAGTCCGCGAGGGATCCCTCCCGGGGCGCCGGCGCCGGTGAGCACCGAAGCGAGCCCGGCCCGCAATCTGTCCTTCGCCGGATCTCGGGCGGCGCTTTCCCACAGGGTGGCCCGAGCGAGCCGGCGAAGCATCGCCCCGCCATCTGCGGCGAGAAGGCGCGGATCCTCGACGTCTGTGTTCCACGAGAGGGAGACCGGGACCGCGACCCCGGCCGCACGAAGGGTTTTCTCGAGCTCCCCCTCGATGGCACCAAGAGCGTCGGCGCGTCGGGCCGAACTGGTCCCGGCGAAAGCCCGGTGAAGGGCGAGCACGCCATCGGAGACCAGAAAGGCGCCGGCCACCGCGACGGCGACCAGGCCCCGCTCCCACCCGTCGGCCGGGCGCTGCCGCTCGACGACCTCGGTCCCGCCGTGGCGGGTGAGCAGCCAAGCGGCGCCGAGCGTGCCGGCGACGGCCCAAACGAGCGAGACGCCCTGCGCCCGCTCGAAGATCTCGCCCTGCGCGCCAGGGTCCAAGAAGAGCGCTCGGCCGAGACCGGAGTTCGCGACGAGCTCGGGCGCGATCTGTTGGCCGGTGCCGAGCACCGCGAGCAGGATCGCCCACGCGCCCACCCGGTACCGCCCGAGCTGCGAGAACAGGGCGGCGACGCCGAACCAATTCGCGCTCGTCGCCGCGAGCTCGAGGACAAATGCAGCGAGAAAGTCAGGACCCACGATCTCACGGGCCCGGGCGAGCTCGGTGACGAGCAGCGTCCCGAGCAAGAGGGGGAGCAAGGTCAGAACATGACCGAGGGCGAGCTTCACCGCCGCGATCCGGCCCGGGGGGAGCGGGGTACCGAGCAAGAAGCGCCATGTCCCGTCGGCGTGCTCCTTGATGAACAGCCGGTGGCTCCACCCGAGCGCGAGCAGCGGGGCCGCGAGAGCGGTCGCCTGGGCGACGGAAGGCATGAGGCTCGGCGCGTCCTGGACGAGCGCGAGTCCGGTCGTCATGGTCAGGAGCGCCAAGACGGCGAACACATCGAGGACCGGAGAGAACCCATGCTCGCGCAGTTCCTTTTGGAGGAAAGCGATCACCGGTCGCTCCGAGTGAGGCCGATGAAGATGTCCTCGAGGCTCACCGGGTGGCTGTCGAAAAGAGGCGCTTCGCCCTGTTCCCGGCGCAGGATCACGTCCGATTCGCTCGAAAAGAGGACCTTCCATCCCTCTGGGACCGGCGCTCCAACCTCGGAGCGGCGAAACGCCCGGTCCAAAGCCTCGACTGGGCCTTCGTGCACGAGAGCCCCGCCGTGAAGCACCCCGACGGTGTCGATGACCGGCTCGAGTTCCCGCAGCTCATGGCTCGAGATCAAGGCGGCGCGCCCGGTACCCCGTATCTCTTTTCGAAGCCGGTCGAGGATCTCCCGCCTCGTGATCGGGTCCACGCCCGCGGTCGGCTCATCGAGGATGAGAAGCTCCGGCCGGTGGGAAAGCGCCAGCGCAAACGCGAGCTTCATGCGGCTGCCGGTGGAGAGGACTCGAACCCGGTCGGTCCGGTCGAGGCCAAACCCGTCGAGCAGCTCGAAGTAGAGACCCGCGTCCCACGTCGGGTAGTGCGCGCCGACGAAGGCCCCCAGGCGGGCGACCGTCATCCACGGGTAGAATCGGGGCTCCTGGGGAACATAGCCCACGATGCGGCGAAGCTTCGGGGTCACCCGGGGCACGTTCTGTCCGAGCAGCGCGATGCGGCCCCGCCGAGGCCGGAGGATCCCCATGAGGATCTGAAGCGTCGTCGTCTTGCCGGCCGCGTTTCGGCCGAGGAGCCCGTACACGCTTCCCCGCGGCACATGAAGCCGAAGGTCTCGCAGCACCGGACGCCGACCGAAGGCAAACGCGAGCTCCGTCGTGGCTACCGCGAGCCCAGGACCTGCATCCACGGCGCGTGAGCCTCGATCACTTCGAACGCCAAGGCAAGGCTGTCCGCCGACGACCACGTTTTGCCGTGCGGCACCCACCCCCGAACGCCAGCTCAGGGTTCGAGGCCGAGCTGGGGGAGGAGCGGGGGACATTCGCTGGGGTTTTCGAGCCGAGGAAGGACCGCGACGGGCAAGGTCCCGAGGAACGGGGCGAGCGCGGCGATGGTGGCTTCGAGCGGCATGGGTTCGGTTTCGCTGCGGCTCAGGACCAAGCCGATGATGGGCACCCGGGCGGCAACGAGCGCGTCGATCGCGGTCAGCGTGTGGCTGATCGAGCCGAGGTAGGTGCCCGCGACGAGCAGGGCCGGGCACCCGAGCGCGCCGATCCACTCTCGGACGGTGCGGTCGCCGCCGATCGGGACCCTGACCCCGCCCACCCCCTCGATGAGAACCCACCGGGCCTCGCGGGGGCGAAGGCAGAAGCGGACCACTTCGTCGAAGTCGAGCCGCCGGCCCGCTGCCGCGGCGGCCTGGTCGGGGGCGAGCGGCGCCTCGAACGACCACGGGCAGATCGACGAGATTTCGTCCACCGGCCGGCCCATCGCCGCGAGCAAGCGGCCCGGGTCGCTCGAGCCGAGGTCGGGCCCCACTCCGCTCGCCACCGGCTTCATGGCCAGGGCAGAGACGCCGAGCCCCCTCAGCTCGCGGACGAGGGCGGCCGTGACCACGGTCTTTCCGATGTCGGTCCCGGTGGCGGTCACGAACAGCTTCATCCGAGCACCTCGGCGAGCGCCTCGAGCAGCAGATCCACGTCTTCGTCCCGGTGCGCCGCCGACACGCTGATGCGCAGCCGCGCCGTGCCCTCCGGCACGGTGGGGGGCCGGATCGCGGGCACGAAGACGCCGCGCTCGAGCAACCGAGCCTGCACCGACATCGCGCGCTCGTTGGCCCCGAGCAAGACGGGGACGATCGCAGCGGCCGGAGCGGGGAGCCCGAGAGCGCCCGCGATCCGGCGGGCGTGCCCGCGGGCGACCGCCGCCCGCTCCGGCTCCCGGGCGAGCACCAACAGCGCGGCCTCGGCCGCCGCGACCACCGCCGGGGGCAGCGCGGTGTGAAAGATGAGGGTCCGGGCCCGGCCGAGCAGGAAATCGACCACCGCGCCGGACGAGGCGAGGAAGCCGCCGTAGGCCCCGAGCGCCTTCGAGAGCGTCCCGATCCGCAAGGGAACCTGCGCCGGCCCCAGCCCGGCCGCCCAGGCGCTGCCCCCTCCCCCGGGTCCGACCACGCCGGTCCCGTGGGCGTCGTCCACGAGCAGCCAGGCGTCGTAGGCTTCGGCGAGCGCCGCGAGCGTCGGCAGCGACGCGGCGTCGCCGTCCATCGAGAACACCCCCTCGGTGAGAATGATCGCGTGCTTGACGGCGGCCCGGTGCCGGTCGAGCAGGGCCTTCAGCGCGTCGGTGTCGTCGTGGGCAAAGACGTGCATCGGCGCCCGGCTGAGGCTTGCCCCGGCAAAAAGGCAGGCGTGGGCGTGGGCGTCGATGAAGACCGCGTCGCCGGGGCCGATGAGCGCGGGGATGACGCCCAGGTTTGCAAGGTAGCCGCTGCCGAACACGAGCGCGGCTTCCGTCCCTTCGAGCCCGGCGAGCGCCGCCTCGAGCGCAGGGTACCCTGCACCGTCCACGACGATGCGAGACGACTTCGCCCCCGCGCCACCGGCCGCCCCGGCCTGCGCGGCGGCGATGACGTCGGGGTGGTGGGCGAGCCCGAGATAGTCGTTGGTCGCAAAGGCCACGTAGCTTTGGCCCCCACGGGAGAGGCTCCGGGCGTCGGCCATCCCGCCGCGAAGCGTCCGGCGGGTCCCCCGGGCTTGTTGCCGGCGAAGCCCGGCGGCAGCGTGGGCATCGAGCGAGCGGGACATCGAGAGCACCGGTACCGCGGCTTCGGTTCGGCGACCAGCCCACCGCGCAGCGAGAGCTCTGCATCACGCGCGGACGGGCCAGGCGGCACGTCCTTCTCGGCCCAGGCCTTCTTCGAGGACGGCGCGGTAGGTGATCATGCCCGCATCGATCGGCCCGGTCACCACGGTCGGGAACGCTCTTTTCACCACCCGTCCGAGCCCGTGGTTGTGCGCCATCGAGCTGAAATGGAGCGACTCGATCCCGCGCTCTTTCGCGGCCTCCCCGAGCCGCACGAGCAGCGCGTGGCCCAGGCCTCGCCCCCGAAACGCGTCCACCACCACGATCGCGGCCTCGACGGTGTGCGGGTCCTCGCGGGCGAAGCGGGCGACCCCCATCGGGATCCCGTCCATGGCCGTGCCCGGGGAGCCGATAGCGCCAATGGCGAGATCATTGTCGTTGTCGAGATTCGTGAGCCGCCCGGTCTCCTCATCGCTGAGGCATTGCTTGTGGGAAAAGAACCGCAGGTACCGGCTCTCGGAGGACAGCGCGGCGAAGCCGGCGTGGAGAAGCGCCGCATCTTCGGAGCGGACGAGGCGAAGGTCAGCCCGCACGCCTTCGAAAAGGCAGAGAGTCTCCGCATATCCAGGTTCGTACTGCATCGTTCATCCTACGCTCCTGACCGTGAAGGCCGGCGGCCGGCTTGTCCATCCCTTTCTGCTGCAGTGCAGCATTCTTTTCTGCGGTTGGCTCCGCCCGACTTTGCGCTCCCTCGACGGCGCATCTTCTATGGGCCCACCGGGTTGCCGATGTTCACCCAGGTCCAGTCTCCCCCCGAGAACACCTGCTGCATCGGCCGCGGTCCCGCCCCCGGGTTGCCCGGGTCGTGATCCACGACGTAGGGGGTGAGCTCCGCCTCCGCTCCGTAGTGGGCTCGCGCATCCTCCAGGGTCGCGAACGCCGGGCCGGTCGCGCGGCTCGGGGGGCCAAATCCCACCACCATGGAGACATGCGGATCGCCGCTCGAGTACACGATGTCACCGAAGCGAAGCTCGAGGGGATCGGTGACGACGGCGCCTCGGCTCTGGAACATGCGCTGCAGCTCGAACGCGCCTCGCGCCGACCCATCCGGCACCGGAGGGCCCCGAAACGTCATGGGCCCGTCGGCCACGGTCAGCTCGCCGAAGCGCTCGAAGCCCGAATACAGATAGCCGACCGATAGAAAGTTGGCGCAGTTGCCGCCAAACTCCGCGAGGAAGTCGAACCCCGTGATGGCGGTCCAGGCCTCGCCGTCCTGGTCGAGGTGCTCGAATGCGATGCCGAAGAGGGCCGCCGCGGCCCTCGCTCGCTCGTTTGGGTCGCCGCCGGACGCCGCTCGCAGCAGCGGCATCACGAGCTCCATGTCCACGTTTCCCGCCTCCAGCGCTTCGGTCAGGCCGCCAGCGACCTGCGACGGCATGTTCTCCACCAAGACCGAGAAGGTCCCTTCATCGAAGTCATCTCCGCCGGGGTAAGCTTCGGCGAGGAGGGACGCGAACAACGGCCGATACGCGGACAGCTCGAGGGCATCGACGAAGGTCCCGGCCGTCTCCTCCGCGAGAGCGCCGTCCACCGCGAGCGCAGCGAAAGCCTCGAGCCGTTTGGGATCACAGAGCAATTCGGCCGCGAAGGCTGATACCTCGGGCCGGTCCGGTTCGAGGCCCAGGTGGGCCGCGATGGCTCGCGCGATGGCTTCTTCCGCCTCAGGGCCGACCTCGGTGGCTCCGGCGTCCGTTCGCCCCACGCCGAGCAGCTCCAAGTCCGCATCGGGGCCGTCGAGATCGAGCTGGTCGTCCTCCGAGGCGTAGACCGCGGTGGGAACCGCATCGGTCTGGATGTTGGGATCAATCCCGTCCGCGTAGACCTCGATGCGGTAGTGGGTCTCGTGCACGAGGACGTCGTCAGTCGTTTCGGGCGTTCCCCGGTCGTCCACGCGGATTACGGTGATGGGTACGAATCGCACGTTGTCCATGGTATCCTCCTCGGGGTGGGTCTTGCTTCAAGAGAACGTCAGCATGAAGTAGTGAGGCTGGAAGGAGCCGAGCACGTTCAGGCGCCCTTGGACTCCCTGCTCGAGATGGTCCCAGGAAATGCTTCGCTCCGTCCCGGAGTCGGGGTCGACGACCGAGAACCTGCCGTCTTCGTATCCCGTGACGATGACATAGTGGGTTGTCGCCGGACCGCTTTCGTCCACGAACTCACGGAATCCAACCGAGATCAGCACGGGCTGACCAGCCTCGAGCGCGCCGAATAGCCGCTCGAAGAAGTCATCGAAGGTTCGGAGATCGCCATCGTTCAAGTTTTCGACCCGAAGGTTGTAGTCCTGTTCGGCAATCCTCTGCAGCGCCGTGTAGCTCGTGCCCTGCGCGTTCGACGTTCCCGCCTTCTCCCCGAGCTCGCGGATCGCGGCGCCGTCGATATTGCCTTCGTAGACCCCCATCCGGGCCAAAATCATCAGGAGTGCGGTGGGCCCGCAGAGGTTCTGCCATGCCACGACGTCCACGGAGTTTGGGGCCGCCGCTGACTGGGCGATGAGCACGTCGTCGAACGCCCCAGGGACGCCGACCGCGTACGCCTCGAACGCCCTTACCTCTCGAAGCTCGACTTGACCGAGAAGCGCTTCGGCGTCGAAGCTCGCCTCCTCGATGAGGCCCTCGCTCGCGGGCACGAACCGCGGATCGAACATGGCCCCCTCGGCGGTGAGCGTGACCTGCCCGGGCTCCGACGCACCGGATGGTTCGAACGAGAACGTGACCATCACGTCGCCGTTCGCCGCAGCCCATGCGAGCTCCGCGTCGGTCGTGGTATTTTCATCGTTGTCCAACTCCGCGACCTGGTACTCCTCACGGATGGTCACCAACTCATCCATCCCGTCCCCGTCCACGTCCATCGGGACCGTGTACTCTCGAGTCACCGTCTTGAACTGCACCGTCATGCTTTTGGGCCATCGCAAGGCTTGGGCCAGGTAGCGATGCGCAAGAGGTCGATGTTCAGAGTGGTCAGACTGCACCACCTACGGAGCACTCGAGGGCCTGAAGGTCCGGCCCTGCCCATCGCGTGTCGTCCCGGCGACAGCTTGCCCGCAAGGGCTCGTTATCCTCCATCTCGGGCTGCGCGGTCTGCTCGTGAGGAGGTCTCAGCCATGTCTCTCCAGAAGGAGGAAGGGGTCTTGCATCGTCCCGGCGCGCCGAAGTTGGCCCTCCCTCTTCGAGCGGGGCGAAGGGGCCCGCGAATCACAGGACCTGAACGGAACCTCGCTGCCCCGGTTGACCTCGAGACGACAACCGAGAAGCCTGGCGGCGATGGTGGCGATGAACGCTCCAAACCAAAGCGCGCAAAAGACGGTGGGCGAGGCCCTCGCGTGGTTCGAGGCCCCGCTGTTCGACGCGCTCCACGCCGCCCACGGGGTGCACCGGGCCCATTTCGACCCGAACGAGGTGCAGAGGAGCGAGCTGCTCAGCATCAAGACCGGCGGCTGCCCGGAGGACTGCGCGTACTGTCCGCAGGCGTCCCGCTACGACGATCCGGCGACCCGGGAGCCGCTGATGGCGCTCGACGACGTGCTCAGCCGGGCCCGTGCGGCCAAGGAGCGGGGGGCGACCCGGTTCTGCATGGGCGCGGCCTGGCGCAGCCCGAAGGACAAAGACCTCGACCGGGTGATCGAGATGGTCAAAGGGGTGGCGGCGCTCGGGCTCGAGACGTGCGTGACCCTCGGGATGCTGCGGGCGGAGCAGGCGGCGAGGCTCGGCGAGGCTGGGCTCGACTACTACAACCACAACCTCGACACCGATCCGGGCTACTACCCGACCATCATCGGCACCCGCCGCTTCGAGGACCGGCTCGAGACCTTGGGTCACGTCCGGGACGCCGGCATCAAGGTGTGCGCCGGCGGGATCGTGGGCATGGGGGAGAGCCGGCGGCAGCGGGCCGGCCTCCTGGTGGCGCTCGCCAACCTGCCCGAACCCCCGGAATCGGTGCCGATCAACCGCTTGGTGCCGGTGGGCGGCACCCCGCTCGCCCACGCCCCCGAGATCGATCCCTTCGAGATGGTTCGGACGATCGCCGTGGCCCGGATCCTGATGCCGAAGGCCCGCATTCGTTTGTCCGCCGGGCGGGAGACGATGAGCGACGAGCTTCAAGCGATGTGCCTGTTCGCCGGCGCCAACTCGATCTTCTACGGGGAGCGGCTGCTCACCACCCCGAACCCGGAAGCGGAGCGGGACGAGCGCTTGTTCTCTCGGCTGGGCCTGCATGCCGCCCCGTGACCCAAGACCGGCGGTCTGGCGGCCGTACACCCAGATGAAGACCGCGCCTGCGCCTCTGGTCGCCGCGCGCACCGAAGGCACGCGCATCGTGCTCGACGACGGCCGGGAGCTGCTCGACGGGATCGCCTCGTGGTGGACGGCCGTCCACGGGTACAACCACCCCCACATTCGGGCCGCGGTGGCGGCGCAGCTCGAGTCGATGCCGCACGTCATGTTCGGCGGGCTCACCCACGAGCCGGCCGAGACCCTGGCCCGGCGCCTCGCCGCGCTCCTGCCCGGAGACCTCGGGCATGTCTTCTTCACCGAGTCGGGCTCGGTGTCGGTGGAGGTTGCGCTCAAGATGGCGGCCCAGGGGGCGCGAAATGCCGGTCTCCAGGAGAAGCGCAAGTTTCTCTCCTTCTTTGGGGCCTACCACGGGGACACATTGGCCACGATGGCTCTCTGCGACCCAGGCGAGGGCATGCACCACCGTCTCCGTGGCCTGTTCCCGGAGCCGCTATGGGCGGAGTTGCCCACCGGGCCAGCGCAGCGCTCGGCCTTGCTCGAGCTGCTCGAGGCAAACCACCAGTCGATCGCGGCGGTGGTGGTCGAGCCGAGGGTGCAGGCGGCGGGCGGCTTTCGTTTCGTACCCGACGAAGCCCTGCGCGAGCTGCGGCGGCTGTGCGATCACTTTGGGCTGGTGCTCATCTTCGATGAGATCGCGGTGGGCTTCGGGCGGACCGGCGATCTGTTCGCCTGCACCGGCGCCGGCGTGGTCCCGGACATCGTCACCGTATCGAAGGCGCTGACTGGCGGAACCTTGCCGCTCGCCGCCACGGTAGCGACCGGCGCGGTGTTCGAGCGCTTCTATTCCGATGACGCGGGCGCGGCGCTGATGCACGGCCCGACCTACATGGCAAACCCGCTCGGGTGCGCCGCGGCCAACGCGTCGCTCGACCTGTTCGAGACCGAGCCCCGACTCGAAGCGGCCCGGTCGATCGCAAGCCAGCTCGAGGCGGGGCTCTCGCCCGCTCGGCGCAAGAGTTCGGTCCGAGACGTGCGGGTGATGGGCGCGATCGGGGTGGTGGAGCTCACCGAGATCCGGGACCTCGAGGGCCTCCGCCGCCGGTTCGTGGCCGAGGGGGTCTGGATCCGGCCGCTCGGCCGCTGCATCTATCTGATGCCCGCGCTCACCATCACCCCGGACGAGGTAGGCCAGCTGTGCCGCGCCATCGTCCGCGTGCTCGACGACCGCTGAGCGAACCCTGGGCTGAGGAACCCACGCCGCGAGCCGCTCGCGATCCAGTGAGCCCGTCGATGGTGGTATGGCGAGTCATGGCGGCCGCCGTCGTCTTCGACGTCAACGAGACTACGCTCGACCTCGCCCCGCTGGGGCAGCCCCGCCGCCGATCCAGCGCGGCTCCGCCTCGTTGTACGCTCCTCAGCCGTCGAGCGCGATCACCTCGACGGCCTCGGCTCTTCGGGCCTTCGGGAGCAGCGTCGCGACGCCCGAGTCGAGGGTCACGAGTCGCCCTCGGTTCTGCTGCGCGAGCCGAACGAGATAGGCATCCGTGACCTGACGATGCCCAACGACGAAGGGCGGCAAGTTCGAAGCCGCGGCGGTGATGTCGATCGCGTCCGACCAGAAGACATGGTGTGCTCGACCCGTCGCGGCCGAGAGGACGTCGCGGGCCTGAAGCGGCGTGACCGCGCCGTCTACGAATCGGGGGTTGGAGGAGATGCGAACGAACCCGAGCTGAGTGATGGGGCAGGTCGCCCATCCCTCTTCATGGTGACGCGCGAACCAATCGCGAACCAGCGAGTGATGGACGTGCGAAGGCCAAGCGAGCGCGATGAGAACGTTGATGTCGAGGAGCCGGGTCACTCCTCCTCCAGGGCCTGTCTCACCGTCTCCGACGTGATGGCACGGGCGCCAGGCGGTGCTTCGAAGGTCGGAAAGGGTGCCTCGGACAAGCCCGTCACGAAGTCTCTGCGCAAGCCGCGGCGAATGAGTTCGGAGATCGCCGCTCCGAGCGATATGTCACGCTGCGAGGCCAAGCTCTTCGCGACTTCGAGCAGTTCGTCATCGATGTTGACCGTCGTCCGCATGCCCGAACGTTGATGCGGTGATGCGGTGATGTCAACCGTACTCGTTGGACGTCGAGCTCGTCGATGGCGATGGACCTCGGGGCACGTCGGACCCAATGAAGCGGCTCGCCATTCCTACTCGAGGCTCCGGCGCATCGGGATCATGCTCGAGCGGACGAAGCCGTGCCGCCCATAGAAGCGCTGGGCGGCTCCGTTGTCTTCGTCGGTCAGGAGCGTGACCCGGCCGCAGCCGGCGTCCCCGGCCCGCTGAACGGCCGCCTGCACGAGCGCGGTTCCGATTCCGAGCCCTCGGTGGGCGCTATCGACCACGACATCCTCGAGGAGCGCGGCCCGCTTGCCGAGCGCGGTGGACGGGACGAACAGGACGACGGCCATCCCGACGACGACCCCATCCCCATCGCGGGCCACGAGCACCTCCCCGAGCGAAGGCGCATCGAGGATGATGCGCAAACCCGCTTCCTGCCGCGACGGGTCCGGCCGAAACTCGGCCTCCTGCGCAAAGAGGATCCCGAGCAGCCGCACGAGGGCGGGAAGCTCGCCGGGGGACGCCAGTTCGACGACGATCACCGGTCTTGCTCCCGGGCCGATGTCGGTCTGCGTCCGGCTGACTCGATGGGCATCGAGGCCACCCCTGGTTCGTAGCACGGGCCGGCGGTGCTCGAGCGGACAACACCGCGAGCTCAGGTCCGTTCGTCGCAGGCCAAAGGTCTCATGGGATCCGGGGGCATTTTTGGGGGATGGGGCTCTTGCCGCGAGCCGCGGACTGGGGTACCCGAACAGGGCTCATCGAGACCGGCGGAGGGACAGGCCCTTTGATGCCGGGGCAACCAGCGGAGCCCGAGCTTCGCAAACGGTGCCAATTCCTGCGGGGGACGAGCGGCCACGGCCGCCCGTTCGCCGGGAGATGAGTTGCCGGGCAACCCCGCCAGGATCGGCGGGAGATGGGTCGGCGACATCCCCTCGGCCTCCTCTTCAGGGCTCCCGATGAGCGGAAACCCGCTCCCCAATAGGGAGTCGAACGAAGGAGAGCCGATGAAGACACCCGCTTTGGCCACCCACGCCGTCCGCAGTGGCCTCGGCCGCGACGCCGAGCATGGCGCCGTCGTGCCGCCGATCCACTTGAGCTCAAACTTCACGTTCGAGGGCTTCGGTCAGAAGCGCCGCTACGATTACACGCGCTCCGGCAACCCGACCCGCGACGCGCTCGGCGAGGCCTTGGCCTCGCTCGAGGGAGGCGCAGGCTCGGTCGTGACTTGCTCCGGCATGGCCGCGATCACGCTGGTGTGCCAGCTGCTCGGCCCCGAGGACCTGCTGCTCGCACCTCATGACTGCTACGGTGGAACCCACCGCCTGCTGTCCTCGCTCGCGGCGCGCCGCCACTTCCGGCTCGAGTTCGTGGACCAGACCGATGCGCAGGCGCTGAGCGCGGCGTTCACGGCGACGCCGAAGATGGTGCTGGTGGAATCGCCGAGCAATCCCCTGCTGCGCATCACCGACCTCGGCGCGGTCGCAAAACGGTGCCGAGAAGCCGGTTCCCTGATGGTCGCGGACAACACCTTCCTCTCGCCCGGCTGGCAGACGCCGTTCGAGCACGGTGCGGACATCGTTTTGCATTCGACCACCAAGTACCTGAACGGCCACAGCGACGTGGTCGGCGGCGCGGTGGTGGCGAAGACACCGGAGCTGCTCGAGGCGCTCGACTGGTGGGCCAACTGTCTCGGCCTGACCGGCGCGCCCTTCGACAGCTTTCTCACCCTGCGCGGCCTGCGCACCCTGCCGGCCCGGCTTCGCACGCACGCCGAAAACGCCGCCGCGCTGGCCGAAGCGCTGGCCGCGCACCCGGCGGTGGAGCGCGTGCACTACCCGGGCCTCGAAACCCATCCTGGCCACGAGATCGCCCGGCGCCAGCAACGCGGCTTCGGCGGGATGATCAGCTTCGAGCTCGCCGGCGGGCAGCCGGCCGTAGCGGCCTTCCTCGACGGGCTCGAACACTTCTTTCTTGCCGAGTCGCTGGGCGGCGTCGAGAGCCTCGTCGCCCATCCGGCCTCGATGACCCACGCGGCGATGGATCCCGAAGCGCGCCGCGTCGCCGGCATCGGTGACAACCTGTTGCGCCTGTCGGTGGGGATCGAAGACGCCTCGGACCTCCTGGCTGACATCGGCGCCGCCCTCGACCGGGCCATCCGTGCGCTCGAGCGGCCGCTCGCGGTGGCCGCGGGCGCGATCTGACTTTGGTTTTGTCCATCGGCGGGAGTTTGGCGAACGCCGCCGCGCGCCCGCACGGAGCCGACGCCTAGATCTTCGGCCGCGGGCTGCGCTGATTTCTCGTGATCGACTCGCGGCCATGAACGCTCATCGTGGGCATGCCTCGCTACCGCGCCTTCGCGCTCGCCCTCCTCCGCGTCGCTGTCCTGGTTCCCGCGCTCCTCGGGATCGTCATCGGCCCGGCCCCCGCGCAGGCCGCCCCGCCAACCAAGGCCGGGGTCGCGCCCCCGGAGCTCCTCCCCGTTCAGTACGCAGCCAACCCTCCGGTCAGCGGCGACATCCCAGAGAAGCCGCCCGTGCGGGGCACCGGCCTCTTCATCGTCGGGCTCTCACTCTTGGCCGTCGGAGGGACCACCGCCGGCATCTCCAGCCACGTTCTCAGCAACAACCTCAGGAGCGTGTCCTTTGCGAATGAGGAGAACGGCGCGCTGGTCGCGGCCGCCGTCTCGGGCGGGATCCTGGCCATCGTGGGCTCCATCCTCGGGACCATCGGCGGCGTGCAGCTCATCGTCTCGACCTCCAGCCGCGGGCAATGGGAGCGCCGCTACGGTAAGGGCGCGGCGATGGCGAGCGTCTCGCCCTTCGTCACTCCGGACGGAGGCGCAGGCGGCACCTTTGCGCTCCGCTTCTGAGAGCCCCGCGCTGAGCCCCGAACCCTACGAGCCGGGGCTCGTGGTTTCGCCGTTGGCGCTCTCCGACGCGACGGTGGCCAAAGATCGCTTCTCCCCCGCGCTGGCCCGCGGGAGGTCGGCAGTGGTGGGATCCTCGGCCGCCATCCCCCGCTCGACGGAGGCGATGAGCCAACTCCTGAGCTGGTGAGGGGGAACGATGTCGTGGATCGATCCCACGTCTTTCGCCCGCTGGACGCTGTGGACCCGGTCGAAACCTTCGGCGACCTCGCCCTGCTTCTCGTTGTGGACGACCTCGAGGATCTTGTCCTGCTCGGCCCGGGCCCGCGCCCGGGCGAGGTCGTCCTTGGCGTCGCTAAGCGCAGCCTGCGCAGCCTTCACCCGCGGGTCCGCGAGCACCCGCGCCCGCACCTCCTTCGGGAACACCACCGCGGCCGCCGGGGCGCCGCCGATGACCGACGCGTAGGAGCCCTCGAGCGCGGACACCCGCATGTTCTCGTTCAGCGTGCAGCTGAACACGACGTACGCCCCTCCGTGGTAGCGAGAGATCGCGCAGAACACGAGCGGCCCTCGAAAGTTGACCACGGCGCGGCCGATCTCGGCCCCGTATTCGAGCTGCCACTCGCGCATCGACTCCGGCGACCCGTCGAACCCGGAGAGGTTCGCGAGCACCACCACGGGGCGGTTGCCGCTCGCCGCGTTGATCGCCCTCGCGACCTTCTTCGAGGAGCGCGGAAACAGGGTCCCGCCGGTCCACGTGTCGGGGCCGTCGCCAGGGACGAAGCCGAGCCGGGTGACGGGTTTCGACTCGATGCCGATCAAGCTGACAGGGATGCCGCCGAGGTGCGCGTCCCACACCACCGCGGTCTCCGCGTGTCGCATCATCTGCCACCGCTCGAGCGGCCGGTGGTCCTGATCGATCGCCGCGCGCATGACGGCGCGGATGTCGAAGGGGCGCTTTCGACCGGGGTTCGTGGTGTCCGAGAAGATCTCGCCGACCGTCGCGAAATCCTTCTCGTCGGCCTGAGGGTGGGGGGACGAGCCCGGGTCGCGATCGACCGGGTCCTGGGTGGGAGCGCGGCGGGGCCAGCGCTCTTCGGGCATCACATAGCTGTGGTGGTAGTACCGAAGAAGGATCTGGCATGCGTGGCCGACGTCGCGGGCGAGGTACTGAGCCTGGCCGTTCGGGCCCATGATCTGCTCGCCGCCCCCGATGCCCAGGTTGGTCTCGGCCGATACGCCGCCCGAGTAGTCGAGGGCCTTCTTTCCGGTGAGCACCATCGAGGCTTGGGGGGTCATGATGAGGATGCCGCGGGTGTGCATCAGCATCGTGGCCTCTGCGTTCCAGTACGACTGCCCGCCGACGTTGACCCCGGGCACGATGATGTTGACCTCGTGACCGGCCTGGGTGTGCGAGATCAGCTTTCGAAGGGTTCGGGCGACCCAGTCGAGCCCCTCGGTGCCCACGTCCATCGAGATCTTGGCTCCGGAGGACACCGCGAACCACTCGAACGGGACCCCCATGGACGCGGCCAGGTCGAGCCCGGCGTTGATGCGCCGGCACTCGGGCTCTTCGAGGGAGCCCATGCCCCTGCTGCCGTCGCCGAGGCAGATGACCCGCGCCATCCCCTCCGGATGCTTCTCGGTGAAGTTGGTGATGACGCCGAGCACGACGTTGGCCTGGTTCTCACCGGGTGGACGGTCCACCGGGACGAGTCGCCCCGCCTCGTCGAGGTCGTGCTCCTCGAAGCGCCCAGGCGGAAACGAGGTCATTCCGTCGGAGGTCATCATGCGGATGATTTCGTAGGGATAGGCCACCCCCAGGCGGCGGAGGAGCACGACCTTCTGGTCGTACGGGCTCAGGGTCGAGAACGCCTCGTTCTTCGGATCCTCGATGCGGACCTCGAGCCCCGTGCCGGACCGGTCGGCGACGTGGATGACTTTGCTCTCGGGCTCGCCCGAGACCGGATTGCGGAGGCTGATGTGAGCCTCGACCCCATCCATACCCAGGTTGTGTCCGGCGGGAGCGAGCCGGCGAGCGAGCCGCTGCAGCTCGGCGGGCGGCAGATCCACCACCGGTCGAACGTGCAGAATGATTCGGTTCCACTGCAGCCGCTGCCGAGCCTGACGCCTCGACTGGAAGTCGCGGATCTCGGCCATCGCTTCGAGGAACAGGTGCTCGAGCCCCGGGATCTCGGCGATCGCGCCGTTGGCGTCGAGCACGGGGGTCATGTCTCGGACCTCGACGAAGACGAACAGCCGCTCGTCCTTCGGGTTGTCGCGGGCGACCGAATGAAACACGTGGATGTCGTCGGCGCTGCGGAGCTGACGGCTCGTAAATCGCTCGAGCCGCCACAGCTCGAGCCGCTCCGCCTGCATGGGATGCACGCCCCGGAGGACTTCGAGCTCCGCCCATCCCATCTCGGTCCGCGTGAACGTGAAGGGAGACAGCGCGCGGGTGGGGCCGGCCACGACCGCGCACACCCGGCCGAGCCGCCTGGACGCGCTGGCGCCGAGCACCTGCCCGATCCGGACGGCGATGTCGGCGTCGGGGAGCTCCGGGGTCGCGCCGAGGTAGATGTCGGCGGTGACCTCGTGGTTTGCGTCGAGGTTGCGGGCGACCGACTCGAGGGCCGAGACCGCCGAGGTCAGGTCGTCGAAGCTCGAGGCGACGGCGAGCACGTGACCGGGCCGCCCGTCGCGCCGGTCGTCGGCGCAGGCCACGGAATAGCCGGCGACTCCCTCGACGCGGATGTGGGTGAGTGAGCGGTTTCGATAGAAGCGCCTCAGCAGCACCTCGACGGCGAGGCCACGCGCCTTGCCCTGCTCCGAGAAGCTCGGGACGAATAGATTCGAGATCGGCTGGGGACAATCGACGAGCGGCGCGAGCTGAAGGGCCCGCGCCTCGGCCTCGACGGCCGCAGGCGACGCGAGCAGCCCGTCGATGCGCGCCAACATCTCCCGCTCGGTGGCCTCCCGGGCGGCCTCGAACGCGGGGCGCTCGTAGAGCGCGTACCGGAGCTTCCGAGCGACGTCGTGCAGGGCCAGGTACCGGTGGTGGGTGCGCGCCACCAGCTTCTCGAGGCGAGCGCGGTCCTGAGGGCTCGAGCACGAGCGGAGCACGTCCGCGTGCTCGAGTCGCCGGGTGAGGACGTCGTTCACGTGCTGGGCGCTCTCGTCGAGCCTGGCCTTCGCCTTGTGAAGAAAGAGAAGCGCGGTGTCGAGGTCCGGGGTGCGCTTCAGGCTCTCTACCCCGTAGTGGGAAAGGACGGCGCGGAGCTGCTCGAGAAACCTCGGGGGCAGCCTCTCGCCCTCGGCGTCCACCGCTCGCAGATAGTTGCTGAGGTGCTCGAGCGGCGCCGCCGGCTCCCCGTCCGCAGCGTCGTCGAGCACGGCGAGCAGGTCCCCCAGGATCTCAATGAGGGCGTCCTCGTCGGCTCGAAGGTCCGGGTCGTCGGGCGAAAGAGCGCCCACGACCGTCGAGCGCTGGGCGCGCAGGCGCCTCGCGTCGACGTCGTCGATGTCGTACCCGAGCAGCAAGCGCTTCGTCTCCGTGAGGAGGCGTCGGCAGCGGTCGTGCGGAGAGATGTGCCCGGCGTCGGCGGCGTCGCTCCGAAACAACACCCGGTCCGCGGATCGCGTCGCGTGGCCCTCCTCGAGCTTCTCGAGGGTCATGAGCGAAGCGCCGGCGGCGACCTGCTGGTTGACCATGACATCGACCCGCCTGACCCGGCCGGCGAAGGGCGCCTTGATGGTGAGCTCCATCTTCATCGCCTCGAGGACGGCGAGCGGCGCGCCCGCCTCGACCTGCTGCCCGGGCTGAACCGGCAGGGCGAGCACGAGGCCAGGGGCTCCGGCGCGGACCACGCCCCCCTCCTCCTGGGAGATGCGGTGGGGCAGGCCGTTCACTTCGATGAGATGGTTTGGACCGTCCACCATCGCGAGCACGCGGTAGCGCGTGCCCCCGACCTCGATGAAGCCCGACAGATCGCCAAAGGGATCGTACGCGGCGTCGAAGCTGCGCCCATCCACCCGAACTCGGTAGAGCTGCGGGCCCACCTCGAAGACGCTCAGCTCGTACCTCTGGCCGTTGTAGTTGAGCTCGACGGTGCGGCCGATCTCGGCCCTCAGGGTGGGCCGACCGCGGGCCGCTCCGGTGAAGAAGCGGGTCTTCTCCATCGCGAGATCCTGCTCGTAGACCTCGATGGCGGCGCGCACGAGCGCGATGTCGGCGAGCGGCCGGTTGGTGAAGAGGGCCCCCTTCTCGGTCATCCGGTCGAGCCAGCCGATGTCGTACTCGCTCTTCACCACGTCGGGGTGCCCGAGGAGCTCGAGTAGGAAAGCCTTGTTGCTGCTGCCGCCGCGGATGACGACGGAGCTCTCGAGGAGGGCGCGGCGGAGCCGGCCCAAGGCTTCGCCCCGATCTTTGCCGTGGGCGATGATCTTCGCGATCATGGAGTCGAAGTCGGGGGCGACCTGATCGCCGGCCGCGACCCCGGTGTCCACCCGGATCCCTGGGCCGGTGGGCAGGTCGAACAGCTGGACCAGGCCCGGCGCGGGGGAAAAGCCGTTGTCCGGGTCCTCCGCGTTCAATCGCACCTCGATCGCGTGGCCGACCGTCTTCGGCGCCGGGCCCTCGAGCCGGCCGCCGGAGGCGACGTGAAGCTGGAGCTTCACGAGGTCGAGCCCGGTCGTCTGCTCGGTGACGCAGTGCTCGACCTGAAGCCGCGTATTCATCTCCATGAAGTAGAAGCGCCGCGCGGACGGATCGAAGAGGCACTCCACCGTGCCCGCGTTGTAGTAGCCGGCGTGCTTCGCGAGCCGGACGGCGGCGGCGAGCACCTCCTCGTGCTCCTTCTCGGTCAGCGCGGGCGAGGGGGCCTCTTCGATGACCTTTTGGTTTCGGCGCTGAACGGTGCAGTCGCGAACGCCAGCCGCCCACACGTTGCCGTGCTTGTCGGCGATGACCTGGACCTCGATGTGTCGAGCTCCGAGCACCAGCGACTCGATGAAGAGGGTTCCGTTGCCAAAGCCCTTGAGGGCCTCGTTTCGCGCGCTCTCGAGCTTCGCCTCGAGCTCGTCGGGGGACTTGACCCTCCGTATGCCGCGGCCACCGCCGCCCGCGGTCGACTTGACCATGACCGGGTAGCCGAGCTTCTCGGCCGCCGCGCGCGCCTGCTCGAGGGTCTCGACCGGTCCATGGCTCCACGGGGTGACCGGGACGTTCGCGTCCTCGGCGCAGAACTTGGACGCGATCTTGTCCCCCATCAGGCGCATGACGTCGCCGCTCGGTCCGATGAAGTTGACGGCGAGGCGGTCACACAGGTCGGCGAACTCGGCGTGCTCGGCCACGAAGCCCCATCCGACCCAAACCGCGTCGGCGCGGGTCTCAACCAGGGCCCGCTCGAGCCGCCCGTAGTCGAGGTAGGCGGCCTTGCGCTGCCCGTCGCGGGGATCGATCACGCTCGGCGGACCGAGATAGTAGCGCTCGTCCGCCTCCCGCACGAACATCGCGCGGCGGTCGGGATCGGTGTACAGCGCGATGGTATGAAGGCGCTCCCCGTGCTGTTGGTTCAGCTCGCGGACGGCGTGGATGAGCCGCATGGCTGGCTCTCCGCGGTTGATGATGGCGATGCGGCGAAACGCGAGTTCCATGAATCCTCCCCCTTGGAGTCCTTGTCTCGTGCGGGCCCGGCCCCTCGGACCGTCCCACGATGACGCTCACGCTAGGCGGACTCCCGAGCTCGACACAACGCACGTTCCAATCGGGTGAGAGGGCTCAGGCCCCGGTCACCCGACGAAAAAGACACGAAATCGAGGTCAGGGAGGGGTTTCAGCGTTCGGGCGAGCGCCCGGTCGGTCCGTCCTTTTCTCCGGGGGTTCGCGACGATCGTGCGCAAGTGGCGCCCCGCGCAGCGCGTCATTCGTCGCTCCTTGCGCTCGGACCTCGGCACGGCCTGGGCCCACGTTGGGGCGCGATCCGGGTGGGGTACCGCCAACGCCCCAGAGGCCGAACTTGGCCAAACCATCGCAGGAGCGCAAAAGCCGCGCTCGGGGGCTCCCCATGTCGAGCATCTCGTCGTCCACCGCGTCGAGCCCGCGACGCAGCTCGTCAATGGTTGATTGAACTCCCAAGTCCGAGCGATGCGCGGCGCTGCTCAGGATGCGGACAGGATGGGCGGCAGATGGTTGGTACCCAGTGGGCGGTCGGCCAGCATCGTTTTGAAGAGCTTTCCATCGACCGCCCTCAGCTCGAAGCCGCCCCTAATCCTCAGCCCTCAATCGGTCCATTTGGACACGTAGCCCGGGCTGACCGGGCCGGCGGTGTGGTGGGCCACGAAGAGCCGGCCGACGAAAGCAGCGCCGCCCGCGCCACCGCCGATCGTTTCGGAACGGCCCCCGCCCCCGCGAAGCCAGCGGACAGCCACGAGCGAACGAGGACCAAGCCTCGGCCTAAGGGATCCTTCGCCCAGGGGCTGCAACCAAGATTCCGGGCAACCAACTGCCGAGGCCTCACTCGCGGCAGAACCCGCCCTCGCAGCGAAGCCCACGAGCGCACTCCGTCCCGAAGTCTCGGCACGGCTGGTCAAGGCTTCCCGGGCAGTCCGAGGGCGAAGGGCACCGGAAGCAGCCGCCTCCTAGGCAAATAAGCCCAGGGTCGCACGGTGGGTCGTCGTCCCGACAGATGTGGTTCTCGCCGCCCGCGCAATCGCGCATGTCTCGGAGCTCGTAGTTCACCACGTAGCATCGCCAATAGGCCCACCCGCAGCTCGCATCTCTCTTTCGGTAGTCGTAGTTGAGGTTCGCGGAGTACTCGCACTGCGCGTCCTTATGGTAGCAGGCCACGGGAACACCTTCGTCCACCCTCCTCCAGTCGGGGTCCGCCTCGAGCTCAGCGATCTGACATTCGATGTCGGCGCCGCCATCCTCGATGGCCGCGTCCCCGTTGGAATCCCCTCCGGCGTCCACCGGCCACAGATCGGCGGTCGGGGAGTCTCCGCACCGCACCAACGCCGTCGCCCACAAGGCCCACACCGCCCGCCTCATGGCACCACCACCACCTGAGCGTCGCTGCTCGCCCGCGCGTGCAGCGGCGAAACCACGACATGAGAAGCCACCTTCCACGTCCCGCTCTCGAGCTGGAGTGTTTCAGCGTAGCAGCCGGTGGCCGCATCGGTGCTGACCACCCGCACCAACTGGGCGCCGCCCTCGGAACTCGCGGTGATACCAACCGCGGCGCTGCGTGCTGGTGACAAGCAACCCTGCACAAGAACCATCCCGTTCGGCTCGGGATTGACGCCACTCAAGGTCAGCATCGAAGGAAAGACGAGGTGGGTGAAGAAGTCGACACCCCCTATGGGTTGACCGCCGTCGCCGACGTCGCCATGCCAGGCGAGCGCGCGAACCTCAGTGTGAATGATTTGGCCCTCCTCGGCGAAGGTGTTCGCGCCAGAAGCCCCGCTCGGGAACAGTTCGACCTGCACCACCCGGGAACTCTCCTTGGCGAGGACAAAGGACATGGGATCGAGTCGAAAGGCCCATCCCTCGGGGAGACCCTTGATGTCCATCAACACGCGGGCCGCCGACGCAGTCCGATTCTCTACGATGAGCGGGGTGGCGTGGCGGCGAAACGGAGAATTTCGGGTGGAGTCGAACGCGGAGATATTCTCCTGGGCGCGATTGTTGTGATGGTTCACGTCCCCGGGGTGCTCGAGCGTCACGCGAATGCAGCCATGGCCGCCGTGCTCGAAGGGGGGCTCCCAGTACGCGTAACTGGTAAAGCTGTCGTTGGCCTCAATGGTAGGGACCATGTGGGTGGCCACCAGCTGGAACCGGTCATCTCCGTCCCCAATCCCGACTGGCACGGCTACCTCGACGCGAACGCTCACGTTCAACGCGCGGACGCTGCCCTCATTCCGAAATCGGTAGTAGATTCGGTTTCGTTCACCGGGGAGCGGTCGATCCCCGTTTCCTATCGGCGCCCCGTCTGGGTAACGCGCCGTCTCGCAGATGTCAAACCCATTGGCAGGGCTATCGATCCAGATATCTGGAGTGGTATAGCGGCTTCCGGGCTCGGTTCCCCATGGCTGAATTGCCAAGTCGGCAACCATGCTACCGGGATCCATGCGATCGACCTCCACTCTGTGCCCCAGGGCGTTCGGCAGCTGCTCGAGCACGCGAATGCGAACTCAGTTGGCCAAGTCCTCGAACGCCGGGGCGCCGACGTCGAGCGCTGCCCGGCGCCCATCCAAGTCGTGGGGCTCGTTTGGGTCGAGAAGGACGAGGGCTTCGTGCCACAACACGGCGGCCGTCGCGTTGACCAAAGTGATCAGCACTCCATCCCCACCGTCCTAGATGCGGTCCCGTATCGGGGGCGGCACACCCGCGGGGTTCTGGATCCGCGATTCGAGCAGGTACCTCACAGAGGGACCCAACGGGATGTGGACCGAATGCACGGCGGGCGGTGGCGCATAGCCGAGCGGCCGAATGAGGTCCACCGTCTGCTAGGGATTCTCTGACGGGCAAGAGGAGGCGCCGTCCCAACCCGTTCGGTGCTCTAGAAGGGTGAGGAACCCGCCGAAACCGGCCATCCCCCACGCTTCACGCTGTCAGCCGACAGGAGGTCGTGCAGGGTGCTTTGCGTCTGGCGCCGGTCGAGTCCCACCTCGCAGGCCCGCCGCAGCGACTGAAACGGGCTGGGCCGGCGGGTCACCAGCCGCTTTGGCTTTCGCCGTTGGTAGAGCTGGATCGCTCGGAGTCGCCGTCGGATCCAAGACTCCAGGACCAGAAAAGGCGTACGGGCATCGACCCGGCCAGAACAGCCGAGCCACCCCCGCAGGTACGACGGCAGCTCGGCCACAACCCGCCCCATCTGGCGGCCAACGCGTCGCCGTGTCAGCTCTCGGGGCGCACCCGCTCGGCCCGCACCCGCTCGAGCTTCGCAGGGTCGAGCTCGAAGCAATCGAGCACCAGCGAGCCGGCGAGCCATTGGGTCCGGAGCACGTCGCCCGGGCGGATCGGTCGGGGCGCGTCGCCCGAGGCCCCCACAGGACCTGGGTCCGTCGACCGCGCCCGCAGCCGACCCACTCGGCGGTGAGGTAGGCGACGGCCGAGGTCACCCCCGGTGGTAGGCGGTGGGGCAAAAGGGGTCGGCAGGCCGGTCGAGCCCCCGGTGAAATCATGCCGCCCGGGGTCGGGGGCGCGAGGCCCTCTGGGGTAGACTGGCGCGCGTGAGCGAGACCCGACACGTCGTCGTCGCCGGCGGCACCAGCGGAATCAACCGAGGCATCGCGGAGCGCTTCGCCCGGCGCGGGGCTCGGGTGTCCGTGTTCAGCCGCAAGCAGGACAAGGTGGACGCCACCGTGGCGGCGCTCGAGGCCCTCGGGGCCTCGGCCTTCGGCTCCACCGCCGACGTCCGGGATCCGGATGCGGTCGCCGCGGCGCTCTCCGCCGCCGCCGCCGCGCACGGGCCGATCCACGTCCTGGTCAGCGGCGCCGCCGGGAACTTCCCCGCCCCCGCCCTCGGGATGTCGCCGAACGGGTTCGCCTCGGTGGTGGGGATCGACCTGAACGGCACCTTTCATGTTCTGAGAGCCGCCTTCGAGCACCTCGCGAAGCCGGGCGCCTCGATCATCAACATCTCGGCCCCGCAAGCCTTCGTGCCGATGGCGATGCAAGCCCACGTGTGTGCGGCCAAGGCGGGGGTGGACATGCTCACCAAGACCCTTGCGATGGAGTGGGGGCCGGCCGGGGTGCGGGTCAACTCGCTCGTCCCTGGGCCGATCGACGAGACCGAGGGGATGGCGCGGCTGTTGACCGACCCGTCGATGAAGTCGAAGTTGGCGACGACGGTGCCCCTCCAACGCCTCGGGACGGTGGAGGATTGCGCCGACGTCGCCGAGTTCCTAGCGTCCCCCGCCGCCGGTTACGTGACCGGGGTCGTCCTGGCGGTAGACGGTGGATGGTCCCTGGGCGGCGCGCAGGTCGCCCAAGGGATCCTGATGGGGACCTGAGGCGCTGCCCACTCGCCTCGAACCCCGCGAGCTCCTGCCACGAGGCTGCCGTGGTCCGCCTGCGTAGCGAGCGAAAGCGGTAGGGAGGTACCTTCCACCGGTCGCTCGCCGATCACGGGATGAGGACAACCTTGATGCAGCCGTCCGCTTTGTCACGAAACTTCTCGTAAGCCGCCGGAGCTTCCTCGAGTTTGACTTTGTGCGTGATGACGAACGATGGGTCGATCTCGCCGTCTTGCACCTTCTTCAGCAGAGGCTCGAGGTACCGCTGCATGTGGGTCTGGCCCATCTTGAACTGCAGCCCATCGTTCAAGGCCCCGCCCGAGTCAGCGCAGGTACTCCGCCTGCCCCCGGCATTGCCGCCGAGCATGTGCGTGTAGCTGGCCGGCGGGCGAGTGACCCATCCATCGGTTCGTGACCGATGACATCGCCAGACTCCATCGCGGGCGCAGCCCCGCCATCAGGTGAAGATCCGACCCACATATTCCGGAGGCGGTGACGCGGATGATGACATCGCGCTCCTGTTCGATCACGGGGTCCGGGACGCTGTCCACTCGCAAGTCGTTGCGTCCGTGCCAAGCTACTGCTCTCATGATTCTCTCATGATCTTGGTGAAGACATGCGCAATCCAGACCTTTCGTGGGCCTTGTCCTTTCCTTGTGCCGGTCCTGGTCCTGCCGCACGACGATCCAATGAGATCCTAAAGCTGCCGGCTAGCCAGCGCACAGACGTCAAAAACGAATCACCCGTCGTCGGCCTGGGGCGAGCGCCTCGGTGGTGGTAGGAGGAAGCGATGGCGGCCGCCGTTCTCTTCGACGTCAATGAAACCACCCTCGACCTCGCCCCTCTGGGGCCTGTGTTCGCTTCGGTGTTCGGCGACGCCTCGGCGGCGCGGGTTTGGTTCCCCCGACTGCTTCACACCTCGGCGGTCTGCGCGATGACGGAGGCACCGAGCACGTTTCGGGATCTGGCCGCCGAAGAGCTCCGCCAGCTTGCGGCGACATTGGGGGTGAGCCTCTCGCCCGAGGACGAGCAGGCGGTCCTGGGCGCTTTCGAAGGCCTTCCTGCGCACGCCGACGTGGAGCCTACGCTGGCCCGGTTGGCTTCCGCCGGGATCGCGACGTTCGCGTTCAGCAACTCCTCGACCACCTTGCTCGAGCGCCAGCTCACGCAAGCGGGTCTCATCGACCGATTCGATGGTGTGATCTCGGTGGAGGAGGCCAAGAGTTTCAAGCCGGACCGCCGGGTCTACGCGCACGCGCTCTCGCGGGTGGCTCTGCCGGCAGAGTCGGTGTGGATGCTCGCCGCGCACGACTGGGACGTGCACGGGGCGATGAAGGCGGGCTTGCGAGGCGCCCTTCTGGAGCGGAGCCCCGGCGGCCGCCGGAGCGCCTATCTCGAGCCGGACGCCCGCTCCTCGGACATGGTGCAGCTGGTCGGGTCGATCATCGACTGGGCCTGAGACCCGCGCTCGGATAGGGTGTGTCCCTCATGCGCGCTCCATGGTGGCAGATGGTCGTGGTGCTGGCGGTCGCCGCGGCGGGCGCAGCGCTGCTGGCGGCCGGCTGGCACCTGCACGCGAGCGCTGCCCGACTGCTGTCGGAAGGCGAGCGGGCGCTGGGCGAGGTGGTCCAGGTGCTGAACGAACAGCGCGAGACGCGCGACCCTGATCACGGCGCGGGGCAGGGGCAACCCAACGCCGTGGTCGTGCGCGGTCGGACCCCGCTGTACGTGTACTCTGTCGAGGTGCCGGTGGTTCGCTTCACGGCAAGCGACGGTCGCGTGGTCGAAGTGCGCGGTGCCGACACGGTGCCAGGTACGATCACGCCCGGCGGCGCGCTTCTGGTATACTATCCTCCGAATGAGCCGCAGCTAGCGTGGCTCGAGTCGGAGCTCGCCGACCCCACAGGGCCCCTATGCGCTGGCGGCGCTCGGAGCAGCCTGCCTGCTTCCCGGCCTGTTCATGGCCTGGCAACTGTCGCGCGGCCGGGCTTGAGCCCGGCCAAGAAGGACGAGCTCTAGAGCACCGAACGGGTTGGAACGGCGCCTCCAGGCGAAAGATCCTGTGTTCCTGGCCGTCCGGCGGCGGACTGAGGCTACTCCCCGTAACCGACGGAGCCGCCCCTCGAGGGTCGCCGCAGGCGACCGGACGGCCAGGGACGCAGGAAACGAGCCTGGGGCGTTGGTCCAGCCCGATCGGTGCTCTAGCTTAGGATTCGAAGAAGAGGCTCCCCCAGAGGCTGACCCAATCCTCCTTGGCTCTGGGCGAAGCGCGGCTCATCACGGTCGTGGCGACGAGCCAGCGGCCGGGCCGAGGGATGAGAAGCCGGACTTCGCCCTTGGCGTCGGTTCTCACCTGCTGGACCGCCTCCATGGTCTCGATCCAGAGCAGGTCCACGAGCGCGTCGGCGAGCGGAGCCCCGTTCTTCTGGACCCGAAAGCCGACGGGCTCGTCCCGATGGGGAAACGGAGGCTCTAGGGGCGTGATCTCGATGGGCAGACCGATCCTTTGGTCAAATCCTTTCAGCTCGCTCCCCACCCGGACCAAAGCCTTGCAGGATCGGGCGTAGCTCTCCCGGCCCGGCTCTTCCATCTCCTTGCGCTTCGCCCGCTCCCGCACGATGGCGTCGAGTCCCTCCGCCTCGAGGTACTTTCGAAAGGCGACCGGTCCGAGCTCGGTGTAGGCCGGGCGCGCGGTGTAGCCGAGCGCATGGACCCCAGGCTCGGCGAGCCGAGCCATTCCGCTGTAGGTCGCCGTCGCGGACTTGGTCTTCGAAGGCTCGAGGCGGCGGATGGGGCCGAGCGCGCCGCCGGGACTCGACACCTCGAACCGCAGGACGCGTTTCGCGGGGACGATGATGTCCCGGAGGTCGCCGGGATGCCCTACCCGAAGCCGGATCGAGACGCTCTGCCCGGGCGCAATTTGGGCTCGGTCGGGCTCGAGCTACATGTCGTGACCGAGGCCGACCGACGGGGTGACGAGCAGGGCGAGCCCGGGGAGGAGGGTGGTCTTCCGCATCCCAAGGACAATCGGCGACCGGACAACGGCGTTCAAGTGCGCCGAGCCAGCCGGCCGGCTGGCCGCCAGCGAGACGCCAGAGCCGAGCGGCCTGGGGATTCGGCGGTGGAGGGGAGGACAACTCCAGACACTCCGCTGGGGCCCCCTCGGAAATCCGAGTCGCCGCGGCCCTTCCGATGAAATGGTCGGGGGAGGTAGGGAGAAATTGCCAACGATCCCAATCACAGTCTACGTGGCGCATGTTCTGCTTAGAATGTCGCCATGCATCGACGGACCACCCTCTTGTTCCTCGTCTCGGTCACAGCCGCGTGCGGCGACACGGTGGACTCTCCGCTCCCGCTCGGTCCGCCGAGCGACGACGCCGGGGCGGGCCTGGACCAGGGCACCGCGCCCGACCAGGGAGCTCGCCCAAACGCCTGCGAGCTCCCCATCACGGCTGGACCGTGTGAAGCGGCGATCCCCCGCTTCGCCTTCGATACGGAGCGCGCGCGCTGCGTTCCGTTCACCTACGGAGGCTGCGGCGCGAACGAGAACAACTTCGAGTCCCTCGCCGACTGCCAATCGGCTTGCGGATCGGCGACCGCGATCTGCGGGACCCGCGGCGCTGATCCCTGCGCGCCGCTCGAGTTCTGCGATTTTGACCACCCGCTCTGCGGCGCCAGCGACCTAGGCGGCGTGTGTCGCCCGAAGCCCGACGCCTGCTCACGCGAGTACGACCCGGTGTGCGGCTGCGACGGCCGAACCTACGGCAATCGGTGCGAAGCCCACGCGAACGGGGTGAGCGTCGGCTCGAGCGGCCGGTGCGAAGACCCTGTGCAGGTCTGCGGTGGCTTTTCCGGCCGCGCTTGCGGCGGGGGTGAGTTCTGCCGTTTTGACGTAGATGGCTGTGACTGGGCCGATGCGCAGGGCGTCTGTCAGGGCCGCCCCGAAGTCTGTACCGATGAGTACGCACCGGTGTGCGGCTGCAACGGCCAAACCTATGGGAATCGATGTCTCGCAAGAGCCGACGGCTTCGATGCCGCCTACTCTGGGTCTTGCGAGCCAAGCGGTACCGGATCCTAGCCTAGGAGCCAGATGATGCGCTTGTTTTGCTGCTGTTCATTATTTCTCTTGGTAGCGACCCTCGCCGCGTGCGGGGATCTGGATTCGCCGGGGCTCGACGCCGACGCACCCCGGCCTGAAGCGGGTGCCGACGCCGCACCTGGTCCGCAAACGGACGCCGGCACGGATGGAGGCGATGCGGGGAAGACCGATGGCGGGACGCCGGCAACGGGGGTTCTCCAGAACGCCAACGGCGCGAATGCTCGCTACGCGGGCATCGGTCGGTCCCAAGCCGGTGCGACGTGCACCGCGAGCCTACTCGACGTAGGGGGCGAAGACGAGGCCCCTGCGTATGTCCTCACGGCCGGCCACTGCACCGGCTGGTGGGACCACACCGACCTCTTCGAGGAGCGCCCGCCGAACTCACCCGGGGAGGTGATCTTTCATTTCTTCACCGATACCGCCGAGGCACGGCGCGCGGTGCCGGTCGCGGTCGCATCCTACTCGAGCATGGTGGGCACCGATGTCGCGATCCTTCGCCTCGACGCGACGGTCGGCGCGCTCCGTGACATCGGGGTCGAGGGTTTGCCTCTTGCTCCTTCGATGCCCGCAGAGGGCTCCGCCATCGCCAACGTCGGTGCACCGACGACGACGTTCGAGGACCCCGAGGAGCACCTCCGACGGGGGTCCTGCTCACTCGGCCCGCGCACCCGGCTCGTCGAGTTCGAGTGGCTCTGGCCCGATACCGTCGCGCACGATTGCCCCGACATTCGGGTGGGCAGCTCTGGCTCGCCGCTCTTGGATGAAAGCGAAGCAATCTTTGCGATCGTCCATACCACCACGAGCGGACCGCCGCACGCGAGGTGCCATCTCGGTCGGCCGTGCGAACTGCACGAGGACGGCATCCGGTCTCCGGATGCGACGAGCTACGCCATCCCAGTTGCAGGTCTTGGCGCCTGCTTCGTTTCGGGGGTGCTCGACCTCGAGAGCGCGAGCTGCTCGCTGCAGCGCCCCAGCGGCCTCATCGCGGCGCGGGAAGGCGCTCGCTACGTTGCGGCAGAACCCGAGGCGACCGCGCGGGTCGCGCTCTCGAGCGAGGCGGGCATCACCCACGCCCAAGCAAAATGGGGGCTCGCCACGAGCACCGACTGCAGCAGCCAGGACGGCTGGAGCACGGCCTTCGCGATCGCCGAGACGCCCGTGCTCGAGGTCCCGCTGCCCCTGACCGACCAGCTCGTCGTGGCTTGCCTGCGCGGCGGCCCATCGAGCGAGGACATCGAAGCGCCCGAAAGCGCAATTGCGTGGCTCGTGCAGGTGGACGGGACGCCACCCGAGCTGCCGCTGCCGGTATCCTACGTGACCGCGGGCGACACGGCGACGTTTACGGTGGTCGTCGAGAACCCAACCTACGCGAGATACCTCCATAAGTTCGGGCTCGAAGCCTCGATCGACTGCGGCGACCTCGACGGATACACCAACGTGAACGTGCGTTTCGGGCGCTTCATGGTGCCGCTCACGAGCGAGCCGATGCGCGTGTGCGTGCTCGCCTTGGACTTCGCGGCAAACCGCAGCGAGCCGATGGAGTGGGTCCTCACCGGAGATTGAAGCCAGCTTTGCCATCCTAGTCCTTTCGGCCCTGCGACGAGGCGCCGCGGGGAGCGAGCGCGCGAAGAGCAGGACGTCCGGTAAACTCGTAGACGAGAGCGCGGTTTGCGCCCGGGAGCATTCATGTCGGTTGTCCTGTCGTCCGCCCCCACCCAACCCTCGAACCGGAAGGGATGGGACGACCTGTCGGGCCCGCGAGGGCGGGTCCTCACCACCCTCCGCGCGATGCGCGATCCGTACCGGTGGCAGCTCGAATGGCAGGCAGAGCACGGAGATCCGTTCCGGCTCGACGCTTTGAACGGCCGCGTCGTCCTCAGCGGCCGCCCGGAGTGGGCCAAGGCGGTGTTCGCGCTCCCCGCCTCGACCTTTCGACCGTTCGCGGTGAACACGCTCGCTCCGCTCTTCGGGAGCGGTTCCCTGTTGCTCCTCGACGGCGAGCGGCATCGCCGCGAGCGCCGGCTCCTTCAGCCCTCCTTTCAGGGGGCGCGGCTTCACGCCTGGAAAGACGAGATCCGCGAGATAGGCCGAGGGCGTTCGGCGGGCTGGGGGGAGGGTCGCGCCATCGAAGCGACCGCCGAGACCCGAGCCGTGACCTTCGAGGTCATCGTCCGCATCGTGTTCGGGGCCGAGTCCGACGAGGAGGTGGCGATCCTGTCCCGTACCGCCGAGCAGCTGCTGGGAAGCGTGGCCTCGATCCTCTTGTTCAGCCGGGCGAGCCACGTCCGGTTCTTTGGCCTCAGCCCGTGGGACAAACTCCTGAGCGCCCGCGCGAGGCTGTGGGCGCTGCTCCAGGTTGTCATCGAGCGGCGGCGCCAAAGCGGCGCGCGGAGCTCGGATGTGCTCTCCCTGCTGCTCGATGCGACCTTCGAGGACGGGACACGCCTTTCCGACGAAGATCTCTTCGCCGAGCTCCTCACGCTACTCGTGGCCGGCCACGAGACCACGACGATCTCCCTGGCCTGGGCGCTTCATTTCGCCGCTACCCACCCCGAGGCGCTGGCCCAGCTCAGAAAGGAGGTCTCGGAGAACACAGAAGACAAACCCCTGCTCGACGGCTGGGTGAAGGAGAGCTTGCGTCTCAACCCTATCGTGGACGCCGTCTTCCGCACCCTGGTGGAGCCGGTGGAGATCGAGGGCTTCACCTTCGAGCCCGGTGTGAGTTTGGCCGTATCTCCGGTGCTGCTCCACCTGAACCCCGAAGTGTACCCGGAGCCGGAGCGATTCCTCCCGTCTCGCTACTTCGAGCGAAAGTACCTTCCCCACGAGCACGTCGCCTTCGGCGGCGGCGTCCGCCGGTGCATCGGGGCGGCCCTCGCGACCCTCGAGATGCGGGTCGTCTTGGAGGAGTGGCTCGGGCGCTTCGATTTCGAGCCGCTCGGTCAGCCCCGCGCGGTGCGCAAGAACCTCGTCATGGCTCCAAACGGTGTTCCCCTGCGCGTCCGCCGTCGGTCGCCGTCAGAGGCGACGGCGTAGCTCGGCGAGGAATCCTGCGAGCTCGCGATGGCTGGGAGGCCCGCGGTCCGGGCGGGACCATTGACAGCGAGCCTGCGAGGCACCAACGTTGGTCAATGCGGTGGTCCACGCTGGTCCACGTGGCTGGAATCGGGTGCGCGAGTTCGTCTCCCGCCGCAGGTTCGCTCGGCTACATCCCGGGCGAGCTCGTGGTGGTGCTCGAGGAGGGCGCGGAGCCTCCGACGTCCATCGACGGGATCGACTGCGAGCCGGGGGTCTGGGGAAACGCGCGCACCCTGCTCCTTCGCTGCGGACCCCTCGAGCGCCCCGAGGTCACCGAGGACCTCGCCCGCATCCTTTCTCGAAGGCCGGGGGTGCGCTCCGCGGAGCCGAACATGTTGAGGGAGCAGATCGATTGATGACTCGCATGGCTCCGTCTCGCTTCGCCCCGTTGGGCCCGATATCGGGCGGGCGCCGCGTCTATGTATGCGGCTCGCTCTGTCTGGCTCTTCTTGGCTCCGCCTGCAGCGACAGCGAGGGAGGGAGGAGGAGCGACGGACGCTCCGGCCGGGTCAGCGGGGCCCTCGCCGTCTTCACGCCCGGCGTGGCGACGGCCGGCGCTCCGGCCCTGCGCGATGCCCAGATCCGCAGCGCCCTCGCCCGCGTGCCGGACATCCTGCGGGCGGCTCGCGCTCCGAGAAAAGAGCAGGCCGCGGTCCAAACCACCTCTTCTTCCCTCGAGGCGACCCTGCCTGGTCTTCTTCCCACCGGCATGGGCGCCGGCTCGGGTCCGAGAGAGGTCGGACCGGGCGCCGGAGCGGTCCCTGGGCTCGTGCCGCCCGCGTACGCGGCAGATGGCTTCGTTTTCGGCGAGGTGATCGTGACCCTCCGCGAGGACGGGCTCGCCGAGATCCCGACCCTCGACGCGACGCCCGGGCTAGCCCGCTACGCGTTCTCGGTGGGGGCGTTCGGCTCGACGAAGGTGGTGACGGTTCGATTTCGCGATCGCGCCCACCCCGCTCGGGAGATTGGGGAGGAGGAGACCCGCCTCGTGCGGGCAGCGCTCGACCGCCACGACGCGTTCGTGCGCGCCGAGTTCAACCATTGGAGGCACGCCACCGCAGTGCCGAACGACCCGAGCTACGGCGTGCAGTGGCACTACCCGCAGCTCAACCTGCCGGCGGCGTGGGACATCACGACGGGCTCTCCGAACGTCGTGGTGGCGATCATCGACGACGGCGTGAACCCGCACCCGGACCTCGATCGCGTGGTGCCCGGTTACGACATGGTAAGCGACGTGGTCATCGCTGGCGACGGCGACGGGCGCGACCCGTTCCCCTTTCAGGTGCCTCTGTCCCACGGGACGACGAGCGTCTGGCACGGCACCCACGTTGCGGGCACGGTCGGGGCCACCACGAACAACGGCGCTGGGGCTTCGGGGGTGGACTGGCAGGCGCGCTTGCTTCCGGTGCGGGTGCTCGGTCGCGTCGTGCCCGGCCGCGGCGCCGGGACCGCCATCGACGTCATCGCCGGGATCACTTGGGCGGCCGGGCTCGAGGTCCCCGGTGTCCCGCCCAACCCGACGCCGGCCCAGGTCCTGAACCTGAGCCTCGGCGGTGGGCCGGTCATCCAGGCCGAGCAGGACGCCATCGACGCCGCCCGCGCCCAGGGGGGGGTGATCGTGGTCGCGGCCGGCAACGAGAACGCCGACGCCAGCGGTCAGTCCCTCGCCGGCTACGACGGCGTGATCGTGGTGGGAGCCACCGACTTCAGGGGAGACCGCGCGCCGTACTCCAACTTCGGGGGCGTCATCGACGTCATGGCCCCCGGAGGCGACGAAGGCGCAGACGCCAACGCCGACGGCAACCCGGACGGCGTGCTGAGCACCTATCTCGACGAACAGGGGACCCGGACCGGCTTCCAGTTCCTGCAGGGCACCTCCATGGCGGCGCCCCACGTGGCCGGGGTGGTCGCCCTGATGAAGTCGGTCAACCCAGACCTCAGCGCCGAGATGGCCGAGCGGATCCTGAAGGAGACGGCCAGCCCGGCCTCGCGCTGCAACGAGGGTTGTGGAGCGGGTCTCGTCAACGCCGCCGCCGCCGTCCTCCGAGCGCGCGGCGGCGCGGACCCGAACCGGCCCGCCGCCCTCGCCCTCGGCGCGGAGCGCATCAATCTCGGCGCTCGCGAGAGCGGCGGCCTCCAGGTCTTCAACGGCGGCGGCGGACAACTCACCTTTCAGGCTCGATTCGAGGGCGGCCAAGCGAACCGGCTCCGCTTCGAAGGGCCGGCCACGGGGACCCTCGGCGCCGGCGCCGGCGCGAGCCTCGATGTTCGGGTTGACCGAGCCGGCCTGGCCGACGGCGACTACCAAAGTCTCTTGGTGGTCAGCAGCGACGCCGGCCAAGAGCGCGCCGCCGTCCTCTTCCGGGTGGGAGCGGCGGACGTCCTCGAAGTCGGCGTCGTCGTCGTCGCCACGGTGGGCTTCGATGCCGCCGGGGAGGTCGTGATCGGCGGCGCCGCGGAGGCGGCGACCGCCGGCGGGTACCGCTTCGACCTGACCTCGACCCCTGGCGAGTGGCTCGTTGTCGCCCTGGCCGACCGAAACGGCAACGAAGAGCTCGATGAGGGTGACTTCTGGGGCCTCCATCGATCGCTCGACGCGCCGATCGCGGTCACGGTGGAGGCGGGAGGCGTCGTGCCCGACGTCGATTTCACCCTCGTCCCCTACGTCGATGGCGACGACGTGACCCCGCAGCCTTGCACCGGATACCGGATGTGCATAGAGGGCTGCGCCGGGGATCCGGCCTGCACGGAGGCTTGCCCGGTCGAGCCGGCCTGTCAGGCCTGCTTTGCCGAAGAGGTGGTCGCCTGCGCCAACCAGGCCTCGTGCTCCACCGAAGACTTGGGCTGCTTGTGCACCGCGTGCGAGCCCGCCCTCGACGCGTGCTTCGGACCCAAGCTGTGCACCGAGGGCGGCGGCGCGGTTGGCGTGGGCGGGGCGTGCGATGGCGCCGCTCAGATCTGCGAGGCGCCGTTCGAGTGCGACACCTCCGTGACCGGCGGGTACTGCACCCGAGACTGCGCCCTCGACGGCAACTGCGGCGCCGATGGGATCTGCGTGGAGGTGCCGAATTTGGGGAGCTTCTGCTTCGCGGAGTGCGTGGGGCCGGGGACGTGCCCACGGTCGGCCGACGAGTGCATCGACGTCGGGGGCATCGGCGCCTGCTTCCCGAACTGACGGACCGCCTGCGTGTCCGCGTCGGTCGCCGTCGGGCGACTGCGCAGCTCGCGCCGGGTT
>DAIQNR010000004.1:43478-114006 GCA_036788295.1 Myxococcota bacterium
CGCCTGCGTGTCCGCGTCGGTCGCCGTCGGGCGACTGCGCAGCTCGCGCCGGGTTTGCCTGAGCCGGCAAACCTGCCACAAGGCTGCCGTGGCCCGCCTGCTCACCGCGCGCGCCCATGCCCACCGGATCGCGGCGCTTCGCAAAGAGCTGACCGGTCCCGCGGTCGTGATCGGCCCGACCCGCGCCGCGGCCGACGCGCTGGTGCGCGATGCCCCGGAGCCGAGCGTGTTCGTCGGCGTTCGCTGCTATGGGCAGTTTGGGCTCGCGCTCGAGCTCGCGACCCCGGTGCTCGCCAGGAAGGGCCTCGCTCCCCTGCTCGGGCTGGCGGCGGAAGCGCTCGTCGCCCGAGCGCTCGACGAGGTGCGGGGCGAGCTCGAGCGGCTCACCCCGGTGGCGCGGACGCCGGGCCTGCCCGGCCGCCTCGCCGCGACCCTGGGCGACCTGAGGCGGGCGGGCGTGGCGCGGGCCGCGCTCGAGGACGCCGGCCCGACCGGCCCGGACCTTGGCCGGATCCTCGCCGCCTACGAGCGGCTGCTCGCCGAGGGCCGGTTCGCCGATGAGACCGACGTCCTCGAGGCCGCGGCGGCCGCTCCGCTGGGATCTGCGCTGGGATCTGCGCTGGGACCTGTCGCCGGCCTGCCCCAGCTTTGGCTCGACGTGGCCCCGCAGGACCGGGCCGAAGCGAAGTGGCTCGCCTCCCTTTTCGCCGCCGCCCCGTCGGTGGTGGCCGCGGTGGGGCCGAACCACCCCGGGATCGACCGGCTCGCCCCTGCGCTCGGGGTCGAGCCGGAGCCGATCGGCGAGCCGCCGCAGAACGACGCGCTGGGCCGGGCCCGCCAGTGGGTGTTTTCGTCCCAGCTCGGCCCCCAAGGGCTGCTCGACCCGAGCCTGCGGTTCGTGTCCGCCCCCGGAGAGGCCAGAGAGGCGGTCGAGATCGCCCGGGGCGTGCTGCGCCATGCCTCGAACGGGGTCCCGTTCGACCGGATGGCCGTGCTGCTCAGGGACCCAGAGCGCTACCAGCCCCACCTCGTCGATGCGCTCGGGCGGGCCGGGATCGCGGCCCACTTCGCCCGGGATCTTCGCCAGCCCGATCCGGCCGGCCGGGCCCTCTTGAACCTTCTCGCCTGTGCCGCCGAAGACCTATCGGCGGCCCGATTCGCCGAATACCTCTCTTTGGGCGAGGTGCCGACGCCCGACGCCGCCGGGGCCCCGCCGCTTCGCCCCGTGCCGTGGGTGACTTCGGCCGACCCCCGGCAGCTCTCCTTCTTCGACCTCGAGCCGGAGCCGAGCGCGGAGCCGGAGCCCGAGCCGCTCCTAGACGCGCCGGAGGACGTCCCGGTGGTCGAAGGCAAGCTCGCCGCGCCGTACCGCTGGGAGCAGCTGCTCGTGGAGGCCGCCGTGGTCGGCGGACGGGACCGGTGGGCACGGCGCCTGCGCGGCCTCGCCGAGGAGCTGAAGACCAGGGCGGCGGCGGAGCGAGGCGAATCCCCCCACCGGGCGGCCAGGGCCGAAGCGGACCTCGCCGCGCTCGGGCACCTCGAGCGGTTCGCGCTGCCGCTCGTGGATCGGCTGGCCAAGCTGCCCCGGTCGGCTCCGTGGACGGTGTGGATCGAGGCCCTCGAGGGGCTCGCCACCGCCGCGCTGAGGGCCCCGGCCCGGGTGCTGCGGGTGCTCTCCGAGCTGCGGGTGCTCGGGTCGGGGCGGGAGCTGGACCTCGAGCAGGTGCGGGTCGTGCTGCGCCCTCGCCTCGCGTTCCTTCGGGAGGAAGACGCCGACGAGGAGCCGGGCGGAAAGCTGTTCGTGGCCCCAATCGACGCCGCGTTCGGCCGGAGCTTCAAGGTGGTTTTCCTTCCTGGGCTCGCCGAGCGGCTGTTTCCGCGCCCCGTGGACGAAGATCCGCTGTTGCCCGACGAGGACCGGGCCCGCCTCGATCCCGCCCTCCCCTGCCGGCCCCGGCGGGCGGCGTGGGAGCGAGCCCGGCTCAGGGCCGCGATCGGCGCCGCCGAAAGCACGCTCGAGGCCTCCTACCCCCGCATCGAGCCCGAGCACGGCCGGCCCCGGGCGCTGTCCTTCTATGCGCTCGACCTGCTGCGGGCGGCGGAGGGGCAGCTGCTACCCACCTCGGCCATCGAGCGACGTGCAACCCAAGAAGCAGCCGAGATCCCGGGGTGGCGGGTCCCCTCGGACCCGAAACGGGCGATCGACGGGGCCGAATTCGACGTCTCGGTGCTCGCCACGACCTCCGTGATCGGGGCCTTGCCCGGCGCCGGGCACTATCTATTGAGCGGCCACCCTCACCTCCCCCGGGTGCTGCGGGCCCGGGCCGGCCGGTGGCGGCGGCCCTTCACCGGGCACGACGGGCTCGCCCAGGTCGCGGAAGGAACCATCGAGCGGCTGGCCAAAGAGCAGCTCGACGCCCGGCCCCACTCGGCGAGCGGGCTCGGAAACTTTGCGGTGTGCCCCTACCGCTTCTTTCTTTCCGCGGTGGTGCGGCTACGCCCCAGGGAGGAGGCGCCCCGGGTCGAGCGCATGGACCCGATCATCCGGGGCAACCTCATCCACGACGCGCTTCGCCGATGGGTAGCGCAGATAGATGGGGCCGGGCTGCTGCCGTGGACGAAAGAAGGCGCGGAGCCGGTGCTGCAGCACCTGCGAGATGCGCTTTTGGCCACGGCGGCCGAGCACGAGGAGCGCATCGCCCCCGCCATCGGCGCGGTGTGGCGGCGAGAGGTGGCGGCGATCGGCGTCGAACTGGAAGCTTTCGTCCGCCGAGAGCTCGCCGATCGCTCCGGATTTTCGCCCGCTTTCGCGGAGCTTGCGTTCGGGCTCTCCTACGGCGACCGGGACCCGGCGAGCGTGCCCGACCCCGTCCTCTTGCCGAGCGGCGTCCTGCTCCGGGGCTCGGTGGACCTCGTGGAGCGCCACCCGAAAACGGAGCGGCTCCGGGTGACCGATTACAAGAGCGGGCGCCGGAACCCACCGATGGGACCGGAACGGGTCCGGGGGGGCCGGATGCTTCAGCCGCTCTTGTACGCCGAGGCGGTCGAAGCGGTGCTCGGGGCCGAGGTCGAGGCGGCGCGGCTCGCCCATCCCACCGCCCGGGGCGGATACCAATCCGACTTCTTTTCGGTCGGCCCGGCCGGGCGGGCGGCCCTCGCCGAAGCCATGGCCATCATCAAGGGCCACCTGGCCCGCGGATTTCTGCCTGCAGCACCCCAAGACCGGAACGACTGCTCGATGTGCGACTTTCGACCGGTCTGCGGCCCCGACGAAGGCGAGCGGGGCTCCATCAAAGATCCGGACGCCCAGGCCGACCTGGTGAGACTCCGGGGGCTCCCCTGACGCCGCGCGCGTACGATGGACGGCGGCGTCATGACTCGCGGCGAGCCGAACGGGTATCGGCCTCGGGATAGCGCAGGATCTCGGGATCCGCGGTGAGCAGGACGAGTCCGTCCACGGCGGCTTGGGAAACGAGGATCCGGTCGAAGGGGTCGCGGTGCCGCAACGGCAAGCGCGCGAGATGCTCGAGGTGACGGGGCGCGATCGGGAGTATCTCGTAGCCATGCGCTTCGAGCGTCGTGAGAAATTCGGGGGGCACGGGCAGCTTGCCAATGGCGATCTTGATCGCGATCTCGAAGAGGCTCCCGGCGCTGACGACGATGGCGTTGCTGCCGTCGAGCAGTAGCCGTCGGGCGTCAGACGACAGCTTGGAGTCGATGGTATCCACGTCCTCCGTCGCGGCCCACAGCAGCACGTGGGTGTCGATGAGCACCCGCATCAGTCGATGATGCCGAGGACGCGGGCTTCCTCGTCGGGCCAGCTGTCCCAGTCGCCAGGCAGCGTCACGCTCTTCGGGAGTAGACGAAAGCGTCGGGCCCCATCCGCCGGTACCTGCGCAGTGATCCGCGCGACAGGCTTCCCCATCCTCAGGATGATGACGTCCTCGCCCGCCTGAACTCGGTCCACGACCTCCGCGAGGCGGGCCTTGACCTCGGTGATGTTCATGCTCTTCGCCACGCAGCCGAATCTGGTCAGACCTGGTCGGACCAGTCAAAGCGAATCGGACCAGCTTTCGGATGGTCGGTGTCCGGGTCGAGACCCGGACGGTCTCGGCGTGCTGAGAGGCCGGTGTCCCCGGCGCTGTGGAGGTGGCGCCCGCCGAAAGCCGCCCTTGGGCTGTACGAGGGGTTAGCTTCCGTCACATCGTCTGAGGGGGTTGACGACGGTCAGTGAGGCGACTCGCCCGAAGTCGCGGTCGGCGCTCCATAGCTCTCGGACGCCATGAGCCTCACAGATGGCCGCAATTCGGCCGTCGTGGACTCTCGGACCAACAGCTCTTCCGGAGACCAGGAGGCGCTCCAGGACTGCGAGATGGTCGGGACCTTCGCCGATGGGTTCGAAGTTCGTACTCTCGAACCAGCCTCGGACCGCGTCGAGCGCGACCGCCAGGGGGGTGGGTGGGGACCAGATGCGCGGGTGGGTCACGATAGATATGAACTCGTGGACGCATGGCCACGGAACCGTCCACGGCTCACGCGTTCGTCCCAGGGTCTCGAGAGATGTGCGCGCCGCTTCGTGGTCTGGGGATTCAGACCGATGCGCGTAGACCAAGACATTGGTGTCGACGGCGATCACGCTCCTCGACCTGCATACACTTGGGTGAGCATGTCCTCGAAGGACTCGACCCCCGGTTGTAGACCATGGCCGCTGAAGGTGACGATCCTGGGCGGGACCCTCGTAGCCCCACGCTTTGCGTCGGCCACCACCCGGCGCAGACCTTCTTCCACCAGCGCCTTCAGGGTCGTCTGCTCTCGCTCAGCCAAAGCCCTCGCGTCGGTCAGCAGCGCGTCCGAAATCTCGACCGTCGTCTTCATATGGGCGCCCATATCACCGCGGCCAGCCGCCTGTCCATGCCGGACTCGCCGGCCGGCACGGCAACCGCTCGGTGGGCTTTCGAGACCCTCGTCGTGGAGACGTCTTCGGGCGCCGCCACCAGCTGACGATTGAGCGCCTCCCCCGGATGACGGGCGACCGCGTGTGGTCATCGCCCCTCGGAGTAGCCCGGCGCCGGCGTTGTCGTTCACTTTGGGGCCTCGAGGGAGCGACAACCGGGCTTGTTGCTCATGCATGAGCAACAAGCTCGAGGGCCCCCGAAAAAAGGACACCCTACCTCCCTCCGGCGATGTTGAAATGCACCTCTACCCGCATGGGCCCGTGGCCGAGGGTGGTGGGGGCGGTGGGGCTCGGGCAAGGTGGGCGGCATGAGGGCTCGGGACAGCTCCATCGCCGCGACTGTCGCCGCCTCGGGCTCGCGGGGGCGACCGTGACCGACGAGGCGGCTCGGCTCGCGCTGCGGGGCGCGCTCGACCAGACGTTTTTCGTCGAGGCCGCGGCGGGGACCGGCAAGACCCACGAGCTGGTCCAGCGGGCGGTGGCGCTGATCGCCGGCGGCGCGTGCGAAGTGGACCGCCTCGCCGTGGTCAGCTTCACTGCGAAGGCGGCAGGCGACCTGTCGCTTCGGATCCGGGCGAGCCTCGACCAGGCGCGAGCGACGGCGACGGATCGGGAGAAGGCCCGGCTCGAGGACGCGATCGCTCGGCTCGAGGAGGCCACGATCGACACCATCCATGGGTTCGCGGGCAGCCTGCTGCGGGCGAGGCCGATCGAGGCCGGGCTCGACCCCAGCTTCACGGTGTCGGGCTCAGGTCGAACCCTGCTCGGGCGGGTGCTCCGGGCGTGGTTTGCCGAACGGCTCGCCGACCCGAGCCCGGCGCTCGAGCGGTTCTTGGCTCGATCTCGGCGCAGCAGCATGGATGCGCCGAGCGCCGTGCTCGAGGACGCCGCTTGGGCGGTGCTCAACTACCGGGAGCTCGACGCGCCGTGGCCCCGGCCCGACGTGGACCTCGCGGCGGCGGCCGACGAGGCCGAAAAGGCGCTGCTCGACGCGGCGTCGCTGCTGTCGAAGGGGGATGAGAGCGACGAGCTTCGCCGGTCCTACGCCGAGATCGAGGGGCTGGCGGTGGGCCTTCCAGGCGCGACCCCAGCCGAGCGGGAGGCGGTGCTGGCGGAGGCGCGGCGCATCTCAATCCGGGCAAAGAGGAAGCCGAAGGGGCACGGGCCGTACGCGCCGGGGGTGCCGCGGGGGGACGTCCGTCGCGCCGTCGATGGGATGCTGCGTTCGCTCGACCGCTTCGAGACGCCGGCCCAGCAGGACCTCGCCGCGCTGATGCGAGAGGAGCTTCGGGCCCCCGTCGAGCGCTACCTCGAGCTGTCGAAGGCGGCCGGGCAGCTCGACTTTGGCGGGGTGCTGCTCGCCGCCCGGGACCTCTTGAGGGATGAGCCGGAAGCGAGGAGGGCGCTGCAGAGCCGGTTTCAGCGGATCCTGGTCGATGAGTTCCAGGACACCGACCCGCTGCAAGTCGAGATCCTGCTCTTTCTTGCGAGCGAGGACCCCGAAGAGAAGGACCCGTGGCGGTGCCGGCCCGCTCCTGGCCGCCTCATGCTGGTTGGGGATCCGAAGCAGTCGATCTATGGGTTTCGGAGAGCCGACCTCGAGCAGTACCGGGCCGTCCGCGACTTGATGTCGTCCTCGGGGGCAAAGGTCGTGACGCTGAGCCGGAGCCACCGCTCCGTGCGCCCCCTGCAGGATTTCGTGAACCACGCGTTTTCGCCCCGGTTCGTGCCCGATGCCGGCCAGCCGGCCTATGTCCCGCTCGAGGGCGGGCCAATGCCCATCGAAGGCCAGCCGGCGGTGGTCGCGCTCCCGGTGTACGGCTCTCCAAAAGAGTTTCAAGCGGCCGCCGCTCGGGTGGTCGCGAACTTCGTTCATTGGCTGGTCCAGGCGAAGGCGTGGTCGGTCCGGGGGGAGGAAGGCTTGCGCCGGGTGGAGACGTCCGACGTCTGCCTCTTGTTCAAGCAAGCCCAATCCTGGTCGGTGCCGACGACGGCAAAGTTTCAGGATGCGCTCGAGGACCGGGGGCTCGACAACGTGCTCGTGGGCAGCCGAGCCCTGTCCGGCCGAGAAGAGGTGGAGGCCCTTCATACCGCGCTGTCGGCGATCGAGCGCCCGGAAGACGAGCTGTCGGTGTACGGGACCCTGCGGGGGCCGCTGTTTTCGCTCCCGGACGAGACGTTGTGGCTGGTGGGGCAGGCCCGGGGCACGCTGAACCCATTTTCGAAGCGCCCGACCGACGACGCGGCGCTCGACGACGCGCTCGCGACGCTCCGCGATCTCTCCCGGCGCCGAAACCGCCGGCCTTTCGCCGAGACCGTGACCGATCTGCTGAAGAAGACCCGCGCCCACGTCGCGCTCGGCCTGTGGCGCGGCGGCCCGCGGGTGCTCGCCCACGTCGAGCGGGTGCTCGAGCTGGCCCGGGCCCACGAATCGGAGGAAGGCCTGAGCTTTCGTGGGTTCGTGGACCGGCTCGGGGACGAGCTCGAGAAGCCGCGGTCCACCGACGGGCCGGTGAACGAGGAGAGCGCGCCCGGGGTGCGGCTGATGACCGCCCACAAGTCAAAAGGGCTCGAGTTTCCGGTGGTGGTGCTCGCCGACCCCCATACCAAAAGCTTTGGCGCAGCGAAGCGAGAGATCCGGCCGAAGAGCGGCTTGGCCGCGTTTTCGATCGCGGGGCTGTCTCCGCTCCTGAACGACGACGGTCCCGGCCACGATCTCGAGAGTCTGCGGCTCGCTTACGTCGCCGCCACCCGGGCCCGGGACCTGCTGGTCATCCCCTGTCTCGTGGGGGACGACGGAAAGATCGTTCGCGAAGGCTGGCTCGAGCCGCTGCTTCGGTGGATGGAGCCCGAAGGGGCGGCGATGCCGTGCCCAGGACTCCCCGATAGCGGCCGCCGGTGGGGGCCTGCCCCGTTTGGCCTCTTTTCGACGAAAGTGCCCGGGGTCGAGGTGGCGTGGTGGGATCCGAACTATCGCGCGCCGGGGATTCGCCTCGGCCGAGGGATCGCGTTCGAGTCCTTTCTCGAGCGGGGGCCCCGCTCCCACGAGTTCGTGGACATTCACAGCGACTGGCAAGCCAGGCTCGAGAAGGTCCGAGGCGATGGTTCACACGCGACCCGGCTCAGGCAGGATCTCGCCGTTCGGCCGCGAAAGAAGGGCCCGCCGATCTCGGACCGGACGGTGGCCGGGGCCCCGGTGGGGCCGGGCGGCCGGCGATACGGGACGCTCGTTCATCGGGCGGCCCGCGAACTCAATTTCGGGGCGGATGGGGGCCAAGGTGAGATCGAGGCGCTGGTCGTCCTGCACGCCCGGGCGCTCGACGCGCCGGAGGCGGAGCGGAAGGCGGCGGTGTCGGCGCTTACGGCCCTGCTCGCCGACCCGCTGGTTCAGAGGGCCCGGGCCGCGCCGCGCGTGCTCCGGGACCACCCGGTGGTCGCGATCGCCGAAGATGGTTCGGTCGTCGATGTCCGAATCGACCTCTTGTTCGACGACGGCCACGGCCTCGTCGCCGTCGATCTCATCACCGGCTCAGCCGACCCCAACGCGGTCCGAGGCAAAATGGCTCACGCGCTCGCCGCGCTCGCCGCCGCGAAGGAGCGGGTCGCCGCCGGCGTGCTGCTCCGCCTCGACGCCCAAAAGTCGAGGAACCGTAGTCCGCTGGCGACAGGGTAGCCCGAGTTTCAGCCGTGAGCGGACGGTGGCGCAGGGCGGGTGGTCCGGCGTAGGGTGGGGTCATGACGGCGGAGGCCGAGTTTGCAAGCGGTGCGCACGGGGAGGCGCCGCTCGCCGAGGAAAGCGGAGCGCGCAGGGCGGGGCGGGGACCGGGGGCTTTGGACCGCCTCGAGCGGGCGCTGCTGCGGCAGGTCCGGACGACGTGCCAGTCGTGGCAGCTGCTCGAGCCCGGCGACCGGATCATGGTGTGTCTCAGCGGGGGCAAGGACAGCTATACGCTGCTCTACCTCTTGCTGAAGCTCCGGCCGAAGCTGCCGTTTCCGGTGGATCTCATCGCCGTGCACCTCGATCAGCGCCAGCCTGGCTACGACGGCTCGGGGCTCCTGCGATGGCTCGAGCAGGCCGGCGCCCCCTACGAGATCCTGTCCGAGGACACCTACTCGGTGGTCACCTCCCACCTCGACGGGGGCTCGACCTATTGCTCGCTGTGCTCGCGGCTGAGGCGGGGGATCCTGTACACGGCGGCGGAGCGGCTCGGATGCAACAAGATCGCCCTCGGCCACCATCGGGACGACAGCCTCGAGACGTTCTTGATGAACCTCTTCTACGCCGGAAAGCTGCAGGCCATGCCGGCGAGCTACGTCACGAACGACGGCCGCTTCCGGGTCATTCGGCCCCTGATGGGCTCGGCCGAGGCCGACATCGCCGCCTACGCGAAGGCGAGGGAGTTTCCGATCCTCCCGTGCAACCTCTGTGGCTCGCAGCCGGGCCTGCTCCGGGATCGAATGACCGCGCTCATCGACCAGCTCGAGCGGGACAACCCGAACGTCCGGGCGGTCATGGCCCACGCGATCGCGAACGTGCGCCCCACCCACCTGCTCGACCCGGAGGTGCTCGAGGCGTGGAGCCAGCGCCCCGAGCACGTCCGTCCTGACCGAGCGACCGAGCCTCGGCCCCGGCACGCCGCGGCCGAGCCGGTGCTCGCATCCCCAGGCCGGCTCCCGATTCTCCGCTGAGTTCTGCTGGGTTTCGCCGCGCGAGCTCCCACCGGGTTCAAGCCGATCGTTCGGCTATTGCTGGATCGAATCGTTCCTGCTCTGGCTTCGTTCGAAAGTGCACGTTGGGAACGTAACCGCTTTCCTCGATCGCCTGTTCGAGTTCGCCGAGCACGGACAGCAGCCCTCCCGGGCGAAGGGAGCTATCGGTAAGCCGGCCGTCCGCTCCGATGGGAGATACTCCTTCAGGAATGACCAAAGTCACCCATGCGGTTGGGTACCCATGAAGATCGGCGCTACTTTGGACCTCGAACTCAAAAATGATAGGATTCTTTCTGATGACTTCCTCCACCAAGCCAAGCAGAACAAGGATGGGGTGTTGCCGAACGGGTGTCATGTAGGCCGAGCCTGCCACAGTCCACGAACGCCCGCAATGCGCTGCCCCGGGCGGGGCGCAATTCCTGGCACGCGGGCGAGCGGTGGGCACTGGCTGCCCCGGACACGGCAAGGATGTGCCACCCGCCATGCAAGACTGCTCAAGGAGCGTCGGGTCGGCGGCCCAAGAGAAAGACCCGTGGGGTGCGGGCCTCGACGGTGTGCTCCGGGATCGGCTCGGCCTCGAAGCCGGCCTGCTCGAGCAAGCGGAGCCACGTCGCTCGAGAGAAGAGACCGAATTGGTGGGTTTCGTGGAAGGACCGGACCGTGCCGTCGACCTCGCGGACCAAAAACGAGTACTCGACGGAACCTACCGTATCGCTCGGGTCGGGGTCATGGCTCCACTCGAGGTAGCGAACGCCCTCCCCTTCGGCGCCATCGCTGCCGCCGCACTCGGTGCCGGGTTCGAACGATTCGAGGAAGGTGTCGGGGACGAGCAGCGCGATCCCGCCTGCTCGGCAATGACGGTAGGCCGTCGCCATCGCTAAAGCGAGGTCGGCCTCGGAGGTCATGTAGTCGATGGCGTCATGAATCAAGACGACGTCGAAGCTTCGTCCCAGATCCAGGGTGCGCATATCGCCTTGGATGTGCTCGCACTCGGGGTTGAGGCGCTTCGATACTTCGAGCATCTCGGCGCTCAGGTCGCTGAGGGTGATCTGAAAGTGGGACTCGAGGTGGTGCGCGTTGTGGCCTCCGCCGCTGCCGAGCTCCAGGAGGCTTCGTGCCCCGGGGGCCGCTCCACGGATGACTCGGAGGAACTCACGGGCCTCCGCGGCGTAGTCTTCAACGGGCGAGATGAGGGGCCACCACTTGGCCAGCTCTTGGTAGAAGATCATGTCGTTTCCGCACTGCTCTAGCTGCCGTAGCGCTCGACCACCGCCCGCACCTGCTCACGAAAGGCCGCCTCTCGGTACCGGGCAAATTGGTCCCAGGTCGTGAGTGTCGTCGGATCCTCCACCCGGTCGAGGAACAAGCGGCCAAAGAGATGATCCACCTCGTGCTGCACGGTCCCGGCGGTGATGCCCCGGTAGGTTTTGTCGATGTATCCGCCGGCCTCGTCGCGGGCCTCCACCCGCAGGATCGCAAAACGAGGCACGATCCCACGGAGGTTTGGGACTGACAGACAGCCTTCGTAGTTGTCGAACATCTCTTGTCCGACCGGCGTGAGTTTCGGGTTCACGAGCACGGTCAGCGGGACCTTCGGCTTGTAGGGATAACGGGGGTTGTCGCCCACCTCCATCACGCAGACCTGCCACGGCTCGTGGATCTGGGGGACGGCGAGGCCGGCCCCGTTCGCGTCCCGCATGGTCTCGATGAGGTCTTCGATCAGCGAATGGAGCCAAGGGGTACCAAACCGGTCTTCCGGCACCGGTTGGGCCGGGACCCGGAGCCCGGGGTGGCCGACGAGGGCGATCTTGCGAAGGGTCACCGCGGCTCCGTACTCGGCGCGACGCGCCCTGGCCAAGCCCGGTTCTCGTCGAGCGGTTTCTGCCCTACGCTATGGCCATGGTTCGCCGGACCTTCGCCGTTGTCGTAGCCCTGTGCGGATGCACCGAGGACGGCGGCCTCGACGTCAGGGAGGAGGAGATCTGCTTCACCCGTCGCGACGGGGCGGGGATCTGCATCGAGACCTACGAGGCCAGCCGCAGGGACGCGACCGACACGTCGCCCGGGGTGTCGGACGAGCCTCCGCGCTCGTTTGCGAGCCGGCGCCCGTGGGTCGAGATCACCTGGTCGGCGGCCCGCGACGCCTGCCTGGCCAAGGGCCGGAGGCTGTGCGAGCGGGACGAGTGGATCGACGCCTGCTCGGGAGCGGTGGGCGAAGGCAACGGGACCCGCTACCCCTACGGCGCGGAGCTCGACGAGGCGGTCTGCAACGTGACGGGGACCGAACCGGTGGCCGGCGGGAGCTTCGCCGGCTGCGTGTCCGGCTTCGGCGCCTTCGACCTCGCCGGTAACGTCTGGGAGTGGACGGGCAACAGCGAAGCGGCCGCGGTCGCCCGCGGAGGGGGCTTTCGCTCCTCCGTCGCCCACGAATGCCGGTCCGGAGACGATCTGCGGCGGTTCGACCCCCGGCAAGCGAACGTCGAGGTGGGATTTCGGTGCTGTCGCGACGTCTGAAGGCGGTCAGCGGCGGCGGGATCGGTCCGACATCTTGTGAAAGTCCGCCTGCGCGGCGAGCGCGACGTCGACCGCCCGCTTGCCCTCCTCGATCGCCTCTTTGGCCCGGTCGAAGTCCATGAGCCCGACGTCATGGAGGCGCGGCACGACGTGCAGCTCCGGGGGATCGCCAGCGAGCACGCTGCGGGTGATGCGGCTCTGCATCACCTGAAGGCTCTGGCCGATGACCTCGTACACGGACGGCCGGGCCTGCTCGCTGCTGTCCTCATGCGGCCAGAACTGGCCGAAGACCCGTTCGGAGAGGTCGGCGAGGTTGTCGAAGAGCCCGCCTTCTCTGGTCGATTCGGCCTTCTCGAGCTCCGGAGCGATGTTTGGCTCCGCCTCGCTGCCGGAGGCCCGTTTGGCCAGGGCCGCGAGCGGGAGCGCGTCGGGGTCCACCACCGCGAGCTCGACGGCGATGACGAGGTCCGCACCGAGAGCCCGGGCCAGACTGACCGGTACCGGGTTCAGGAGTCCGCCGTCCACGAGCCACCGGCCGTCGATCCGGCGCGGCCCGATGAGCCCTGGGATCGCGATCGAGGCTCGAAGCGCCGTGCGGAGCGGGCCGGAGCGGAGCCAGACTTCGGTCCCGCCCTGCAGGTCGGTGGCGACCGCCCCAAATCGCATCGGGAGGGCTTCGATGTCGACGTCGGGCAGGACGTCGGTGAGCTGGTCGAAGACGCGGCTCGCCTCGATGAGCCCCCCGCGAAACGAGAAGTCGAACAGGCCGAGCACGGTGCGGCGGTCGAGGCCCCGGGCCCACGCCTCGAATCGGTCGAGCTTTCCCGCCGCGTAGGCGGCCCCCACCGCTGCCCCCATCGAGGTCCCGGCCACCACCTCTGGCCTGAGGCCCGCTTGCTCGAGGGCGCGGATGACCCCGATGTGGGCCCAGCCCCGGGCCCCGCCTCCACCGAGCGCGAGCCCGAGCCGCGGCGGTTTTTTGCGGCTCATGACCGGAGCCTGCGCCCCTCGTTGCGGTTCGTCCATCAAGGGTCGGAGGCGGTCTCGGCTTCGGCCCGGGCCCGGGCTTCGGCAGCGGCTCGAACCCGGTCCACGGGGGCCCCGCCGACGGCCTCGAGGTACCAAGCGAAGCACTCCATGGCCACGCAGCGGTAGATCAGCTCTCGGTGGGCCGCCGGCAGGGCCGAGTCGTTTCGAACCGCGGCGAGCGCGGTGAAGAACGCTTCGGTATCCAGCCCCGCCGCCCGCAGCGCTTCGAGGTGGGCGGCGGCCCGGGGGGTGGGTCGGCGTCTCGGCATCGGCTCAGCCGGCGGCCTTGTTGGCGGCGGTCGGCTTGGCTTCGCCTTCGGGGGCCGGCGCCCGCTTCATGAGGTGGTGGGCGCCGGCGGCGAGCCCCCCCGCGATGAGCAGGTCTACGAGGTCCATCCCGAAGAACAGGTTGCTCGCGGGCATCGGGCCCATCATCGCCGGCCCCATCATCGGGCCCATCGCGCCCATGAACGGGTCCATTCCGTACCCTCCGTACCAGGGGTTGCCAAAACCGTTCATGGCGAGCGGGTCGAAGACGTTGTTCATCAGCGCGATGGCGCCGGCGCCGCCCAGCGCCCATTTTGCCCATCCGGGGATGCCGCTCTTCTGCTCGGCCTGCTTCGCGTTGCTCTCGGCCGCGGCCGGTTCGGCCCGGGTCTTCGCCCCGTCGGCGCCGCCGAACAGGGTCTTCCCGAGCGCGCGCAGGGCCTCTTCCACCCCGCCCTGAGCACCGACGCCGTGAAATGCGTCCTGCGCCGCCGATTTCATCCCGTCGGCCATGCCCGGGGTCGAGAACAGGTTGTAGCCCGCTCCCCCGGCGGCGCCGAGCAGCGGTCGTCCCATCAGCAAGCCGAGCCCGAGGCCGATCGCGGTGTCGCGGAGCAGGTTCGGGTTTTCGAGGATCTGGCCCCGGTTTTGGGGCGGTACGCGCGCGGTGCTCATCGTCGTCTCCAGGCGGGGCTCGGCCCCGATGTCCTACATCATCGGCGGCCGGTCCAGGGAGTTTCGTCGACTTGCTCGCGGACCGGAGCGGATGACGTGGAGCCCTCGGTGGTCTAGCTTCGAAGCCATGAGCGCGTGGCTCGAGGCGTTCGAGGGTCTGCCTGAAGCGGCCAAGGAGCGGGTCCGGCGGTGGGTCCTGCTTCAGCGGCTCGTCGCCGACACCCTCGGCGTCCCGTTCGAGCGGTGGGTGGAGGAGTACGTGGGCGGGGCGATGGCCCACCCTTTCGACTACCGGTTTTTGGACGGGCTGGTCCCGGGCGGGTTCGAAGGCTTTGGCGGAGCCACCGAGTTCTCCCTGGGCGCGGACCCAGCGACCGCGGGAATGGCGAAGGTCCCGGTTCGAGCGGCAAACCAGCTCGGCCGGCTCTCGCCGGGGTTTCAGGACGCGATCCGCCGTCTTCTCGACGACCCGGAGGCCCCCGCCGCGACCCCGCCCCCCGGCGACGTCGCCACCCTCCAGAAGATCTTTCCCGGGGTGAAGGCGCTCGCCCGACTCAAGCGGCCCGAGTTTCGCCGGCTCCGCCTCACCCGGGATCACGACGCGCTGGTGCTGTCGCTCGATGGCCCGGCGGAGGATTTGGCCCAGCTCCCGCTCGAAGAGGTCGCCTCGACCCTCGCTCGGCGCCAGACCTGAGCCACGGAGAGCAGGCCCCGGCTCTCGACGGCAGACAGGCGCCCGCCGTGCTGCTGCCGGTGCTCGACGAGCCGGCCGTGGGCCCTCTGTGCGGCGTCACGCACCGCTCGGGGGGCGACGTGGAAACGGGCGATCAGCCGAAGCCGGGCTTCGAAGCGGAGGTCGAGCGTGGCCGCGACCTCTTCGATGGCCGCCGTGCGGACGTCCCAATCGAGGGCGGAGAGGGCCGCCGCGAGCTCGGCGTAGGGGCGGTTCGGCACCGGCTGACGGTAGCACCGGGCGGTCTGGAGCGGGACCTCAGCGGTCGAGGTGCAGCAGCACCGGACAGTGATCGCTCGGGGCTTCGGACTCCCGGGCGCTCCGGTCGATGGTGACGCCTCGGGCCCGGGCCAGCACCGGCGCGGTGACGAGGATGTGGTCGATGCGCATGCCGAGGTCCCGCTCGTAGCCGTTTCCTCGGTAGTCCCACCACGTGAAGCGCCCGGGCGAGGGATCGAAGTGGGCGACCGAATCGGTCAGGCCCCAGTCGAGCAGGCGCTGAAACCGGGCCCGCTCGGCGGAGCTGACGAACAGCTGCTCCCCTCCGCCGTAGCCGGCGTGCACGTCGCCGTCGCGGGGGGCGACGTTGAAGTCTCCGAGCAGCACCACCGGCGTGTCCGGGCCCGGGCCCTGCTCGAGAAACTCGACCAGGCGATCCATCCAGGCGAGCTTGAACCGGTACTTGTCTCCGCCGTAGCTCTGTCCGTTCGGCAGGTAGATGTCGATGAAACGAATCCCGGCCACGGTGGCGGCGATGAGCCGCTTGTCCTCCTCTGGGGCAGACCCAGGGAAGCCTCGGACGACCGCCGCCAGGTCCTCCCTCGCGGCGATGGCGACCCCGTTGTAGGCGGGCTGGCCGAAATACACGACCTCGTAGCCGAGGTCCCCGAACCCGTCTTCGGGGAACTCTTGGTCGGTGATCTTCGTCTCCTGCAGGCACAGCACGTCGGGCTCGTTGTGTTCGATCCAGTCGAGCACGAGGTCCTCGCGGGCCCGGAGCGAGTTGACGTTCCAGGTGGCGATCTTCATCCCGGGGGCCTTGACGGATCGGCGCCGCCTTGTCGAGCCGGAGCCTGATCATCGAAGGCTTCGACGAGCCTCTGCCACGCCGTCTCATCCAGCACCGGCAACGCGTAGACCGCAGCCGCGTCCCTCGTCCGGTCGGCCCGCTCGCCGAGCACCACGAAATCGGTGGTGCGGTTGACCCTCGGCTCCACCCGCCCGCCCTTTCGCTCGATCTCGTCCACGATGTGGTGGGCGCCGGCAGCGAAGCGCCCGTCGACGACCACCCGCTGGTGGCAAAACGGGGCCGGAAACGCGGCCCGAGCGTCGAGCAGGTCCACCCCCGTCGCCCGCAGCCGAGCCAGGAAATCGGGCCCGGGGCCGCGCAGCCACTCGAGCAGCGCCTCGAGCGCGCCCGGCTCGACCCCTTCGAGATCGAGCAGCTCCGATGGCCGCATCTCGAACAGCCGCCCCAGGCTGAACGCCTGCTGCAGGACCAGCCGCGCCCCCCGCTCCCCGAGCTGACGGATCCCGGCCCAGTACAGGACGCGCCAGCCGGCGAGCCGGGTCCACTCGGCGCGCTCCGCTGCGAATCGAGCCCCGGCGCCGGGGGCCATCCGGTCGATTTCGTCGCCGTCGAGACCGAGCACGGCGGGCAGGTCGAGCGGGCCCCTCTCGGCGAGCAACCGGTCGATGAGGTCGGGCGAGAGGCTCGGGAGGCGGAGGCCCCGGGGCCCGGCGAGGTGGGCGAGCAGCGCCCGGTCCCGGCCCGGACAGCGCGGGCTCGCGCAGACCTTGTGCAGGCCGCCGCGGGGCGGCGCGGTGCAGCTCGGGCAGCCGGGCGTCGGTTCCGGCCCGACCGGGGAGAGGACCTCCGGGACCACCGCCGGGGCCACCCCGCCCGGACGAACCCGAACCGACTGCCCGGGCCTCAGAGAAACCAGGCCGGCGGCGCTCGCCGGCACCGGCGCCCGCTCCGGAAGCGGCGGACCGTCCGCCGCTCGGCCGAGCTGGACCACCGGCAGCAGCGTCCCGGTGCGGCTCACCGCGTGGTAGATCTTGTCCACGGCCGACACGCGGCCAACCGGCGGGAAAGCGAGGCGAACGGTCCGAGGGAGACCTTCGGGCGGGGGGCGGTGGTGGGTCAGGGTCCCCCCTTCGAGCGCGATCTCGAAGCTCGGGGCCGCTTGCTGCAGGGCGGCGACGAAATCGAGCACCTCCTGAAGCCCCTTGCACCGCCAGGTCAGGGGCATGATCGCGAAGCCCCAGCTCTTGAGCGCTCCGAGCATCTGCCACCACGAGTCGATGCCCGGCGCCTCGACCGCTTCCACCGCGAGCACTCGCAGAGGCCGTACGGCCGCGACCCTCGGGTCCGACGCGGCCAGCGAGTGGGCCACCGCCCCTTCGGGCAGGACGTACGGGGGCTCGCCGGCGTCGACCCGGGCCCGGTCGAGCGCCGCGAGGTCCGCGGTCCGGATCACCGCTCGGGCCAGGACCTCGAGCACCGGCGGGTAGGGAGGGGTCGGGGTGAGGGTCGAAGGACCAAAGCCCCGGTGGGACGGCTTGGTCGCGCGCGACTCGGTCGTGGACCCGGGGCGCCGAAGCCGCAGCGGTACCGTGCGCACCGTCCGCACCGCCTCGGTCACGTCGCGCGCCATCCCGTAGACGTTCGACAACACCGCGCGCACGAGGACGCCGTCTTCGTAGCGGAGGCTGAGGTCCACGCCGGACGGCTGGGCGCTCGCCACGTAGATCACCTCGCCCTCGGTCCGGGCCTCGCTCTTCTGATGGTGGGCCTTCAGCTCCGCGACCCCGTGGATCGCGGGCAAAAGGGACGGAGCGACCCCCTGCTCGCGGCGGCCGGGACCGACCGAGCCGAGCCGTCCCATCCGCCAGGATGGGCTGTCGAGAGGGGGGGGACGGTCCTGGTCCGACTCCCGCGCGAGCAGCTCGGCCATCGCCGCCCGGCGCTCCACTTCGGGGACCGCCGGATGCTCGAGCACCTCCGCCCGGTGCTCCAGGTCTCGGAGCCGCTGCCTGAGCCGTTCGAGGCTCTCGTCCTGGCTGGGGCGCATATCGACCTTGACGGAGATGCCCTCGGCTCGTAGCGTGCCGGGGTCCGGTTGCCGCCGCCCGAAGCATAACCGTCTCGCTCCCGGGGCCCAAGCCCCGAACGAGGCGTTCGGGAGGGGGCGAACGTTCCCGTGCCTTCTTGGATGGGTGAGGTGGGGCAAACGCCCCTTCACGCCCTCGGCCCTCATGACGGGGGTTCCGGCCGTCCCGCTGGACGGCTCCGCCGACGGCGCGGCGATCACCCGAACCTCCTGCCATGACGTATCCACGCGCCACGCGGTTCGCAGAGCGCCCACCAGCGGCCGGGCCTCGTCCCGGCGCCTCGGCCAAGACCGAGGCCCGTCCCCGCCGCCCGAAACTCGAGGACATCCTATGAGCGTTGAAGGCACCGACGCCCCCCGTCGCCCGGCCAAGAAGCGCCGCTCCCGCGGCCCCCGAAACCCCCAGCACAACGGCAACGGCCGAGGCTTCCCCGTCGAGGAAGAGAACTACGAAGACGTGGAGGCCTCGGTGGCCGAAGCGGAGGGCGAGGGCGGCCCGGGCCGCCTGAACCTCAAGGACCTCAAAGAGAAGCGGATCTCGGAGCTGACCAGAATGGCCCGGGACATGGGGGTCGAGGGCGCCGCCGGGATGCGCAAGCAGGAGCTGATCTTCGCCGTCCTGCAGGCCCACGCCGCGCTGCGCGGCACGATCTACTCCGAGGGCGTGCTCGAAGTCCTCTCCGACGGGTTCGGTTTCTTGCGTTCGCCGGACTACTCCTACCTGCCCGGTCCGGACGACATCTACGTCAGCCCCTCGCAGCTGCGGCGCTTCAACCTTCGGACCGGCGACACCATCACCGGTCTCATCCGGCCCCCGAAGGAGAGCGAGCGCTACTTCGCCATGCTGAAGGTGGAGAGCGTCAACTTCGAGCCGCCGGAGGTGTCGCGGGACAAGATCCTGTTCGACAATCTCACCCCGCTCTACCCGCAGCAGCGCCTGAACCTCGAGTTCAAGTCCGCGAACATGTCCACGCGGATCATCGACCTGCTGGTGCCGATCGGCAAAGGCCAGCGGGCCCTGATCGTGTCTCCGCCGCGCGCGGGCAAGACGGTGCTGCTTCAAGACATCGCGCACGCGATCTCCAGCAACCACCCCGAGGTTTGGTTGATGGTGCTGCTCATCGACGAGCGGCCAGAGGAGGTCACGGACATGGAGCGGTCGGTCCACGGTGAGGTGATCTCCTCGACCTTCGACGAGCCGGCCTCCCGGCACGTCCAGGTGGCCGAGATGGTCATCGAGAAGGCGAAGCGCCTCGTCGAGCACGGCCGGGACGTCGTGATCCTGCTCGACTCGATCACGAGGCTCGCCCGCGCCTACAACACCGTGATCCCTCCGTCGGGAAAGATCTTGTCCGGCGGCGTGGACGCAAACGCCCTCCACAAGCCGAAACGGTTCTTCGGCGCCGCGCGAAACGTGGAAGAGGGAGGCTCCCTGACCATCATCGCCTCCGCCCTCGTGGACACCGGCTCGCGAATGGATGAGGTCATCTTCGAGGAGTTCAAGGGCACCGGCAACTCCGAGATCCATCTGGACCGCAAGCTGATGGAGAAGCGCATCTTCCCCTGCCTCGACATCAACAAGTCGGCGACCAGAAAGGAGGAACTGCTGCACGCGCCAGAGGTGCTGAACCGGGTGTGGATCCTCAGGCAGCTGCTCCACCCGCTGAACGTCATCGACTCGATGGAGTTCATGCTCCAGAAGCTCCGGCCGACGAAGTCGAACCAGGAGTTCATCGACTCGATGAGCAGCTGACCCAGCAAAGGGACTGCGGATTGAGGCCGCCCGTGCTACGCACCGCAGCATGACGACGGGCGCGCGGCACGACAGCCGCCTCCGTGTTCTCGTGCTCGCCCTGGCCGGCCCCGCCTGCCTCGGGAGCCTATCCGACGAAGAGAAGGCTCGCTTCTTCGACGTTGGGGTTTTCGACCTGGGCGGCCCGGCTTGCCCCGACGTCGTCGCCGAGATCCTCTCGAACACCGCGGCGGGCGGGTGCGCGAGCGCCGGGTGCCACCCGGCCGGAGGCGCGCTCGACCTGGAGAGCCCCGGCGTTTTCGACCGCCTCGCCGGCACCCCGTCCCCGACGTGCTCGGGCGAGCTCTGGGTGGACCCAGACCGCCCGGACGAGTCTTTCCTCTACACGAAGCTCCTCGCCTCCCCTCCCTGCGGAAACCGGATGCCGCTCGGCGGCAATCCGCTCTCTTCGGAGCAGATCGGGTGCGTGCTGTCGGCGATCACCGCCGCGGTGCGGCCCGACGCCCCCGACGCGGGCGCAGGGGACGCTACGACCGGCGACGCCGCGACCGGCGACGCTGGGGACGCGGGCTCCGGGCCGTGCCCCGACGTCGTCGCGACCCGGATCTCGAGGACGACCCCGGGCGGCTGCGCGGTCGGGGGCTGCCACGCCGCGGGGAGCAGCCTCGACCTGGCGAGCCCGGGGGTGCTGTCCAGGCTGGCCGGTGTCGAGTCGCAGAGCTGCCCTGGGGAGGTCTACGTGAGCCGAGAGCGGCCGGCTGAGTCGCTCCTGTACACGAAGCTGCTGCCTGGTCCGCTGTGCGGGACCCGGATGCCGCTCGGCGCCGAACCGCTTCCCGCGAGCGAGATCGCGTGCGTGCTCGAGGCGATCGAAGCGCTCGGAGAGGAGCCTGGCACCGAGGCCGATTTCGAAGCGGAGGCGATGAGCCTTCAGGCGCCGATCGTCATCGCGCAGGATCCGGGCGCGTCGGGCGGCTCCTACATCGTCCTCGATTCGGAGACCTCGTTCGAGGCGCCGGACGCCTCCCGCACCGGCAGCGCCACCTACCGCTTCCGGCTCGGCCAAGCCGGCCAAGCGCGGATCTTCGCCCGCGTCCGCAGCTTCGCCGACGATTCGGACTCGGCGTGGGTCCGGATCGGAGACGGCGCGTTCGTTCGCTGGAACGACGTGGGAGGCAGCCAGCGCGACGCCTGGATCTGGGAGCAGGTCTGGAACAGCGACGCCGCCAACGCCCCGCTCGTGGTCGAGCTCTCGGCGGGCGAGCACCGGCTCGAGGTCGTCGGGCGAGAGCGCAACTTTCAGATGGACCGCTTCATCGTGACCGTGGACCCGAACTTCACTCCGCCGGCGAACTGATCGCGGCGCCGAGCGCGGCGGCGATGTCGGCCGGCGGCGTCCCGTGGGGCAGCTGGTCGAACACCGTCCCGTCGGGCCGAAGCACGAACAGCTGGGTCGAGTGGTCGATGAGGTCGCCCATCGCCGACCCCGCCGCCACCCGGCGAGCGAACACGCCCCAATCGGCCAGCACCGGGGCGAGCGAGTCCTCGGAGAGAACCCCGCCCCGAAACCGGGGGTGAAAAGCGGCGGCGTAGCGTCCGATTCGCGGGGGCTCGTCGCGCGCCGGATCGACGCTCACGAACAGCGCGGTCGCGCGCTCGGCGAGCGCCGGATCGATCCGAAACGCGGCGCCGAGCGCTCCCAAGGTGGAGGGGCAGATGTCGGGGCAGGCGGTGTAGCCGAAATAGAGCGCCAACGCCCGCCCGCGAAGGTCGGACAGCGAGAGCGACCCGCTCGACGTCCGCACCGAAAAATCGCCGTAGCTCGGACGTTCCTCGCCCCCGGGCCACAGCAAGGCCCCCACGATCCCGAGGCCCAGGAGGACCCCGAGCCACCGCCAAACGCCCCCAAAGAGGCGCCGGACGGGCCTCACGGCGAGGTCTCCACCACGAGAAACGCGGCGGTCCGGTCGGAGAACAGGACCTCCGCCCGCCACCGCATCTTCTCCTGGTCGCAGGCGGGGAGCCCGGCGATCGCGAAGTGGCCGCCCTCCCCCTCCCGAAAACGCACCCGAAACAGACCCATGTTCATGTCCTCTCCGGACAGCTCGAGCGCCTCCGGCGCCGTCGTCGCGCGGACCTCGAACCGCAGCCGGCCTCCTTCTATGGCCGCCACGGTCAGGCGCACCTCGCCGTCCGGGAAGCGGACCGAGCACGGCCCCCCGGGCAGCGGGCAGTCGAGCGCCTCCGCGTACGGCATCGTCGCCCGCCGAATTGCGGTCCGCAGCTGGGGGGCGAGCCACAAAAGCGCAAGCAAAACGGCCGCTCCGCCGATGGCCACCGGCTGGAGCCACCGCCGAGCCGCGGTCCGGTCAGCGCCCATCGGGGGGCGGACCTCGCTCCTTGGGACCGACGACTTGGGCCGTGACCGGCAGCCGGCGCCCGTCGTCGAAGACGAGCGTGAAGGACACCGTGCTCCCGGCGACGAGCGGGCGCTCGAGGTCGATGAACATGACGTGGAGGCCGCCGGGCGCGAGCGACACCGTCCCCCGCTCGGGCACTTCGATCCGGGGCACCGGGCGCATCCGCGCCACCCCTCCCTCGAGGACGTGGGTGTGCAGCTCTACGGTTCGGCAAAAATCGGCCTCGGCCGCGACGAGCGCCGCCGCCGCGCCCTGATTGACGAGCTGCAGGAACGCGGCGCCGTGGGGAGCCCCGGCGCTGGCGCGGACAACGGCCGCCTCCGCGCGAACCGCGCCCTGCCCGTCGTTCGGCCGGCTCGGGGTGCACGCGAGGACCGCGAGCAGCGTCCACCTCCTCATGCCCCCGGTGGTCGGGCAGGAGACCGACCGAGGCAAGCTCGACCCGCCGTCCTTGACTCGACCGTCGGCCGCAGAAACGATCGGGAGGCGCCGCCATGAAGCTTCGTTACGCCGGCCTCACTCATGTGGGTATGAAACGCACCCACAACGAGGACAACATCGCCCTCCTGCCGGAGGAGAGCCTCTACATCGTGGCCGACGGCATGGGCGGCCACGCGTCCGGCGAAGTGGCGAGCCAGATGGCGGTCGAGACCATCATGTCCTTCTTCCGGATGACGACCAGGGACGAAGAGGTCACCTGGCCGTTCAAGGAAGAAAAGAACCTCCGCTACGACGAAAACCGGCTGGTGGCGGCGATCAAGTTCTCGAACCAGCGCATCTACGAAGCGGCGGCCCGTGAGTCCCGGTTCAAGGGCATGGGGACGACGATCGTGACCGCGTTCTTCACCCAGGGGGGCGCGTACCTGGGCCATGTCGGCGACTCGCGCGGCTACCGCCTCCGCGACGGCGAGATCGAGCTGATCACCGACGATCACTCCCTGCTGAACGACTACATCAAGGCCAACAAGCTCACCCCCGAGGAGATCGAGAACTTCCCCCACAAGAACGTCATCGTTCGGGCGCTCGGGATGAAGGACTCGGTGCAGGTGGACGTGAACCGGCTCGACCCTCGGCCGGGGGACTTCTACCTGCTCTGCTCCGATGGGCTGTCGGGCATGATCACCGACGACCAGATCCGGGATCTGACGCTCGCCGCCGATGGCGACCTCGAGAAGGCGTGCGAGGACCTCGTGACCGCGGCCAACGACGCCGGGGGCACCGACAACATCACCGTGGCGCTGGTGCAGTTCCTCGGGACCTGAGGCGCTCAACCGGGCGCCAGAAAGAGCACCCGGGCGAGCAAGAGGCCGAGCACCAGGCCGAGCGCCACGCCGGACATGAGCGCCGCCACCAGCGCTGCGACCCCGAAACGGGCTGGCTCGGCCACCGGGGCCACGACGACCGGCGGCGTCGGGATCGACGGCGATGGGGTGGGCGCCAGCACACGCCGCGGCGACAAGCCCGCCGGCTCCACGACGGGGCGGTGGCGGTCGGGCAGGGCCGTCGCCAGCTCGAATTCGGTGACCCTCGAGGACGAAGCCTGAAAAGCGCCGAGAACCGAAGCTTCCGTCGAGGCCTCGGTCGACTCCTGGCGCGAGATCTCGCTCTCGCCTCTTCGCGACGACGCGGACGGCTGCGGCGGACCGGCTGCGGCGTCGAGCTGCCATGCGCCTGCGAGCGGCCCGTCCATCGGGACCAGGCTCGGAGCGGGCCCCGGAGCTTCCGATTTCGGGGGCAGGGGCCGAGTGCGGGCATCGGCGTCGAGCTCTGCGAGCTCGACCAGCGTGTCCGGCGACGCGAGCTCGATGCTGCGCTCCGGGGGCCCAGCCGGCTCGAGCTCGACCCGAAATCGGGCCGCGAGACTGGTCTCGGTGCCCTCGGTGGCCAAGGAAGGGACCTTCGGGCTCTCTACGAAGTCCGGCTCGGACTCCGCGGCGTCGCCCGGGAACAGATCCACGTCGCGGACCGGGCCGGCACCGAGCGCGGACAGCCAGTCCGGTTGCGCGGGACCGTCGGCGGCGAGGGCGAGCTCGACGGCGCGCCGCCGGGCATGGATGACGGCGCCGAAGCGGGCCTCGCACAACGCGCCGACCGCCCTCGCGTTTTGGGGGTGCCGGACCTCGTCCAGATAGTTGCGAAGAGCGTCCCCCATCTCGAGGGCGGTCTGGAAGCGGCGCCCGAGCCGAGGCTCGAGAGCCCGGGCGCAGATGTCATCGAGCGCCGCGGGGACGTCTGGGACCACGGAAGACAGCCGCGGGACCCGCCGCCGAAGGATGAGCTCCGCGACCTGCTCCGGAGAGTCTCCGCGGAACAAGCGCCGGGCGGCGAGGCACTCGAAAAGCACGATCCCCAGGCTGAACACGTCGCTGCGCCGGTCCACATCTCCCCCGGCGATCTGCTCGGGGGACATGTACGAGAACTTGCCTTTCACCACCCCGGCCCGGGTCGGGTCCCGTCCGGTCTCCGCCTTCGCGATCCCGAAGTCCACCACCTTCGTCTGGCCCTCGAAGGACACCATGATGTTCTGGGGCGACACGTCGCGGTGAACGAGGTGGTAGGGCCGCCCGGTGGCGTCGCGCAGCTCGTGGGCGTGGTGAAGGCCGTCGGAAGCGGCGGCCACGATGGCGGCGACATCGGCCGGAGGCAGGCGCTGGCCTGCCGTCGCCACCGTGCCGAGGAGATTCCACAACGTCTCCCCGCAGATGTATTCCATCGCGATGTAGTAGAGGCCCCGCACCCGGCCGAGGTCGAAGATCTGCACGCATGCCGGGTGGGCGAGCCGGGCGGCGAGGCGGGCCTCGTCGAGGAACATGGCCACGAATGCGTCGTCGGCGGCCCGGTCGGGCAGCAGCGTCTTCACGACGACCGCCCTTCGAAATCCCTCGAGGCCGGGCTGCCGAGCGAGAAAGATGTTCGCCGTTCCGCCCGTGGCCAGGCGGGCGAGGACCTCGTACCGACCGAACGCCCTGGCCTCCATGGGTGAACCCCGCGGGCGGGGACCCGATTGAGCCCGGTCAGTCCGCTCCTGTCAAAGCCGCGGGGCTCACCAGTGGGCGGCGATGGCAGCCCGCGCCGCCACCCGGGCCAGCCCGTCGCCGAGCTCGTTCGCGACCCGGCGCAGCGCGAAGCCGCGGGCGCGCTCCGATTCGGCCTGCCGATCTCGCCGGACCCGGTGAAAGCGAAACGAAGACACCGTCGAGCTGAGCACCGCGCTCAGGGTCACCGACACCCCAGCGCGGCCGAAGAAGCCCGAATCGACCGACTCGAGGTCCACCCCGAGCCGGGGGGCTCCCGGCCGGAGGACCACCCCCCGCCGGAGCAGCGCGTCGGCCAGACGACGCTGGGCGTCCGCTCGTTCGAGCCCTTCGACCCGATCGATCTCGAGCGATACGGCAAGCGGCGCCGAGGCCAGCGAGGGCCGTCGCTCGACGAGGCGCTGCCACACCCGCCAGGACACGTGCATAGGAAACGGGGCGAGGCTGTCCCACGCCTCGAGCACGGCCTCCCTGCTGGCCCCCGGCGCGAGCCCTGGCGCCCGGCGGCCGTGGGCGTTAAGCCAATCGATGAGGAGCCGGTGTCCGACCGTCTCCCCCGGGTTCGGAGGCGAGGCCAAGAGGGCCTCGATCGCGGCCTTGGCGCCGGCCCCGTCTCCGGCGAGCTCCGCCTCCACGGCGAGCACCAGGGCCCGGCCGGCCCCACGGGCGTCGAGCGAGGTCGGCCCGGCGTGCGCGAGGCCGAGAAAGAGCGCAGGGCCCGGTGCGAGCGCGAGGCTGAGCAGCCAAAAGCGCGCGGTGGTCGGCTCGGCGCTCCCCATTCGATGTGCTTCTTCGGCCTCGGCGGCGCCCGCTCGACCCGCCGGCTGGTCCACCGTGCCCGTGCGCCCCGGCTCTGAACAGTCGGGAAGCACCAATTCGCCGGCCGCGCCGATGAACTGGGCGTGAATCCGGCTCGGATGTGGTCCGCCCTGTTGGGCGGGGTCGCCCTATGGGGCGGATGGACACCGCTCGCCGCCGCCGGACCCGAGATCCGGGCGACGGCCGGGTTTGCGCTCGGCGTCGATCCTTCGGGGCAAAAGCCGGCGGCAATGGCCGACGCGCTGCTCAGGACCAAGGTGGCGGCGGCGCCGAAGCTGCGCTGGGTCGAGCCAGCCCGGGTCCTGTCCGGGGACCCGAAGACCCGCGAGGAGGAGACGCTCGAGCGAGCCCGCGCCGCGCTGGCCGATGGGCGGCGGGCCTACGACGCGCTCGCCCTCGACGACGCGATCGCCCGGCTCGGGCAGGCGGTCAGCCTGTATCAAAGGACAGGTCCGCTGCTCTCGGACGGCAACGAGCTCGAGGCTGCGCTCGCCCTGCTCGGCTCCGCGCTCGTGCTCCGGGGCTCGGCCGATGAAGCCGAGAGCACCTTCGTCGAGCTGCTGACCCTCGACCCCGGCTTTCAGCTCGGAGAGGCGCCCCCCGCAGTGGACCGAATCTTCGAGCGCGCGGTCGCCCGGATCGACCAGTCCCCCACCGGCGAAGTCGAGATCTACAGCACGCCGCCGTACGCGGCGGTGTTCCTCGATGGACGCTTCGAGGGCGTGACGCCGCTGGTCTTGACCGACGTGGTGGCCGGAACCCACTACTTGCGGGTCGAAAAGCTCGGCTACACCATGTACGGAGCGCCCCTCCAGATCTCGGGCGGACAGCGGGTGACCGCGCAGACCCGACTCTCGTCGCTGGTGCGAGGGGCGGAGCTGCGCGACCTGGCGGCCCGAGCCGTGGTGGAAGCGGACGGGGACGGCATGGGCGGACACACCCGCGAGCTGGGCCGGCAGCTGCTCGCCGACGTCCTCGTGGTCGTTGCCGTCCACCAGAGCGGGCAGGACGCCACCTTCACCGGGGCGGTCTACGACGCCCGAACGGGGGCCCGCACCGCGACCGAGCGGGCGGTGCTGTCCGCCGATGCCCAGCTCACCGAGCAGCTCGGGCGCTACCTCGACCGCTTGGTGGCGGCGGCGAGCGCGGAAGGGGCCGAACCCCTCCCCAAGGCGGAGGCCCCGGCCAGCGACCAGCCCTTTGGGCTCGGTCGGGACGGGAAGACCGGGAGCGCGCCGGGGACCGCGAGCGCGCAGACACTCGTCCCGTCCCGGTCGACCTCGAGCGCGGAGATTCTGGGGTGGACGTTGGTGGGGCTCGGCGGAGCGGCGGTGATCGGCGGCGCCGTCGCCGGCGGGCTCGCGCTCGACGCCCACGACGACTTTCGCCAGACCTCGCAGCGCTCACCGGACCTCGTTCGCCTGCAGGACCGGGGGCGAACCCTGGGAACGACCGCCGACGTGCTCTATGTGAGCGGCGGCGCGGTGCTGGTCGCCGGGGCCGCGCTCGTGGTGTGGTCGGGGCTCGAGCGGGGCCCCGTCCGAGCCGGCGTCGCCCCGACCGACGGAGGAGCCATGGTGGGAGCGTGGGGGCAGTTTTGAACCGGTGGAGACATCCAGTCCGGGCGACCGAGCGAGGGGCGCACGAGGGGCGCCGCGCTCCGAAGTCGGCTCTCGGCGGCTGCCTCGAGAACCGCCGTCGGCCGGCTTTGCTCGCTGGGCTCTTGGCGCTCGGCGGCTGCGCGCTCGTGCTCGACTTCGAGGACCTCGAGGGCCTGCCCTGCCCGTGCGACGACCGCCACGTGTGCCTCTTGGCGAGCGAACGGTGCGTGCCCCGCGAATCGGTGGACCCGTTCAAGAGCTGCCCCACCGACACCCCGCTGTCCGGCAGCGAGACCTGCCGGCTCGAGCGCGACGCTACCGGGCGGGTGACCCAGGACTACGTCTGCGCGGCGTTGAATGGGCAGGGCCCGAGGTGCCTCCCGGTGTGTGCGCCGGTCCCGTATGGCCGCCGGGACGCCGGGCGCCTCGTCGCGAACCGGTGCCCGACGGGCACGACGTGCTGGAGCGTACCGACCGGGGACTCCCCAGCGGGCGGGGTGTGCTCGGAGGGGATCTGCGAGGAGAGCCCGAACACCTGCCCAGCGACCCAGCGGTGCGCCCGGTTCAACGGAGCCGGGGTCTGCTTCACCGAGTGCAGCGTGTACGACCGGCCGAGCGGCTGCGGAGCGGACCAGGTCTGCCAGCTCATCGGGCTCGCGAACCTGACCGCCTGCGTCGCCGCCGGCCCCACCCCCACCGGCGGACTCTGCAACCAGATCGAAGGCGAGGAGCCGCTCGACGACATGTGCCAGCGCCAGGACACCGGGTCCGTGGTTCGTCCCCTGATCTGCGCCCACCCGGACGCGGCCACCGACCGGCGCGACTTCTGCCTCCCGGTGTGCAGCCCCGCCGACGGCAGCGGGTGCCTCCCCGGTGAGCTCTGCCTGCTCGCGCGAGCGAACGTGTACCCGTCCACCGGCCAGGGGGTGGGCGTGTGCGGTCTTCGCTGAGCCTCAGCACGGGGCTGGGCAGGGCGTCGCCGCTCTGCTATCGGTGGAGGGTCCATGCTCGACCTCTCCGCCCCTCGCAGCGGCGTCCTCGGCCCTGAGCATTGGTTTTCGGACCTCTACGTGGCCGCCCTGGAGGGCCGCTTCACCGGCGGGGTGCTCATCCGGGCGGACGACGGAGATCGCGCCCTGTTCTTTCGAGCCGGGGACCCGGTCCACGCCGGGGGGGCCGGGTTCTCCGATCACCTCCTCGGCGAGGTGGTGGTGAACCTCGGTCTGGCGGCGCGGCCGCTCGTCGTCGACGCCCTTCGCTTCCAGGCGAGCATTCCCGAGGAGGAGCGGCCGCTGCTCGGGGAGGTGCTGACGGCGCGGCTCGGGCTCTCGAAGGACGCGGTCGACCGCGCAGTGCGAACCCAGACCGAGGCCCGAACGGCGGCCTGCTTCGCGCTCGGAGCGGGGAGCTTTCACGCCGCCCCGGGGGAAGACGAGCGGGTTCGCTCGGTCGGCAGGCCGGTCGATGGGTGGGCGGTTCTCCTTCGCGGGTTGACCGAGCACGGCTCCGCGGAAGAGCTGCGGGGCACCGCCGACCGATTGCTCGGTCGCGCCGTCCGCCTGAAGGGGAGCGCCCGCCAGCTCGAGGCGTTGACGAGCCTGAGCGAGCCGATCCGGCACGGCCTCAAGTACCTGCAGAAGCCCCGGAAACCGGATCAGCTGGAGCGGGCGCTGGACCGGCGCCTCGCTCGGGGCCTCCTGCGCATGCTCGAGCTGCTCGAGCTGCTCGAGCTGCTCCCGGTGGCCCGAGCCATCCCCATCCCCAAGGTGGCCGCGCGACTGGAGACGTTCAGGGAAGACAGCCCGAACCCGGCCCCCTCGCCCCGCCCCGCCCAATCCGAGCGGCCCGCGCCCTCCCGCACCGACCCCGCCGCCGCCCGGTCCGCGGACCGATCGCCGTTCTCCGAAGTGGAGCGTCGGTTCGAAGAGCTCGGGCAGCTCGACCACTTCGGGGTGCTGGGGTTGGCTCGAGACGACCCGCCGGACCTGGTCCGCCGCCGCTACACCGAGCTGGCCAAGCGCTTCCACCCGGACGCCTTCAGCGGTCGGAACGTCCCGCCCGACATCGAGGAGAAGATTCGCGCCCTCTCGGCCCGGCTCAACGAGGCCTATCGGGTGCTCTCGCAGCAGGAGGCCCGGTCCGAGTACGAGGCGCTGCTCGAAGACGAGCGCTTCGCCGGGGACAGCCGCCGGGCCGATCAGATCCGCGAAGCGTCGCTCAAGGTGAAGATGGCCCTGGTGCACATCAAGAAGCGGGAGTTCGACAAGGGTCGCGCGATGCTCCGAGCGGCGGTGGAGGCCGACCCTCACTCCCGCGCCTACCAAGCCCATTTGGCCTGGTCGATGTTCGTCGACCCGAAGTTCGACCGAGAAGAGGCCAAACGAGAAGGGCTGCCCCTGCTCGTTGGGGCGCTCGCCACCGAGAACGAGAACCCGGTCGTGCACTTCTATCTCGGCCGGGCCTACAAGGAGCTCGGGCAGATGAAGCAGGCGCTGCAGCACTTCAACGCCGCCTCGAAGCTCGATCGAAGCTTCGCCGACGCGCAGCGCGAGGCCCGGCTGCTCGCGGGACGGCTCGAAAAGGATAAGAAGTCCCAGAGCGACGTGAAGGGAGCGTTCGGCAAGCTGTTTCGCCGGTGAGCCGGCCGGCGCTGGCCCGCGTCCGAGGGGGCGTGTACGGTCCGGGGCGATTGCGCATGGCCGCCGGCCGCACCGAGCCCCCACCTCCGCCCGAGGTCGCCGCGACCCTCCTTCAGCAGGGATGCGGGCGCACAATCGGGAGGTACACCCTGCTTCGCCGCATCGCGAAGGGCGGCATGGCCGAGGTCTATCTCGCCCGGTCCGACGGCGCCTCCGGGGTGTCCAAGCAGGTGGCGCTCAAGCGGATCCTCCCTCAGCACGCCCACAACGAGCGCTTCGTGGCCATGCTCGTGGACGAAGCCAAGATCGCGGTCACGCTCGCCCACCCCAACATCGCCCAGGTGTTCGAGTTCGGCCTCGAGGCCGAGGACTTCTTCCTCGTCATGGAGCACGTCCCCGGGCCATCGCTCGCCGATCTGCTCCGCCGAATCGACGCTCGGGCACCGCCAGGGCGAACGCTGGGGCTCCCGATCCGCCACGCGGTGCACGTCGTGGCCGAGGTCGCGCGGGGGCTCGAGCACGCCCACACCCGGACCGACGTTCGGGGGCGTCCGCTCGGGATCGTGCATCGCGACGTGTCCCCCCAAAACGTGCTCGTCTCGTACGGCGGGGACGTGAAGCTCATCGACTTCGGCATCGCCCGGGCCCGAAACCGGCTCGCCGAGACCCAGGCTGGGGTCATCAAGGGCAAGCTCCGGTACCTCGCCCCGGAGATCGCGGCCGGCGAGGAGCCGGACCACCGGGCCGACGTCTATTGCTGCGGGATCGTGCTGTTCGAGCTGCTCACCGGCGAGGCCCTGTACGCCCCGGCGTCCGATTTCGAGGCGATCGAGATGGCAACCCGAGGGGTCGTGCGGTCGCCGCGGGCCAGCAACCCGGCGGTGCCCGCCGAGCTCGACGCGCTCGTGCGGCGCACCCTGTCGAGGGACCGGGCGGGGCGTCCGCCGACCGCGAGGGCGCTGCAGGATGACTTGCGGCGCTTTCTCAACCACTTCGACCCGGGTTTCGTGGAGAGCCAGTTCGGCGAGTTCGTCAGCGAGCTGTTCGCCGCCGAGCGGGCGCGGGACCGAGCCCTCGATGTCGCGGCCGAGATGCTTTCCCGCCGCAGCACTGAGGAGGCGACCGAGTTCGGGCCAAGCCCGTACCGGTCCATCGTGGCCGCCGAAGCGCCGGCGCCTCGGCCGGAGGCGGAGCCGGTCGAGGCGCAGCCTCCGCGCACCCGCGCCGCCCGCTGGTGGTGGGGGGCGCCGGTGGCCGCCGGCGCGCTCGCTTACGCCCTGGCCCGCCCCGCGCCCCCGCCGGATCCGGTTCCGGAAGCGGAAGCGGAAGCGAGCCCGATGCTCGGCACCCTCGAGCTATCGATCTCGCCGCCGGTGCCGGTCCGGGTCGAGCTCGACGGGGCGGTGCTGGCCGACGGGGCGACGCCGCCGCTGCTGCTTCGGGCCGCCCCCGGCTTGGTTCATCGGCTGGAGATCTCGGCCGACGGCTACGAACCTCATGAATCCAGGGCCGAGGTGGGGGCGGGGAGAACCACCCGGATCGAGCTCACGCTCGAGCCCAAAGCTCCACCCCCGACGACGACCGCGCCCGTGCCTTCGCCCCGCGGCCCCACGTCACCCCCGCCGGCGCAAGAGCGGCCCCGCCGACGGTTTGGCCACCTGCTGGTCAACAGCCGTCCGGCGTCGGTCGTCTGGATCGGCGGCCGAAAGCTCGGTGAGACCCCGGTACGCACCCGGCTGCCGGCCGGACGCCACCGGGTGACCCTGGAGGGACCGGGCGGGGCCAAGAAGGTGGTCATCGTGCAGATCCGCGCCGGTCATGAGGACCAGTTCACGTACCGGTGGCCGTGATCGGTCTCAACCGGCCGGGGCGCGCGAACCGTGGCCCGGGAGGGTAGGACGGCGGCCAAGGACCACGGTCAGGGCTCGGGCGAGCTCGCTCGAGGGCGTGCCTGGCCAAAGCCCGATCGTGCCCCCGCGCAGCCGCTCCTCGGGCCACCCCGGCTTCAGCATGGCCGGGCCGACGAGGCGGGCCCCTTCCCCCGGCCACAGCACCCACACCGACCGGACCAGCGGCTGGCCCGACGCGTCGCCGATCCCCTCCCCGTACTTCCACCAAACCTCCTGCAGCGCGGTCCAGGGCGGGCCGCCGGCCTCCCGACGGAACTTCGCGTCGAGCACGTGCAGGTCGAGCGAGCCGTCGATCCACCGCACCTCGACCACCAAATCCGGGCGCCAAGGCCGACCGGGGTGGAGCTTTCGGATCTCGCCCTCCCGACCGATCTCGGGCTCGTAGAGCAGGCGAACCGTGCGCAGCTCTTGGGTCCAGGTGGCGACCTCGCCCCGGGCGAGGGTCGAAAACCAGCCGGGATCGATCTCGAAAGTCCCCGACCAAGCGCCAAGCAGGTCCCCCAGGGCCCGAGCGACGACGACGGTGCACCACTGCTCCCACAGCTCGTCGAGGGCGCGAATCGGGGCCGGAGCGACCGAAGACTCGTCCTGCCCGTCCGCGATGAGAAAGGCGCGAAACGTCGTCCAGTACGCTGGCTCGGCGTCGACGCGCGGGGTCCGGAGCATGCGCGGGCCCCGGGGGCGCAGGTCCGGGAGCCCGGCCCGCAGCCGAATGGCGGCGATCTCCCTCCGCAGCTCGTCGATGCGCGCCCGCCGCCGCTCGAGACCCAAGGCGCGCGGCGCGTCGCGCTCCTGCCACAGGTTGCCGTGCTCGGTGACGAAGGCCTCTCTCGCTTCCCGGCCGGCCTCGAGCCGCCCGAGCTCTTCGCTGACGCGAGCCCGCAGGTCGGTCGCGGCGGCGTCGAGGCGATCGTACGCGGTCAGCACCCCCCGGTTTTCCAGGGTGTCGAGGTCGGCGCGGCGCTCCCGGCGCACCCCCACCGAGCGGCCGGTCGCGGCCGCCCGGACCGACGCCACCGGGTGGGTGGCGAGCCAGCGCACGTCCCGCGCGGTGCGGGGGCCGCCCACCGCCGGGGCCGCCCACACCTCCTCCCGGGCCCGGTGAAGCGGCCGGCGCCGGATCGCCGGAGCGGCCGACGCGGCGAGACCCACCGCCATCTCGAGCAGGCTCAGCTCCCGGTCCCGAGATCGCACCCCCTCCACCGTGGACACCGCCCCCGCCGAGAGGGACAGCCCCTCGGCGACCGCCTCGAGCTCGGTCACCAGGGCAGAGATCGCCTCGGCGACGAGCTTGTTCGGCTGCACGACGAAGCTCACGCTCCGGGCGTCGACGGCGACCTTGACCTCGCCCGCGACCTCGGCGAGCAGCCCGGGACCGGTCCAGCTCGCGAGGCCGCTGGCATCAGCCCGAAGCTCGATCTCTCGGTCCCCAACGGTCAGCAGCACGAAGGCACCCGGGCGGTGGCCGCGGGAGCGAACCACGAGATCGCCCCAACCCCGCACGACCGGCCGCGCCTCGTCCTGGATCAGGGTCTCGCCGGCCACAACCTCCAGCTCGAGCCCCTCAGGTGTGGAAGAAGTCGTACCAGTCACCGAGCTCTTCCCCGCGCACCCTCAGCTCCTTGGTCCGAGCCGCGGAGCGGCGCCAGCCCCGCTCTTCGAACAGGGCGCCGAGCTGATCGAGCAGGGTTCGCCATCGCGGCCCGACCCCGCGCAGCGGGGGCAAGACCCGCTGAAGCACCTGGAGGTCCTCCGCCTCCGTCCGGTCGAGGACCCCGTCGGCGGCTCCTAGGTACCGCTCCATCGCCCGGCGGGTCCGGGCGGTCGGGGCGCCGGGCACCCGCGCCTCCTGCAGGAACTTCACGACCTCGGTGATGCCGCCGAGCGCCGCGGCCTCGGTGATCGGAGCCAGGGCCGACCAGGGCACGGACAGGCCGAGGTTGTCGTCCTCGGCTCGCCACAGAGGGGCGTCGGCCGACGGCTCCATCCACAGGACGCTCGCCCGGGACAGAAAACGAGGGGAGAGCCGCTCGACCGTGTCGTCGACGTTGATGGTCGCGAGCATCCGCACCGAAGGCGGCACGGAGAAGGACCACGGGTACCGCTCGGCGTTGTCGGGATCGAGCTCCGGGTCGTAGAGGCGCACCGTGGGCGCGGCCGCCTCGAACGCCGACAGCATGCGAGCGAGGTAGTACTCGGGGGAGGCGAGGTTCAGCTCCTCGACCAGAACCGGCCACAGCCCCCCGTCCGCCTCCCCGTCCCGAGCCCGGAGAAGGTGCTCCACGAAGCCCTCGCTCGACGCGGTCCAGCGGTGCTCGGTCGGGTGCCAGAAACCAAAGAGGGCCGCGTCGTCCTGCCAGTCCCGTCGGACCACCAGCTCGAGGTAGCGATCGCTGCCCGGCCCGTGGCCGAGCCGGCTCAGCACGCTGCGCACGAACGTGCTCTTTCCCACCCCGGGGAGGCCGGCGAGCAAGGTCCACCGCCCGGTCCCGAGCGAGAGCACCAGGTTGGCCACCGCGGTTCGGTCCCAGGTGCTCCCCGCGACCGCGGTGATGAGCTCCTCGAGCGCCGGTGGCTCGCCCGGCCGAAACGGGCGGGCTCGGATCGGAGCTCGGGCCGCCTCCCTCGCCCCACCGCCCCGAGGTCGCTCTGCACCGCCGAACGCGCCAAGCTGGGCGAGCAGCCGCACCTTTTCGTCCTCGAGCGCCGAACGGGCCGCGGCGAGCTCGGACTCGAGCCGCTCGATTTCGGCGCCGAGACGCTTCTCTTCCTCCGCGACCCGCTGCGCCACGGTGACGAGCGCCGTCTCCTTGGCCGCCAGCTCGGCGTCCAGTTCCGCTCGGCGGGCCCGCACCTCGGCCTCGTGCCGGTCGAGCTGGTCCGCCACCCACCGGGCCGCCGCCTCCGAGCGCGCCGCCTCCCCGTCCTTCGTCTCGAGCCACGCCGCGACCGCCTGCCGGCGAGCGTCGTCCAATGCTTCGGCCCGGGGGAGGAGGGCCCGCAGCCGGCTCGCGCGGATCGCGTACACCGAGGGAGGGAACTGCGGCGCCTGGTCGTCGGCGAGGAACCGTCGAAGGGACTCCGGCGACGGCGTCTGCTCGAGCTGGCGCGCCAGCCAGGCCGCCGCGGTCACGTCGTCGAGGCGGTCGTGCACGCTCGCCCCGGCCGCCACGAGATCCTCGAGCGTCGGGGGGTCCGGAACGAGGCTCCGGGTCTCGTCGGCGATGATCCGCCCGAACAGCCGCTCGAAGTCGGCGATGGGCAGGCGCGCGACCGCGAACGCCGGTTCCTCCGGGGCAAGCCCGGTGGGCAGCAGCCGAAATGGGCCCTCGACTGCGCTCCCGGTGCGCCGGAACACCGGGCCGAGCGCGTCGGCGCGCAGGTGGTTGTTGCTCCACAGCTCACCCCACGCCGACAGATGGTGCGAGGCGTCATCCGGCGCGCCGGGGGTCAGCCGCAAGCCAGCCGGACCGGCCTCGGTCACGGCCGCCGTGCCCGGGGCCTCGATGCCGGCCAGGACATAGGCGAGCCGCCGGGCCCCGCCTTTGGCCTCGACCGCGACCGTCGCCGCCGGAGCGCCCGAGGCGAGGATCTCGGCGAGCTGCGCGAGCTCGTCGACGAGCCGCTCGGACGCGAGCCCCGCCGCTCTGCGGCTGGCCGCCCGTTCGATCGCGAGGGTCAGCGCGCCGGCCTCAGGGAGGGCGTCGATGCGCTCGGCGAGCGCCCACAGCTCGGGGCCGAGACGCTCGCGCTCCTGGTCGAGGCACGCCTCGAGCTCCCTACGGGCGCCGTGCAGCAGCTGCGCCACTTCCGCCAGCTCGTTTCTCTGCAGGGCTCGCTGCGCTTCCTCAGCCGCCTCGACCACCGCCTCGGCCCCGCTCGGGACCCGCAGCGCCCGCTGGAGCACGTGCTCGACCGCTTCCCGCAGCGGCGCCCGGGCCTCGCGCCACCGCGCGTCCACCGCCTCCGCCCAAGCGTGCAGGTCGGGCCCCGGCGCCGGAGCCACGAACCCGAGCTTCGACAGCTCCGCCGCCCGAAACTCGGCCCGCTCCTTGATGCGGACCAGGTCCGCGCCCTGGGTCGCCGCTTCGTGGTCCCGGTCGGCCTGCTCGATCCAGTTCTCCGCCTCGGCCAGCTCGAGCCGGTCGAGCGCCTGCTGGGCGGCGCCGAGGTCCTCGGCCGCTTCGCCCTCGTACTCGGCGAGCCGCCCGTCGAGACGGTCGGCGAGGTTTTGGACCCGGTCCGCGATCACCGCCGCCCACTCCGGTGGCTCGCGTCCGGCGCTGGCCGCCGCTTCCCGCGTCAGCACGAAGGCCACCCGCTGCCGGCCCTCGGGCGGCTTGGCGAGGGTCTTGGCCAGCAGGGTGCCCGGGGCGAGGATCGGCCGGTAGCTCGGTTCGGGGAGCGCGTCCTCGACCAGCGCCTTCGCGAGATCGCGGCCGGCCTCGCAGTGGTCGTCGACCGATTTTTTCCACGCCGCCGGCAGCTCGGGCGCCGGGCGTTCGGAGCCGGGCCACAACGCGAGCGCCCGCTGGACCAGCTGGCGACGGGTCTCGAGCTGCTTGATGAGGTGGTTCCAAACCGGCGTGTTCGGGTCGACCCGGCGAGCCGCCGACCCCTCGCTCGCCCAGGCCGCGAGGTCCCCGGGGGTCGCCGACGCGAGGCGGAGCTTGGTCGGCTTGGGGCCCCCCTGCACGGCGGCCCGGAGGACGGCGTGGCACTCCGATATCGCCTCGGTCAGGATCTCCTTTTCGGCCGCAATCTTGCCGGGATTGCGCTCTGCGACCCTCTCGAGCTGGTCGAGCACCGCCGAGAACGCAGCGGGGCGCCGGACCGCATCCAGCGGGCGACCTCCGCCGCTCACCAGGATGCGGTGGAGGACATCGCCGAGCTCGCCGGGGAGCTCGCGGTCGATGGACCACGCCGAGTGCAGGGGCTCGGCTCCGAGCGCCGCCACCCGCCACCAATCGAGCACCGCGCCGAGCCGAGGGTGGGTGCCGACGACGGCCACCGCCGCGGCGTTGAACCAAGCCAGCGCGCGGCGCCGGTCCTCATCCGGGTCCTCGCCCTCCCAGGCGAGGCGGTGCACCGCGCCCGCCGTCGCCTCCAGCGTACGAAGGGCGGACTGGGCGTCGGCGGGGCGCTCGCTCACGTCGGTCAGCCCTTCCTGTACCTCGTGCATGGGCGGTCTCCCTCGGCGGCGCGCTGGCCATCGGGCAGAGAATGGAGCTATCCCGTTCGCAAAGGGTCGTCCAGTCGGCTCCGGACGTCGCCACCTGGCGCCGTTCGCCCACATAGGCAATAACCCTTAATTTCATGGCCGCGCATCAACGCGCCGCGGACGAAGGTCGGGTCGGGGGGAGGCTTGTCTGCCCGCGTCGGTCGTGCCGAAATGACGCAAATGGTGGGCCGATTGCCGCTCCTCGTCGCCCTCGCCGGCGCCGCCTGCGGAGACATCGGGGTGCTGGCGCTCGACGTGCAGTTCCCCAATGAGGACGCAGAGGCGCGCACCCGTGCCCTCCGGGTGGTCGTTCGGGAACCGCCTCCGAATGGTGCACGGGGCTGCGCTTCGCTGTGGACCGACCCTCCCGCGGGCCTTCGTCAATCCGAAGGGACGGTGCGCTTCCCGAACCGGAACGACGCGCTCGCCGCCCCGGTGAGCATCGCGTACGACATCTTGACCGTGCTCGTGTACGCCCACCCCGGGGTGATCACCGAGATGCGGGAGAACCCGAGCACCGGAGAAATGCAGCCTCGATTGCGGGTCACCGGCGACCCGCTGGTCGGCGGCTGCGTCGATGTCCCGATTGAGGACAGCACCGTGACCACGGCGGTCTCCGTCCCCCTGTTTCCCGCGCCGTAGAGCACCGTCCGGATCGGATAGGGTCGCCTCGTGCTCTGCCTCCTCCTCGCCGCGGCCGGCGCCGGACCGGCACTGTGGCTCGGGCTCGAACGAGGGCCGATTCCACCGGCCGCCGCCGAGCGGGCCGAGCGGGCGCTGGTCGAAGCGCTCGATCTGCAGGAGCAGCTGACCGATCCCTCCGGCCGTCCGCTCGGCGCCGAGGGGCGAAAGCGGGTCGAGGCGCAGGTCGCCGCGCTTCGGGACGCCGGCGTCGATGCGTTCCTGCGGTTCGACGCCGCTGGGGCTCGGCGGGCCTTCGCTGCGGCCCGGGAGCGGTTCGTCACCGAGCTCGGCGGCGAGGGGCCGCTCGCGCTGTACGCGGACATTCTCCTCGCCGAAGCCGAGGCGGCCCTGCAGCGCGAAGAGCGCGGCCTCGCCACCCAGCTCCTCCTTTCGCTGCTTCCCTTTGGGCCCGTTGCCGGCCCCTCACCGGAGCGAGCGCCGGCCGAGCTACTGGCCGCTTGGCGCCGGCTCGAGCCCGGTCCAAGCGGATTCGTTCACGCCCGCTGCGCCCCGCGCTGCGAGCTGTGGCTCGACGGCGAGCCGGCGGGAACGAGCGACGAGCGAGGGCGGCGGCTGGGCCCGCTCATCCCCGGGGAGCACCTCCTCACCGCGCGCTGGCCCGGCGCACGCTGGTCCGGCGCCGCGCCGGTGCCCCCAGGAGCGACCACCGATCTCGACTTGCGGGCCCCCCCCGAGACCGAGGCGGCGCGCGACGCGGTCCACCGGTTCGCCGTGGGCCTCGCCGCGTCCACTCCCGAAGCGGCGCCTTCGCTCGGCGCCCGCGAAGCTTCGGGCTACTTCGCGGTGGTGCGACCCGGACCGAAGCTCGTGCTCGGAGTGGTGGACAAAGACGGCTACCCGATCGGCGCCGCGCCGGGGCCGGTCACCGAGGACAAACTTCTGCTCGCCGAACTCATCCGCAGGGCCACCGTCTTTCCCGACCCAGGAGCGTGGAAGCTGGCGCCGGATCGGTTCGAACCGCGACGGGAGCAAGAAGAACCGGGGCCGGGCTGGCCGTGGTGGGTGTGGGGAGCCGTTGGCGCCCTGGTCGCCGGGGGCGTGGTCGCCGGGGTCGCGGCGGCCACCGCGACCCCGGAAGGGGTCACGACCGTACGGGTGGAGTTCAGGTGAGCGTTCGCCGCAGGACAGGTTGCGTACTCGCTTGCCTCGTCGCCTGCGGAGGGCGGCCGGAGCTCCGGGTGGTGATTCGGGACGGCCCGATGCACGAGCGCGCGGATTTGTCTCGGATGGATCTGGTGCTGCTTCGGTGCGAGGCCGAACCGCAGACCGTCGATCTGCCCACCGATGACCCGCCCGCCCTCGACCTGGCGCTTCCGCCCGGGGGGCGTTTCGCGGTGTGGGTCAGGGGGTACGCGGAGCCCGGGGCGGGTAGCCGCGCGGTCAGCGAAGCGTGCGGACCGTGGATGGCGTTCGAGCCTGGGCTCGTCTTGAACCTTCGGCTGGGGCCGGTCGAGGGTTTTTGCCCGCCGCCCCCGGACTGCCCCTGAGACTCAGCCCTCCTGGGGCTGGGGATCGGGCAGCGCGCCGTTCGTCGGGGCCTTGGTCTCGAGCGCGGAGCCGATGGCGGCGCTGCGCTTCATCCGGCCCTCGAGCACCCAGCGCGGGGGCGTTCGGAGGTCCCAGACCACCCCGAGCTTCTCGAGGACCCGAAGCACGGCGTAGCTGACGTCGATCTCCCACCAGAAGAAGCCCTGGTTGGCAGCGGAAGGATAGAAATGGTGGTTGTTGTGCCACCCTTCTCCGAGCGTGAGCAGCGCGAGCCAGAAGTTGTTTCGGGAGGTGTCGCTGGTCCGGTAGCGCCGGCTCCCGAGCACATGGGCGAGCGAGTTGATGACGAAGGTCCCGTGCCAAGTAAGCAGGGTGCTGAAGAAGAAGCCCCAAAACAGCCAGTCCCATCCGCCGATGAGCAGCAGGCCGACCGCCATCGTCGTCGGCGGCACCAGCCACCACTCGTGGATCCAGAGGATCTCGGGATACTTCGAAAAGGCCTTGAGTTGGCGCTCCGACGTGGCCGCGTAGTCGGGGACGAGCATCCACACCATGTGGGACCAGAAAAACCCCCGTTTGGGGCTATGGATGTCGCGCTCCGTGTCCGAGAACCGGTGGTGGTCCACGTGGTGGCCCGACCACCACAGCACCCCGCGCTGCGCCGCCGCGGAGCCGAGCCACGCGAGCACGAACTGAAACACCCGGCCGGTCTTGAACGCGCGGTGCGAAAAATAGCGATGAAACCCGGCGGTGATCCCGAACATCCGGACCGAGTAGGTCACGAGCACGAGCAGAGCCATCGACCAGGTGAGGTCGAACACGAACAGGCCGCCAATCGGGATGATGTGCATGACGATGAAGGCGACCGAGTCCCGGTACCACGGGCGCTCGGGTTGAACGGATGAACCGGGTTCGGCGGCGATGCTCATGCGGCCATCGTAGGACGCGCTGCGTCGGGCCGGGGTCCCATCCCGAGAACGGTACGGTCACGAATTCCGTTCGCAGGGACGTTTCGGCCGCTTTCGGTCGCCTCCGTGTCAGCGTCCGAACATGACGCGCGGGCCTTGACACCGCCGCCCGCGTTTCGCAGAACCGCCGGCGTCGGGTCCCCATCGTCTAGTTGGCCCAGGACTCCGGCTTTTCACGCCGGCAACAGGGGTTCAAATCCCCTTGGGGACAATCGATCGACCGGCGCGGCGGGCCCAAGAGCCGCTCCGCTTGGCCGGGCTGTGCGCTGAACACTGGCTTCGAGCCGGCGGCTCAGCCGGCCGGGGCCGCTTCGGCGGCTGGGCTTCGGGCGGCGGCGATTTTGGCTCTCGCCTCTGGGGTGAGCGCTGCGGCCACGACCTCGGCGAGGTCGAGCACCTGCACCTCCTCCTCCTTGCCGTGGTGCTTCAGCCCGTCGCCGATCATCGTCTTGCAGAACGGGCAGCCGACGGCGACCGCGGCCGCGCCGGTGGCGAGGGCCTGCTCGGTGCGCTTCACGTTCACCCGGGTGTGGCCCTCCTCCTCTTCTTTCCACATCTGGGCCCCACCCGCTCCGCAGCACAGGGACTTCTTGCCGTGGTCCTCCATCTCGAGGACCTGCAGGTGCTTCACCCCGGCGAGGGACCGACGCGGGGCCTCGAGCTCATCGTTCCAACGGCCGAGAAAACACGGGTCGTGAAAGGCGACGTTCTCGAGCGCGCCTTTTCCGAGGTCGAGCCGGCCTTCGTCGAGCAGCTTCGCGATGAGCTGCGAGTGGTGGAGCACATCGTAGTTCCCGCCGAAGGCGGGGTACTCGTTCTTCAGGGTGTTGAAGCAGTGCGGACAGGCGGTGACGACCTTCTTCACCCCCATCTCGTTGAGGGTGGCGACGTTGGCCTGCGCGAGGCTGTCGAACAGGTACTCGTTGCCCGCCCGCCGGGCCGGGTCACCCGAGCACTGCTCGCCCTTGCCGAGGATGGCGTAGGTGACCCCTGCGGCGTCGAGGATGTCGGCGAACGCCTTCACCGTCTTTTGGGCGGAGTCGTCGTAGCTGCCGGCGCAGCCCACCCAAAACAGGTACTCGTACCGTTGTGCGTCCTCGGTCCCCCCCCAGAACTTGAGCCCGAGCGGCGTGGCCCAGTCCCCGCGCTGGTCGGCGCCGATGCCCCAAGGGTTCGAATTGCGCTCGATGTTCGTGAAGGTGGCGGTCAGCTCCGCCGACACCGCGCCTTCGGTCAGGGTGAGGTACCGGCGAAGGTCCATGATCGCGTCCACATGGTCGATGAGGACCGGGCACGCCTCGACGCAGGCCCCACAGTTGGTGCAGCCCCACAACACCTCGCGCGAGGTCTGCCGGTACTTGGTTCGCTCCTCTTCGGTCTCGGCGATGAGCGCGAGGGAGGGTTCGAAGTCGGCTGGGGCCGGCTTCACCTCGAAGTACCCCCGCTTGGCGAGCAGCTCGTCCCCGTTGGCGTAGAGGTTCCCTCGGATGTCGTGGATGAGCTGCTGAGGGTTCAGGGCTTTTCCGGTCCGGGTCGCGGGGCACTGCTGATTGCATCGGCCGCACTCGGTGCAGGCGTAGGTGTCGAGCAGCGCCTTCCACGAGAACTGGTGGACCATGCCCACCCCGAAGCTGGTGGCGTTCTCGTCTTCGAGGTCGAGCCGGTCGAGCGCTGCCTTGTGCTTCTCCCGTTTGTGGAGGAAGATGTTCGGGATCGCCCCGAGAAGATGGATGTGCTTGCTCTTCGGAATGACGTTGAGGAACGCGAGCAGAACCACCGCGTGCGCCCACCAGAACACCTCGCTGATGACATAGGCCGCGCTCGGCTCGACCCCGCTCACCGCAGCGCCGACGGCGCTCGAGACGGTCAGGCTGCCCGCGTGGTCGAGCAGGATGCCGTCGGCGCCAGCCTGGATGCCAAAGCCCATCGCCCCGAAGTAGGTGATCATCACCAGCGCGATGAGGGTGAGAATCAAGAACCCTTCCCGGCTGGCGTGGTGGATGTGGCTCGGCTTCACCACCGCGCGGCGGTACACCGCGGCGACCACCGCGAAGAGCACGATGAAGGCCATGATGTCCTCACCGGCCAGGATCGCGTGGTAGGCCGGCGTGGGGAGGAACGCGCCGAAGCTGAACCGAGGAAATGCCCCACGGACCAGAAACTCGAGGTGCCCGACGCTGATGATGAGAAAGCCCCAGAAGAAGATGACGTGGTTCCAGCCGAAGGTCTCTCGGACCACCCTCCGCTGAAAGAAGACCAAGTAGATCACCGCACCGATGCGGTCTGGAATATCTCGGAGGGCAACGGCGCGGGAGCGGGGCCCGCCGAGCGCGAGCAAGCGGAACATGCGCCACACCGAGTGGACGAACAGCCCCATCATGCCGAGGAAGAACAGGCCGAACAGGATGGGCTTCAGGTAGGCCTCGTACATCGGGATCGGGAGTGCCGCATTCCGTGGACCGCAGCAAGGTCCTTCACCATCGGAGCCGCCCAAACCGTCAACGGGCGCGGGCCACACCGAAAAGTCGGCGCGCATCGGCAACGCTGGCCCCGGCGAGCGAGCCGAGGCATGGTGTCGGGGTGCGGGTCTGTCCGCGGTGTCGGTCGGTCTACCAGGCGGACCTAGGGGCGTGCAGCCTGGACGGCGAGTTCTTGGTCGAAACCGCACAGGACCCGCTCGTGGGAGCCATGCTCGACCGCTACCAGGTGGTGGAGCTCATCGGGTCCGGGGCGACGGGGCGGGTGTACCGGGCTCGGCACGCCGAGCTGGACCGGTCGTGCGCCATCAAGGTGCTGTACGGGGACCAGGCCGCCGAGCCCCGTTTCCGGGAGCGATTTCGAAGAGAGGCTCGGTCCATCGCGCTCATCCGCCACCCGAACGTGGTGAGCGTGGAGGACTTCGGGGCCACGCCCGAGGGGCTGTGCTTTCTCGTGCTCGAGCTGGTCGAGGGAACGCCGCTGGACCGGGTTCTCGAGCGGAGCGGCTCGATCTCACCCGAGCGGGTGCTCGGCTGGGCCCGGCAGCTGGCCGCCGGGCTCGGCGCGGTCCACGGCCATGGCTTCGTCCACCGGGACGTCAAGCCGAGCAACGTGGTGGTTCGCCCGGACGGGTCGGCGACGTTGCTCGACTTCGGCGCCGTCGGTCTGCCCGCCGCCGCGCCCGATTCCCGCCTCACCAGGCTCGGCACCTTGGTCGGGACGCCAACCTACATGGCGCCAGAGCAGAGCCAAGACCCGGCGGTGGATCCGACCGCGGACCTGTATTCGCTCGGCGTGGTCATGTTCGAGCTCCTGACCGGGCGCCCCCCGTTCGAAGGGGCGACCCGCGCCGACGTGCTCATCCAGCACATCACGGCCCCCGTTCCGCCGCTGCCGCCGCTCGGCGGGATCGAGCGGGTGGTGCAGCGCCTGCTCGAGAAGCGACCGGCGGACCGGCCCCAGACCGCGGCCGAGCTCGACGACCTGCTCGCGTCGCTCGAGGCCGACGCCGAGCAGCGAATCGACCATTTCGGGCCGCTCTCCGAGCCCCCAGAGGCGAGCTTCGAGGCCCTGGCCCGGGACCCGGGATGGGGAGATTGGATCCGGGAGGCGACGCTCGAACCGTACGGCGCCCTGGCTCCAGCCGAGCCGGAGCGCACCGACCGGCTTCACACCGATGCGGTCCGCGAGGTGCTCGCTCACGACCTCACCATCGACGAGGCAGCGATGCTGTTCGAGCCGGCGATGCCGGCCGACCGGCCGAGGGTGGTCGAAGACGACGGCAAGACGCAGGTCGATTTCTGTCCAGACTTGGTGGAGGAGCCGGAGGCGAGAACCGAGCTCGAGATGCCTCCGGTGGAGCTCGACCTCCCGCTCGAAGCGATCGCGTTCCCCGAGCCGCCCGCCGCGCTCTCGGAGGAACTCGTCGCCGAAGCCCCCCGGCGGGCCGACCTGGCCCTCGAGGTGCCCGACCGCCTCGTCCGGGACCCGCCTACCCTGCTCGACGATCTGCACATCGAGCGAAACCCGCCGGGCGAGCGGGTGACCGAGCCGGCGGTGGCCACCCACGATGGGTCGGTTCTTCCTCGCCTACCGTCCGGGGCCTTTCGTCCGGTCGCGGGGTCGAACCTCGAGTTCGACGTGGAGCCGAACTTTCGCTCCGAACCGGAGCCCCTTTCTGACCCGGACCTCCAGAACGGCTCGGGGCCGATCCCGGTGGTGCCCGTGCCCCTGGGGCTCGACGACGCCGAGGGCTCGATCGACCGACCGGCCCCCGACCTGCCCGCGCCCCGCCCGTCTCCCCCGCCCCGCCTCGCGTCGGTTCGGCCAGCGACGACCGGCACCCCGTTCACCTCCGCCCCCCGGCTCGGCGAGGGGCCGAAAGAGGCCAAGCCGCGAGGCCGAAGCGGTCCTCGGCTCGTGGGCCTCGAAGCGGAGTCGACCGCCGCGGTCCGGCGACGGGCGCGGCCGGCGCCGCGCCCGGAGTCGAGGAGCCGGCTCGAGCGGTGGCTGCTGCCGCTCACCGTAGCGGCGCTCGTGCTGGCCGCGGCGGCGCTGACCGGAGCGCTCGTGGTGCGAGCGATGCAGGGCAACCTGCCTCCAGTGCTGCAGCGATGAACGCCCGGACGAAGCGCTTGACCCCCTCGTCCGCCCGTTCTACCCCCCGGGCCGATGTCGTCGCTGCGGGACCTGCGAAAGCGTCTGAGGGCGGTCAAGAACACCCAGAAGATCACCAAGGCGATGAAGATGGTCGCGGCCTCGAAGCTGCGCCGCGCCCAGCAGCAGGTGCTGCAGGCTCGCCCCTACGCGCTGCGCATGCAGGAGGTGCTCGACCACCTCGTTTCGCGCTCGGACGTAGCCGCCCACCCGCTGCTGCAGGCGAGGGTCCCGAAGCGGGTCGAGCTCGTCGTGCTCACCTCGAACCGTGGTCTCTGCGGGGGGTTCAACTCCAGCATCCTGCGCGCGGCGGAGCGGTACATCCAGGAGCACCGAGGGGAGTACGAGGAGATCCTCGTGTCGAGCATCGGCAAGAAGGGGGCGGAGCACTTTCAGCGCCGCGGTTACTCCCTCGCTTTTCGGCAAGACGACGTATGGGACGACCTTCGGTTCGAGCGGGCCGCCGAGATCGCGGGCGGGCTCGCGGCCGGATTTCGCACCGGTCGGCTCGACGCGGTGTACTTGCTGTACAACGAGTTCAAGAGCGCGATCGCCCAGAAGGCGGTCGTCCGGCAGCTGCTCCCGGTGCAGCCGATCGACGACTGGGAGCAGGACACGTCGATCCGGGTGAGCGAACTGTTGACCCGCGGCCCAGACCTTCAAGGGGCGACGAGGGTGGGCAAATACGAGGTCGAGTACCCGGAGCGGTGGGAGCCGTCGCCGCCGCTCGAATTCGAGCGGGAGGGCTTCGAGCACCTGTTCGAGCCGAGCCGGGAGGCCGTGCTCGACGCGCTCCTGCCCCAGCACCTCGCCGTGCAGCTGTGGCGAGCGCTGCTCGAGTCGATGGCCGCGGAGCATGGAGCCCGAATGGCGGCGATGGACGCCGCCTCCCGCAACGCGAAGGACATCATCGAGAAGATCAGCCTGAAGGCGAACCGGCTTCGGCAGGCCGGCATCACCAACGAGCTCATGGAGATCGTGTCCGGCGCCGAAGCGCTCCGCTGACCGGCCCCGCTTCCCCGGACGGTTTCCGCTTCGCGGACCGGCCGCGGTTCTAGCTTCGCTCACCGGCGCCGAACCGGGGGTCGGCTCACGTCGCTCGTCGGATGCGGATCGGCCCTTTGGCGGTGGACGGATCGACCACCCGGCCTTTTTGGGTGATGTGCACCCGGCCAGCGGCGACCAATCGACGGGCGGCCTGCCTCGTCGCTTCCATCCGCAGCCGCCACTCGTCTTCTCCGAAGACCGCCCTCGCCGCTTCCGATGGGCAGATCGTCGCCCCGCGGGGGCGTCGCTCGAGCAGCTCGAGAATGGTCGCCTCGAGGGCGCCGTCGCTTGGGGCGGCGCGGTCGCGGCGGCAGGCGTCGCTGCAGTATCGAACCTGCTCCCAGTCCCGCTCCCACTTCTTTCGCCAGGTGATGGCGCGCCCGCAGCGGACGCAGACCTTTTCGGGGGGGCTCATCCCCGGAGGGCCTCGGCGAGCTGCAGTCCGGCTCGGTAGGCGCCCTCGACCCGGGGACCCGCGGTCCAGTCCCCGGCGAGCGCGATTCGGGGGTCGGTTCCCACCAGGCATGGGACCTCGGCGATGGTCGTCGCCGCGGCGTACCGCCATCGGTGGACGTCGGCTCGCTCGACCGGCGCCGGCTCGAGGTCGAGCGCCGCAAAAAAGGCCGGCTCGAGGGCGGCGCGCACGGCGGCCGGCTCCCACTCGAGCGCGGCCTGCGACCAAACGTGGCTCGCGTGCGCGACGAAACGCTCGTCCGCGGGCCGCCCCGGTTTGCTCGCCTCTCGAACCACGAACGACAGCGGCCCGTCGTTCACGAAGATCGCGTCGAACGGGGTGGGGAGCGGCTCGGAGAACGCGAGCATCAGGGTCCAGGTGGGCGCCATCTGGGCTCGGCGAACCCGAGCGGCGAGCGGCGCATCCGCCGGCTCGATGAGCGCGGCTGCCTGCGGCGCCGGCACGGTGAGGCCCACCCGGTCGAACAGCCCGAGCGATCCCTGCTCCCCGGCGAGCTCGACCCCGCGCGGTGAACCCACCACCGACGTCACCTGCGCGCGCTCGACGGCGAGCCCGTCGGCGAGCGAGAGGGCGAGCGAGCCCATCGAAGGCACGCCAACGAAGCGGGTCGGTCCGCCCGATCCCTTCGGGGTGAGGCCGGCCGGGCCGCGCACGGCGAGCCGAGGGGCCCAGGGGCCGACCAAGCCCGCCTCCCGCCACTGCTCGACCTCGGCCGCGAAGGTCGGGTCCCGTACGGTGAAATACGACGCGCCGTGGTCGAATTCGGTCCGGCTCGAGCTCCGTCCTCCGGGCCGACGGCCCTTGTCGAACAGCCTCACCTCATGGCCCGCCGCCTGAAGGGCCCTCCCCGCCACGAGGCCGGCCATGCCCGCCCCGACGATGCCGATTTGCGCCACGGCGGGAGCCTGCGCCGGGGCGGGAAGCGGAGGCAACCGGGCCTCGTCCTCGACCGCCTCGGGTCGACACGGTTGGCCTCGACCGGCGGGGTCCGCGCTCCCGGGCGGCGGCGCCCGGCCGATTCGACCGGGTGTGGGGCTCATCACCTACTTGCTCGGGGGCCCCGACGCCGAGGCCCGGGCAGCCCTCGCCGACCTCCTTCACGCCGCCGGCAAACGGGCCTTGGACATCCCGAGCGACCCGGCGGAGGCCTTCGCCGAGCGAACGGCGACGCTGGCCGCCCAGCTCGAGCTGCCGAGCGCCCCCAAAGAGACGCCATCCGAAGCGGCGCGCGTCCTCGGGGACCGCTGGCGGGCCGAGCGCGCCCACGTCAGCGCGACCGTCTCCGGCCTGCGGGGGACCTTGTTCGACGTCGTGCGCGGGCTGTCCGCCGACCTCGGCGACGACGAGGAGGATGGCCGCGCGCTCGGCGCCACGCTCGACGGGCTCGCCGCGGCGGCCGCGGCCGGCGACCTCGACACCGTGCGCCGGCAAGCGACCGAGGCCATCGAGCGGGTGCGAACCGGGCTCGCGCGGCGCCAGCACCGCACCACGAAGCAGCTTCGAGCGATGGCCCGCCGGCTCGAGGAGCTCGAGCTGCGCGCCGCCGAGGCCGAGAGCAAGCAAGACCGCGATGAGCTGACCCAGCTGCCGAACCGGCGGGCGCTCGAGCGGCGACTCGACGAAGACGCCGTGCTCGCCGGGCTGACCGGCGCCCCGATGACGGTGCTGATGCTCGACGTGGACCACTTCAAGCGGTTCAACGACACCCACGGCCACGCGGCCGGCGACGAGGTCCTTCGGCTCATGGGCAAGACCCTGGTCGAGGCCTTCCCCCGAAAGTCCGACTTCGCCGCCCGGTACGGAGGCGAGGAGTTCTGCGTGCTGCTGTCGGACACCCCGCTCGACACCGGGCGCCGGCTCGCCGAGCGGTTCGCGGCGGCGGTGCGAGATCTTCGGATCCCCTGGAAGGGCAAGACGCTGAATCTCACCTGCTCGGTGGGGGTCGCCGGGCTCGCCCTCCGGGAGCAGCCTCGCACCGTGCTCGGCCGGGCCGACGCGGCGCTCTACGACGCAAAGCACCAAGGACGGGACCGGGTCGTGGTCGCCCCGAGCCCTGCTGCCCCTCCCACCGACGCTTCCCCCGTGCGCGCCCAGGCCGTCCCCCGGTAAGAGCGCCTCCGCGGAGGAGGCGATGAACGGCAAAGGGAGCGGAAAAGCGGCGCTCGGCGAGCTGCTGGCGCTCGCCGTGCCGAGTTCCGCCTTCGTTCTGCTCACCCACGGCTATCGGGTCGTGGACCAGTTCTGGGTGGATCGGATCTCGGTCGCCGCGCAGGCCGCGGTCGGGTCCACGCTGTTTGTCCTCGTGGTGGCCTTCGCGAGCTTCGAGGTGCTGTCGGCTGGGGCCGGACCCCTTCTCGCCCGGGCGACGGGCGGAGGCGACGACGACGGCCGGCGGCGGGTCCTGGGGGCCGCGCTCCGGGGCGGCTTTGGCCTGGCGGCGGTGTTCTTCGTGGGCGGAGCCCTCGGCGCCGACGGCATCGCCCGCTCGCTCGGACTCGACCTCGGAGCCCAGACCGAGGCGGCCCGGTACCTGCGTGCGCTCGCCCTGACCTCGCTCCCGCTCGTGCTCACTCCGCTCATCGACGTCGCATTTCTCGCCCTTGGAGACGCCCGAACCCCGCTCGCCCTGCACGGGGTCGCGCTCGGCCTCAACCTGGTGCTCACCCCGCTGTTCGCCCTCGGCCTCGACGGCGGCGTCACCGGAGCGGCGCTCGCCTCGACCTTGTCCCGAGCGGTCGCGACCGCCTGGGGCCTCCACCGATTGTCGAGGCGGATCGGCCTGCGCCGGGCGGACGTCTTGAATCCGGGGTGGCGGCGCGAGCTCGCCCGAATCGGCCGCATCGGGGCCCCCATGGCCCTGTCAACCGCGCTGTACGGGGGGGTGTACTGGGTCCTCGTCGCCGTCGCGGTCTCCCCGCTCGGCCCCGAGGTCAACGCCGCGCTCGGCATCGGATGGTCGGCGCTCGAAGGCCTCGCGTGGCCGGTGTTCCACGGCGTCGCGCTCGCCGTCGCGTCGGTGGTCGGACGGCGGCTCGGGGCCGGCGACGTGGCTGGGGCCCGCCGCGCCGCCGCGATCTCGCTCCTTCCCACCGCCGCGCTCGGCCTCGTCGCGACCGGCCTGTTCGTGGCCGGCGGAGAGCTGTTGACCGCCCCGTTCGCGAGCGATCCCGCCGTCCGCCGGGAGGCGGCCCTCTACGCCGCGATCATCGGCCTGTCGCAGCTGTTCGTCGCCCTCGAATCCACCGCGGAAGGGGTGCTGGCTGGCGCCGGAGCGACGAGATCCGTGTTCTGGACGTCCGCCCCCCTCAACTTGCTTCGCGCCCCGCTCGCCTGGTGGGTCGCGATCCCCCTCGGCGCCGGCGCCGCCGGGATCTGGTGGGTCATCACCGGGACCACGGTGGTGAAGGCCGGGCTGAAGCTGATCCTGCTCGTACGAGGCCGGTGGGCTCTGATGAGCCTCGACGATCGAGCCTTGAAGGCGGCTCCGATCACTGATATCGACTGATCAGAGGTTCAGTCCATGTCTTCCGACGTCCAGTTCTACACCAACCCCATGAGCCGAGGTCAAATTGCGAGATGGGCGCTGCACGAGGCCGGCGCCTCGTACGAAGAGCGCCTGCTCGAATACGGCGCCCCGATGCACAGCGAGGCCTACCGCTCGGTCAACCCCATGGCGAAGGTCCCGGCCATCGTGCACGAGGGCAACGTCGTCACCGAAACGGCCGCGATTTGCGCCTACCTTGCTCGGGCCTTTCCCGGCGCCGAGCTCGAGCCGACCACTCTGTCCGAATCGGCGGTTTTTTACCGATGGCTGTTCTTCGCCGCCGGTCCGCTCGAGCAGGCGGTCGTCGCCCGCTCGATGAAGTGGGACGAAGGGCTCGATCCCTCGAAGGAAGGGATGATCGGCTTCGGTTCCTTCGAGCGGGTCACACGGACGCTGTCCGACTTTCTGAGCGGTCGAGCCTATGTCTGCGGCGAGCGGTTCACGGCGGCGGACATCTATGTCGGCGCGCAGGTCGACTGGGGTCTGAAGTTCGGGACGCTCCCCAATACGCCAGCGCTCGTTGCCTACGCGGAGAGGCTCCGGGCTCGGCCGGCTCACCAGGCCGCCGCCGCGATCGACCTCCGCCACATCGAGGACGCGAAAGCGGGCCAAGCCTGAAGCCCAATCTCTCGTTTTGATAGTCTGCTTCGACAGCGCGGTCGCGGTTTGGGGGACCCCGGCGCGGCTCCGCTGAGCGCAATCCCGAAGAACCCGCCGCAAATCCAGGGACTTGACCGGTTTGGGCGGATTTCGATGGACGATACCTGGACGAAATCTAGACTCCGACGCGACCGACCGGCCGGTTCCGGCTGGGGTCACGGAGGACCGATGCAAACACATGTTCGATGGATTCTGCCCCTTGCCCTCCCCGCCGTGGTGGCCCTCGTGGCCTGCGGGGGGGACGACGAAGACACCCAACCCGACGCCGGGATGACCACCGACACGGGGACCCGGCCCGACACGGGGACCCGGCCCGACACGGGGACCCAGCCCGACACCGGCTCGGGGGACACCGGGATGATGCTCGGCACCATCGTCCAGGTCGCACAGACCGCGGGGCTGACCAGCCTGCTCGAGGCGGCGACGGCGGCCGGACTGGCCGAGACCCTCGCGAGCCCCGGCCCCTTCACCGTGTTCGCGCCCACCAACGAGGCCTTCTCGGCCCTTGGTGCTGCGGCGCCGACCGATCCGGCGCTGCTCGCGAACGTGCTGCTCCACCACGTCGTGCCGGGCACGCTCGAGTCCGACGCGGTGCTGGGCAGGACCACGCTCGACACCGCGGCCAACACGTCTCTCGCCGTGGACGCGACCGGGAACCCGCCGACCGTAGGCGGCGCCCCGCTCGACACCACCCGAATCGACGTGCGCGCCTCGAACGGCGTGGTCCACGTCGTCGAGCAGGTCATGATCCCGCCCACCGTGCTCGAGGCCGCGGCCGCCACCGCGAACCTCTCGACCCTGGTCACCGCCGTGGGCGCGGCCTCTCAGTCGGTTCGAGACGCGCTCGCCGGCGGCCCGATCACCGTATTCGCTCCGGTCAACTCCGCCTTCGCTGGCGTCGATCTGGGCGAACTCACCCAAGAGCAGGTGGACGCGATCCTCAGCTACCACGTCGTGTCCGGGCAGGCCCTCTCGGGGGACCTGACCCAAGGTCAGACCCTCACCACGGCTGGCGGCGGCACGCTCACCGTCAACGTCTCCGCTGAGGGGGTCAGCCTCACCGACCAGGCCGGGTCGCAGATTCGCGTCACCACCCCAGACATCCGCCTCCTCAACGGGGTGGTCCACCTCATCGACGGCGTCCTGAACCCCGAGGCCCCGATGATGCAGGGGAACCTGGTGGAAGAGGCCACCCGGCTCAACCTGAACACGCTCTTGTCCGCGGCGGGGACCGCTGGGCTTGCCGGCACGCTCGCTACCGGCGGCCCGTTCACCGTGTTCGCGCCCACCGACGCCGCTTTCCTCGAGCTCGGGGCAGCGACGCCCACCGACCCGGCGCTGCTCGCGAACGTGCTCCTTCACCACGTCGTGCCCGGGCGCCAGGACTCGGCCGCGGTGCTCGCCGCCGAGTCGTTCCAGACCGCGGCCAACACCTCGATCGCGGTCAACCCCGCCTCGAACCCGCCCACGATCGGCGGCGCGCCGCTCGACGCGAACCAGCTCGACGAGGCCGCGACCAACGGCATCATCCACGTGCTCGACCGGGTCATGGTCCCGCCGACGATCGCCCAGGCCGCCGCAGCCACGGCCGACCTCTCCACCCTGTTTGCCGCCGTGGGCGCCGCCGACCCTGCGGTCGCGGCCACGCTGTCCGGCCCAGGGCCGATCACGGTCTTCGCGCCCATCAACTCCGCGTTCCCTTCGGATGTCTCCGATCTGCTCGCGGACCAGGCCCGGCTGACCAGCATCCTCACCTACCACGTCGCCACCGGCCAGGCGCTGGCCGGGAGCCTCACCGATGGCCAGGTCATCACCACCGCGAACGGCGGGACCCTCACCGTGTCGGTCGGCGCGATGGGCGCCGTCTCCCTCACCGACGGGCTCGGGAACACGGCGTCGGTGGTCACCGCCGACATTCGGCTGCTGAACGGGGTCGTGCACCTCATCGATGGGGTGCTGAACCCGGGGACCATCCCCGAGCGGGCCATCGCCGCGGGGCTCACCTCGCTCGCCGGAGCGGTCGAGCGGGTGGGCCTCACCCCTGCTCTTCGCGGAGCCGGGCCGTTCACCGTGTTCGCGCCGAGCAACGCCGCTTTCGCCGCAGTGCCGGCGGATCTCTCGGCGGTCAGCGACGACGTGATCGCGAACATCCTGCTTCACCACGTCGTATCCGGCCGAAACGACTCGGCCGCCGTGGTCGGCGCCACGAGCTTCACGTCGCTCGCGAACCTGCCCCTCGCCGTGGCCTCGATGCCGCTGCGGATCGGAGGGGCCAGGCTGGGCATGACGCTCGACGTGCCCGCGTCGAACGGCATCGTGCACCTGCTCGATGACGTCATCGTGCCTCCGTCCATCGTGCAGGTGGCGGCGGCCACCCCCGACCTGTCCACCCTCGTGGGGGCGCTCGGCATGACCACGTCCGCCACGCAGGACGCGGTGAACCCGAACACGCTGGCCGGCGATCCGCCGATCACCGTGTTCGCGCCGGTCAACTCGGCTTTCATGGGTCTCACCATTCCGCCCTCCCCGGCGCTCGATGGGCTGCTCGCCTACCACGCCCTGCCCTCGCAGGTCCTGTCCACCGACCTCCCGGTGGGCATGCCCACCATCGTTCAGACGCTCGCCGGACTGCCGGTCACGGTGACCCGGAGCGCGAGCGGCGACATCACCATCCAGGACGGCGCCGGCGGCACCGCGACGGTGGAGATGGGCCGGCGTGACATCCGCACCCTGACCGGCGTGGTGCACGTCATCGACCGGGTGCTTCAGCCCCCCGCACCCTGACCGAACCCACGTTCGTGGGCTCGCCCGGGGCTCGAGGGAGAACCGAGGCGAGCCCCCGAATCCTACCGCCTCGCCGACCGCTCGAAGCCCTCGACCTCATGTGAGGTCGAGGGCGATTCTCAGGCCGCGATCGAGCCGTCTCACTGCGCCCAAGGGAAGGTCTTTAGCGTGCTCGGTGAGCCAATCTCCGTCGAGCGTCATGACCTGGCACGTCAGCGCGACGCTCACCTTGGCCAACCCGGTCTCCTTCTCCTCGAGCCGGACGTTTCCGATCGCCTCAGCCCGCTGAAGGTTGGAGGTGAGCGGAACGACCATCACCGTTGAAAGGGCACTGTCGTTAAGAGGGTCAGCCTGAACGACGACCACCGGCCGAACGAAAGCCGGCTCGGATCCGCGAGGCTCGCCGAGGTCCGCCCACCAGACGCTTCCTCGCTCGATTACCAATCGACCCTCGAAAGCAGGTCCCGGGCCGCGGCGCGACGAATGCGCCGCTCCTCATCGCTGTCCACAGCCCGATAGCCCGCGTCGTAGGATCGTCGGATTTCATCGGGAGAGTGTCGGTCTAGGTAGGAGCGCGCGGCGCGCGCGAACAGCTCGCTCCGCGAGATGCCGAGTTGTTGGGCCGTCCGCTCGACATCCTGAAACAGCTCGTCCGGGATGGAAATGGCGGTCTTCATGCGGCTGGTATAACCACGGTCATACCTGGTGGTCAACGCGCGAGCCGTTGCCGACCAACCTCAGCACCGTCCCCGTGCCCGCGCCGTTCGTCGATCTGGTAGGCTCTCGCTATGGAGGCTCGAGGCATCCCAAAGCGGCTGAGCGTCGCGGACTACCTAGAGCTCGAGCAAAAGAGCCCGGAGCGGGGACTGGCTCACATCGTTCTTCACCGAGGGCGCGGTCGAGCTCGCTTCGCTCGGCGTCTCCGTCGATGTGGCGCCGCTGTGGAGCGATCTCGACACCCTGGCCCCGTGACGCCTCGCTTCCTGGGGTTTTGGACCGAGATGAGCGTCGAGCCCGCGTCGCTCGCGCGGTGCTGCTTCTCGACAACGCCTACTCGGGCAGGGCGGGCAGCCGGAGGGTGAAGCGGGTCGAGCCCGGCTCGGACTCGAACTCGAGCTCTCCGCCGTGGTCGCGAGCGATGCGCCGGGCGATGTCGAGGCCGAGCCCGAGGCCATTTTCCCCCTTCGTGGACACGAACGGCTCGAAGATTCGCTCGCCGAGCTCGCTGGGCACCCCGGGCCCGTCGTCGGTGACGGTGAGCCGAGCGATGGGTCCGTCCTCCTCGACCCGAACCTCGATGCGGCCCTCCCGAGCCTCGCCGAGCGCGTCGGCCGCGTTCTTCACGAGGTTCAACAGCAGCTGACGGATGCGGGGCGTGTCGATTCGGGCCCACGGCTCGCCAAGCGCGACCACCTCGAGCCGGTGGCGCTTCACCGCGGCGTCGCAGCTCACGAAGCGTGCGACCGCTCGAGCGAGCGCCAACAGATCGGCCGGCTCCCGGCGGCCCCCCGAGCCTTCCGGTCCCCGCGCAAACCCCTTCACCTCGGAGACCAAGTCCACGATGTGTTGGCGGGCCTCGAGCATCAGCTCCACCACGTTTTGGGTCTCTTCGTCGTCCGGATACTTTCGGGCGATCATGTCGGCGAGCATGAACGGAGAGAGATGGTTCTTCACCTCGTGGGCAAGACCGCTCGCCAGGCGCCCGACCGCCGCGAGTTGCTCGGAGCGAACCAGCCTGGCCCGGGTCTCGAGCAGGTGGGCGCGCGCCGCCTCGAGCTCCCGGATGGTGGCTTCCCGCCGCTCGGCCAGCTGGAGGTTCTCGAGGGTCTGGCCGATGGTCGTCGAGAGTACGGTCAAAAGATCGAGGTCGGATTCGGAGAACGCGTCCGGCCGCCCGCTCTCCACGACGAGCGCGCCGAGCACCTGCTCACGAAGCAGGATCGGCACCGCCATCAGCGCCCGGGTCTCGCTCAGAAACAGGGATTCCGAGGCCGCGAAGCGGGCGTCGTCCCCGGGGTCGTGGCTGAGCACCGAGCAGCGCTCGGACAGGACGTGGCGGGCCACGGTGCTCGAGAGCGTCGGCGTCCCCGGGCCCTTTCCGCGCACCGCGGCCACCCGGAGGTCCCCGGGGGCGCCGGGCGGCTCGGTGTCGTCCTCGGTCCCCGTCCCGGTCGTGCTCGCCCCCGATTCGGCCAGCACCACGAACCCGCGGTCGCCTTCCGTGAACTCGAGCACCAGCTCGACCAGCCGGCCGAGCATGCCTTTGGGGGTGTGGGCCGCCCGAAGCGCGAGGCTCAGCTGGTGGAGGACCGCGTAGTGCCGGGTCTTGTCGAGCAGGGCGACCGCGGCCCCCGGACCGGCGTCGAGCAGCGTCTCGTCGCCGAGGCCGAGCGCCCGGTAGATGGCGTGGCGCCCCATGGCCTTTGGAAGCTCGGCGACCCGGACCGGCTTCACCACGTCGCCTCGGGGCGCCCCGCCCGTCTCGACCCGCAGCCGGTGCTTGCCGAGCACGAGCACGTCCCCCCGACTGAGCTCTTGCCGGGCCACCCGGAGACCGTTGACGACCGTGCCGTTGGGGCTGCCGAGGTCTTCGACCACCAGCCGCCCGTCCTCGAGCAGCAGCCGGGCGTGGCGGCGGCTCACCCGGGGGTCGTCGAGGACCACGTCGCACCCCTCCGCTCGCCCGAGCGTGGACTCGCCGCGCACGAGCACCCGTTCGCCTCGCCGCTCGGGCGGAGACTCGAAGGAGAGGGAGTGGCTCACGGGTCCGCCGGCGGCTCGAAGAGCGCCGCCGTCCCTCCGCCGACCAGGAGCAGCTGCTGCCCCGTCCACGCTGCCAGCGGATTCGAGAGTCCAAACGGGGCGAACGCCGGCGTGATCGCCCGCCACTGCGCGTCGCCCACCCGCCAGGTCGCCCCGATGGTGCCGTCGAAGGCGTCGGAAGCGACGAAGAGCTGGCCGTCGCCGAACGCGAGCCCCGGCCCGGTCCGAGCGGTGGGCCCGCCGGATCGAGGAAGCAGGGTCCACCGCTCGGCCACCGGATCGAACCGAGCCCCGTCCGCGAACACCGCGCCCGATTCGTTGCCGCCGCCGAAGAACACCACCTCGGTCCCGGTGAACACCGCCCGATGGTTCGCCCGGGCGGAGAGCGGAGCGGGGGGGAGCGGCCGCCAGCGGTTGGTGCCCGGGTCGTAGGCCCAGGCGTCCCCGAGCGCAGAGAACCGCTCGTCTACGATTCCGAAGCCGCCATGCACGATGAGCTCTCGGCCGGTCCAGGCCCCGGCGTGGTCGATCCGACCCACCGACAGAGCCGCGGTCCGCGTCCACGTCCCGGCGGCCGGGTCGTACAGGAGCCCGTCGCCGAGAAACTGCTCCTCGGAGCTTCCGCCGACCACCAGCATGCGCCGCCCGGTCCAGACCGCGAGGTGGCCCGACCGCCCCGGGCCGGGCGCGGCCGGGATCGGCACCCAACTGTCGCCGTCCGGGTCGTAGGCTCCGCCGTCGGCGAGCGGACGCTCGGGGCCGAGGCCTCCGAAGAACAGCACCGCCTCCCCGCTCCACGCCGCCGAATGACCGAGCCGGGGGGCCGGCGCTCCCTCCGACGCGATTCGGCGCCACGTCCGGGTCTCGGGGTCGAAAGCCTGGCCATCGTCGAGGGCGAAGTTCCCTTGTTCTCCGCCGCCGAAGACGACCATCTCCCGCCCGGTCCAGGCTCCGGCGTTTCGGCCAGATAGGTTGACCGGGGCCTCGAACGCGGTCCACCGGGTGCGGCACGAGGAGGTCTCCCCCCTCTGCTGCTCGCAGCGCCAGCCCTCCTCGACCTCGCAGCTCGGGTCGCAGCCGTCGCCGGGATCGAGGTTTCCGTCGTCGCACGCTTCGTCGCCGAGCGTTCGACCGTCCCCGCAGATCGGCGCGCATCGGGTGGGACTCTCCTCGTCGCAGGTCCAGCCGAGCTCGACCAGGCAGCCTCGGTCGCAGCCGTCGCCGGGGACCCGCCCGCCGTCGTCGCACTCCTCTGGGCCTTCGAGCCGGGCGTTGCCGCATCGAACGCAGACCGACGGCGACCCGGAGCACGAAAAACCGTCCTCGACCTCGCAATCCGGGCCGCAGCCGTCGTCGGCTTCGCGGTTTTGGTCGTCGCAGGCCTCGTTGCCTACGACGAGGCCATCCCCGCACACCGACCTGCAGACCGAGGGCGCAACTTGGGTTTCGCACACGAAGCCGGGCTCGACGCGGCAGGTTCGGTCGCACCCGTCGCCGGACCTTCGGTTGCCGTCGTCGCAGGCCTCATTGCCGCGCAGGAGGCCATCTCCGCAGCTCGGTTCGCATTGGCTCGGTTCGGCGTCGTCGCAGCTCCAGCCCCACTCGACCAGGCAAGTCGCCGAGCAGCCGTCCCCGTCTCGCTCGCCGCCGTCGTCGCAGGACTCGCGGGCACGGACCCGGCCGTCTCCGCAGACGGCCCTGCACTGAGAAGGAGCCCCTTCGCACGCGAACCCGAACTCGACCCGGCACGTCGCGCTGCAGCCGTCCCTGTCCTCCCGGTTGCCGTCATCGCAGCCCTCGCCCGGCTGGACCACCCCGTCCCCGCACGGAGGGACGACGGCATCGAGGTCTCGAGGCTCGGTGCACGCCGCGCCGAGCATGAGGGCCACCCCGGCGACCCAACCGGGCCAGCTCATCGAGGGTCCTCCGACCAAGAGGAGATCGGGGGGAGCTGGGGCTCGTCGAGCCACTGGGCCACCGCCCAACCGACCAGGGACACCGCGACGCCAACCGCGGCAAAGCCGAGCGACTGCGCAAACCCGCGGTTGTCCTCTTGGGCCCGCACTCGGCCCTGGAGGGCATCGAAACGATCGGGCTCGGTCGTCGCCCCGAGGGCGCGAAGCGCGTCTTCGCGCCGATTCTCGAACCGCTGCGCCGCCGAGAATCGCTCCACCGCCAGCCCCGCGAACACCGCCGCCGCCCCGAAGCTCGCAAACTTGGCCCACGGAGCGGTGTGCAGCCGCTCCACCGCAGGAGCCTCCGCCGATGGTTCGAGCGCAGCGGACGGAACCATCCGAACGTGGGGCGGGGCCCCTTCGGGCATCGCCTGAGACCCCGGCTCGGAACCCGGCTCGATCGCCGGCGGCCGCAGGGGGGTCTCCTGCCACCACCGGGGCGCGTTGGTGGAGAATCGGCGGTAGGCTACGAACTGCGGAGCGGTGGCCGGGTCGGCGCCGAGCCCCGGCAGCGCCCGCCCCGGTCCAAACAGCGGCTCGACCACGAACAGGCGGCCCCCAGCGGCCCGCCAGCCGTCGAGCATCGCGAGCAAGGGCACCGACAGCCGAGCGTCGAGCGCGACTTCGAGCGCCCGCGCCAAGGAAGCCGGACGCGACCTCTTCGGTTGGTCCCTGCCCGCTGCGTCCGCCGGTTCGAGCCCGAGGCCCCCGGACGCGGCGACGAGGTCGATGCCGGCGTCGGAGGCGATGGCTGCCACCTCCTGCACCTGCCGAAGCAGCGTGGGCACGGCCGTGTTCTCGAGAAACGACACCGCGGCGTCGGCGGTGCCCGGGGGCAGATCGGCGCCGAGGCGAGGGTTCACCGCGAGGGCGTCCACCGCCGCCCCCGTCGCCTCGAACTCCATCATGCGCCGCACCAACGCCGAGTCGCCGAGCGGCACCGACAAGACCCGCACCACCCGATCGGCCCCGAGCGCCCGGCGGAACGCCGAAAACGAGGACCGCGCCCGGCGGGTCGAAGCCAACCACCGGCCCACCTGGGGGTCCGGATCGAGGACCGCCCCCTCTCGAAGCAGGCGGTCCTCGCTGGCCGGCTCCGATCGTTCGGAGTCGACCTCGAGGTACAGTCGGAGCCCCGGCTCCAGCATTTTGGCCGCGAGGCCAGCGAGCCGCTGCAGGTGGTCGTCGTCGAGTCGGGCGGGAATGCGCAGCCACAGGTCCGCCCGAAGGTGCGAGGCGAGCGCGAAGTGGTGCTCGTAGGCCACCCCGCCGGGGCCGGTCTGGGTCGCGTCGTCCGGCTTCGCGCGGTGGGCCCAGTCGCTCGGGGCGTCCGCCGGCAACCACCCCGCGGTGCGCAGCACCGAAAACGGGGTCAGCCGCTCGACGAAATCCGGATCGAAGCTCGGGACCGGGCCTTCGGACCACCGCTCGGGGAGCAGCTCCACCGACCGGATCGGCATCGACGGGGAGCTGCGCTCGATGCGAATCGAGACCGTCGCCCCGCCCGCGACCAGCTCGATCCGCCCCGCGGACCGGCGGCCCACCCGGGCCCCGCCGACCTCGACCCGGCCGTCCCCCAGATACCGGAGCACATAGCTCGCTCCGGGCTCCGTCGGTGCGTCGGCCACGGCCACCTGCCCGCGAGCGAGCCGCCGAACCCACCCCTTCTCGTCGAGAGCGAGCGGCTCGGGGTGAGGGCGACCCCGGCGGTCCAGAGCCCGCCAGCGGCTCGCCTGCCGAAACCGATCGGTGAACGCGACGTGGTCGGTGCCCACCCCGATCGGCCCGAGCGTGACCCCGAGCGGGGAACGACGGTCGGCCCGCGGACCCTCGACCACCGGCGCCGGCGGGTTCTCGGGCTCGTCCGGCTCGGCCCCCATCCACTGCGGCTCGGTGGGCGGCGGGACCGGGGCCTGCGGCGCGAACGCCCGAGGCTGCGAGCCGGCGACCTGGCAACCGGCCACGAGCAGTGGCACCAGGGGACGGAGCAACCCGAGCCTTGGACTGTTTGTCGTCGCGCTCATCGGTTTTGCTCTCGATGGGCGGCCCGCAGCCGGGACAGCGCTCGGCGAAGCTGCTCGGCGAAGCGGCCCGCCGTCGCCGGTCGAAGCTCGGGGACCGGCGACATCGCCCGCTCCACGAGCTCCCGGACCCGCTGCGGCACCTCGATGTCGCTCGGCAGGGGCGGCGGCGGGGCCGACATGCGGGCCTTCACTGCGTCCACGGTGGGCTCGAACGCGGCCCGCCCGGCGAGCATCTCCCACAGGACCACCCCGAGAGAGAACAGGTCGGATCGGGGGTCGGCCGGCCGCCCTTTCGCTTGCTCCGGGGCCATGTACCGCAGCGTGCCCACCATCATCCCCTCGTTCACCGGCTGGCGGTCGGTCCGGACCGCGACCCCGAAATCGGACAGCTTCGCCCGGGCCCCTCGGTCCACCAGCACGTTGCTCGGCTTGACGTCCCGGTGAACGATTCCGGCGGCGTGCACGGCGGCGAGCGCCTCGGCCAGCGTTTTCGCCACGTGCAGGGCGAGGTACGGCTCGAGTCGGCCCCCCCGAAGCAGCGCGCGCAGGCTTCGGCCAGCGAAGTACTCCATGACGAAGAAGGTCACCTCCGCCTCCCTTCCGAAATCGAACACCGACAGGCAACCGGCGTGCTGGACCCGGGCCGCCATCCTCGCTTCGGCCAAGAAGCCCTCGAGAAGGTCTGGGTCTTCGGCCAGCGAAGGCGCGAGCACCTTCACCGCCACCGGGCGCTCGAGCACCTGGTCCCGGGCGAGGTACACGGTCGCTTGCGAGCCTCGACCGACCTCCCGCTCGAGCCGAAAGCGCCCGCGAAGGATCGACCCCACCAGCGCGTGAGGGGCCGGGCTCGGGGGCCGGGACGGCCAGCCGAAATCGAGCGACGCGCTGTCATCGGCGAGGTCGGCGACCAGGTGTTCCGCGTCGATGACGGCGCTGATCGCGGCGTCGATCTCGCGAACCGACCGGCCAGGGGGTTCGAACCGCGCTTCATGGGTCGCAGGGACCGGATGGGAAGGGTGGACGAGCCGAAGCGTCGCTCGAACGTGCTCGGCGTAATCGGTGGCTCCCGCCTTCATCGCCGACTCGAGCTCGTCGGCCCACGCCGCGGCGCTCGATCCGAGCGGCGAGCTCCCCCGACGCCGCTCCTCCGCCCAAATGAGCCGGGCGGCAGGCTCCGATGGGGCCTCGTCGGACAGCGGCCCCTCCGCCGCCCGGAGCACGGCCTCGCTCGGCTCGGGGTCGTCCTCGTCGAGCGGAGCGAGCAGCAACGGGCGGGGCAAGCTGGTCTCCTCCGAGGCGGCGCGAGCGGGACCAGGGAGCCACTTCGCGTTCGAGACATCGCTCTCTTCCGTGTCCGCGGGCGCCAGGTTGGCCATCGGCGGGCCCTCGAGCTGGGCCCGCAGCCGCTGCGCTCGCTGCTCGTCGCCGGCGTGCTGGAAGGCCTCGGCCGCCTCGAGCAAAAGCTGCCGGCCGATGCTGGCGTCGCCCTGGGCGATGGCGTGCTCGGCCTGCTCCACGAGGCGCAGCGCCGCTCGCGCCGACTGGGTGCCCTCCGCGCTCACCGTTGCCTCCTTTCGGTGGACGCTAGCCGAATTCCGCGTCCCGGCGAAGGCGCCGCTCCGGTTGATCTTTTGGGACCGGAGGGCAAGCCTTTCCCCATGGCGGGGGAAGATGGCGAAGTCGAGACAGCCACCGCCCACACCCTCCCCGGGTTGGCGTCTTTTTCTGTCGGACTCGATGGTCGGTATCGCTCGTTCGATCAAGAACACGCGGCGGTCGTCGCGTCGAGAGGGGGCGCGGCCCCCAGGGTAGGCGAACTGGCGCCGTCCGCCCTCGCCTCGGCGCTGGTGAGGGCCGCCGCCGGTCAGCAGGTGCAAGAGACCTGGTCCTCTGCGGGGGCTCCTCCTCTGCCGGTGCTGCTCTTCCCCATCGCCGGCGGTGTGCTCGTTCTTCACCCGAGCCGCGCCGCGGGAGCCCGGCGCGACGAGCTGACCCGACTGTCGGAGGGGGTCGTCAACGAGCTCAACAACCTCGAGGTGGGCCTCGGGGGGGTGACGGAGGGGCTTCGCAGCGACCCGAGCGAAGCCCATGTCACCCTGGATCTCTTGACCGACCTCGCCGCCCGCGCCGACGCCGCGCGGCGCCTGGCCCGCACCATCCGCTCGCTCGTGATGCCGACGCCCACCACCACGGTGGCGCTCGACGACGTCCTTCGCCGGCTCGAGCCCCGGCTCCGGCGAGCGGCGCCGCGCTGCGGGTTCACCGTGGAGGTCGGCGCCCCCGAGGTCGAGGTGGAGGCCGAGGTCGAGGAGCTGGCCGACGCGCTCGGGGAGCTGGTGCGAAACGCAGCCGAGGCCGGCGCCCGGCGGGTCGTCGTGCGCTCGGGTCTGGGCCCCCCCGGGACCGTCGTGCTCGACGTGGACGACGACGGCGAGGGCATCGATCCCGACCGGCAGTCCCAAGCCTTCGAGGTCTACACCGGGTCGCGAAAGCACACCCAGGGCATCGGGCTCACGCGGGTCCGCGGGGTCGCGCTCAGCCACCGGGGGTGGGTTCGAGTCGAAGAGAGCCGCCCGGGCAAAACGGTGCTGCGCCTCAGCTTGCCCATCGCGAGCCCGAGATCGCCCCCGAGCCCTCCGCCGGCGCCCGCTCGACCCCGGTCGCTCGACGTGTTCGTCATCGACGACGCGCCCGAGGTCCGCCGGGTCCTGGGCCGCATCCTTCGCCACGCCGGCCACCGGGTCGCAGAGGCCGAGGACGGGGTCGATGCGCTCGAGAAGCTCGAAGCGAGGGGCGGGCTGCCCGATTTGGTCGTGCTCGACCTGATGATGCCCCGCATGGACGGCGTAGAGACCTACCGGGCCCTGAGGTCCCGCTCGACGACGCTGCCGGTGCTGATCACGAGCGGATTTCACCCGTCCAGCCTCGGCTTCCTCGAGACGGACTCCCGGGCGAGCTTCTTGCCCAAGCCCTTCCTGCCCGCCGAAGTCATCGCCGCGCTCGACGCCCTCATGCGCTGAGACCCCGCATCGGGTAGCGTCCCGGCCATGGGCCTCGACGTGCACCTCATCGGCATCTGCGGCACCGGGATGGGCAGCTTCGCCGGGTTGCTCGGCGCGGCAGGCCATCGGGTCCGGGGCAGCGACCAGAATGTCTATCCGCCGATGTCCAAGAAGCTCGAGGACTGGGGCGTCCCGGTGTTCGAGGGCTACCGGGCCGAGAATCTGCATCCGCCGCCGGACCTCGTCGTCGTCGGCAACGCGATCCGGCGCGACAACCCGGAGGCGATGGCGGCCGAGCGCGCCGGACTGACCATGACCTCGTTTCCGGCGGCGCTCCGTGAGCTCTTCCTCGACGGTCGGCGCTCGCTGGTCGTGGCCGGAACCCACGGCAAGACGACGACGACGAGCTTGCTGGCCTGGATGCTGGCCCGAGCCGGGCGCGACCCGAGCTTCCTCATCGGGGGGGTCCCCGAGAACTTCGGAGAAGGTTTTCGATGGGGAAAGGGCCCATGTTTCGTGGTGGAGGGCGACGAGTACGACACCGCGTATTTCGACAAACGCCCGAAATTCCTTCACTACCAGCCAGAGCGGCTCGTGATCACCTCGCTCGAGTACGACCACGCCGACATCTACCCCGACGTCGAGACCATCGAGGCCCGCTTCGAGGAGCTGGTCGCGCTCGTCCCCGACCACGGCCTCGTCCTCGCGTGCGCCTCCGCGCCCCGGGCCCTGGCCCGGCGTTCGGCCTGCCGGGCTCGATTCGCCACCTACACCGCGCGCGACCGGGTCGATGCCAGCTGGCGCGCGGCCGGGGTGACGCCGGACGGAGACGGTGTTCGCTTCACCCTCGAGCACCAGGGTCGGCCGCTGGCCTCTCTGTTTCTCCCCATGTCCGGGCGACACAACGTCGAGAACGCGGTGGCCGCCTCGGCGCTCGCCCTCGAGGAGGGTCTCGACCTCGGCGAGCTCGCCGAGGCAATGGCGTCGTTTCGGGGGGTTGCGCGCCGCCAGACCGTCCGGGCGGTGGTCGGCGGAGTGCGCATCATCGACGACTTCGCCCACCACCCGAGCGCGGTGGCCGAGACCCTCGCCGGCCTTTGCGCCCGGTACCCCGAAGGCAGGCTGGTCGCCGTGTTCGAGCCGCGGACGGCGACCAGCGCCCGGAGCACGTTTCACGACGCCTACGCTCGCGCCTTCGCCGACGCGGACCTCGCCGTCATCGCCCCCGTGGGACGGCCGGAGCTCCCGGCGAGCGAGCGGCTCGACGTCGCTCGGCTCGTCCTCGACATCGAGAAGTCAGGCACGGAAGCCGAGGCTCCGGAGAGCCTCGACCGGCTGGTCGCCCGGCTCACCGCCGCGCTGCTCCCCGGCGACACCGTCGTGCTGATGAGCAACGGCGGCTTCGGCGGGGTGCCCAACCGCCTCGAGACCGCGCTCGCCGCCCGGTTTCAGTCCAAACCGCCGCTCCGATAGAACGTCACCGTTCGGGCGATCCCCTCCGCGAAGTCCACCTGGGGCTCGTACCCGAGCAGGGCCCGGGCGCGCCCGATGTCGGCCTGCGAGTGGCGGACGTCCCCGGCCCGAGGCGGCCCGTGCACCGGGGGCCGACCCCGGCCGACCGCATCCCGCACCGCCCGCGCCAGCTCCACCAGGGTGATCCGGTCGCCGCGGGCCACGTTGATGACTGCGCCCGCCGCCTCCGGCGCCTCGCAGGCGAGCAGATTCGCCTGGACCACGTCGGCGATGAAGGTGAAATCGCGCGAAGTCGTGCCGTCGCCATGGATGGTCGGCGCCTCGTCCCGCAGGCAAGCGCCGATGAACAGCGGGATCACCGCCGCGTACGCGCTGTTCGGATCCTGCCTGGGGCCGAACACGTTGAAGTAGCGCAGCGCGACGGTCTCGAGGCCGAAGCACTCGGTGAAGACCCGGCAGTAGAGCTCGCCGGCGTACTTCTGGACCGCGTACGGGCTCTTCGGCGACGCGGGCATGGTCTCGACCTTCGGGAGCCGCTCGGTGTCGCCGTAGGCGGACGAGGACGCGGCGTACACCACCCGCCGGACGCCCGCGTCGCGGGCCGCGATCAAGAGGTTGAGCGTCCCGTCGACGTTGACGGCGTGGGTCTCGGCCGGTCGCTCGAGCGACTTCGGAACGCTCGGGAGCGCAGCTTGGTGGAGCACGAAGTCCACGCCCGCCACCGCCCGCCGGCACGTCTCCGGGTCGGTCACCGAGCCCTCGAGCAGGTCCAGCGAGGGCAAAAAGGGGTCTAGGTTCTCACGCTTGCCCGTCGAGAGGTCGTCGAGCACGCGGACGCGATCCCCTCGGGCGAGCAGCGCCTCGACGAGGTTCGAGCCGATGAAACCGGCGCCGCCGGTGACGAGCACGCTGGGCATGGGCGGACCATGCCCGAACTGCCGCCGGACGGCACCCGGTTCACCTGCCGCCGGTGGTTGTGTATGAGCCCGGGGTGACCGACGGGTTCGTCGAGCACGTCGGTCGGTTCCGGGTGGTCGGGTGCATCGCCCGGGGCGGCATGGCGGAGATCTTCCTCGCGCGGCCCGACGACCCGGAGTCCACCGACGCCGGCGCGGAGGTCGCGCTCAAGCGGCTCTTGCCCGGGCTCGCCCACGACCGCGGGTTCCTCGAGATGTTCCGGGACGAGGCCCACCTCGCCTCGCAGCTCGACCACCCGAACATCGTCCGCATCCTCGAGGTGGGAGAGGACCCAAACGGGCCCCACATCGCGATGGAGCTCCTGCGGGGGGTGAACCTGCGGGACTTGTTGTCGCGCCTGCAGACCCTCCGCCAATCGATGCCGCTTCCGCTCGGGATCGCGATCTGCGTTCAGGCCCTGTCCGCGCTCGGGCACGCCCACCGGTTCGCCGACGGGCAGGGTCGACCGCTGCGGCTCGTGCATCGGGACGTGTCCCCGCAAAACGTGATCCTCACCTACGACGGCGCGGTGAAGCTCGTGGACTTCGGGGTCGCGAAGGCGGAGGGGCGGCTCCACCAGACGCGGGCCGGGCTCATCAAGGGAAAGTTCGCGTACATGTCCCCCGAGCAGGTGGACGCCGGGGAGCTCGACGGGCGCTCCGACCTGTTCGCGCTCGCCGAGGTGTTCTTCGAGCTGCTGCTCCGCCGACACCCTTTCTACGCCGCGTCCGACATGGACGTGCTGCGCAAGGTGCTCGACGAACCGGCGCCGGACGCGAGGGTCCTCGATCCGAGTTTCCCGGACGTCCCGGCCGAGGTCCTGCATCGGGCCCTCGAGAAGCGGCCCGAGGATCGCTTCCCCGACGCGGAGTCGATGCGGGCCCCGCTCGACGCCTGGCTCAGAGAGGTCGGGCAGCGGCCCACCTCCCGCGACCTCGCCCGCTTCGTCCGAAGCCTGTTCGGGGACCGACTCCGAGAGGAGGAGCGGGCTCGGCGAGCCGGGGACGACCGCGCCCTGGTCGAGGCGCTCCGGGTCGGGCGCGCGTCGGTGGTGGGCATGGTCACCCAAATGGGAGCTCCGGTCGTGCCCACGGCGCTCGACGGCTCGGAGGATGTGCCCACCGTCATCGCCGGGGGCAGGCCACCCCGACCCAGACCGCACTCGGTGACGGTCCGCCCCGCGTCGCCCGGTCGGCGCGGACCACGGATCGTACCTGCGGAGCGAGCCGACGCAGCCGATCCGGCCGAGGCGCCGGCTCCCCCCGAGCCGCTCGAGGTGGCGCCGCTCGAACCCACTTCCCGGAGGCCCAGGCCGTTTTCGGCGCCCCGACGGTTCGACCTCGCCGTGTTCGCGCTCGGGTTGCTCGCCCTGCTCGCGTCGATCCGCTTCGCGCTCGCCCCCCCACGGGGTACCGCCGACATCGACGTCCACAGCGAGCCGCCCGGCGCCGAGGTGTGGGTGAACCGGCAGCGTTCCGGCCTGACCAGCCCAGCCCGGCTGCGCATCCCCACCGGCGAGCCGGTCGATGTCGAGCTGCGGCACCCGGGCTTTCGCACCTGCACGAAGCGGGTGCTGCTCGGCAGCGACGTGCCCGCGGACATCCGCTGCCGGCTCGAGCCGCTCCCGCACCCCGCGCCTCGCTTTCCTTGACAGGCGCGCGCCGGTCCCCATTATTCCGCCTTCCGCGACACCGCGGAGGCAACCGGCCGACCGAGGAGGTGACACATCCATGCCCGGCATTCGAGTCAAGGACGGCGAGTCGTTCGACCGCGCCCTCCGGCGTTTCAAGAAGCAGTGCGAGCGGGCGGGGATCCTCGGGGAAATCCGCAAGCGCGAATACTATGAGAAGCCGTCGGTCCGCCGAAAGAAGAAGGCGGCCGCGGCGCGAAAGCGCCTCATCAAGAAGCAGCGCAAAGAAGGCACCGGCTGACCCTATCTCTGGGGCTCTCCGAACGGGGAGCTCCAGAGGTCCAAACGGAGCACCTCGTCCTTGGCAACTTTTGCACCGGAGCTGATCGCCGAGGTCCGCGACCGCATCCGGCTCGAGGATTGGGTGGGACGCAGCGTCGCGCTGGCAAAAAAAGGCCGCCGCTGGGTAGGTTTGTGCCCGTTTCACTCGGAAAAGACCCCTTCGTTCGGAGTGAGCGCCGAGCGTCAGCTGTTTCATTGCTTCGGCTGCGGAGCCGGAGGCGACCTGTTCGAATTCACGATGCGACTCGAGGGCCTCGACTTCCCGGCAGCGGTGCGGCTCTTGGCCGGCGCGGCCGGTGTCGAGCTGCCCGAAACCCAGTCCGACCCATCGGCCAAGACGAGAGCCGAGCGGACCTCGCTGCTGTACGAGGTCAACGAGCGAGCGCAGGCCGCGTTTCGGGAGGCGCTGCTGCGCGATCGCGACGCCTTGGCCTACGTCGAGGAGGAGCGCGGGCTCGACCGGCAGACCCTCGAGCGCTTCGAGGTCGGCTACGCCCCAGCGAACTGGACCTTTCTGTGCAGCGCCCTCGCCCGGGCGAAGCTCCCTGCCGAGGCAGCGGTCGAGCTCGGCCTGCTCGGCCGCCGCTCCCGCGACGGCCAACCCTACGACCGGCTCCGCGGCCGCATCGTGTTCCCGATCCGGGTCCCCGGGGGGAGGATCGCAGGATTCGGCGCCCGACGCGCCGACTGGGTCGATCCCGATGGCCCGAAGTACCTGAACTCGCCGGAGAGCGCGATCTACGACAAATCCGCGGTGCTCTACGGGCTCCCCTTGGCCCGAGACGAGATCCGGCGGCGCCGTCAGGCTCTGCTCGTGGAAGGCTACGTAGACGTGCTGCGGGTGGCGCAAGCCGGCTTTCCGCACGTCGTCGCCGGCTGCGGCACCGCGCTGACCGACGCCCACGCCCGTGCCTTGGCCCGGCTCGCCCCCGAGGTGATCACCCTCTACGATGGGGACGCGGCCGGCCGAAAAGCGACCGAGCGCGCGGCGACCCTGCTGCTCGCTGCCGGCGCGGAAGTGCGGGTCGTGCCGATGCCGGAGGGGCTCGACCCGGACCAGCTCATCGCCGCGGAGGGCCCAGCCGGGCTCGCCGCGCGCATCGAGGCCGCGCCTTCGGCCGTGGATCACGCGATCGGGGTGGCCCGGCGCGCAGCGCACGGGGCCGGTGTCGCCGGGGTCACGAAGGCGGTGGAGGCGGTGAAGCCGCTCCTGATGGCGATCGCCGACCCGCTGGTTCGGGACGTCGCCATCGACGCGTGCGCCCGGGCGCTCGGGCTGGGGAAACCGACCCTCACCCGGCACCTCTCGGGGCGGGTCCCGAAATCGCGTGATCTGTCACACTCTGCCCCTGCCGAGACACCCCTTCGGGAGCCGCCGCTCCACGTCGTGGAGGTGCAGCTACTGAAGATGGTGATCGAAGAGCCGATGCGCGTGGTGCCGGTGCTGGAATCTCGCGGAGCGCTCGAAGCGTTCTCGACCGAGCGGGCGCGGTTGCTCGTGCGCGCCGCCAGGGAGGCGAGCCGCGCCGAACGAACCCTGGACGGACCCGAGGCGCTCGAAGTGCTGCAAGGAGAGGGTCCGGCGGAGACGACGGCGCTGACCCAGCTCAGGCGCGCGCTCCTTGCAGAGGAGCCGGAGTCTCACCCGGTCGAAGACCTGGTGGAACGCTTGCTCGACCTCGACCGCAGGCGGCGAACGAGGGAGCTCACCGAACGGCTCGATCGGTGCGCAGACCCCGAAGAGCAAACCCGGATCCTCGAGGCGATCCGGCTGGTGCAAGCGGGCCCCCGCTCGGCGGGGCCCTGAGGATGGAAGAATCGATGGCGACGAAGTCGAAGACAGCGCCCACCAAGAAGACCGGCACCGAATCAGGCGAGAAGCGGCCTAGCGCCGACGCCTCGCGGACCGGTGCGTCGGCCACGGAGCGGGAAGAGCAAGAGACCGAAACCGACTCCGAAGGGAAAAGCGCAGCGGTGGCGGACCGAGATCCCGCCGCCGACTCGGAGCTCGACGCCGAGACCGCACCGGCCAAGAAGGTCGCTTCGGCCCGAAAGTTGGCGTCGGCCGAGCGGCCGAAAGAAGCGGAGCGCGCGCGGCAGCAGCGCCAGCGGGCGGCTCAGCAGCGCCAAAAGGCGCTCGCCAAGAAGAAGACCTGGCTGCAGAAGGCCGCGGCCGCTCGCACCGCCGCGGCCGAGCTGCGCAAGGCGAAGGCGGCCAAGGCCCGCGAAGCCCTGCTCAAGGAGCAGGAGGCGCAAAAGAAGGCCCAGGAGGCCGAGGCAGCCCGCCTGCGCCGAGAAGAAAAGACGAAGAAGTTGGAAGAAAAAGCGGCGGCAACGAAGAAAACCCCAGTCTCCGCGCCCAAGAAGCCGAAGACCAACACCGCCCCGGCGTCCAAGAAGAAGCGGGTGAAGGTCGACGTGGAGGCACCGCCTCTGGTGGCGACCGCCCTCCTTCCGGAGCTGCCCCCGCTCCCCACCCATCCCGAGCCGTCGCTTCGAAGCGATGGGCCCGAGGGCGCCCCCGAACTCGACGACGCAGCTGGACCCGAGAAGGCCGCCGGTCGCGAGGCTGCCGCCGGTCTCGAGGAAGAGGCCGCCAGCCTCGAGAAGAAGGCGAGCCCCGAAAAGGAGGCCGCCGTCCAGAAGGAGGCCGCCGTCCAGAAGGAGGCCGCCGTCCAGA
>DAIQNR010000004.1:114106-135293 GCA_036788295.1 Myxococcota bacterium
AAGGAGGCCGCCGTCCAGAAGGAGGCCGCCGTCCAGAAGGAGGCCGCCGTCCAGAAGGAGGCCGCCGTCCAGAAGGCAGCTTCGCCGAAGAAGGTCGCCAAAGCGCCCGAGCGCAAGGTTGCGGCGGCGCCCTCCTTGAAGAGCGCAGAGCCGGGGGAGGATCAGGTCGCGGCAAAACGGGACCCAGCCGAGGCGCCCAAGGCCAAGGCGAAGAAGCCCACAGCCAAGAAGAAGGACAAGGACAGCGCCACAGAGGCGCCCGCGAACGGGACCGCGGCCAACCCCAGCCCGGGGGCCAAACCCACCGCCAAACCTCTGCCCAAGGCCATCGAAGAGGTGCCGCCGCCGCCTCTGCCCCGTCCGCCCCCAAAAGTGGACAAGCGCCCCCGCAAACCCCTGACCAACCTGGACGAGGACGGGGGACAGGGCGGCGAGGACCCGGTCGACGATTTCCTCGAGCCTCGGGAGCGAAGCCCGATCGACCTCGCCCTGCTTCGGAGCGACGACGGCGACGGCGTCTCCGCGCAGGCGCTCGACATGGTGATGGACATCTTCACCAAGGAGCACGTCGAGGAAGTGGCCGACGGCGACGGCGACGCCGACGGCGACGCCGACGCCGACGACGCGGCCCCCGCCGCGCAGGCAAAGCCGGGCAAGGCGACCCCGAAGGACAGCGCTCGGCCCGAGACCCGCGAAGACCTCGACTCCGCCTACAAGACCAACGATCCGGTGCGAATGTACCTCCGGAAGATGGGCGCGGTCGCGCTCCTGTCGAGGGAGGACGAGGTCGCCATCGCCAAGCGCATCGAGGCTGGCGAAAAGGAAGTGCTCGACGTCGTGCTGAAGTCTTCACTCGCGGTGAAGGAGGTCCTCGCGCTGGGCAAGAGGCTCGAGGAGGGCAAGATCCGCATCCGCGAGGTGGTGAAAGAGGTCGACGAAGAGCACGAAGTCTTCGACGAGGTCGCGACCACCGAGAAGGTGAAGACGATCATGGCCGAGATCCAGATCCTCGACGAGTCGAACGACCAGATTCGCGAGGAGCTCTTCATGGGGCGCCGGAAACTCCCGAAGCCGCGAAAGGACGAGCTTCACAAGGAACTCGAGCGAAACCGGGAAGAGATGGCCCTGCTGCTCGAGCAGATGCAGCCCAACAAGCGCCAAATTCAGCGGATCGTGCAGAAACTCAAGGGCCTCATCACCAAGGTCCACCAGACCGAGCAGGAGGCGCTCTCGTGGCAGAGCCGGCTGCGGGTGCCGATGGTCGAGATTCGACGCATGCTCAAGGAGGTCAAGGAGGACCCGAGCATCGAGCGCGAGGTGCAGCGAAAGCTCCGGCTGCAGCCGGAAGAGTTCCACGAGATGGAGCGGACGGTTCGCGGCGCCATCCGGAAGATCAAGCGCATCGAGCAGGAGGCGGGGCTTCCGCTCGAAGAGCTGAAAGTGACCTTCAAGCAGATTCAGGTCGGCGAGCGAAAGGCGAAGAAGGCCAAGGCGGAGATGGTCGAGGCCAACCTCCGGCTCGTCGTCTCCATCGCGAAGAAGTACACGAACCGGGGCCTTCAGTTCCTCGACCTCATCCAGGAGGGGAACATCGGCCTGATGAAGGCGGTCGAGAAGTTCGAGTGGCGCCGCGGCTACAAGTTCTCGACCTACGCGACGTGGTGGATCCGGCAGGCGATCACCCGCGCCATCGCCGACCAGGCCCGGACCATCCGCATCCCGGTCCACATGATCGAGACCATCAACAAGCTCATCCGGACTTCTCGCTACCTCGTGCAGGAGCTCGGCCGTGAGCCGACCCCGGAAGAGATCGCGGAGAAGATGGAGCTGCCGCTCGACAAGGTGCGCAAGGTCCTGAAGATCGCCAAGGAGCCGATCTCCCTCGAGACCCCGATCGGGGAAGAGGAGGATTCCCACCTCGGCGACTTCATCGAGGACAAATCGGCGGTGAGCCCGAGCGAGGCGGTGATCTCGATGAACCTCGCCGAGCAGACCCGCCGGGTGCTCGCCACCCTGACCCCGAGGGAGGAGAAAGTGCTGCGGATGCGCTTCGGCATCGGCGAGAAGTCGGATCACACCCTCGAGGAGGTGGGCCAGGACTTCGAGGTCACCAGGGAGCGGATCCGGCAGATCGAAGCGAAGGCGCTCCGAAAGCTCCGGCACCCGTCGCGGGCCAAGCGCCTGAAGGCGTTCGTGGAAGGCTGATCGCAAAAAGACCGAGCCTGGTCATCTCCGGGCTCGGTCTTCTGCCCACGAGGCGCTCGCTCACCGCCGCCGGCGCCAAAATGCGTAGGGTCCCTCCTCTACGATCTGTCGAATCCGGCGGCGCCGGGCCGAGAAGGGCAACAGCGCCTCCAAGGTTCGCCGGTCGAGCTCGGCGTCCCTCACCCACCACCGAGGATGCTCGATCGGGTCCGCGAGCCGGCCCACGGGCAAGCCCATCAAGGATGCGTAGGCGGTCCCGGGGCGGGTGTGGGTCGCGTCCGCTCCTCCGCCGACGTTCTCCACCAGGTTCTCCTTGGGGACGACCGCCCACCTCCCGTGGGCCCAATGGGTGAGCTGCCAGCGAATCCACCACGACTCGATCCGGTCGGCGTGGTCGAACAAGGTCGCCCACTGCCTCGCCGCCACCGGTCCAACCTGGGCCTCGAGCCAACCGGAGCGCCGCAGCTCCGGCCACGAGGCGAGGTCCCGGTCGTAGTCCCGCCACGCCCGGCGCCACGTGCCCCATCCCCAGGGCAGCCCCACCGCGGAGAAGTGGTAGTCGCCCCCAACCTGTGGGCCGCCGCCAACGCGCGCGGCCGCGGTGCTCCCGGCCACGGCCCCGACCCGGTGGTCGTCCTCGAATCGGTGGAGCATGGCGTCGGCGAACCGAAAGAAGTCGGGCCCAGGCCAGCAGTCGTCTTCGAGCACGATGGCGGACGCCTCGTGTACGAAGACCCAATCGATCGCCGATTCCACCCGGCGCCTCAGCCCTAGGTTCTTCGGCGCGAGGTCGAGGCGCACGTCCATCGGGGCGGACTGGACGATCGCGCGCACCTCCGCGCACGCGGCCACGTCGGCCTCCACCCCTGGCCGCGGGCCATCGGCGGCGACGTAGACCGGGCGCGGGCCGGCTGCGAGCACCCTCTCGACCAGCCCCCGGGTGGCCGCCGGGCGGTTGAAGACGAGGAGGAGGAGGGCCGGTTGATCCATTGGGTCGAAAGCCTGCCACGAAGCGGAGCCGAAGCGGCACCCGGGCGTCGGTGCCCTAGAGCACCGATCGGGCTCTACCAACGCCCCAGGCTCGTTTCCTGCGTCCCTGGCCGCCCGGTCGCCTGCGGCGACCCTCGAGGGGCGGCTCCGTCGGTTACGGGGAGTAGCCTCGGTCCGCCGCCGGACGGCCAAGAACGCAGGATCCTTCGCCTGGAGGCGCCGTTCCAACCCGTTCGGTGCTCTGGCGACGGACAACCATGTCCGAGCCGGTGCCGAAAAACATCGGTGCTCTCATTGGCACAATCTACGCAGCACCCATCCCATGCGATTGGCATGGCTTCTACCCCTGTTCATCCTCGGCTCCGGGTGCGGGCTCGTGGCCGACTCGGCGAGCGGCCGGGCCCCGACGAACCAGAGCGGGGACGGCCCGGCGGCGGGGACGATGACCGCCGGGGACTGGGACGATGGGCAGAACTTCGACGCCTTTGTCGAGCTCTTCGCCGAAGCCGCCGCGGCTTCTCCCGAACTCGACTCGTTCGACGCCGAGTCCCGGGTGCTGCTCGAGGTCCAGGATGAGTCGGGCGCCCCGGTGCCGGCGGCCCGGGTCCGGGTGAACGGCGGCCCCGAGCGAATCACGGGCTCAGACGGACGGCTCGCCCTGTTCCCATCGGCCGACGGGATCAAAGCGGGCGTGCCGGTCGAGGTGCGGTCCGGCTCGGCGATGGTGACCGTTCAGGCGGAGACGCCCACCCTGTCGGTGACCCTGCCTGGGGCCGAGACCGCGCGGCCGACCGCCATCGATCTCGCGCTCGTGCTCGACGTGACCGGGAGCATGGGCGACGAGCTCGAGTACCTGGTGGCAGAGATCGAGGGGATCGTCCGGTCGGTCTCGGTGCAGGACCTCCGCCTCGCCCTCGTGGTGTTCCGGGACGAGGGCGACGACTTCGTCGTGCAAAGCCACGGTTTTTCGGACCTCGCCCGGTTCTCCTCGGCGCTCGCTCGGTACTCCGCGTCCGGCGGAGGCGACTACCCAGAGGCGAGCCACGCCGGGCTCGAGGCCGCACTCCAGCTCGGGTGGCGAACGGGGCCCGAAGTCACCCGCGTTTTGTTCCTCATCGGCGACGCGCCCCCCCACCGGAAGCACTTGGGCGCGTTTCTTCGGAGCGGATTGGGCCTCCGGTCGGCCGGCGTCCGGGTGTTTCCAGTGGCCGCCAGCGGCGTGGATGCGCTCGCCGAGCTGGCCAAACGCGTGCTCGCCCTCACCACCGCAGCCCGCTACATCTTCCTGACCGACGACTCTGGCATCGGCAACCCACACGCCGAGCCGAGCATCCCCTGCTACCGGGTTCAGCGGCTGGCCGACCTCATGGCCCGGGCCATCCGGTCGCAGGTCGAAGGGCGGTGGATGACGCCCGACCCGGCGGACGTCCTGCGGGTGGAGGGCCCCGTCGAGGGGGAGGGGTGCGTCACCGAAGACGGACGGACCTGGCGTCTTTGATCCGATGGTCCCAAGGTTTGTGTACGCGCGAAGACCATCCTTCGCGGCGCGACGAAGCGGCGGTGGATCTCACTCCGGTGGGTAGCTCACCGACCGGAGGTTGTGCTCGAACTCTCGGCGATCCATTCTCTCTTCCTGGCCCCACGGGTTCACGTAGTGGACAAAATCGTCGTCCAAACCGGTGACGAGCACCTTGTGGCCGCCGTCCCCCCATTTCAGGGCGACGGGGACCCAAGCCCCGTCGGCGGTCGCCTCGCCGAGCTGCGTCATGTGGTCCGCCCGGTTGCGTCGGTTCACGGTCACGGTGTCGAACACCTCTCCGGTCAGCGCCTCGACCGCGCGGTCGAACTCCGAGCTCGTCATGCCCCCGCGACCGAGGGGAATGTCCGGGAGAATAGGAATGGCGAGCGAGTGGCGGTCCGATTCGTTCGAGTAGCGAAGCGCAGGGTTGCCGAGCTCCATCAACATCGGGGCGATGAGCCGGTTCGACTGCGACCGGCCGAAGCCGTCATCGGCCTCGGTGCCCGGCTGCCGGTTCACGGTCTGGCCGCCGCGCAAGGTGACCTCGCCCTCCGGAGAGGCGAGCCCGGCGACGACCCGCACGTACTCGTCCGGCATCTCGTGGGCGAGCCAGATCGACGCCGAGGTCGCGGCGCAGGTCCCCCGCGGACCTTGGTTGATGGCGGCGGGGTCATGGATCTCTTGCACGGTGTCGGCGACGAGCGTCGGGCGGTCGATGGAGCCGAGCAGCTCGCCGGTGGCCATGTCCCCCAGGTTGTCGAGGATGCGCCCGCCGGCGTCGCCCTCGAACCGGCCGTCGAGCAACATGTCCTGCAGCGCCTCCCGAGCGAGCGGGTCGAAATCGATGAGGGTCGCGACCTCCCCGTAGCTGGCCCGCCGGTCCTCGCTCAGCCCGTCGAGCGCCGCAGCCTCCGCCTCCGCCCTGGCCTCGACGGTGGCCCGCGCGGCCGCCTGCTGCTCCGGCGTGCCCATATCGGTCACATCGAGCGGGTTTCGAGTGATCTCCCGGGTGTTTTCGGGGATGTCCTTCTTCTTCGCATCGAGAGTCGAGCTCTCGACCGAAAGCGGGCGCCGGCCGGCTTCGGCGCGGTCCGGTCCGCCGACCCCGAGGCCCGTCCGCGACGGCTCTTCGGCGCCCCGAAGCTGGGCTTCGATCCGCTCCCGCTGAAATCGGGCCACGCCGTCGCTGCGCTGGCGGGCCCGGTTGTCGGCGACGAGCTCGAGGCTCGGACGGTGGGTGGGGGTCTCGGCGATGCGCTCGGCCAAGCTCTGGCCTCGGTCGGCGGGAGCGCGGCCGCCGTCGCTGACGGTCTTGGCTCGGTCGGCGACGGCCGCGTGTTCGCGGCGAGCGTGGACGTTCTGGGTGCTGGCTTGAACGGTCGGCATGGAATCCTCTCCTCGTTGGCCCTCCTGGGCCAACGAGAGGGTGCATAGGACAGGGGCCTCGATGCGATTACACCGGCCGCGGTAAGCGAAGCGGCGTTTCTTGGATGGCCCGTGATGGGCCTCGGGCTGCCGGCGCCGGACGCGCCAGGTGGGTCGATGGTCCCCCTCGGTTGCCCTGAGCGTCACCGACTCGTCCCTTTTCGAATGCCCGCACCTGCCCGTACATGGCTCTCGGTGCGACGCTTATCTCTGCTCCTCCCTCTGTTCGCCGCCCTCGCCTGCAGCGACCCTGACCCCGACCCAGCACCGGACGCCGGTTCGGACGCGGGCGCCCCGGTGGACGGCGGGCCTGGCGCCGATGGGGGCGCCGACACCGGTCCTCGCCCCGACGGAGGCACGAGGCCGGACGCCAGCCTACCTCCGGTGGTCATCAACTGTCCGAACGACCCGATCCCGGGCACCGGAGCCGAGACCTGCTCGGTGCAGATGGCGGGGAGCACCCGGCTCGTTCGGGGCGCGATCGTGGCTCCCGAGGGTCTGCTCGAAAACGGGCACCTCCTCATCGACGCCGACGGCCGGGTGGTCTGCGCCGGGTGCGACTGCTCCGAGGCCGAAGGTTTTGCAGAAGCCACGGTCATCGCGTGCCCGAGCGGCGTCGTCTCGCCCGGCCTCATCAACCCCCACGAGCACCTGACGTTCGCCGAGGGGTCGCCGATCCCCACTGGGGACGTGCGCTACGACCACCGCCACGAGTGGCGGACCGGCGCCCGGGGGGCGATGAACCTCCGCACGCCGTCGCAGTCCATGGGCAGCGACCCGGTGATCTACGCCGAGCTTCGCCACGTGCTCGGGGGCGCCACCGCGGTCGCCGGGGCCGGCGGTGCCCCAGGGCTGCTCCGAAACCTCGACCGAGCCGACCCCCTGCAAGAGGGGCTGGGCCAGAGCGCGGTCCGCTACAGCACCTTTCCCCTCGGGGACTCGAACGGCGCCCTGCGCGATTCGGGCTGCAACTATGGCGGTCTGGACCAACCGACGGACAACAACATCCAAAATGCGCTCGCCTATGTCCCTCACATCTCGGAGGGCATCGATCCGGCCGCCCGCAACGAATTTCTGTGTTTGTCCGGCCGCCAGACCGGGGGCGTGGAGCTCGTCCTCGACAAGACCGCCATCATCCACGGGGTGGGGATGAACGCCGTCGATTACGCGTTTGCGTCCTCGATGGGAGCCTCGCTCGTCTGGTCGCCTCGCACCAACATCAGCCTCTACGGGATGACCGCCCCGATCACGATGGCCCGGGCGCTCGGGATGAACATCTCGCTCGGCACCGACTGGCCGTCCTCTGGCTCCCAGAACATGCTGCGGGAGCTGGCCTGCGCGGCCCAGTTCGACGACGACAACAACGGCGACGCGTTCACGGACCGCGAGCTCGTGGACATGGCCACGGTCAACGCCGCCGCCGCCCTCAAGTCGGACGGGCGCATCGGGAGCTTCCGCCCCGGGCTCGAGGCGGACCTCGCGATCTTCGATGCGACCGAGCGGAGGCAGTACCGGGCGATCATCGAGGGCGAACCGGCGACGGTGGCGCTGGTGATGCGCTCCGGGCTGCCTCTGTACGGGGACTCGGCGACGGTCGAACCGCTCCGGACAGAGGGATGCGATCCGCTCGATGTCTGCGGAACCCAGAAGCTGGTGTGCGTTCGCGGCGAGACCGGACGGACGGTGGAGCAGCTGCAGGTCCGCAGCGGGACCATCGAGCTGTTCTCGTGCGGGATTCCGAACAACGAGCCGCCGTGCATCCCCTTTCGGCTCTCCGAGTTCACCGGGATCCCCACCGAGCTCGACCAGGACGGCGACGGCGTCCCCGACGTGGCCGACAACTGCCCCACCGTGTTCAACCCACCCCGCCCGCTCGACCGGATGGGCGAGCAGGCCGACGCCGACCGCGACGGCCTCGGCGACGTGTGCGACCCGTGCCCGCTCGACCCGGACACGACGACCTGCACCCCGCCCGACCCGAACGACCGGGACGGAGACGGAATCCTGAACGCGGAGGACAACTGCCCAGACGACTTCAACCCCGACCAATCCGACCGTGACATGGATGGGATCGGCGACGTCTGCGACCGCTGCCCCGACTACCCGAACCCCGGTGATGGCCCCTGCCTGACTCGGATTTATGACATCAAGCGGGGCGACATGGTGGGCGCGGTGCGGGTCGAGCGGGCGCTCGTGACCGCGGCCGGAGCCGACGGCTACTTTCTTCAGACCATCTCGGGGGACCCGGACCACGACGCGACGCTCGGCCATGACTTCTCCGGCGTCTTCGTGTTCGACCGCCGCTCGGAGCGGCCGAGCCCTGGGGACCGGGTGACCGTCACCGGGGACGTGAACGTGTTTTTTGGCCAGACCCAGATCGCGGGCAGTCAGCTCGAGGTGGACGCCACCGGGACCCCGCTGCCCGACCCGCTCGTCGTGCTGCCCGCGGACGTCGCCACCGGGGGCGCGAGGGCCGCGGCGCTCGAGGCGGTCCTGCTCGAGGTGCAGAACGTGGTCGTGACCGACGCGGCCCCGGACGAAGGCCGCTTCGGAGAGTTCATCGTGAACGACAGCCTCCGCGTGAACAACTTCCTGTACGCGATCGATCCCTTCCCGATCATGGGCCAGGGCCTCGGATACATCCGCGGCGTCCTGAGGTTTGCAAACTCGAACTTCAAGCTCGAGCCCCGGGGCCCCGCCGATGTCGATCAAGCCCCGGTGCTTCTATCCCTCGAGCCTGCGCTCGCTTTTGCCCCCGAAAACGGCCCGGAGTTCCCGCTCGAGCTGCGCCTGAACCGGCCGGTGGACGCGCCAACTCCGGTGAACCTCTCCGCGACCGGACCCGTCTCGGTGGCGGGCGGCGTGACCGTGCCGATGGGGGCCGACCGGGTGAATGTCTCGGTCACCCCGGGGCTTTCGGCCCCCGTGCCGGCCGAGGTCCGGGCGACGCTCGGCTCGAGCATGGTCACGGCGGCGGTCCGGGTCTACGGCGAGGCCGAACCGAGAACGGTCGCCACCGTCGAGCTCGACGCGGCGTCGGTCCGGCCCACCGAATCGGTCGAGGGCACGGTGACGCTCGATCTGCCTGCGCCCACCGGCGGAACCGTGGTGACTTTCACGGTCGCGCCGGTCGGGACCGCTACCGTGGCCCCGGTCACCCTCGCGGCGGGGTCGCGGCAGGCCCGCTTTCAGGTGGACGCCGGGTCGATGGAAGGCGCGGTCGCCATCGGGGCGGTCGGCTCGGCCGCGCAGGCGAGCCTCACCATCAGCGCGCTCGTCTCCGTGCTCATCAACGAGGTGTACTACGATGAGCCGGGGCCTGACGGCCCGCTCGTCTTCACCGAGCTGGTGGGACCCCCGGGGACGGATCTCTCCGGCTGGGAGCTCATCGGCTACGCCCGCGCCAACGGCCAGGTCTACCGGCGGGTGCCGCTCGGCGGGACCATCCCCGCCCGCGGCCTCTATGTCATCGGCACGGCGCAGGCCACCGGCGACACCCTCGCGAACCGAGACTTCACCGGAAACATCGACTGGCAGAACAACGAGTCCGCCGTGCAGCTGCTCGACCCGATGGGCCAAGTCATCGACGCGGTCCAGTGGGGCGCGCACCCGAACCTGATGTTCGGCCGGGGCAACCCCGCCCCCCAGACCCGGAGCAACCAATCGGAGTCGGTAAGCCGCGACATGGCCCACACCGACACCGGCGACAACGCGACCGACTTTTTGGTTATCAGCCCCCCAACCCCCGGCGCCCCCTGAGCCCGCATCTCTTTGGTTTCGTCCTCCCCGCTGCGCTCGATGGGGGGTCGAGGTCGGCCTCTTCGCCTTCGGGCTGAGGCTTCACCCGGGCTCGAACCCTCGAAAAAAATTCGCTCCCGTCCCTTGACTCGAGATCCAGGGCCGCGTTACGCCGCGGCACATGGTCTCGGCCCCCCCCCCGATGGACCCTTCTGATCCCCGCTTCGCTTGCCAATATGGCCGGATCCGGTGAGGCATGGACCCAAACGCTGCCCTCCGTGGTTCGGCTGCAGTGCCCGGAGACGACCTGGGCCGACTGCCTGGATCCTGCGTATCCGGTCAGCCCATGCGGGCAGCAGCAGATCTCCGACTACCTCCAGCAGCCGGACCCGGGCTGGGTCTGCGCGCAATGCCAGTCCCCGTCCCATGCGTCCCAATGCGAGGCCTTTTTGAACACAGCCTGCGGGATCGTCGAAGCCGAGCGAAACGGTCGCCATCAGTCTTGGGTGTGCGCGCCTGACGTGAGCCACGCGAACCCGGTCCGGGTCTACCTCCCGGACAGCCTGACCCAAGGTACGGGCCAGCCCTGGACCGACCGGAGCGCGATCCCCATCCCCGAAGACCCGGGGCAGCGGGTGAGCAACGGAGTGGAGGGGATGCCCCCGATGTCCGTGGTCGGAGGTCGCATCGAAACCTGTGAGGAGTTTGCCTACCAAGCCACCTACACACTCACTCGGTGGGTGGAGCGCTTGGTGAAGCAGCAGACCTCCCCCATCGACGGGTGGCACCAGGCCAAGGCGGACTTCCTGCATCCGGGCGCTCAGCAAATATCCATCTTCGACATCGACGGCCGGCCTCTCCCCCACCCTGGGCCCGCCGATTGGGGCCAGTGGTTCGACTTCACCTCGCTCATCTTTGCTTGGGACCGCCCGAACGGTCAGGTCAACTATGGGTTCGGCTTGGGCCGCAGCGTCGTGGCTCGAGACATGGACTGGCACCTCAGGGCCGAGCAGCAGCTGCTTCAAGCCGGATTTACCCTGCAGATGCTCGAAGACATTCGCGACAAGACGAAGGAGTTCGAGAGCCTGCTCGGTGAGCTTGGCTACACCCACCGGCACATGTTCGAAGCCGTGCAGCGCGGGGCCGGTCTCGACGACGGCGTGCCCCCGGAGGCGGTGCTCGAACGCTTGCTGCGGGACCTCGGCCCTGAGCTTGGGATTTGGCTCATCGTCGCCGAGGGTCTCGCGGCGGAGTTCAACGCGGGCGGGCTGGTCTCGGCCAAGAATGGTCGCTGGACGCTTTCTCAGTCCGGGTTGCTCGGGGACCCGGGGGCGCCCGAAGGGTTCGCCTACGACGGCGACCATTCTCTGTTGGAGTTCTTCTCCTATCCATCCCGGAACCTGAGCCCGCTCTTGAAGTTTCGAGGGGACGTCGCGCCGAGCCTGCAAGGCGACCCTCCCTTCGAGTCGATCTTCGCCGACCCCACGCTGTCCGCGTTCACCCACAACGTAGCGGCGCGGGTCGATGAGCGCATGGTCGCGGCGCTCGCGAATACCCTCCGCGGCTCCACGACCGCGAGCGAGATCTACAACACTCTCGATGCGCGCCGGGCCGAGGTCGTTCGGCGGCTGAACGAGCTGTACGACGAGCTCCAACCGGTCTGCAACCCGAGCAACCCCGCCTGCGTGTGGGCCCCGAGCTACTTCATCGAGGCCGTTCAGCGCTACCAGAACTTGGTTTACCAGAGCGAGCTGCGCCGATGCCGTGGGCACACTGGGGGGCCCGTCGTGCTCGACAACCAAGAGCTGTTCCAGGTCGCCTTCACCATCCCGGAGATCCCGGACAGCCATCGTCCCAGAGGCCCGCTCCCTCCCGGCGTTTCTCACCCGAATCGCTCGACCTGGGAGGACCCGAGCGACCTGAACCGCCCCTGGAACGACGAGTTTACCTTCGACTACACCGAGAACCTCGCCTCCATGCGCCGCTTCTTCGCCATGAAGCGATTCTATGAGGCCCTTCGAAGCCAATTCCTTCGGGCTCGGCAAGGAGCAAGGGATGCTGCGCTGCTCGTTCGAGAGCGATTGAACATCGATCCCGCCACTGGCCGCGCCACGTTCGCCTCTGCGGACAGCGCGTCGGTGAACGAGGGAAACCGAGCAGTGGTCGCCAAGTTCGAGCGGGACCGCTTCCACGATGAGCGGCTACCCCGCAGCTCGGGAACGTTCGTAGCGAACGATGCCGACGCGTGCATGCCCGTGTGCGCCTCCCGCCTGGAGGGCGCGGAGAACACGCGCCTGAGGGCCTCGGTGGGTACGGACCTGTCTCTCATCGCGACCCGAACCGATCGGTCTACCGGGCTCGGCAACAGCTTGGGCATCGCTCTGCCCGAGACGGGCGTAAACGTCGAGGCGTTCGGCAACGTGGTGACGCTGACCGGAGGCGTTGCGCTGGAGCTGTATGAAGACGGCCGCAAGACGATGACCACGATGGCAGGAGTGGCAACGGGCAATGATGTGTGGAAGCTTCGGGCCAACCTGGAGGCCGGCACCCTGTACGACGCCCAAGGAAACCCGTGGCTCGTACGCAACAAACGCAGCTACGGCGTTGGGTTGCGAGTGGCCGTGGGCGTCGGCAACACGTACATGGTCGGAGTCGTTCCCGTGGTCCTGCAGCTTGGTGTCTCCGCGAGCGCGGACTTTGACGCAAGGAATCGCTGGGAGACGGGAGTGGGCTGCGTGTGCGACCCGGACGTCGCGGCCTCGTCCTCCGCCACGAGCATGCACTTCGTCCTGAACGGTCATATTTACGGGGCCATCGGGATCGGGATCAACTGGGCCAGCGTCGGGGTGAAAGGCCAGTTGAACCTCATCACGTTTGCCTGGGATCGCGAGCAGCAGAAGATCAAGGGGACCGGCAGCCCATGCCACGACGCAGCGCTCGCCGCCGCCGCCATGTGTGACTCCAGCCCATGTCAAGGCGGCGTGTGCGCCCCTGGCGTCTGCCAGCCGGGGGGCGTCCCTCCCCCACCTGGCTGCAGCGCGCTGGTGTGCGCGTCCGACGGTGACACCGTCGGCTACAGTGTCGGCGATGTCTTTCTCGACGCCAACGGCAACCCGGTGAGCTGCGATCGCTGCTACACCGGTCAGGATATTCCTACGCTCGGGGAGGCCGACATCTGGGTCGAAGGGACCGTAGGGACCGTCCTGGGCGGCCGCATCTCCCTCTACGCGGAGATCCTCTTTGCGCGCTGGGAGCGAGACATCGCCCGCTTCGCACCGAAGCTCTTGGGCTCACGCTCCCTCTCGCCCCACCAGACCGAGAGGAGCCGCATGACCGCGCTCGAGATTCAAACAGGCGACCGCTGGGCGACCCTCTCGGGGAGGTGGGTGTGCGACGACGTGCTCTTCGGCCACGTCCTCGATCTCTGTGGGGGTGGCGAGTGAGCCGCCGCTCGGCTTTCGCCTCCGGGCTCGTCGTCGCCGCCGCGGCGATGCTTTGGCTGCTCCGACCCGCACCGCGGGAGCCGGAGCGCTTCGCCCGCTTCGGCGTGAACACCACCTCCCAGGCTCGCCTCGAAGGCAGCCTCTCCGTCGCCGCCGAGTTTCGCGGAGAGCTCGCGGTGGAATACACCGGGCCGACTTCGGCGCGGGTGCTGGTGACCCGTGTCGCGGCGGGCTGGGTGGAGGCAGGCTCGGGCAACGAAGCGGATCGGTCGCGGATCCCCGTCGAGGGGCTGCTCGGCCGCTCCGCCGAAGTGGATCTCGAGACCGGCGCCTTCTCGTTGGGCCGGTCGAGCGGGCCGGAGCTCAGCACCGAGGCGGCCGAATTGCTCCGCACGCTCGCCCTCCAGGTGCCGCCGTGGGCTCGAAGCCCAAAAGATGGTCCGACCGCGAGCCCCGTCGGCGTCGTGAACGCCCGATATGTAAAGAGCGAAGACGGCTGGGTGCGCCGAGCGGAGTCGGCGGTGGCTTGGGCCGGCGACCCGAATCCACCCCATGCCGCCGACCGGCTCGAGGAGCGCTGGGAGCTGCGGGCCGCGCGAGGCACGAGAGCTTTCATGGGGGAAGCCAATCTCGAGCGAGAAGTCATCGGCCGTCCGCTCGTCCTCGCCGTCCGCTGGACTTGGGAGGAGCTCGACGGCGAGACGGCCCCCCTCCCGCTCACGATGTGGGATGACAAGAGGCCGATCTCCGGCCCGGCCCGGCCCCTGCCCGCCGACCAGGTGGCGCTCGCCAAGCGGAACGCCACCCGCGAAGCCTCCGGAGGCATCGACCTCCCTCGGGTCCTGAGCGGGCTGAAGGGCATGGTCGGGCCCATGCAGGCCAGCGACGACCGTTTTCTCTGGAGAGCTGCGGCCTACTTCGAGCTCCATCCGGAAGAGCTACCCGCCCTGCTCCCGCTCTTCGCCGAGCAGGTCGAAGCAGGGAGGAACCCGGGGGCGATTCTGTGGCTGCTCGCCGCAGTGGGGAGCCCCGAGGCCCAGCAGGTCTTCTGGGACGCGCTCGGAGCCCACGGGACCGCCGTTCGCGGCGAAGTGCTCGGCGAGTGGCTGACCGTGGCCTCCACCTTTCGAGCGCCGAGCGAGGGCACGATGTCCGCGCTTCAGCCCTACCTCGAGCACGCGAGCGCCCTGGTCCGAGAGCGTTCGACCCTCGCCCTCGGGGCCGCGGCCGGTTTTGCGTACGGCTCGGAGGCCGCGACCCAAGCGGTGGAGGAGCTGGAGCGGCGGTGGACGAGCGCCGAGACGCGAGCCGAAAAGGAGCTCGCGGTCACCGCGCTCGGAAACGCGGCGCACCCGTCTTCCCTCCCGCTCATCGAAGAGGCGGCCCGCTCCGAGGAATGGGCGGTTCGGGCCCGGGCGGCCCGGGCCCTCGTGAAGTATCCAGCCGAGACGGCGCAGCCGTCCCTGGTCCGGCTGCTCGGCGACACCGACCACGGCGTGCGGGAGAAAACCCACGTCGCGCTCGATGAGCACCTGGCCCAGGGGGCGCCCCTCCTCCCCGGCACCGAACAGGCCGTCCTCGAGCGGGCGCGGGCCGGCCTCGACACCGGAGCGATGGCCGCCGCGGTGCGGGTGCTCGCCCGCTCTTCGTCCCCCGATGCCCGCGCCGCGCTCGAAGCCATCGCCCGTTCCCCCGCCGCGAGCCCCGGCCTCCGGGCCGAGATCCGCCGCGCGCTCACCCGAGGCTGACATGATCGACCGTCGAATTCTCTACCTCCTCTCTGCCGCCGCTTTCGCCTGCTCGGACCCGGGCGATGACGACCCAACCACCGGGCGAGACGCGAGCCCCTCGGACGCACCCGTAGCCGACGCCGCGCGGGATGCTGGGGTGGGCCCCGACGCCGCCCCGGAGGACACCGGCCCCGCCGGACCCGCTCGCTTCGTCTGGCTCACCTCGAGCATCAACAACCTGCTCATCGGCGACTCGACCGGGCGCGTGCACGTTGTGACCGGCGACCGCGATTTCTACTTCCCCGAGCTCGAGGGGCCATTCGTGCGGGCCACCATGGCAACTGGCACTGCGGTTCTCTTGCAGCCCGATGGGGCCCTGGTGCATGTAGTAGACGGCGATTCGAGACGAGAACCCCAGTTTCTTCCCGTTCCGGCGTGGGCGGAGAGGGTTCATCTCGCCGCCAACAACACCAACACCGTCTGCGCCACCACCACCGCCAATGCCCCGCTCCGCTGCTGGAAGAGAGGAGAGGAGATCGAGTTTCCGGGGCCCGTCGTGGACGTGCGGATGGCGAACAGCACGTTGGTCGCGCTCATGGCGGATGGACGAGTCTATCGGGACAGCACGAACGTTCCTTCGATCCCAAACCAGCTCCCATTGCCCTTCTTCCCGAACCCTCCCTACCGCCACGTCTCGGTGCACCCCGAAGGATGGGTCGTGGCCGCTGTGCGGCAGGACGGCCAGGTTGACCTGCTCGCCGGCGCTTATGACCCCTACATCCTACCTTCGGGCATGCAGCTCACTGGTTTCTCCCGCTTCTGGGCCCACCAGGCCTTCGAGTGGCAGCGCCATCAGCCCTTCCTGATGTGCGGAGAACGAACGGACGAGACCGTCGAGTGCTTCGACCTCGTCGGCCGAACCTCGGAGGTGGACGGAGCCAATACCCAGGTCATCCCCGACCCGCTCGGCGACCTCTCCGACGTCCGCCTCGGCCCCGACGGGCTCCACCTCATCGGCGTCGATGGTTTCTGCTACATCACCAGGGACGGCGAAGCGGAGTGCAGAGCGAGAGAAGAGACCTGGTTCACCGCCCGCACCCCCCGCACCCCCCCGCCTCGCTGAAGGAGCCCGCGATGAATCGGTATCTCCCTCTGCTGCTCATCTTCGGGTCGAGCCTTGCCTCGGCCCAGGCCTTCCCCCCCATGCGGGCCCCGGACCCGAAGGGCTGGGTGACCAAGTCCGAGACCGAGGCCGTTCCCTTGGGCGTGCCCGAGCCGGTGGTCTCGAGCCGCGGCACGCTCGACTACGCCTTCGAGGTGGAGGTCCCGCCGGCGCGCGGAGCCCCCTCGCTCTCCATCCGCTACGACTCGGACGCCTCGGCGGGCCTCGCCGGCCTCGGGTGGTCCCTCCACGGACTCCCGGCCATCGTCCGGGTCCCCGGAGACCACGGCATTGGGTACTACGGGAACCGGGAGGGGGAGGAAGGCCAGGGAGATCCGAGCGCCCCCTTCGACCAGTTTGCTTTTGCGGCGGACCCGGCGGTCCAACCGAGCGGTGACTCGATCCTCGTGCCCATCCAAGGCACGAATCCCCTGCGCTATGCCCTGCGCCGCGACAATGGCATGCGCTTCGAGCGACGGGGCTTCTGCGACTCGGGGCCCTGCGAGTGGGTCGCGTACGACGGCACGGGGGGGCGGCTCACCTTCGGAGCGGTTGGAAGAAACGCTCGCATCACCGAGACTGTGGGCGGTACGCACAGAATGCACACCTGGGCCTTGACCGGCCACAGCGACCCCTTCGACAACGCCTACCAGGTCGCGTATCTCGCCTTCGATCCCAACAACCCAGCGTCGCTAGGGGAGCTGCTCCCCGAAATCATCACCTATCCAGGGAAGAGCGGGGGTGTCGGTCGTTTCGTCCGTTTCGCCTATCAAGCCCTCTCCGCCGATGACCGAAGCCCCGGTGTCGACCAGAGCGCGCTCCCCGGGCGGCTTCGCCGGCGCGCCCTGCTTCGATCCATCCAGGGCACGGTCGAATCTCCCGAAGGCCCGGCGGTCACGAGCGTGCAGCTCGGCTTCGAGCCGAGCGCCATCTCGGGGCGCCCTCTGCTTCGCCGCATCGAGAGGCCAGGGCATCCCGACATCGTGTTGTCCTACGAGGAGGCCGACCGGGGGCACCAGCTCATGGGCCAGGAGCGCCGGTCGACTTTTGGCGACGAGATCGCCTCGGCGGAGGCCATGGAACGCAAGCCCTTCTTCGGGACCTACTTCGGGTTCGAAACACCCCCGGGGAGAGACTTCATTGACTACAAGGGAATCAAGCGTTCGGTCAGCCTCGTCGGGGACGTGGATGGTGATGGTTTTGATGATGTCTTTCGTGCCTTTCGGGGGCCGGTGGCCCAGACCAGCATCAGTGAAGAATTGTCCGACTTCAGTCTGTGGGAAGCGGTCGAACTCGCCCGAGGAGGGCCGGATGGTCTGGGGCCGTTTGCGCGGGTCTTCCAGAGGCGTCAGCGTTTCGATTGCAACCGATACGCGCAAACGACTCGGGAGAACTGCCTCTCTCAGGGAACCGTACATGGGGTGCCGGAGCCCGTTGGGGACGCCCAGGTACTGCTCGGGGATTTCAGGGGAGGTGGGCGCACGGAGCTGCTACTCGCCAGCATCCACGCCAGCCAGCGGAAGCTGACCCTCATTCACTATTCCGGCCCGAACCTCGCGAACCGAGACTTGCGGGAAGTTGTACTGCCCTTTCTCGGAGTGTTCTCCCGCGTCTTCGTTGGCGACGTGAACCGAGACAACGCCGATGACATCATCATCTATGAGCCCACGACGGGAGACTTCTCCGTCATCTACGGCACGGAAGGCTTCTTTCTTCCGAATCGGCCCCTGCGCACATCTCGAGTCCCGCGCACCCAAAACTCGCAGGGGACCCGGACGGTGCTCGGAAACTACCATGTCTCGAGCAACCTTTGCCAGCTATCCTTCTACGCTTGCCCCGAAAGACCCGAGACCTACTTCCGAGGCGCGGCGGTCGTCGACCTGAACGGAGATGAGTACCCAGACTTCGTAGCGGTCTTTGGCACTCGGAGGAACAGCGCCGAAGAAGTCGCGGTGGAGTTCGTTCTCGGTGGGCCCTCGGAACATTTCAGCTCGGCATCGACCCGCAAGGGCTCGTCGGCCTTCTCGGTCGCCCACGCGACCTTCAACCGAATCCTTCCTGGTGACTTCGATGGCGACGGTCGCGGCGACCTCGCTCTTGTCTACGCTGGCGAGACGGGAGACGCGCTCTCCCTCGTTCCCGGTGGCGCCTCCCCCACACGCATGGACTACAACCGGCTGGTCCATGTGGTTCGAGGCCGTCCGGTTGCTCGGGATGGCGGGTCCGCCCCTGGTTCGCCACCCTTGGAGTTCGAGGGACGGGTCGTCTCTGTAGCCTCGGTCCCACAGCCGAATTACGTGCCGCTGGCGGTCAAGGAAGGTCAAGTCCAGTTCTTTCGCCGCGGATACGACCCAGTGAACTCAGCGTTTCCCCCGGAGCACCCTCTGGTGGGTGACTTCAACGGGGACGGCGTGAGCGACCTCGTGTTTCCCATCTTTCAGTCCCATCAAGGTACCGGGTTTGGAGCAGTGGATCTCGCCTATGGCGCTCGGGGGCGGGGGCTCGAGCGGCAATGGCGCGCGGCCGACCCGGGCAGCCGTCGAGACTGCATGAGCGCCGGTTCGGGGAGGGCGCCGATCCCAGGGCGTCATCTCTGTTCCTTGGATCCAACTGGCTTTTCTGTCCGTGACGACCACACCACCGGGCAATTCCTGTTCGCGCTCGCCGATATCAACGGCGACGGGATTTCGGACCTGGTGCGTTGGCGCTACGAGCACGAGAGGACCTCCGCGTATTGGGAAGACGCGAACCGAAGTACACCCAATGAGTATGATGTCGGGAAGCCCGGGCTGACTGTCGATGTGGCGTACTCGAGAGGCGGCGGTCTCACGCGCTCGGGATGGACGCAGTTGTTTTCGAGCAGGGACATTCAGCCCGCGGGACGCCGCGAGGCTCGGCGCTTTGGCGCGCCAGGGCAATGGACCAGTGCGGTTGCGCGGGGCCTCGAACCGGCGATGGTGAAGGGGGACTTCAATGGAGATGGGCGGGACGATCTCGCTTTCCTCGATGAAGACCTCGGCTCGGACTCCTTGGTTCGGGTCTTGCTGTCTCGACCCAGGATGGGGAAGGAACGGCTGGTCGGCGTGGAGACGGGCTATGGGGCCCGCTATCTCATTACCTACCAGAGTTCGACCCGCAGCGTCGGCCACTTCGTGGCGAGCCGCGAAAGTCGCTCGCTACTGCCGCCCGAATGCAGTCTTGGTGGATGTGGCCGAAGCGACCCGCGGCCCCGGCACTTGGTCCAGCGGATCCAGAGCCTTCGGGTAAACCCATCGTCTGGCGAGGAGAACACCCTCCGAAACGACCAGTACTCGTACAGGAACCGCCGCGAGCTGCCCCAAAGAAGTGCATGGCACCGCGACTTGGGCTTCTCGGACGTCGAGGTGCAAGACGCGTTCACCCGCGCCAAGACGCTCGCGCGCAGGCGGCAGGACGATCGACTCGCCGGCGAAGTCGTGATGACCGGAAAATTCGGTGGGGACGGGCGGGTGTACGAGGCTTCGAGACGCACGGTCAACGCCGTCCCCCTCGCAAACTCCCAAGCGTTCATGGTGCTCGACGAGCAATCGGAGTCGGCCATCTGCATCCCGACCGGGACCCGCGAGTCCTGCCTCCAATCTCCCCACCACCTCGCGCGGAGTCACCGAACACATGACGGAATCGGACGCCTGGTTCTTGCCGAAGAATGCCTCGACCAGAGGTGCACGGCGACCCGCTGGTACTTCCGGCTCGACGAGGCTCGGTGGATCACCGGCTTCGCCGAAGCCGAATGGTCGGTGATCGATGAGGACCCGGCGCTCCGCTCCGTGCAGGAGGGGGTCCTTCTCTCCGCGGTGCGCCGCGAGCCCACCCATGGCAACCTCGCCATGATGGACTGGGAAGACCGGCTGCTCTTCGAAACGGATGAAGGTCGATGCATGGGGCTCGTCCACCAGAATCCCGACGGGCCCACGCCCTCCGGCTTGTGCCAAATCGAGGTCAACGCAGGGCGGGCGCGATGGGTGAGGGTCTTCGACCGTCGAAGGACCGACCGATTCGGTAACGTGACGGAATGGGAGGATGCGGCCCGTCGCCGGCATGTCGCCCGCTTCGACGAGGACACCGGCGTGGGAGCCACGCTCGAGGTGGATCCCGCGGGGAATGACGTCGAGCGGGACTTCGATGCACGGGGGCTTCAGACCCGGGAACGTGGGCCCGACGGAGTTGAGAGGTTCTTCCATTACGACGACGCCGGCAGGCTCCGGTTGGTGGTGGGGGATGTGCCCAGACTGACCACCGGGCCGGGGCTCCCGACGACCATCGGAGCGGCCTTCGGGCCTCTCGAGACCCGCGAGTACCGCGACCTCGGCGACCCCTTCGCCCAGCGCACTTCGGTCCGAAGGGAAGTCGCCTTCCTCCAAGTTCCGCTGCTCGAAGAGACACGCTTCGATGGCTTCGGGGGAGTGCTTTCGAAGCGCCGAAGTGAAGGTCCCGGCCGGTGGGTCAACGTAAACTACTCGAGGGGTTTCGACCCGGTCGATGCCCATTTCCGCCGCTGGCGTTCGGTCAGTGACCCGCACGAATGCTCGGGACAAAGCTGCCAACCCCTGGGGACCAAGATCGAATTCGATGACCGTGAACGCCCGAGTCGGGTCCTTAGGATCGGGCCTGGGGGGCCCCTCCGCACCCTCGCCCAGTACCAATACCTCTTGGTGAGGGACGGTGGCGTTCCCGAGTCGTGCGTGCAATACACCGATGCCGAGGCGAGCGTCACCCTCTTGTGCACCGATGCACGGGGCTTGCCGAGGCGTCTGGTCGATGCAGCCGGGCAGACGACCCGATACACCCAGAACGATGCGGGCCATATCTCTCACGTGGATATCGGAGGCCGGCTCGTTCAGCACCGTTATGACGGCTGGGGCCGGGTGATATCCGAAGACCATTGGCAGACAGGGACCACACTCATCGACTACGACGACCTGTCCCGCGTCATTCG
>DAIQNR010000005.1:0-121694 GCA_036788295.1 Myxococcota bacterium
TCAGAGCTTCTCGTCGGCCATGACCAGCGTGCCCCGGCGGCGATCCTTGACCACCCCGGGGAAGCGCAGGACCCGGTTGTGCATCGCCGCGTAGACCCCAGGGGGCAGCAGCTGCACCGCGAGCAGCGCCTCGGTCAGATTTTGCAGCGCGTCGGTCGAGCGGAGCTCGTACGGGCGCATCGCCCCGGTCAGCACCACGGGGACCGGGGGCAGGCCACCGCCGAGGATCCGCTCCCCGGTCACCTCGAGCGTGTCGGTCCCGTGGACCACCACCACGCCGTCGTGCTCGCGGCTCGCCCGGTGGGCGGTCTCGGCGATGAGGTCGTGGTCCGCCTCCGTCATGTCGCGGCTGTCCTTGTTCATCAGGTGGATGCGGTGAACCTCCACCGCTCGCAGCTCGAGCGAGGCGAGCATCATGTCGAGCACGCTCACCTGGTTGTGAAGGACTCCGGACAGGGCGTCGTAGGTCTTCTCGATCGTCCCTCCGGTCGAGATCAGCGCCACCAAGCTCACGCCCGCACCCTCCGCCCAGCGGCGCCGCCGGACCAGCGAAGACACGCGCCTCCTGGGGACCGCCCCCAGCGGCAACCGCCGATGGCCCCTGCGCGCAGCGACTGCGCCCCGGGTCGGGGAGACGCCGAAGAGTCGAGGTCCCGGGCGGCCCGAGCGGGCCGTTTCTCGGGTCCGGCGGCGGCGCCGGCATTCCCGCCTTGAACCGGCCGGGGGTCGACCGTAGCGTTCGGGCGAAGATGACCGGATCCACCGACCCGTTTCACGCGGTGACCCCGCTCGACACCGCCCTCGGCACCCTGACCATGTGGTCGCTCCCCGCCCTGGACCGAGCCGGCGTGGGCCCGGTAGAAAGGCTCCCTTACAGCATCAAGGTGCTGCTCGAATCGGTCCTGCGCAACCTCGACGGCTTCGCGATCACCGAGGAGCACGTCCGAGCCCTCGCCGGCTACGACGCCACCGCGGTGGGAGAAGTCGAAATCCCATTCATGCCCGGGCGCGTGGTGCTGCAGGACTTCACCGGCGTCCCGGCGGTGGTGGACCTCGCCGCCCTGCGCTCGGCGATGGAGCGGCTCGGTGGCGACGTCCGCAAGGTGAACCCTCTCGTCCGTTGCGACCTGGTCATCGACCACTCGGTGCAGGTCGACGCCTTCGGGTCGAAGGACGCGCTCGGGATCAACGCCCGGCTCGAATTCGAGCGCAACCGCGAGCGCTACGAGTTCCTGAAGTGGGGCCAGTCCAGCTTCGACAACTTCGGGGTCGTCCCTCCGGCGACCGGGATCGTCCACCAGGTCAACCTCGAGCACCTCGCCGACGTGGTCCTGCGAAAGGACGCAGACGGTCGAACCATCGCCTACCCGGACTCGCTGGTCGGCACCGACTCCCACACGACGATGATCAACGGGCTCGGGGTGGTCGGCTGGGGAGTGGGCGGCATCGAGGCCGAGGCGGTCATGCTGGGTCAGCCGATCTACATGCTCATCCCCGAGGTGGTCGGCTTCGAGCTGACCGGAGCGATGGTCGAGGGCGCGACCGCGACCGACCTGGTCCTCACCGTCACCCAGATGCTGCGAAAGCACGGCGTGGTGGGGAAGTTCGTCGAGTTCTTCGGACCCGGCCTCGCCTCGATGACCCTGCCCGACCGAGCGACCATCGCCAACATGGCCCCCGAGTACGGCGCGACCGTGGGCTTCTTCCCGGTGGATGAGCAGACGATCGCCTACCTGCGGCAGACCGGGCGATCCGATGCGCTCTGCGACGTGGTCGAGAAGTATTCGAAGGCCCAGGGCCTGTGGCGGGACGACAAGCGACAGATCACCTACAGCGACCGGCTCCGGCTCGACCTCGGCACCGTGCAGCCGAGCCTCGCCGGCCCGAAGCGCCCCCAGGACAAGGTTCTGCTGTCGGACATGAAGGGAGACTGGCGCCTCCACCTCGAGCGGTCGTACGGCCATGCCGAGGCCCGCTCCGCCCCCATCGAGATCGACGGACAGACCCACACCCTGACCGACGGCGCGGTCGTGATCGCGGCGATCACCTCTTGCACGAACACGAGCAACCCCTCGGTGCTGGTGGGCGCCGGCCTGGTGGCTCGAAAGGCGAGGGCGCTGGGACTCACCCGCAAACCGTGGGTGAAGACCTCGCTCGCCCCCGGATCGAGGGTCGTGACCGACTACCTCGACGCCTCTGGCCTGACCGACGACCTCGACGCGCTCGGCTTTCAGACCGTCGGCTACGGGTGCACCACCTGCATCGGCAACTCCGGCCCGCTGCCCGACGAGGTCATCGCCGGGATCGACGCCGGTGACCTCGTGGTCGCCGCGGTGCTCTCCGGAAACCGCAACTTCGAGGGCCGCGTGAACCCGAAGGTGCAGCCGAGCTACCTCGCCTCCCCCCCGCTGTGCGTGGCCTACGCGCTCGCTGGGACGGTGGACATCGACCTGTCCACCGAGCCGCTCGGAACCGGCCGCGACGGCCAGCCCGTGTACCTGCGGGACATCTGGCCGACGAACCAGGAGATTCGAGACGTGGTCGCCACCGCGCAGGGCGTCGAGCAGTACCGGGCCCGGTACGGCGACATGGCCGGGCCGCCCGAGTGGCAACGGATCGAGGTCACCGAGAGCGACGTCTTTCCTTGGGATTCGAGCTCTACCTATGTTCAGGAGCCGCCGTTTTTCGTCGGCATGGCCAAGGAGGTCCAGCCGATCGCTCCAATCCGCGGGGCTCGACTGCTCGTCAAGGTCGCGGACTCCGTAACCACCGACCACATCTCGCCCGCCGGGTCGATCGATGCGGAGACCCCGGCCGGCCGATACCTGCTCGAACAGGGAGTCGAGGAGGCGATGTTCAACAGCTACGGGGCGCGGCGCGGCAACGACCGGGTCATGACCCGCGGCACCTTCGCCAACATCCGCCTGAAGAACGAGCTCGCCCCGGGCACCGAGGGTGGCTACACCACCTATTTCGGTCCGGCGCTCCCTGACCACCCGCTCGCTCGCCCCGGTGAGGTCGGGTTCATCTACGACGCGGCCATGGCCTACCAGGCCGCCGGCATCCCGCTCGTGGTGCTCGCCGGCAAGGACTACGGCATGGGGAGCTCCCGAGACTGGGCGGCCAAGGGGACCTTCCTGCTCGGGGTGAAGGTGGTCATCGCGGAGAGCTTCGAGCGCATCCACCGCAGCAACCTGGTGGGGATGGGGGTCTTGCCCCTCGAATTCGTCGGTGGCGCCACCCGGGACAGCCTTGGCCTGAGAAAGGAACATTGCCTGGACGTCCACATCGACGACCACGTGCAGCCCCTGCAGAAGGTCGAGGTCACCGCCACTGCTCCGGACGGCTCGACGGTTCGATTCGAGGCCCGGGTGCGCATCGATACCCCGGTCGAGGTCGAGTACTTCCGAAACGGAGGCATTCTCCACACCGTGCTGCGGCGTTTGGCCGAGTAGGAGGCGGCCCTCGCGTCTTTCGGTCTCGCTTGCGTTTCAATCTGGTCCGCACCCTCCGATGGGATGAGCATGTCCGCACCCGCGACCTACGCCGACCAGCTGCTCGAGGGGATCGCCCACGCCATCGAGCTCGAGATCTGGGAGGTCGCCGAGGGCCTCGCCCGCACCTTGGCCACCCACATTCGTCGAACCGGAGAGTATCCGTCCGGCCTGTCCTCGAAAGAGCTCGAGGGCCTCATCGACCGGCACCAGGCCGAGCACCGGTACGGGCCGAACTGATCCGCCCCGGCGCGATCTCGGCAAGGCCAAGACGACGGGCGCGGCCCGGGCCGGTTCTGCCCTAGGCTGCCGGCCATGGATCCGGTGTCGGTGCTGAAGCGGGTGTTCGGCCACGCCTGCTTTCGACCTGGCCAACTCGAAGTGGTGAACCACGTCCTCGCCGGGCGCCCCACTCTGGCGGTGATGCCAACGGGAGCGGGAAAGAGCCTCTGCTACCAGGTCCCAGCCCTGGCCCTCCCCGGAGTCGCCATCGTCGTGTCCCCGCTCATCGCGCTCATGCGCGACCAGGTCGAGGCGCTTCGCTCCCGCGGGGTGAGAGCCGCAGCGTGGAGCAGCATGACGCCGCCAGAGGAGCGACGGACCTTTCTCGAGGAGCTCGACGCCGGCGTGCTCGAGCTGCTCTACGTCGCCCCTGAGCGCTTTCGATCCGAGTGGGCCTTCGAGCGCATCCTCGCCGCCCGACCGAGCCTATTTGCGGTGGACGAGGTCCACTGCGTCTCGCAGTGGGGCCATGACTTTCGACCGGACTACGCGCGCTTGGGGGAGGTCCTGGCCCGGTTTCGGGCCTCGGGTCCGGTCCGCTTCGTCGGGCTGACCGCCACCGCCACCGAGCAGGTTCGGGACGACATCGTGCGGAGCCTCGGCGTCGAGAACGACGTCGAGATGGTGGTCACCGGTTTCGACCGGCCGAACCTCGCGCTGACGGTGGTGGAGCTGCCGGTGCGAAAGGAGCCGGAGCGCGCGGTGGAGGCGGTCAGAGACGCGCTCGAGAAGTGGATGGGGGAGCGAGGCTCGGCGCTCGTCTACGCGCCGACAAGGCGGCGCACCGAGGCGATGGCCGAAGCGCTGGCCGGCTTGGGCTTTCAGGCGGAGGCCTACCACGCTGGCCTCGACCCGGCCCGGCGCGAAGCGGTTCAGTCTCGGTTCGAGGCCGAGGCCTCCCGGGTGGTGGTCGCGACCAACGCGTTCGGCATGGGCATCGACAAGCCGGATGTCCGGGTGGTCGTGCACCTCGCCCTACCGGAAGCGCCCGAGGCCTACTACCAAGAGGTCGGGCGGGCCGGCCGCGATGGGGCGCCAGCGGCCGGGGTGCTGCTGCACGACCCCGCCGATCTTCGCGTCGCCCGGCTCCGGCTCGAGGCGGCCAGTCCCACTCCCGAGTTCGTCGCCGACGTCCGAGACGAGGCCCGGAGCCTGCTCGAGTCCGGTCGGGGGATCGACTTCGAGGCGCTGTCGGCCCGTCTCGAGCAGCGATTCGGGCCGGGGGCGAGGGCAGCGGTGGTGGCGCTCGAGCGCGCCGGCGATCTTCGCATCGGGCCGCACGGGGCGCAGTGGGCTCCGGGGCCGAGCCGAGTGGACCCGGCCGTGCTCGCTGCCCGGGCCCGCCACGAGCGGGCCCGCTTCTCGGCCGCGGTGGGCTACGTCACCCGGGCTCGATGCCGCCGCCGCTACCTGGTGGACTATTTCGTCGGGTCTCGGAGCGCCGCGAGCGAGGCTCCCGACCGCGACCGCTGCGGGGTGTGCGACCGATGCCTCTCTCCGCCGCCGCCGCCGCTCGAGGGCGAAAACCACATCGCTGCTTTGAAGGCGCTGTCCTGCATCGCTCGGATGCGGGGGCGCTTCGGAAAGGGACGGGTCGTCGACGTGCTCCGGGGGGAGCGAAGCGCGCCCGTCCTGGCCGCGCGGCTCGACCAGCTCTCCACCCACGGACTGCTGCTTGGCTGGTCGAAGGCGGACGTGCACCGGCTGCTCGACGGGCTCATCCGAGGCGGGTACGCCGAAGCGAGCGCCGACGCCTACCCCCGACTCGTGCTGACCGAAGCCGGGGCCGACGCGCTCCGCAGCAAATCGGAGCTCAGGATCGACGCGCCGATCGAGCGGAACCGAGCCAGAAAGCCGACCGAGGCCGCGGCCCTCCCGCCCGCGACCGAGGCCCGGTTCCAGCAGCTGCGGGCCTGGCGCACGGAGGCGGCGCGGACCGGCGGCGTTCCCGCGTACGTCATCGCGACCGACGCCGTGCTCACCGAGATCGCCGCCCGCAGCCCAAAGAGCCTCGAAGAGCTCGCCGCGGTGGCCGGAATGGGGCCCACCAGGCTGCACCGACACGGCGCGGCGATCCTCGAGGTCCTCGGCTCGCTGTGATTCTGGTCACAATGTTGTGGCTTTCATCTGTGAGCTGAATCACACGTCAGAAGACAGCACCTCTCCTCATCGTCGTTCTTGGTGAAACACCAGTCACCGTTTTGGGTGAGCCAAAAATGACCGCAATTGACTGCTCCATCCGCGCGCTCTCTGTTGCTGGCGGGCCTCTCGTCCGAGATCGGTTCGGGTCCGCTAAGGGGAAAGACGATGCGAGGACTGAAAACCCAGGCCGCCACCGGCTTCCAACTCCTGTTGGTCGGCCGCAATTCAGATGTCCTGTCACTTGCGCAGGAGGACCTCGAGCGCCACGGGCATCGAGTGCAGCGCGCCGCCTTGACCGACCTGCCGCCCCCGGACGCCGAGCTCGTGCTCCTGGACCTCACCCGCGACGGCCCCATGGCCGCGGACGTGGTCACGCGGCTTCGAGGACAGCTCCCCGGGGCCCCGCTCGTGGCGGTGGTCGCCAAGGGCCAGGTCGCGACTGCGGTCGCGGCGCTGCAGTCCGGAGCCGTGGACTGCATCGAGGCGCCGGTGCAGGCGCACTCGCTGCTTCTCCGCCTTCACCGGCACATGGATCCGCCGCCGAGCCTGCGGGCCAGACCGCACCCTTCGGTCGAGCTCGAGGGGCGCTCCCCCGCGATCGTCGCCGCGCGGCGCTCCCTCGAGCGGGCCGCGTTCGGGGGCGTGGACGCGGTCCTCATCAGCGGGCCCGACGGTTCGGGCAAGACCCGCGCGATGGGGTTTCTGTGCGCCCACCTGCCTCGAGCGCCCGCGGTCCGCCTCTTTGGCGCCGGACTGTCGGCCGCCGATCTCGAGCGGGCCTTGGTCCCCGACAGCCCCTCCTCGCAGCGTGGACTGTGGGACGAAGCGCGAGGCGGCTTCCTCCTCTTGGAGGACCTCCCGCTGTGGGCGGTAGACGGCCAGCGCTTGCTCGACCGGCTGCTCGACGCCCAACAGCATCAGCCGTTGCACCGCAGGGTGCGGGTGGTCGCGACGAGCCGTGAGCCGGAGCCGATGCCGCTCGAGCTGCGGCTGCGCCACCGGTTCACCGCGGCCCACGTGGTGCTTCCGCCGCTTTGCGAGCGACGGGAGGACATCGCGATCATCGGTCGGTCGGTCGTCGGTTCGCTCGGCCTGCGGGTTGGCCAGCGGATCGAGGTGCCCGACGAGACCTGGACCCGGCTGGAACGGGCGCCATGGCCCGGGAACGTGCGCCAACTTCAGGTCGCGCTCGAAAAAGCGGTGGTCGAGGGCAAGGGTCCCGCGCTGCTCCCCGACGGCTTCGACCTCGGCGAGACGCGGGGCCCCGCGCCGTTCGAGCTTCCGGCTGGGGGGATCGACCTCGATGACGTCGAGCGGTGCCTCATCGAGCAGGCCATCGACCGGGCCGGCGGCAACCGAACCCGAGCCGGCCTTCTCCTCGGCCTCAACCGGGATCAGGTCCGCTACCGCTTGGAGAAGTTCGGGATGGCCGGTCGTTGCCCGCCCAAGAGGCCGTCGAAGGCGTCATCCAGGCCATCGAAGTCGTAGAAACTCTTCGCGGAATCGGCTCGGTGCCCCAGCGCTCCGCTCGGCACGCCGAGCACCCAAACCTCGACGCCTCGCCCTGGCTTCTCGATGCGCGCCGCCATCGATCGGTGCTCCTCGGCGGAGACCTCCTTGGACAGCGCGAGCAGTACGACTTGGGCCTGGCTCATGCGAACCGCCCAGACCAGCTCCTCCCGGGGCAACTCGGGCCCGAGGTACAGCGGATCGAGACCCCTGCTCGCGGCGAGCAAGGCGGCCACTAGCACCCGCATCTCTCGTCGGTGCCCAGCGGGGGTGCTGAGCAGGATCTGCGGCGCGTCGGCCCGCGGCGGGGCGTAACGCAGCAGCGTGCTGACCAAACTGCGCAGCTGGGAGACGACCATCTGCTCTTGGGCCATCAATCCTCCGCTGGTCCACTCGGTCTCGAAGCCCTGCACCAGCGGCACCACCAGCCCGAACAGCAGCTCTCGATGGTCGAGAAAGGAGGCAGCCCGCATGAGCACGTCCAAAGCCCGCCGCGCGTCGAAGCGCTCCACGGCGCGCCGGTAGTCTCCGCGGAGCTCGGCGATCCCGCGATCCGAGGCCAGCTGGCTCTCCGGCGGGAGCGCCGGACTCTCGGGCGACTCACCGGAGAGCTGCTCGAGCGCCTCGATCGAGAGCTTGGCGATGCTGGAGATGGCGTGACCTTTCGAGGTCGCGTCCCGGAGCAGGACCAGACGCCGGACTTCCTCGGCGGAGAACCGGCGGGTGTTGCCCGCGCTCCGAACGGGCTCGATCGCGCCGTAGCGGCGCTCCCAGGCTCGAATGGTGTCCGCGCTGAGCCCGGTGAGCCGAGTCACCAACCGCATCGGGTAGAGCCCAGATTCCAAGGCAGCGCTCGGGTCCACCCGCTCACCCCCCCAGCGCGCGAAGCGGGGTCGAAGGGGCGAAAGCGAGATTCGCCACCTGCTCTGATTGTTCGTGCATGGGTACGTGCCCTGCGCCAGCTATGGCAAACACCGTGAGCTTCGGCCACACCTCTCGAAATCGGTCCACCGAGTCGAGCACCGCGGAGAAGGTGCTCTCTCCGTGGATGATCTCAACCGGACCCCGAAATTTGGCCTGCTGCTCGAGCGGGACCGAGACGCCGTCGCAGAGCGCCCTCAGCAGACGGTAGTTCTCCTCGTGGGAGACCTCGGCGAAGCCTTCGGTCAAGCTCACGCCGGCCGGGCGACGACCCCCGAGCGCCCCGTCGGTCAAGGCGCGCCCGAAAGGGTTCGCGAACGTGAGCCGATACAGGGCCGGACCAAGAACCGGGAGCAGAAAGATGCGAAAGTACCAGGGCACGAACGCGAATGGATCGACGAGAACCAGCCGCTCGAAGCGTTCGGGTTGCCGAGACGACAGGCGCATCGCCGGGCAGGCCCCGCCGCACGCAGCGATGACCTCGACCCGATCGAGCCCGAGCGCATCGATGGCCTCGGCGAGGCGGTCGGTCAGTCCCTCCGCGGTCCACTCGGTCGGTCGAGCGCTCCCGCCCACACCGGGCAGATCGAAGGCGTACAAGGTGGCTTCGGCGGGGAGGAAGCGAACGAGCGGGTCGAAGCTCGCGCTCGAGCCGCTCCAGCCGTGAAGGCCCACGAAGGGCCGCGTTCCCTGGCCATGCACGACGACCCTGCAGCCGGCGGCGCGGCGCTCCACGCCGAGGGTGGGTGAAGCGTTCATCCTTCCCCTACGCGGCCGAGCAGCCGGGGGTTGCAGCCGGGGAGCCCCGCGAGCGCTCGATGCAGCTCCGGCGGGTGGGAAGGAGCCGGTCCGAGGCCGAGAAGGCGGGGCGCCACCGCGATGCCGAGCAGCGCGACCGCGGCCCGACGGATCTTTTCCCCCCCGCTCACGACGGTGCGGCCCCCCATCGGGTCGCCGCCCGCCCTCGTCAGCTTGTGGCCAATGGCCCGATACACCCGGCTCGCGACCAAGATCGCGACTCGAGGTCGAAACGGGATGTACCGCAGCCCCTGATCGCCGCTTCGATAGTAGCGGTCGGCCAGGCGAACGACGTCGCCCACCACCTCGGCCAGGGCCCGCCTTCTCCCCTCGTCGGTCAGGAGCCGGCCCTGAACCAAATCATCGGGGGACAGGCCTCGGTCGGCGAGCCGGGAGGTGGGCAGATACACCCGGCCCAGCCGCGCGTCCTCGGCCACGTCCCGGCAGATGTTGGTCAGCTGCATCGCCACGCCGAGGTCCACCGCGAACGGCGAAGCCTCCGCCGACCGAACCCCGATGATCGGGCACATCAGCAGCCCTACGGTGCCTGCGACCCGGTACCCGTACCGGATCAGCGCGTCGTCGTCGGGGACCCTAACCTCTCCGAGGTCGGACGCCACCCCCGCGAGCAGCTCGGCGGCGTGGGCCGGCTCGATCCCCCGGCGATGCGCCACTTCGAGGAACGCGCCCACCACCGGGCCGGCCGCTGTCCGCCCGAACAGCTCGTCGTCGAGCCTCGCCACCGCCTCCAAACCGGCCGCGGGATCGGGGGCCTCATCGGCGGCGTCATCGGCGAATCGGCAGAAGGTGTACACCACGGCGGCGTCGGCGCGGTCCGCAGCGGGGAGAAACCGAGCCGCAAACGAAAAGCTCTTCGAGCCGGCGCCGAGCACCGCGTGGAAATCGGGGAGGACCGGCGCCTCCAACGAGACGAGCGCGCTGGCTTCGCTCACACTGCGACCTTCGACCCCCTCGACGCCGCCGGCACGGGCACGCGCTCGGCGTCGGACGGCCGGGGCAACAGCTGCTCGGTCGCTTTCGCGGTCGAGAGCACCCCGGGCAAGCCGGCGCCGGGATGCACGCTCGCTCCGACGAAATACAGGCCGTCCACGTCCTCCGACCGGTTGTGGTACCGAAACCAAGCCGACTGGGTGAGGATCGGCTCGAGCCCGAACGCGGCGCCGTCCACGGAGCGCAGTTCGCACTCGAAGTGGTCGGGGGTGATGAAGTGGGAGGTCACGAGGTTGTCTCGCAGGCCGGGTACGCCCCGCTTCTCGAGCTCACCATAGATCCGGTCGAGGTACCGCTCGCCGAGCTCGCTCCAATCGAGCCCGCTTCGGTTGTTCGGAACCGGCGACAGAACATAGAAGTTCTCGTGGCCGGCGGGCGCGAGGTCTGGGTCGCTGCGCGTAGGAGCGTGGAGGTACAAGGAGAAGTCCTCGGCCAAGGTCTTCTTGTCGAAGATGTCCTTCAAGAGCCCCTCGTACCGGGGGCCGAGCACGATCGTGTGGTGGGCCAGGTCGGGATAGGTTCTCTTCGTGCCGAAATAGGCGACGAACAGGCTCATCGACGGCCGGCGGCGGGCCACCGACCGGTCGGTGTGCTTCTTTCGGTGCTTCGCGTCCACCATCCGGGTGTACACGAAGGACGGGTCGGCGTTCGCGACCACGAACCGGCACGGGATGCGCTCCCCGCCTACGAGGTGGACAGCGGTGGCGCGACCGTCCTTCACCTCGATGGTCTCCACCGGCGCGCTGGTTCGCACCTCGACGCCGATGTCTTCGAGCAGCCGACCCAGCGACCGGACCACCGCCGCGGTCCCGCCTTTCGCGAAGTGCACCCCCCACTCGCGCTCGAGCCAGTGGATCAGCGCATAGATGGACGTAACTCGGAATGGGTTGCCGCCGACGAGCAAGGGCTGAAATGTGAACACCTGCCGGAGCCGCTCGTCCTCGATGTAGCTCGAGACCATCGAGTACACGCTTCGGAAGCTCCCCAGCCGGACCAGGTCGGGGATGACCTTCAGCATGTCCGTGAGCTTGTCGAAAGGAACGTCGGCCAGCTTCAGGTAGCCGATGTCGAAGATCTGCTTCATCTTCTCGGCCATGCGCCGATAGTTGTCCACGTCGGGCGGGTTGAACTCCTTGATGCGGGCCAGGAGTCGCTCCTCGTCCCCGACGTAGTCGAACTTCGTCCCGTCGGAGAAGTCGATGCGGTAGAATGGGTCCACCGGCATCAGCTCGAGATAGTCTTCACGCCGCCGGCCGACCAAGGAGAACAGCTCGTCGATGAGATAGGGGGCGGTGATGACCGTGGGTCCCATGTCGAAGCTGAAACCCTGATCCTCGATCACGCTGGCCCGGCCTCCGAGCTGGTCCCGAGCCTCGAGCAGCACCGTCTCGTAGCCCAGAGCCCGGACCCGAACCGCCGCGGCCAGCCCGCCGAAACCCGACCCGATCACCACCACCGGCTGCCGGTCGCCCGTCATCGCTTCGCCTCCATCAAGTCTCGAATGGGAGCCAGGGAGCGCTCGACGAGTCCGAGCGCCACCTCCCTGAGTCCAGCCTCCGCCGCGAGCAGCGGTGACTCCCGAACGCCTTCTTCGAGCTCGCGAATCCGGCCGATGACCGCGTCGACCGTGCCTCGGCTCTCGAAGCGCTCCGCGACCCGCTCTACGTCGCGGGCGCTCGTCTCCTCGCGCCCCTTCGCCAGCAGGGCCACGAGCCACTTTTCGTCCTCCGGGCAACGGCGCAGGTGCTCGGCCACGAGCGCGCTCACCCGGCCCTCTCGGACGTCACCGCCCGGCTCTCCGCGGCCCTTGTCGCCGTAGAGGTCGAGGACGTCGTCCTGGATCTGAAACAGGAGGCCGACCGGCCGAAACGCGTCGGCGAGCGCTTCCGCGACCTCCGGGGGCCTCCCAGCGAGAAGCGCCGCCCCGTGCACCGGGAGCACCATCAGCGCCGAGGTCTTGCCCGCCGAGGCCTCCACGTACGAGTTCCAGTCCCACTGGCCGCTCTCGAGCAAGCACATCTCCAGCGATTGTCCCCGTACGGTGTCTTCGGCCCGGCGCGCGACCGCCCGGGCGAGCTGCCAGCGGGTCGCGTCGTCGCAGTCCAAGTGTTCCAGGGCGAGGTACGGCAGCATCAGGAGCAGGTCGCCGGCGTTGATCGCCTGCGAACGGCCGTGCCTGACCCACACCGTGAAGTGGCCGCGCCGGACCGGATCGCTGTCCTGCAGGTCGTCGTGCACGAGGCTCGCGTTGTGGAGGAGCTCGCATGCGGCCGCCCAGGCCACCGCGCTGCCCGCCGGCGCCCCGAGGGCGTCGAGGCTCGAGAGCGCGAGCTTCGCCCGCAGCCGCTTCCCCCCGGTGAACAGGTGCTCCTGCACGATCGCGCCGAGACGCTCGAATCGCCGACCGGCGGCCAGCTTCAGCATCAGCGCCTTGATTTCGGCCAGACGCGCGTCGGCGTCGATCGTGTCCTCCCCAGAGGAGGCGCCGCGGCTTTCGCGCAGGTCGTGCGGGCGTCCGGGCGGCGGGGCTCCGGGGTCGGTGCTCAACGAACTCATGTGTGGGTCCTGGGGGAAATGCCGTGCGCCCGCGGCGGGCCGCGGCGAAGCAAAATCACGCGGCGACTCTCGAAATCGGGCCGATGTCTGTCAATGATTTGTCTAACTCGGGGCCGACCATTCCTGGACCGGCGGCGGCAGGCCCCGGTCACCAGGTTTTGGGTCAGCGCCACGGCCACAGGGCCGACCAGAGGATCGGGCCGCGGGGACCGAGTCCGGCCCCGACGAGGCGCCGCCGAAGATCCCAATCCGCCGCCGCGAAGACGCCGAGCATGGCCGCCCTCACCGCCGAAGGCGAAGCGGTCCCCGACAGATAGCCAGTCCACAGCGGGTCCGGCAGCGAGAAGAACGCGGTGAAGAAGCGCTGGAGCTGGGCCGTGTCGAGCCCGAGCAAGACTTCCGAGCCAAACCGGAACAAGTCGTGGGCCACCCGCTCGTCCCTCGACCACACCGCCGCCCACGCCCGCGCCGACCGGGCGTCCCGGTCCTCGCCGGACTCGAGCCCCTCGGCGACCGCAGCAGCGAGGCGGGGAGCCGTGCGGAGCACGCGCGCGAGCAGGTAGCCGCTCGCCGGGTGTACCTGGCGAGCCGCTCCGCCAAAACCCACCACCGGCTGCACCGCCGGCGGCGGCGGCCCCCCCATGGGAATGAAGCAACGCTCGACTTCGAGCACCCGCCCCACCGAGACCCCGAGACGCCCGAGGCGAGACTGCAGCCGGGCCTCGAGCTGCTCGATCGGTAGCCCTGGACGGGCGACGAGCGACGTCTCCTCGAAGAACACCACCCGTTCGTCTTCGGGGAGGACATAGAGAAAGCTCGGGACGCGCGCGGCCTCCGTGGAGCGGTCGGGCGGCCGAAAATCCATGAGCACAGCCTCGCCCTCGGGAAAACGGTGCCCGCGCTCGAGCTCGGCCCGGATCCCGTAGGCAACTTGCCACCCTGGCGCGGGCCCGGGCCGATGGCGGAGCAGCCGGCTCTCATGGCCCGAAGCGTCGATCACCAGGTCGGCGCCCAGGGTTCCATCGCTCGTGCGCACCCAAAAGCGGTCGCCCTCGGGCTCCACCGCATCCGCCACCCCAACGACGCGCACCGCGGAGGAGGCGTCGTCGAGCAGCCGCTCTCGCAGCCGGTCGTTCGCGACTCGTCCGTACGCCCGCGCGAAGGCCCGCTCCGCCGTATCGGAGCCGTGCACACGAACCCGAGGCCAGGTGCGCTCGAGCACCGACTCGAAGCCGGACACTTCGTCGACCCAAACTCCGTAGCCGTTGCGAAATGGGGCTTCGGGCTCCGGCGCCACCAGCGTCACCGCGAGACCGCGGCGGCACAGCGCGCCCGCCGCCGCCCACCCCGCCGGACCGGCTCCGATGACCAGCACCTCCGCCACGCCTCCGCCTTCGCATGGCGACGGGTCCGCGAAAAGCCCGGCCGCGCATCTCCGCGAAAACCTCGACTTCGACCTCCGCGGCCCGTACGTGGAGGCCCGGCCGGTGCGCTCGAAGGGAGGATCCCAGTCCCCCCAGCGCGTCGGCCAAGACGGCGGAGACGGCGAAGCCGTTGACCGAGGCTGCGACATGAACGAACCGGGCAAAACGAGCACCATGATGTCGCTCGGCGATCCCTCGCGAGGGGATGTGGACGAAGCGGTGCTCGACGCGCCCGGGGGGTTCGCGTGGTGGTATGTGGACACCATCGATGAGCACGGCGACGGCGCGGTGATCATCTGGTCCTGGGGTTTGCCCTTCCTCCCCGGCTATCTGTCCGGGGTCCGCGCCGGACGGGGGGATGCGGCGCGGGACCGCCCGAGCCTGAACGTGGCCCTGTACCGCGGGGGTCGCCGCCACTTCTACCTGCTTCAGACGTACGCGCCAGGCGAGGCCGAGCTGCTGGGCGACGGACGGTTCCGTTTCGGTCGCACCCGGATCGAGACTTCCTCTTCAGGGACGGTGCAGATCGACCTCGACTGCGATCTCTTCCGCACCAGCGAAAAACTGACCGGACGTTTCGTCGTGGAGGGCCCACGAGCGCGGCTCGCCCCTGGCCTGTCGCCGAGCGACGATCGCAACCATCGCTGGACCCCGGTGCTCGGTCCGGCTCGGGCGCGGGCCGTGCTCGAGGTGGGGAGCGAGACGGTGCGCATCGACGGCCCCGCCTACCACGACCGAAACGAGGGCACGCAGCCGTTCGACCAGCTCGGAATCGACCACTGGTCATGGGGACGGCTCGTGACCGCGACCGAGACCTCCATCTGGTACGTCAACCACGCGCTCGACGGGCCCCCGATGGCGTGGGGCGTGCGCCTCGACGAGTCCGGGATCGTGCACCTCGCCGCCGAGCTCGAGCCCCGGTTCGAGCGACCCCGTAGCGGCCCATTCGGGCTTCGCACCTGGGATCGCATACGGCTGCTCGACGCCAGCGGGTCCGAGTGGATCGCCGCCGACACCGGGCCGCGGGTGGACGACGGCCCATTCTATGCCCGAACGTTGAGCTCGGTCCGGTCCAGCGGGAGGGAGGGTCCCGGCCTCGGGGAGTGGATCGTGCCCCACCGGATCGACCTCTCCGTGCACCGGCCACTGGTGCGGATGGCGGTGCACAACGCGAGCGGTCCGAACTCGATTTGGCTTCCCCTCTTCAGCGGCCCGAAGGCCGGCCGGCTCGCCCGACTGCTCGGGCTCAAAAGGCGCCGAAACCTCGGTGAGACCGCCGCATGAGCGCGAATTGGATCGTGGCCGTGCTCCCGCTGACCGTGTTCGCGGTGGCGCTCGTCAACCTCTTCCTCTGGCCACGAGGGCGACCGGGAACCCAGCTTCCCGGGACGCTTTCCGTGCTCATCCCGGCGAGAGACGAGGCGGGGCGCATCGAGCGCACGGTTCGGGCCGCGCTCGCCAGCACCCACCCGGTGGCCGAGGTCCTCGTCTACGACGACGGCTCCAAAGACGCGACGCCCGAAATCCTGGCCGAGATCGCCGCTCAGGACCGGCGCTTGACGGTGCTCGTGGGCGGCGGTCTCCCGGACGGCTGGATCGGGAAGGCCCACGCTTGCCACCGCTTGGCCGAGGCAGCTTCCGGTGAGTACCTCTGCTTTCTCGACGCGGACGTCGTCCTTGCTCCCCGGGGGCTCGAGCACTTGGCGGACGTGTTCGACCGGCTCGACGCCTCCGTGGTGACCGCGGTGCCGAGGCAGGAGGCCGGTACCTGGTTCGAGCGCCTCGTGCTGCCCCTGCTCCATCTCACCTATGTATCCTGGCTGCCCATGCCTCTCATCTGGCGCTCGAAGGATCCCCGGTTCTTGGCCGCGAACGGCCAGCTGCTCGCCCTGCGCGCGGACGCCTACCGCCGCTTTGGAGGTTACGAGTCCGTCCGCTCCGAGGTCGTGGACGACATGGCGTTCTGCCGAGCGGCCAAACGCGCCGGGCTGCGGGTCGTCTTCGCCGACGGCGCGTCGATGGCGACGTGCCGCATGTATTGCTCGGCCCGCGAGGTCTGGGAAGGTTTCTCGAAGAACCTGTACGAGGGGGTCGGGGCTCGTCCGGACGCCCTGCTGCTCGCCCTGGCGCTCAACGTGGGCGCCTTCCTGCTCCCGTGGGTCCTCCTTGCCGCAGCGATCTCGGACCCAGCCTGGCTCGCCCCAGCCGCGGTGGGCGTCATCGCCAACGTGAGCCAGCGGGGGCTGCTCGCCTGGCGGCACCGGCAGCCGTGGTCATCGCTGCTGCTTCATCCCTTGTCCATCTTGGCCCTGGTGGCGATCGCGGTGAACTCGTGGCGCTGGCAGGCTTCGGGCTCCATTTGCTGGCGAGGAAGGACGTACGCTCGTCGAGCGGAGCGGGGGGTGTCGGGATGAGCCGAGTCGTGGTCATCGGAGCGGGCGTCGGCGGGCTCTGCGCCGCCATCGAGCTTGCGTCCCAGGGGGTCGAGGTCCTCGTGCTCGAAGCTCGGGGAGCCCCGGGCGGCAAGGCCGGCGTCGGGAGCTTCGACGGCGTGGAGTTCGACACCGGCCCGAGCGTCCTCACGCTGCCCGAGATCTTCGATCAGGTGCTGAAGAGCGCCGGCACCAGGCTCGAAGACGAGCTGACCCTCATCCGGCCGGAGCCAGCGTTTCGCTATCTGTATCCCGATGGCACTGCGCTCGACGTGCACCATGAGATCGGGGCGACGCTCGATTCGGTGAACGGCACGCTCGGGGCAGAGGCCCGGCTCGAGCTCGAGCGGTTCATGGTCTACGCCGGCCGCATCTGGTGGGCGAGCGCCGACACCTTCGTGTTCGGCGACGCCCCGACCGTCGGCGCGGTGCTGAAGTTCGGTTTGCGCGGTCTGGGTCAGCTCTTCGCGATCGATGCCGGTCGCTCGATGGCCCGCGCCATCGACGCGAAGATTCGAAGCCCCCACCTTCGGGACCTCCTCCTTCGATACGCCACCTACAACGGCTCCGACCCCTATCGAGCACCGGCGACGCTGAACTGCATCGCTCACGTCGAGCTCGCGCTCGGGGGCTTCGGGATCGAAGGCGGCATCCACCGGCTGGCGACGGCGCTCGCCCGGGTGGCGGAGCGATCCGGGGCCGAGATCCAATACGACGCGCCCGCGAGCGAGATCGTGGTCGAGCGTTCCCGGGCGGTGGCGGTCCGGACGCGGGGCGGCCCACCGATCCGGTGCGACGCGGTCGTCGCGAACGCCGACCCGGAGCACGTCTTTCGCCATCTCCTGCCCGAGGAGGTGGGCGCCGCCCGAAGGAGCCGCGCGACCCCCTCGACGTCGGGCTGGACCGCGGTGATCCGGGCCAGGAGAGACCCGGCTCGCGCCGCCCACACCGTGCTGTTCCCGGCGACGTACCGAGAGGAGTTCGCCGACTTGTTCGAGCGGGAGCGCCCCCCGGAGGACCCGACCGTGTACCTCTGCGACCAAGCGGTCTGCCACCGGCGCACAGGGTGGGCGGATGCGGTGCCTCTGTTCGCGATGGCCAACGCCCCGGCCGAACCGGAGGACGGTCGGACCCCCGACGAGGTGTGGAATGGGCTCGAGGAGAGGATCAGGGCCCGCCTGGCCGCTGGCGCGCTCGTGGACGCCGGCGATCCGATCGTGTGGAAGCGCACCCCGACCGGGCTCGCCGAGACCTTCCCCGGCAGCCGTGGCGCCCTCTACGGGGCGGCATCGAACACGCCGCTCGCGGCGTTTCGGCGCCCTCCGAACCGTCTGAGCAACCCCCGGGGCCTCTACCTCGCGAGCGGGGGCGCGCACCCGGGCGGAGGCTTGCCCCTGTGCGCGTCGAGCGGACGAGCGGCGGCCAGGGCCGCGCTCGCCGACCTCGGCGTCGAAAACGGAGCAGCATGAACCCCTCCTTCCTGATCGCGCTCGCCATGAGCCCAGCCCCGGACGCCCCGGAGTGGCCCGATTTGCAGGGTCACTGGGCCTTCTCTCAGGTCACGACCGCGGTGTCGAAGGCGCCGCTGCTCGGCGAGGTCACGACGCAGACCCGCGCGCTGGGCACCGTCCGGATCAAGCAGAGCGGGGAGAAGCTCGATCTTCTCGAGACCCTGTGCACGCTCGAGACGAGCGATCCGTCCCCGATGGTGAAGACCCGCTACCCCGACGCGTTCATCGCCGCCCTGTCCGGCAACCGTCGCTCCGCCCGGTTGAAGACCGGTCCGGACGGCTTTCGCTTCGTGCAGGACAAGACCTGGACCGTCCACGGGGCGGAGATCCTGAACCAGGGCGACGCCCTGCCCACCGACGCTTCGGACCCCCGGGTGCGCGACGACGACGGGGACGGCGCGCCGGGGCTGACCGTGCAGGTCAGCGGCATCGTGAGCGGGCAGCTGCGGGTGGTCACCCGGGGCTGGACCGCTCTGGATGCTCGAGTCCACGAAGCCGACCGGGTACAAGGGCGGGTGCAGTGGGGGACCGAGCAGCGGGTGCTCGGCGTGACCCACTGGCTGCTCGACCACCAGCCCCGGCTCCGGCCCCACCCCGACCAGGACCGCTCCCACTTCGCTCTGGTGAGGCTCCCGGAAGCCACCACCTGCGCTACCGTGGTCGGCGCGGCCGACCGTCTGTTTGCCGAAGCCCGACCCTAGGGCTGCCACCGCATTTCTCCCTTTACTTGGCGGGTCCGTTGGTTGAAGCAGGCCCGCGCGAGGGGCGATTCGCCCTCCGACGTCCCCGCACCGAGGTCAAGCCGTGATCAGCGACATCAGCATCGTCAGGAACATTGGGATCTCCGCCCACATCGACAGCGGGAAGACCACCCTGACCGAGCGGATCCTCTTCTACACCAACCGGGTCCACGCCATTCACGACGTGAAGGGCAAAGATGGCGTCGGCGCCAAGATGGACTCCATGGAGCTCGAGCGGGAGCGCGGGATCACCATCGCGAGCGCCGCCACCTACTGCGAGTGGAAGAAGCACCACATCAACATCATCGACACCCCCGGGCACGTGGACTTCACGATCGAGGTCGAGCGCTCCCTGCGGGTGCTCGACGGGGCGATCCTCGTCCTGTGCTCGGTGGCCGGTGTCCAGTCCCAGTCCTACACGGTGGACCGCCAGATGAAGCGGTACAACGTGCCCCGGCTCGCCTTCGTGAACAAGTGCGACCGCGTGGGCGCCAACCCGGTCCGCGTCCGAAACCAGCTCCGAGAGAAGCTGGGACACAACGCGGTGATGATGCAAATCCCCATCGGTCTCGAGGACAAGCACGTCGGGGTGGTGGACCTCATCGAGATGAAGGCCCTCTACAACGATGGCCCGAACGGGGAGAAGATCATCGAAAAGGAGATCCCTGCCGAGCTCCTGGACGAGGCCGCGGCGTACCGCGAGGAGATGCTCGACTCGGTCTCGATGTTCTCCGAAGAGCTCATGGAGGCCATGCTCGAGGAGAACGTCACCCCCGAGCTCATCCGGAAGGCGGTTCGTGACGGGACGATCTCCCTTCAGCTCACCCCGGTCTTCATGGGTTCCGCGTTCAAGAACAAGTCCGTGCAGCCGCTGCTCGACGCGGTCACGCTGTACCTGCCGAACCCGGCCGAAGTGAGAAACGAGGCGATCGACCTGACGTCGGGCGCGGACGAGTCCCGGGTGGTCTTGAAGACCGATCCCGACGCTCCGTTCGCCGGACTCGCCTTCAAGCTCGAGGACGGCCGGTACGGTCAGCTCACCTACGTGCGCATCTACCAGGGGAAGGTGGCTCGCGATGACTTCATCGTGAACACCCGCACCGGCAAGAAGACGAAGGTGGCCCGCCTGGTCCGCATGCACTCGGACGACATGGAAGACATCCAGGCTGCGTCGGCGGGCGACATCGTGGCCGTCTTCGGGCTCGATTGCGCATCGGGCGATACCTTCACCGACGGGACGCTCAAGATCGCGATGACCTCGATCTTCGTCCCCGACCCGGTGATCTCGCTGTCGATCAAGCCGAAGGACTCGAGGTCCGAGCAGAACCTCAGCAAGGCGCTGAACCGATTCACGAAGGAAGACCCCACGTTCCGGGCCGGAGTGGACCCGGAGTCGGGGGAGACGGTCATCCAGGGCATGGGGGAGCTTCAGCTCGACGTGTACATCGAGCGGATGAAGCGGGAGTACAGCTGCATCGTGGAGACCTCGGCGCCCCAGGTGGCGTACCGAGAGACCTTCACCCAGCGGGCGGACTTCAACTACACCCACAAGAAGCAGACCGGCGGCTCCGGACAGTACGGAAAGATCGCGGGCTTCCTCGAGCCCATCCCCGAGGAAGAGGCCACGGAGTTCGAGTTCGTCGATGACACGGTCGGCGGCGTCATCCCGAAGCAGTTCATCCCGTCGGTGGAGAAGGGCTTCAAGTCCATGCTCGCCAAGGGCCGACTCATCGGGTTCCCCGTGGTCAACGTGCGCGTGGTGATCAACGATGGCGGCTCCCACGCGGTCGACTCGTCGGACAACGCGTTTCAGGAGGCCGCCCGGGGAGCGTGGCGAGCGACCTTCGACAAGGCGCGCCCGCGGATCCTCGAGCCGGTGATGAAAGTCGTCGTCGAGGGACCCTCCGAGCACGCGGGCAACGTGCTGCAGACGATCATGCAGCGGCGCGGCATCATCAACGGCTCGCAGGAGGAAGACGGCATGACCCGCACCGAGGCGGAGGTGCCGCTCGCGGAGATGTTCGGCTACGCGACCGTCCTGCGGTCGGCTACCCAGGGCAAGGCCGAGTTCTCGATGGAGTTCTCGCGGTACATGCTCACCCCCTCGACCGTCGAGGAGGAGCTGGTGGCGAAGGCACGGGAAAAAGAAGCCAGCAAGAAGTGACACCGCGACCGGTGGCCTTCCGGACGTAGGACCGGAGGTCATCGGATTCCACGAGAGGCGAGGTCAGGCCCATGTACCGCAAAGAAGTCAACGAACGGAGCCCCCTGCGGATCTTCGAGCGCTCCATCCATGGGGGCCTCGGCGCCGGAAACCTCGGGGTCGTCATGGCCCGGGCCGGGGTGGGGAAGACCGCTTTCCTCGTTCAGGTCGGCCTCGACGACCTCCTTCGGGAAAAGCAGGTCCTTCATGTGGCGGTAGGGCAGACCGTCGAGCACGTCCAGGCTTGGTACTATGCGCTCTTCGACGACCTCGCCCAGCTCGTGGGGCTAGAAAACCGCGCCGCCATTCGGGCGGAGGTTGGTCGTCGGTCGGTGATCCAGGCCTATCCGGGCGAGACCCACGTCGACCCGGACCAGCTCGAGAAGGCCCTCGACCTGTACGGTCAGCACGCCTCGTTTCGGCCGGCGGCGATCTTGCTCGACGGCTGGGACTGGAGCGGGCCGGCCGAGACCAGAGCGGCGGAGCTGACCAGGCTGAAGGAGATCGCCGGGCGAGCTGGCGCGGAGCTGTGGGTGGCCGCCCAGACCAAGCGCATGGACAGCCCCGAGCATCCGGTGCAGGTGCCGCCCCCCTGCTCCGACTTCGCTTCACTCATCGACGTCGCCGTGTTCCTCGAGCCGCACGCCGGGGCGCACGTCTCGGTCCGCATTCTGAAGGACCACGACAACCCGAACGTGCCCGAGATCCACCTCGCGCTCGACCCCGACACCATGCGGTTGATGGTCGAGGAAGAAGAGTTCGACACGCGGACCCCGGTGGTTCTTCCACCGTCGCAGTACACGGTGCTGTCGGGCGGCTGCAAAGGCGCAGAAGCCGAGTTCGGGGCCTGTGCGGAGCGGTGGGGCCTTCAGGAGGTCAACTACTCCTTCGCCGGCCGACCGGTGGTCCGGAGCCGGGGGCTGGTGGAGCTGACCGAGACCGAGCTCAAGCAAGGGGGCGTGAACCCGAGCTACATCGAAGCCCAGCTCCACCGGTCGTTCGCGAAAACGCCCCAGTTCCAGCGCATGCTTCAGACCATCTGGCACCAGGTGGCGACCGCCGGCCAGGTCTTCGTGGTGGGGCTCATCCTGCCCGACGGGACGGTCAACGGGGGCACCGGCTGGGCGGCCGAGCTTGGCCGTCACTTCAAGAAGGAGACCCACGTCTACGACCAGGATCAGCGGAGCTGGTTCACCTGGCGGGACGGGGCCTGGGTCGACGAAGATCGGCCCAAGATCACCCGGACCCGCTTCACCGGCACGGGGACCCGGTTTCTGTCCGAAGAGGGGCGGCAGGCCATTCACGACCTGTTCTCCGACTCCTTTGGACCGAGGCACTGAGGACCAGGGACAAAAGCACCGCCCCCCTGGCGTCGTCGCCGCTTCGCTCCCGTCCGTCCCAGACGACCGCCCGCCGTTCCGTCGTTGACTCCACGTCCGCCGGCGCGGACGCTGCCGATGCCGCAATGAGTCGAAGCTACCAGGGCCCAGCGAGCGTGGGCGGGGCCTACGATACTTGGACCGCCGACGGTGTGCTCGAACGGTACTGGGGCGAGCACATCCATCACGGCTTCTACCCCGAGGGCCGGATCAACGGGGTCGATTTCCGGGCGGCCAAGCGCGCGCTCGTCGAGCGACTGCTGTCCTGGGCCGACCCCGGCCCGGTGCAGTCGGTGCTCGACGTCGGCTGCGGGATCGGGGGTAGCTCCCGGCTCCTGCATGAGCGGCTCGACGCCGAGGTCGTCGGGGTGACCTTGAGTGCGGCGCAGGTCGGCCGGGCCCGGCAGCTGACCGACGCCGCCGCGCCGATTCGCTTCGAGCAAGCGGACGCGCTCCACCTGCCCTTCCCCGACGATCGTTTCGACCTCGTTTGGTCGTGCGAGTCGGGGGAGCACATGCCGGACAAGCGCACCTTCTTCGCCGAGCTCGTGCGGGTCCTCAAGCCGGGCGGCACCCTGATCCTGGCCACTTGGTGCGTCCGGCCTGGAGAGCTGTCCCATCGAGAGCGGGCCCGTCTCGACGCAATCTACCGAGACTGGACGCTGCCGTTCTTCATACCGGTCGAGGAGTACGCCCAGATGGCGCTGCTCGATGGCCGGCTTCGGGCGGTGCGGACGGACGATTGGAGCAGGCAGACCAGCCCGACCTGGCGCCACCAGCTCGTGCTCGGGGCCCGGGACGTGTTCTGGCTGTTGAGGCAGGGCCCAGGGGTCATAGGGCGCAGCCTTCGCGATGCCCGCACCGCGCTGGCGATGATCCGCGGCTTCGCGGAGGGCACGGTCCGGTACGGGCTGCTGCGGGGCACGAAGGAGCCTCCGCGGTGAAGCGCGCCCTGCTCGGACGACTGCACCCGGAGGGGTTTCACGGCCGGGGCGCCGGGTCGCCGTTTTTCGAAGGGTGGTACCTCAAGCTCGCGACCGCCGACGAAACGAGAGCGGTCGCGCTGATCCCAGGGATCTTTCGCGGCCGCCAACCAGCGTCCCACCACGCCTTCGTGCAGGTCGTGGATGAAGGCGTGCGGTACCATCGCTTCTCGGCCGGTCAGCTCGACGGGGCCGAAGACCGCTTCGACGTCCGCATCGGTCCGAATCGCTTTCACGAACACGGGCTCTCGGTCGATCTCGACCGCTGCCGCGGGGACCTGCGGTTCGGTCCGATGACCCCTTGGCCGGTGTCCATCCCTTCGCCCGGGGCGATGGGTTGGTTCGCTTGGGTCCCGTTCATGCAATGTTACCACGCGGTCCCGAGCTTTGGTCACGAGCTTTACGGCTACCTCGAGCTCGATGGACAAAGCATCGACTTCACCGGGGGCCGCGGCTACCTCGAGAAGGATTGGGGCCGGAGTTTTCCGAAGACGTGGGTATGGATGCAGGGTCAGCACTTCAACGAAGACTTCTGCGTCGCAGTGTCCCTCGCCGACGTCCCTTGGCTCGGCCGGTCGTTTCCCGGTCTGCTCGCCGCCATGCATTTTTCGTCGCCCCCCCCCGAGCTCGATCCGTTTCTGTTTTTGACGACCTACGGCGGCGCTCGGGTCAGGGGCCTGGCGCGGACTCCCGACGGCATCGATCTTCGGGTCGGCGGCGGCGGCTTCGAGCTGGAGCTCAACGCTCGAGGCGGCGCCCCGGTTTCCATTCACATCCCATCGGAGGACTCGATGGATCAGGTCGTCGAGGAGCGCCTCGGCGCGACGCTCTCGGTGCGCTTGTCGAGACGAGGGCGGACCGTTCTCGAGACGCGAGGCCAACTCGCCGCCTACGAAGCCCACGGCGACATCGACCGGCTCGGGGGAAAGTCATGACGAGGGAGGATCTCGGGGAGCGCATCCGGCAGCTGTACGACCGCACGACGGGCGGATGGGTCGATGTGTGGGGCGAGCACCTGCACCACGGTCACTACGGCTCGGACGGGTCGGCGAAAGTGGACCACCAGCAGGCGCAGGTGGACATGGTCGACCGCCTGCTCGACTGGGCCGGGCCGGTCGAAGGACCGACGAAGCTCGTGCTCGACGCCGGCTGCGGGGTGGGAGGCAGCGCCCGGCACCTCGCGACCCGGCTCGGGGCCGAGGTCGAGGGGCTCACCCTGTCCCCGGTGCAGGCCGGCATCGCCCGCCGTCTGTCCGCCGGCCGGCCCGACGTCCGGTTCACAGTGGCCGACGCGACCCGGGCGCCCTTCGAGACGGGGAGCTTCGACCTCGTTTGGGCGCTCGAGAGCGCCGAGCACATGCCCGACAAAGGCGCGTTTCTTCGCGAGTGCAGCCGGGTTCTGCGGCCGGGCGGGCGCCTCGTCCTCGCGACTTGGTGCCACCGCCCGGAGCCCCCTCCACTCCATCGCCGCGACCGGCTCCAGCTGGACACGATCAGCTGGTCCTACGGCCGCTCGCTGACCTGGGTGTCCGAGTCCACCTATTCGACCGCGCTCGCCGAGGGTCCGTGGACGCAGGCCCGCACCGAGGACTGGTCGGCCGCCGTCGCCCCGTTCTGGGCGGCGGTGCTCCGATCGGTGGTGACGAAGAGAGGCCTTCTCGCCGTGGCCCGCGGAGGGCGAAGGATGGTCGCCGGCGCGTACGGCGGTTTGTGGATGAGGGGGGCGCTCGCCACCGGGCTCGTGCGCTACGTCGTCGCCACCGCAGTCCGGGGGGATGCATGATCCGCACCCTCTGGGACTTTTCTCGCCCCCACACCATCATCGGCTCGACCCTCGCCGTCGTCGTCTTCTATCTCATCGCGGCCAGGGACGCGGGGCGACACGACCTCTTCCTCTTGCTCGTCAGCTATGGGGCCGCGCTCGCGGTCAACCTGTACATCGTCGGGCTCAACCAGCTCACCGACGTCGCCATCGACCGGGTGAACAAACCCCATCTCCCCCTGCCCTCCGGCCGGCTGTCGGCCCACGACGCCGCGCGCATCGTCGCCGTCGCCGCCGTCCTCGGGCTGGGGCTCGCCGCTGCCGGGGGCCCTTGGCTCTTCTTTACCATCGGGACCGTGTTCGTCGTGGGCTCCTGCTACTCGCTCCCTCCGCTGCGCCTCAAACGAAAACCGGGATGGGCAGCGCTGTCGATCGTCCTGTCCCGCGGCGTCATCGGCAACGTCGGGCTGTGGCTGACGTTCACCGTGGGCCTGTCCGGGGTCGCCCGGCTGCCGGCCCACGTCCTCGCCTTCGTCGCGTTCATGGTGGGCTTCATGACCGTCATCGCCTTGCTCAAGGACGTGCCCGACATCGAAGGGGACCGCATCCACGAGATCCGAACCTTCAGCGTGCGCTTTGGCCCAAAGCGCGTGCTCGCCAGCTCGGTGGGGATCCTCGGCGTGGCGTACGCGGGAATGGCCAGCCTCGGGGCGTTCGGGGTCGAGGGGCTCGACCCGCCGGTGACGGCGCTCACCCACCTCGCGCTGCTCGCGGTCCTGCTTCGGTTCGCGCGGCAGGCACAGCCAGAGTCGAAAGCGTCGATGACCCGCTTCTATCGACAAGTGTGGACGCTCTATTACCTCGAGTTCGGCGCCTATCTTTTCGCGTGCCTGGGGACCGGCCGCTGGATCTGAACCACGAGGGGCCTGGTTCGCGAGCGTGCTTTTCGAAGCGCTCTTTGCTCAGCCGGGGTCGAGGATCGTCTCGTCGGGGTCAAGAGGAGCGCGAGGGGTCGCGGAACCCGGGGGAGCCCGGTCGCGTCCAGCGTCGCCCGGACCGGACTTTCGGCCGGGGCTCGGCGTCGCCGACACCGCCTCGACGCCGCTGAGCGTGACATCGACCTCCTCCACCGCCTTTGCCCGGCGACCGGCGAGCACCCAGGCGCAAGCGACCGCGCCGAACCCAGCCCCGACCGCCGGACCGAGGCCCCCCGCCGCCCCGGCGAGCGCGGCGAGCGGCGGAGTCAGCAGCGCGGGCCACACCGGCCGGCGCTCGGCCATCGACCGCCGCGCCCCGGCCAGCGCCTCGGGAAACCCGGGGAGGGCGGGCTCCCATATCCGCGGCGGCCCTTCGTTCAGCTCGAGCCCGATGAGCAGCGGCAGCACCCGAACCGCGAGCCCCCGGGCCGGTTCGGGGCCGTCCGGATGGCAGAGAACGACGGTCTTCTTGCCGCCGAGCTCGGCCGCAGCCTCGAGCCCCGACTTGCGAAGCACCGCGGTGCGGAGCGCCTCGTCGGCGCCCGGCGGGACCGATGCAAAGAGCGCCCGGGCGACCGCCCACGCCTCCGGCAGAGGCTCGACGTCCACGCCGAGCGCGGCGACCGGCCCGCCTTCGGGGGTCGAGAGCAAGAGCACCCGCCGCCCTTGGTCCTCGAGAAAGGACACCGTGCCCTCGAGCGACCGAGGCAGCTTCAGCCGGCTGACCCGCTCGAGCGCGGCCCGGGACCCGAGGTGCCACCTGGCCCCCTGGACCGTCCCCATCCACACGCCCCCCCGGTGGGAGAACGCCGCGCCCCGAAACCCGTCGGTCCCCCGCTCGCGGGCGGCCCGGCGAATGGCCTCTGCGTGGGGGTCGTCGGTCTCGGACACGAGCGCCGCCGCCACCCCGAGCGCGTGGGCCTTCGGGGTCTCGTCGAAGACCACCATCTCCACCGTCCCCGGGCCGACGAGCAGCGCCGGGTCGAGCTGCCACCGCGCCGCTTTGAGCAGCTCCTCGAGATCCGGAGGTCGGCGCACGATCACCCCGGCCCCGGTGAGGACCTCGAGCGCGGACCGGCGGCGCCGCTGCGCCTCGACCAGAAACAGCCCGACCGGCAAACTGAGCAAGAGACCCGCCGCCTCCGTGGCCCAGACCGCCGGATCGGGGGCCAGACCGAGCCCCCATCGAAGGGCGGCAGCGATCCCGATCGAGACCCCCGCCGCCGCCGCGACCCGGCCGCCGCCGCGGTGCTTGGCGCCCACCCGATCGATCGCCTCGTCCCGCAGGCGAAGAAGGCTGTCCCTCGGCGCCCGCGCCACCTCTACCTCGACCTCGACCTCGGGGACCCACCCCTGGAACACCGGACCGCCCCCCGCGACCTCGATCGGGCGGGCGAGGCCGATCGCTTGGCCGTCGAAGCGCACCGGCGCACCCGGGGCGAGGACCCCATCCGCGGGAACCGTCGTCCCCGCTGCGACCCGCACCCGATCCCCAGGGCCCAACTCGGCCTCGGGGACCGCGACCTCCCGTCCTCGGGACCGAACCAGCCGAGCCGAGCCGGACTCCGTCCCTCGGCGGGCTCGAGCCCGCCAAGCGGCCGCATCGAGGACCGCCGACAGCGCCGCCGCCCCCGCCACCGCCTCGAGCCCGACCGAGGTGGTCGCAGACGAGAACACTCCGGCCACCGCGAGCGCGAAGCCGAGGCCAGCCGCGACCGCCAGCGAGCCGTGGGGACCCGGGGCCCGCTTCGCCCGCCACCCGAGCCACGACGCGGCGAGAAAGGACACCGCCGCCGCGACCGCAGGGCCGCCGAGGCCAGCGCGGACGGCCACCGCAGCGGCGGCAGCGGCGGCGGCGAGCGCCAACGAGACGACGAGGCTCGTCCCCGTCCATGAGGCTCCCGATGAAGGCTCCGCCCTGACGCGCATGCGAGGCCTGTACCGAAGAAGCGGGCCGGGGCAAACCGCCGCCGATCGCCCGTTGACTCCCATGCCACACAAAACTTAGGCCCCGCCGCGATGAAGAGTTGGTGTTTGTTCCTAGGCCTTGCGGCAGCCACCGTCGTGGGATGTCGGGGCGATGAAGACGGCGATGGCGCTTTCGACGGGGGCACGGGGACGACCGACGTCGGCCCCGGGCGGGACGTCGGACCGGGGCAGGACGTCCCCGTGGTGGTCGGAGACTGTCCGATGGGTCAGGGCTCGAGCTTCACGGTGTGCGAGCTGAAGAACCCGAACCCCCGTCAGCCCGAAATAGGGGACGTGGTCGAGGTCCAGGGGGTCGTGGTGACCACGGCCCCATTCTCGCTCACGATGGAGCTGGGCTCGGGCCTCGATGGCTTCTTCGTGCAGGACCAGGAGACGACGGCGACGCTCGAGGGCCGCTACTCGGGGGTGGTCGTGACCTATCGCGCGGACGAAGTCTCGGATCTTCCCAGCACCGGAGATGTCATCCAGGTGACGGGACGGCTTCAAGAGTTTGGTCGAGATGGGGCGGACCAGCAAACCCAGATCGAGCTCACCCGGTTCGACCGCGCCGGCACCGCCGCGCCGACGCCGCAAACGGTCTCGCCGGCCCGCATCGCGAGCGGCCCCGACGCCCGGGCCTACGAAGGCGTGCTCGTCGAGGTCCGGGACGTGGAGGCGACGCAGGTCCGGGACATCCCTGGCGCCGGCGGAAGCAGCATCTTCGGAGCCTTCCTGGTGACGGGCGATCTCGTCGTCCGAAACGGGCTCCACATGTTCAGCCAGCCCGCGCAGGGGGCGCGCTTCGCGCGGATCACGGGCATCCTCCGGGTGGGCACCGCCCCGTTCGACGCCGGCATCTACGGCCTGTTCCCCCGCACCGCGCTCGACCTCGAAGCCGGCGGAGGCGGCGGAGACACCCTCACCTCGGTGGTCGCCCTGCAGGACCCGAGCACCCCAGGCCGCCCGTCGATCTGCACGCAGACCGGCGGTCTCCAAACGAGGATGGGCACCTGCCCGCCGGTGCGCTTCGAAGGGGTGCGCCTGACCGCCGTCGGCGCGCCGGGGGCGGGCAATCGCCGCAACCTGTACGTCCAAGATCCTTCGGCGATGGACGGGCGCTTCGCCGGGGTCCGGGTCTTCTCCGCCAACATCGAGGGGGGCGATCCTTCGGTGGGAAGCACGGGGACCCTGACCGGGGTGGCGGTGCTGTTCAACGGCGGCCTGCAGGTGGCGGACGCAACCTTCACCGTCACCGGTCCGGGCGAAGCGATCCCGCCGGTGGTGGTGACGCCCCAAGACATCCCGGGAACGGTCACGCTGACCGGGGGCGAGGTGACGAACCCCTACGAAGGGGTGCTGGTCCGGGTCGAGAACGTGGACGTGACCGAGCGCTGCATCGACAGCAACGGCGACCGAGGCCTGTTCGGGGTCACCGGCGGGGTCATCATCGGCGTCGCGTTCCCCTACGCCTACAACGGTCGGTCGCGCATGGGCGTCATGCACACCTGCGCATCCATGGACCGGGAGGACGACCAACGCACGGTGGGGGACCGGTTCCGCGCCATCACCGGCGTGATGGACTACGCCTTCGACACCTTCCGCCTCACCCCCCGCGGCGACGCCGATCTCGATCGGGAGATGAACTAAGGGCCCGGGCAGAGGTTAGCGGTGCAAGTTCGTCGAGCCATCGTCGTCGCTGTTGGTGGCGCGAGGAGGGAGCATACCGAGCGTCTGTGACCGACGAGAGCGAAGCGGCGACGCCGCCAGCGGCGGCGAGGGCCGGCGAGATTGTGCCGATAATTTCTGTCCGGGCCCTAAGGTCCTGCGACGAGATCACCTGCACCATCTCGCCGCCATGCGCGATTTGGCCCGCAGTTTGCTGACCGTCACCCCATGAACGTGTGGGGTGTGCATTTCCCAAACGCCAAATCCTGGAAGCTCGAGCCGCTGTCCGTCGCAGCGCGGGTGGCTGCCCTTGTCCTCACCGGCGCGTGGTTTTTCTGCGCGTGCGGGGGAAGCGAGGTGCAGCGTGCAGGCGACGCTGGCCCCCGCGAAGACGTTGGCACCCACGAAGACGCTGCGGTGGAGCCCACCAGCTGCACGATCGACGCTGACATCGACCGGAACCTGAGCGTCGGGGCCGGGGAGCGGCGGTGCTTCTCCTTGGCGGTCACGGAGGGCGGCGAGGTGCAGCCGCCCTCCGCGACGACCGCTCGGGTTTGGCTTCGCGAGGACGGTCTCGTGTGCGTGCGCGCCGCCGCTGTCGGCGAAGAAACCTACGAAGAGATCGCGCTCGAAGTGCATTGTGACGACCCGGCGAGCGACGCGCCGGTGGTCGCGACCCATACCGTCAACCTGCTCACCCGCCCGATCGGATTTCGACCCCTTCCCGCCTGGCAGGAGAATGTCGACGGGCCCCTGGCCCGTGAGTATTTTGGCATCTTCATCGACGAGGAGGACAGCGACAGCCTCTACGTCTACGGCGGCTTTCACTACCAGCCCCGGCAGTTCACGCCAGGGTTTGATCTGTGGCGTCTCGACCTCGCGAACGAGACCTGGACGCAGCTCGAATGGGAGGGCGACGGCCACCGCATGGCGGGGTTCGGAGCGGCCCGGTGGCCGGGGACCCGCACCGCCCTTCTCTTCGGCGGTCTCGAAGCGACCGGCTTTGGCTTCGCGCTGCCGTTTCGGCTCTCGGTGCTCGACTACGCAGCGGAGCCGCCGGCGTTCACTGCGCTGGCTCCGACCGGAGCGCCCGCCGCCGGCACCTACCAGCCCGCGCTCTTCTACGACGAGCCCCGGTCCCAGTTCATCGCCGTTGGGGGCCAAGACCTGAGCGGCACCCACATGGACATCACCGGGTTCGACCCGGCCGCGAACTCCTGGTTTCGGATCCCGAGCGAGGCCGACCCCATGTTCGGCCGACCGGATGGCCGCACCGGCTTCTTCTGGGCCCACGACCCCGCCGCTCGCCGGCTCATCGCGTACTCAGGCGAGCGCGGGGGCAATGAGCAGGGGGGGTGCAACTGCGCCGACGACACCTGGCTGCTGGAGTTGGGCCAGGACCCGCCGCGCTGGCGAAGGCTCGTCCTGCCCGGCGAGCCGCTCGGCCGGCGCAACGGGCTGTTCGGGTTCGACCCGGTGAACGAGCGCTTCTTCGTGTTCGGCGGAACGCGCGACGGCATGCTCACCTCGGCCGGGTTGTTTGCGCTCGAGCTGGATGAAGGTCGCGAGCGCTGGGTGCAGATCCCGCTCCCCGACGCCGGAGCCCCTCCCGTGCGCAGCTCGGGGGCGATGGTGTTCGATCCCGCACGGCGCCGCATGCTGCTCGGCTTTGGCAACGACGGAGCCGCCATCTACGCTGACTTGTGGGAGATGGCGCTCGACGGCGGGGCCCGATAGCCGGCGGCTCACCGCCCCTTGCGGAGACGACCAAAGCACAGCGCAGCGGCCAGAATCAGGAACACCAAACCCGGACCCTCTCGGCCGGTCCGGGTGTGCGCGCAGCCTCCAGTGCAGTCCGGATCGCAGTCACAGTCCCGGTCGCACTGCGTGGTCCGGTCGCACGGACAGTAGCCCTCCACCGGCGCTGGCGTGCGGTCGCGGGGGGCGTCCGGACGGCCGACGCCTCGGGGCCAGCACAAGCCCTGAACGCTGCCCGATGGCGCCGCGCACGAGAGCCCCGTGGGGCAGGCATCGGGGTTGGTGGTCACGCACTCGTTGGTGCACAGGCGCAGGTCTCCGATCACCCGGCACAGCCGGCTCGTGCACTCCGCGTCGGAGCGGCATGACTCGCCGAGCTGCTTGAATCCGGCGAGCGGCATGCAAATCGGAGCCGCCAGGCCGGCGTTCACGCAATCGAAGTTGGCCGGACATTCCTCGGCGAGCCCGCGCGGGCACACCGCGTAGCAGAGAGCCGAATCGAGCCCCTGCTCCGGATCGAAGGCGCACAGCGACCGGTCGTCGCACTGTTCGGGCGCGCACGGCTCGCCAGGCCGGGCGACCTCGGCGCAAAACGCGGTGTTCGCGACCCCTGGCACCGCGCGGCAAACCGAGCGCTCGGTCCCGCAGCTCTCCCCGGCCCGGCGCGGATCGCACAGCGCGTAGCAGAAGTTCACGTCCGTCCAGTACGAGAAGCAGCCGTGGCCGGGTTTGCAGGTCCCGTTGCCGAAGCAGGTCTGCAGGTGCCCGCCCCGCCCGCCGGGGCTGCAGATTCCCTGGGTGGGCACACACACCGCGATCTGCGTCGTCCGTTGCTGGGTCAGCTCGCACTGGAACCCGGCCGGGCACTGCGCCGGTTGCCCCGGCGTCGGATCGCAAGGGCGGCTGCAGAACGGGGCGTTCTGGTTGCGGTTCGGCACCGTGACGCAGAGCCCAGTGACGCAGTGCTCGTGGAGGTTGCACGGGTCGCACAGCTCGTCGACCGGTTCCGGCTTCAGGCAGTAACCCTGGCCGTTCTCGGCCAGCTCGCACGTGAATCCGGACGGACAGCGCCCCGCCCGGCCGGGCTCGCATTCCCGGGAGCAATACCGCTCGTTTCGAGCCCCGTCGTCGATGCAGATCGACTCGGAGCAGTTCGTGTGGGTGAGGCACGGCGCGCCCACCGGGGCGCCCTCGCCAGCCCCAGGGGCATTCGGGAGCGGGCGTCCGTTCGAGTACAGCGCGCACACGCCCTCGACGTCGTTTCGGGCCGGCCGGCGCATGACCGGCTTGTTGTTGGCGGCGAACATCGCCGCCTCCGGGTCCTCGCTGTGCCCAAGACCGAGGAAATGGCCGACCTCGTGAAACATCACCGTCTCGAAGTCGACCGCCGGCGGGCTGCCCTGCCCCGCCGCGGCTTCGCTCGTCGTCCACCGCCAGTGCACTCCGTTGAAGACGATGTCGGCGTCGAGGATCACCCGGTTCTCGTCCAGGGTGTACGCGGTGAACGTCAGGGCGAGCGTGCCTCGGTCCCCGGGCCACGCGTCCGCGTCATCGGCGAAGAACACCCGATTCGCGTCGTCCACTTGGATGATGTTCCGCTGCTCCGGCGAAGAGGGCGAAAATGTCTGCTGAGAGAACGACAGCAGACTGCACGAGACCTCCTCCCACGCCGCAAAGGCCCTCCGGACGGCCGCCACCACCGGCTCGCCGCCGAGCTGCCGAGAACCCGCAGGGTCCACCATGTAGGGCACCGGCCGAGAAGCGGCGTCCGGCCACCGGTGCCCCGGCGCCGAGAACGCCGCGGCCCCGGTCGGAGCGAGCAGGGGAAACGAGGCCAAGAGGCCCGCGAGCAGTCGTCGGAGGTCGGACATTGGGGCTCCCGCAGTCTCGACGGCGGCGGCGCCGGCGAGCAACCTCGGTATCGACCGGCCGGGGCGCCAGGTTGCCTCCGCTCGGCCCAGCGCCCTCTTCGAGCGAGGCTCGTCCGCTCAGCTCCCCTCTTCGGCCACGAACAGCTCGACTTTCGCCACGCCCTCGAAACCGAGCGCGTTCGCCGCGGCCCGTGAGAGGTCGATCACCCGCCGCTCGTGAAACGGCCCTCGATCGTTGACCCGACACCGGACCCGTCGGCCGGACTTCGGACGAACCACCTCGACCACCGTCCCGAACCGCAGCCGGCGGTGGGCGCAGGTCAGCGCCTGCGGATCGTACGGCTCCCCGGTGGCCGTCGGCCGGCCGGCCAGAGAGTCGGCGTACCTAGAGGCGTAGCCCGACCCAACGGACCTCATGGCCACGCTCGACGTCGCCACCGTGGATGTCGTGGACGTGGTGGATGGGGTCGACGTCCGGACAGCACCGCCCGGGCCTTGCCCGGTCGGCTCCGAGCAGGCCGCCAGGGCGAGCACCAGGAATGCGCAAATTCGCAGCATCGGGTGAAGGCTATCGGTCGGCCAACGGGGGACGCAAGCGCGGCACCGCGGGGCGGCCCATCCGAGCGCTCAGCGTCCGAAATATCGGTCGATGTCGCGAGCCATCGAGGGGACCTTGTTTTGGCACACCTTGAACGCGGCGGTGGCCGCTGCGGCTTCGCGAGATCCCCGGCTGCCCTTCTCGGATCCGGTCACGGTGCGCAGCGTCGCTCCGGTCCTGCCGTTGATGAGCCGGAGGGTCAGCGTCGCCTCGATGACGTCGCTGCCTGCGACCCGGCCTCGAGATTCGGCCCGGACCGTCCCCTCGATGCGCACGTCGGCGGCCGCCGAGAGGCGGGGCGGAGTGGCGCTCGTCTCGTCCACCACCACCTGCTCGAGGGTATGGCCGGCGTCGAGCAGCGCCGTCTCGAGGCAAGCCCGGACCCGCTCCGCCCCCGGCCCCGCGAGCGACACGCCGAACCGCAGCCGCGCCGACGTCGCCTGCAGCAGGTCGAGCAGCTCGGGGATCGACGTCGGCGCCGGCACGCCACGGCCATCGAGCACCCGCAGGTCGGCGTCCAGAGCCTGCCGCTCGCCGAGCTGGCCCAGAGCTCGGCGGAGCACGGGCAGCCGCTCGATGTCGCTCGGCGCCCGCTGCGCCGCCCCGATCTGGCTCTGGATCGATCGGTCGAGGCCTTGAATTCGATCCCGGAGCGTGGCGGCGGCGCGGGCCCGGTCGATCACCGCGAGCGACCAGGTCCGGCCGTCGGGCGCCTGCCATCGGGCCTCGATCTCGGACATGGGCACCACCTTCTCGGACCTCACCATCGAGTGCTCAGAGACCCGCTCGACCTCCTCCCACGCCGAGCCGGTGCGCGAATTGACCTCCTTCGCCGCGCTCTGGAAGCTCTCGGCGACGGTTCGGATGTTGGCTTCGAAGATGAGCGCCAGCGCGCCCCGCGCGCTCGCGTCGGCGGCGGCGGGGGTCGCCCCTTCAGCGCTCGCGCACAGGTAGCGGGCCCGGTCGCACGCGCCATCCACCCACGGCGGCCGTGGGCCACCGGCGGCAGGAGCGCCAGGGCTTTGCGAGCCGCCGAGCGGGGCCGCGGAGAGCGGAGCCACCCCCGCGGGCGCAGGCGCCGCGCGGGCAGGGGGACCGGCCAGGTCGGCCTCGAGTCCCTTCAGCACCCTCTCACCGTTCTTCTCGACCCACTCCGACAGCCCCGCGCCCATCTGGGAGCCGGCGACCGCGATCCGCTGCGACCGCTCGAAATCGAGCTCCACGAGCGCGAACCAAGCGCCCGACCGGGGATCGAGCCACATGTCCTTTCCTTCGGCCCCCTTCACGAGCTGGGCCGAGAACGTCTTGATCGCCTGCTCCACGTTCTGTGCTTCATCGCTGGCGCTCATGTCGCCCGCGGTCGTGGACGCCTGGAAGTCCTTCATGAGCGAGGCGGAGTAGACCTCCAGGATGCGGGATATCTCGGCCCGAGCCCGGTTTCGCGCCGTGTCCTGAGCGAGCGGCGGGTTCTGGATGCCGGTGACCGAGCCGACCCCGACGATCCCGTTGCCTACGATTCGGGAACCCCGGGCGACCCAGGCCGGCGCCCCCTCCGGGACTTTGCGAGCCGATGAGCTCGAGCCGCCGCAGGCGGCGAGAAGGAGGGCGAGCGTGGTCGATGTTCGGGCGATTGCGAGCATGAGGACCTCTTGATTCTAGCAGCCGAGCCCCGTTCGTCGCCGTCGGTCGTGGCCGTGCTCGCGCGCACTCATCGCACGCTGCGCACGCTGAGCAGCTGCCGCTCGCCGGCCGCGAGCTGCACCTGTCCCCGAAACGCCACGCCGCTCGGTCGGCCGGCCGCGTCGAGCACGTCCACTCGCACGTCGTGGGTCCCCGGGGGGAGCCACATTCGGGCCACCCGGAACTGGGCCGGGAGCAGCGTCCACGACCGAAGATCGGCGCCCTCGGACGCCGCGGAGGCGATGTTCCCGGCGATCCCGACCAACATCCCCATGAGGTTTCGCCCGCTGTCGGACCGGTTGCCCCGCACCGCCTCCGACGTGGCTTTGGTGGCCACGTACTTGGTCGCCGCCCGCGCCACCGCTCGTGCCTGGATGCCGCCGATGCGCTCTTGGAACCGGGTCATCGCGATGGCCTCGACCGGCTGGGCCAGCGACGAGCGCGCCTCGGTCATGGCCACCACGAGCCGGGAGGACGCGATCCGGGACGGCCGCCGGTCGAGCGCCGGCACGGCGACCCGCACGATGTAGCCGTCGGGCATCGGGGCGGTGAAGGTAGCCTCCCGCTTCACTGGGGCCTCGCCGGTGGCGTGGATGAGGATCAGCTCGGCGTCGCCGGCGGCCACCCGATCCGCGGTGCTCCCGGCGGCCCCGGTCGCCCTCGTCCATCGGGCGACCGCGTCGTCCCGGCCAGCGAGGCGCGCGGTGCGCACGATGTCCTCGAGCAGGTACCCAGGGGGAGCGGCCCCGAAGGTGGTTCGGTAGAGCTCGTCGTACGTCCGGTACGCCGCCTCGTAGGCGAGGAGCGCGTCGCCGTAGCTTCGCTCCACCTCGAGCAGCAGGCCGACCCACCACAGCAAGAAGGCGTCCTGCGTGTAGGAGGTGTCGGCTTCCGCCTTCTCCGCCGCCACCTGCATCTTCTTCAGGAACCCGTCGGCCCGCCTCGCCTCCACCAGCGCGTCGGCCATCCGGCCTCGCTTGGCGGCATTCAGCGTCGTGTACACGTAGGACATCGACCGCTCGTAGTCCTCCCCAGGGTAGGTCTGAATGGTCTCGGTGGCGACGAAGCGGCCGATCTCTTCCGAGATCGACTTCGTGAACAGCTCCTGCATCGCCTCCTCGGCCGAAAAGAAGGCGGAGGAGGACTTCTCGAGGTCCCCGGCGTAGTGAAGCGCCGTGCCGTGATCGAGCCAGAACATGACCCGATCCTCCTCGCTGTACAGCGAGCCCTTGTTGGCCTCGATGCGAGCCGCGACCGTCTTCCAGTCGCCCGCCGTGATCGCCGGCCGCAGCGCCTGTTGGTACTCGGATTGAAAACCGCGATGGTTTCGGCAGCCCACCGACAGGGTGACCGCGACGAGCAGGATCCACCGCCCCACCGGCGTCACCATCGCGCTGACGCGCGCTCGACCACCTTGCGGATCCGCTCCTCGCCCATCCATACCTTCTCGTTCGATTCGACGTGCACGAGCTCCATGTTCACGAGATAGGCCCGAACCGCCTTGCCCCGACCGTCGGTCTCGTTTTGCGAGTTGATGACGGTCTGCAGGGTGTAGTCGGACCCGAGCTCCATCTGCTGGCTCTTCACCGTGGCGTCGCTCGCGTGGGTGGATTGCCGGCTCCGCTCCGACACGTTGATCCCCTCCTGGCCGGAGGCGGCGACCACCCGGACCCGGCCGGAGTTGAGGAGGAAGCGCTCGAGCTGCTTGCCGAAGAACTGCTCGTTCACGTTCCGGTCGTCGGTGCGCTTGATCACGCCCATCAGCTTCACCACCGGGCGGTCCGCCGGGCCCCGGACGCGATAGTGCTCCGCCAGCCAGCCTCCGTCCACGATCTGCTTGGTCATCGCCTGCGCGACCTGCTCGGCGTCGATGTCGTTCCAGTACCCGGACAGGTCCCCGCCGACCGTGCTCGACGGGGACGTCCGCTGCACCCGGGTAGAGGACGACCCGCACCCGCCCAGGAAGGCTGCCAGGAGGGACGCGCCCCACATCCACTTCGCGTTCATGAGCGCCCGTTTACCAGATTCCGCCGCCGCGAGGGCGACTCCCCCGCCGCCGATCCTCGATGCGCTGCTTCATGTCGTCCATCATCGACTCGAGGGCCCGAATCTCTTTGACCCGGTCCTCGACGAACCCGTCCATCTCGTAGGGGCGGGACGGCGTGAGCTGCTTCGGCTCCACCTTGGGCGGCGCGTCTACGGCCGTCACCTCGCGGCTGACCGTGTAGGTTCGACCCGCGGCCGCCGAGAACTGGGCGTCGTCCGCCACGTCCTCTCCGCGCTTCGGCTCCACCACCGTGATCTTGGGCTCCTCGCTCGCGAGCCGCGGGCGCGGCGGATCGGTTGCCACCCGGTCGGCCATCGCGAGCGCGGCCCGATCCTTTGGGTCCTCCGGTCGGGCGTAGGCAAGATGCAGGACGTCCCGCTGCTTCATCCATTCCACCGCCACCGAGCTCTTGAGGCTGAAGTTGATCGCGGTGATGGCCAGGCCGTCGGCCGCTTTTCTCGAGATGCTGGTGTTGATGCCGACCATCTGCCCGTACGCGTTCAGGAGCGGGCCCCCCGAGTTGCCGCGGTTGACCGAGGCGTCGGTCTGAAAGACGTGTTTGCCCCTCTTTCCCTGAAAGTTGGCCACCACCGCGCTGATGGTTCCGGTGGTCAGCGTCCATAGACCCCCGGTCTCCGGGTGCCCGATCGCGACCACGGGCTCGCCGATGTCCACGAGCGCAGGGTCCACGAAGTCGAGAACGGTGAGGTCGGCGGGAGGCTCCACGATCCGGAGCAGGGCGAGATCGAGCTCGTGGTCGATGTCCACGAGCGTCGCCCGGTACCGCTGCTTCAGGTCCTCTTGCATCGAGCCCTGCAGCCGATCCGGCTTCAGGTACACGAAGAGCCGCTGAAACGGCTCCCCGTCCTTCGACACCACGTGGGCGTTCGTGATCACCTGACCGTCCGCGCTCACGACCGAGCCGGTCCCGGCGCTGCCCCGGGCGCTCCCATCGGTGCCGAACACCAGGACGACCGCCTTCGAGTACTGCTGGTAGATCTCGCGAGGGCTGAGCGGCTTGGCTTCCGCCGGGCCGGCGAGCTGCGTCGCGGCGAGCGCGAGCAGCGCAACCGAAAACCGGCGCCGCCCGCGGGCCGCGACCGAGACCTGCCCGGTCGCTGACCGAGCGCTCTGCATGGAGGTGGCTGGCGAACTCATCGCGTTCTCCTAGGGCCCGATGGGCAGGAACGAGGGGGCGAGGTCGATGACCTCCGGCCCCCTACGAGAGCCGGGCGAGGCCGGCGCGGGGCTCGATGGGGCAGACGCCGCTCAGCGAGCGGCGGCCTTGGCCTCCTCGGCCTCGAGGTCGGCGAAGGACTTGGCGGCGGCCCGCTGCACCCGCTCCTTGACCTGCTGGCTGAGCTGCTTGTGGTTGCTGATCATGTCCCCGAAGCTCTCCATGTCGAGCCGGGCGAGGGCGAAGATCGTCCCGTCCGTCGGGTTGATCCAGTGGTCGACGATCTGGACCCCGCTCAGGTTGTTGGCCGAGAAGGTCTTGATCGCCTGCTCGACCATCTGCATCTCGTCCGAGGCGCTCATGTCGCCCGCGGTCGTGGAAGACGCAAAGTCCTTCATGAGGGACGCCGAGTAGGTGTCGAACACCTTCGACACCTCCGCTCGGGCCCGGTTGCCGGCGGTGGTCCGGGCGAGCGCTGCGTTCTTGATCCCGGAGGCGGAACCGACCCCGAAGATCGAGCGTACGTCGCCGCCGAACGCGCCGGAGCCCTTGTTGACCCAATCCGGGTACTCGACCACCTTGCCGCCAGCGCTGAGCTGGCCCTTGCTGGTCTCCTGGCCGCCGCAAGCGGCGAGAGGCAGCGCGAGCGCCATCGAAATTGCAAATCGCTTCATCACGGTTTCTCCCATCGTCTCCATCACGGGTGGCGTCTCCCGCCACGCAGTCGCTGTATCGCACGGATGAACGGCCGGGGGGCCCAGTTCTTCAAGTGTGGCCGCTGTCACCCCGAACTCGCTCGCGTCGACCCCCACCCGCTCATCGCCGCCCGGAGGCCGCGGGACCACGAGCGAGGTCGTCGTCACGCCCCGAGTATGGCTTTCTTCGGCCCGCGCTGTCGATGGGAGCGGCGTCCAGCGAAGCGAACGGCCACGGGTGCCGCCTCGAACCCCGAACCAAGGAAGGCCTCGCGGCGGGCAGCACCGCACATGAGGCCCATCCGCCAAAAAACGGAAGAGGAGGGGCAAGGACAGGAGTCGTTCCGGGAGCGACCGACCGCGAACCGACGCCTCGCCGGTCGCTCCGAGCGCCACGCAAAGGGGAAGTGGCGCCCCTCCGTTGGGCCGGGGAGCCGCGACCCTCGCTCGGGCCGAAAGGGGGAACCTGCGGGGATCGAGACGGCCCCCCGCGAGGCCGCCGCCGAGCGATCGAGGAAGCCGGCTCGGACGACGAGGACCAACGGGAAGGAGTCAGGCCTCGGCGGTCTCTTCTTCGGCCTCGACGACGCCGCCTTCCATCTCAGCGAAGTCTACGAACTCGATGAACGCCATCGGCGCGTTGTCGCCGTGCCGCGGTCCGAGCTTGATCACCCGGGTGTAGCCACCGGCCCGGTCCTTGAACCGCGCCGCGAGCTCGCCGAACAGCTTCGCCACCACGGCTTGCGTCACCTCGCCCTTGCCGCCGCCGGGCGCCTTGCCGCCCCCGCCCAGGTCGCCGTAGGCGCGCCGCTTGGCCGCGAGCGAGCCTTCCTTCCCGAGCGTGATCAGCTTCTCGACCACCCGCCGTAGGTCCTTCGCCTTTGGCTCCGTGGTGCGGATGCGCCCGTGCTCCACGAGCGACATCGCCATGTTGGCGAACATCGCCCGGCGGTGGGCCGACGTGCGGCCGAACTTCCGAAATGCCTTCCTGTGACGCATGGCTTCAGCCCTTCTTGAGATCCTTCGGAGGCCACGCGTCGAGCTTCATGCCCAGCGAGAGCCCCATTTCGGACAGGATCTCCTTGATCTCCTTCAGCGACTTGCGGCCGAAGTTCTTGGTCTTCAGCATCTCGCTCTCGGTCTTTTGAACGAGGTCGCCGATGTACTTGATGTTCGCGTTCGCGAGGCAGTTCGCCGAGCGCACCGACAGCTCGAGCTCGTCCACCGTGCGAAGCAGGTTCTCGTTGAACCGCTCCTGCGGCTCCGGCTCCACGATGATCTCCGGCTCGCTGTCCTCTTCGAAGTTGATGAAGATCGACAGCTGGTCCTTCAGGATCTTCGCCGCGTAGGCGGTGGCGTCTTCGGGCGCGACCGATCCGTCGGTCCAGACCTCCATCACCAGCCGGTCGTAGTCCGTGCGCTGCCCCACCCGGGCGTTGGTGACGTGGTAGTTGACCTTGCGGACCGGGGAGAAGATCGCGTCGATCGGGATCGCGTCCACCGGCATCGACGGGGTCTTGTTCTCGTCAGCCTGAACGTAACCGCGGTGCTTGCGGCAGGTCATCTCCATCCGGAGGTGACCGTCCTCGCCCACCGTCGCGATCACGAGGTCTCGGTTCAGGATCGTCACCCCGTCGGGGGCGTCGATGTCCGACGCGTGGACGATGCAAGGACCCTTTCGGTCGATGCGCAGCGTCTTTTGGTCGTGGGCCTCCATCTTGATGAGGACATCCTTGATGTTGAGGATGATGTCCGCGACGTCCTCGGTCACCCCGGGCAAGGACGTGAACTCGTGCAGCGCGCCCTCGATCCGGACGGAGGTCACCGCCGCGCCCTGCAGGGACGACAAGAGGACCCGCCGCAGCGAGTTGCCCACCGTGATCCCGAAGCCCCGCTCGAGCGGCTCGGCGACGAACTTCCCGTAGTTCGGCTGCAAGCTGTCCTTCTCGGACAAGAGCCGCTTCGGCTTGGTCAGCTCACGCCAGTTTCGATGGATATCCTTGTTCATTCGTTCCCTTTCACGCCACCACTCGCGGACCGAGACCGCGAAACCACGGCGTGATGCTGCTGTCGTCTTCTCGGTTCGGACGTCGGAAGGCCGGTCAGACCCGGCGCCGCTTCGGGGGCCGGCAGCCGTTGTGCGGGAGCGGGGTCACGTCCTTGACGAGCGTGACCTTGATCCCGCTCGAGGCAAGCGAGCGCAGGGCCGCTTCCCGCCCCGAGCCCGGGCCCTTCACCAGCACGACCGCCGACTTCAGGCCGTTCTCCTGGGCCTTGCGGGCAGCCTCATCGGCGGCGACCTGCGCCGCGAAGGGGGTGCTCTTTCGAGAACCCCGGAACCCCTTGGACCCGGCCGAGGCCCACGAGATCGTGTTGCCGGCCATGTCGGTGATCGTCACCAGCGTGTTGTTGAAGGACGCCTGGATGTGGATCACCCCGTGAGGGATGTTCTTTTTGACCTTCTTCTTCTGGTTGGCCTTTGGATTCGCCATGGCGCCTACTTCTTCTTCACGCTTCCGCGCCGCGGGCCCTTTCGGGTCCTCGCGTTCGTGTGGGTTCGCTGGCCGCGGACGGGAAGCCCTCGACGGTGGCGGATGCCCCGGTAGCAGCCGAGGTCCATCAGTCGCTTGATGTTCATCGAGATCTCGCGACGAAGGTCACCCTCGACCTTGTACTCCTTCTCGAGGAGCTCGCGGATCTTGGCCATCTGCGACTCGGTCACCTCGTCGCTCTTCATTTCCGGGCGGACCCCGGTCTTGGCGCAGATCTCCTGCGCCTTGGCCGGTCCAATCCCATAGATGTACGTCAAAGCTATCTCCATCCGCTTGTTGCGGGGGAGGTCGACTCCTGCAATCCGGGCCACGCTTAACCTCTATCTCCGGGCACCACCGGGGTCATCCCTGCCGCTGCTTGTGGCTGGGGTTCTCTGCGCAGATCACGCGGACGACCCCTCGCCTGCGAACGACCTTGCACTTCGGACACATTTTCTTCACCGATGCTCGTACTTTCATGACACGTCTCCGAGCCAGCTTGGGCTCGCGCTTCGCCTCTCGGTGTCGTCCCCCGGAGAGGTGGGGGCGCTACCACGAGAGCGGGCGCAGGGGAAGGGTGAATCACTCGTTTCGATCCCTTCGGGACCGGATGCTGCCCTCGGGCTCGGCCAGCGTGTCGTAGCTCCTCGTAATGAGGTGCGACTCGATCTGGTTCACGGTGTCGAGCGCCACGCCGACCACGATGAGCAGCGCCGTGCCCCCGAAGTAGAACGGCAGGTTCTCGAGCACCGCGAGCAGCGCGTTCGGCACCACGCAGACCGCGGCGAGGTAGATGGCGGCTCCCACCGTCAGACGGGTCACGACCCGATCGATGTACTCTGCCGTCTTCTGCCCCGGCCTCACCCCCGGGACGTACCCACCGGCCTTCTTCAGGTTGTCCGCCACATCGACCGGATTGAAGATGACCGAGGTGTAGAAGAACGTGAAGAACATGATCAGGCCGACGTAGACGACGTTGTAGGCCCACTCGGTCGGCAGCAGCATTCGCTGCACCGACTGCATCGCCGCCGACTCGGGGAAGAACTGAACGACCGTCGCCGGGAACAGCAGCAGCGACGACGCGAAGATCGGAGGGATGACGTTGGCGGTGTTGACCTTGAGGGGGAGGTGGCTGGCCTGGCCCCCATACATCTTCCGGCCGACCACGCGCTTCGCGTACTGGACCGGGATCCGCCGCTGCCCCCGCTCGACGAAGACCACGACCGCGACCATGAGCACCGCGAACGCGACCAGGAACAGGAGGGTCAGAGGCTTGATCGCTTCGCCCGAGGCCATCTGGAACGTCTGGAAGATGCCCTGCGGGAGCCCAGCGATGATCCCGGCGAAGATGATGAGCGACATCCCGTTGCCGATGCCCCGCTCCGTGATCTGCTCACCGAGCCACATGATGAACGCCGTGCCGGCGGTCAGCGAGAGGATCGTGATGAGCGTGAACGTGATGCCCGGGTTGATGACGACGCTCTGGCCCTCGTAGACCACGGACTCGAGGTTCGAGGCGATGAACGTGCCTTGGATGACCGACAGCAGGATCGTCCCGTAGCGGGTGTACTGCGTGATCTTCTTCCTGCCTTGCTCGCCTTCCTTCGAGAGGCGCTCGAGCGTCGGCACCACCACGGTCAACAGCTGCAGGATGATGCTCGAGGAGATGTACGGCATGATCCCCAAGGAGAAGACCGAGGCCTGCTCGAGCGCCCCGCCGACGAACATGTTGAACATGCCGAACAGCGTCTCCTGCTGCGCTCCCAGGTACTGCTGCATGAGCCCCCGGTCCACGCCCGGGACCGAGATGAAGATGCCGAGCCGGTACACGGCCAGCATCCCGACCGTGAACAGGAGCCGGTTACGGAGTTCGGGAATCTTGCCGATGTTCGCGAACGAAGCGCCCATGCCTATCCATCCTCTCCGAGGTCAGTCTGCCGCTTTGATTCGAGCGGCGCGCCGCGCCTCGCGGGAGTCCGTCCGGACCCACTTCTTCTTGTCGGGGATGAGCTGAACCGAGCCGCCCGCCGCCTCCACCGCCGCCCGCGCGCCGGCGCTGATGCGATGGACCTCGAGGGTCAGGCGCCTGTCCACCGCCCCGCTGCCGATGACCTTGACGCCATCCGCGTTGCCCTTGGCGAGCCCCAGCTCGCGCAGCGCGTCCCAAGTCACCGTCGACCCGTCCTCGAACCGCTCGAGGTGGGTCAAGCGCACCTCGGCGAAGGTCTTCCCGAAGATGTTCTTGAAGCCCCGCTTCGGCAGCCGGCGCTGAAGGGGCATGCTGCCGCCCTCGAAACCAGGACGAACGTTCCCCGACTTTCGAGCCTTCTGGCCCTTCTGACCGCGGCCCGCCGTCTTTCCGTTTCCAGAGCCCATGCCCCGGCCCTTGCGCTTGCCCTCTTTGACCGCCCCGTCTGGAGGCTTCAACCTGCTCAACTCGTCCGCCATGGTGCTCTCCTCAGGCCTCGGCCTTCGCGTCTTGGGCCTGTTGGCGCTGCTTCCTGAGTCTCGCCGACTCTCGCAGCGCGTCGTCGCCCTCGAAGCGCTCCACGTGCAGCATGTGCTGCACCTTCATGATCATGCCGCGGATCGGGACCGTGTCCATCAGGACCTTCTCCTGCTCCCGCTTGCGAAGCCCGAGCCCCTGGAGCGTCGCTTTCTGACGGTCCGTGCACTTGCTGAGGCTTCGCACCAATTTCACCCTGATGAGACTCGCCATCCGCTCCTCCTCAGTTGCTCAGGCCGGTCGGGGCCTGGACGCGCGTCGCCGCCGGCTGGACGTGCTCCGACGGCACCGCCCGCCGCTCCGACTGGACTTTGGTCGTGACCAGGGCGCGAAGCCCAGCCACGGTGGCGTTCACCACGTTGTGCTTGTTGGACGTCCCGAGCGACTTCGTGAGCACGTCGCGAACCCCCGCCGACTCGAGCACCGCTCGGACCGGACCGCCCGCGATCACGCCCGTACCCGGGCGGGCCGGACGCATCACGACCTTGCCCGCGCCGCAGTGACCGACGATCTCGTGGGGGATGGTGCGCCCGAGCAGCGGGACCCGGAACAAGCTCTTCTCTGCCTGCTCCTTGCCCTTTCGGATCGCCTCCGGGACCTCGTTGGCCTTGCCGAGTCCCACCCCGACAAAGCCCTGCCCGTCACCCACGACGACCAACGCGGAGAACGAGAACCGGCGTCCGCCCTTCACGACCTTCGCCACTCGGTTGATGTGAATGACCCGATCGACGAGGTCGTGTTCCTTGGGGTTGATGATTTCACGTCGAGACATGCGTTTCCCTCGTCTGCAGGCCCGGTAGGCGCCTCAGAACTTCAGCCCGCCCTCGCGAGCACCTTTGGCGAGCGCCGCCACCCGACCGTGAAAAGGCCAACCCTTGCGGTCGAAAACCACCGCTTCGATCCCCTTCGCCTTCGCGGCGGCGGCGAGGACCTGGCCCACCTTCTCGGCGGCCTCGGTCTTCTTGAGGCCCGCGATCGCCTCGCGGACCTCCTTGGTGACGGTCGAAGCCGCAGCGATCGTCACCCCAGCGGCGTCGTCGATCACCTGAGCATAGATGTGCTTCGCGCTGCGAAACACCGCGAGCCGAGGCCGGGAGCTGTGGGCGGCGATGCGCTTGCGGACCCCCTTGGCCCTCCGGAGTCGGCGCTGAAGGTTTGGATCCCTGATCTTTCGCTCCATCTCGATCACCCTCACCGGCTCAGGAGCCGGTCTTTCCTTCTTTGCGCCGGATCTGCTCGCCCACGTACATGATGCCCTTGCCCTTGTACGGTTCGCACGGTCGATAGGCTCGGATCTCAGCCGCGAGCTGGCCAACGAGCTCCTTGTCGATGGACTCGAGGTGAATCGTCGTCAGCTTGTCCACCCGGCAGGACACCGTCTCGGGGATCTTCACGTTCACTTCGTGCGAGAGTCCCACCTGCAGGTTGAGCGCGTCGCTCTTCAGCTCCGCTCGGTAGCCGACGCCCACCACGGACAACGACCGCTGGTAGGGCTTCTGCACCCCTTGGACCATGTTCGAGACCAACGTGCGGGCCAGGCCGTACATGCTCTTCGATACGCGGTCGTTCGGGTCCGACGGAGCGACGCGAACCGAGCCGCCTTCGAGCTCCACGTTCACCTTCTCGGGGAGGAGCCGCTCGAGCTTGCCCTTCGGGCCCTTCACGATGATCCGATGACCATCGAGCGCGACCTCCACGCCAGCTGGAATCTCAACGGGAAGCTTTCCTATCCTCGACATGACTTCACCACACCGTGCACATGAGCTCGCCGCCGACCCGCTCTCGGCGGGCCTCACGGTCGGTCATGATGCCGCGAGACGTGGACAGAATCGCCACCCCGAGGCCGTTGCGGATGCTCGGGATGCTGTCCGCGTTCACATACTGGCGGAGCCCGGGCCGACTCACCCGCTTGATCCCGGTGATGACGGGCTCCCGATTTCGATCGTACCGAAGCTGGATGGTCAGGGTCGCCCTAGGGTCGCCCTCGCCCACCTCGAAGCTCTCGATGAAGCCTTCTCGCTTCAGGACCTCCGCGAGCCGCACCTTCAGCTTGGAATGCGGCATTGGCACCTTGACGTGCCGCGCGTTGATGCCGTTGCGGATGCGTGTCAGCATGTCCGCAATGGGGTCGTTGATTACGCCCGCCATGATTCACCTCGTCCTTCGAGCCCGACCTCAACGGCCCGTGGCCCCCAAGAGCCTCGTCAGCTGGCCTCTTGTCCCCGCCGCCGAAAGGGGATGCCGATCGCCTGAAGCAGCGCCCGACCGTGCTCGTCGTTGCCCGCCGTGGTCACGAAGCAGATGTTCATGCCCCGAACCCGGTCGACCCGGTCGTAGTCGATCTCGGGGAAGATGATCTGCTCCTTCAGCCCGAGCGTATAGTTGCCGCGGCCATCGAAGGCCTTGTCCGAGACTCCCTTGAAGTCTCGCACCCGCGGGAGCGCCACGTTGACGAGCCGGTCCACGAACTCCCACATGCGATTGCGACGGAGCGTGACCATCGCGCCGATGGGCATCCCTTCGCGCAGCTTGAAGTTCGAGATCGACTTCTTCGCCTTCGTCACCACCGCTTTTTGCCCGGTGATGAGGCCCAGCTCCTCCACCGCCGAATCGAGCACCTTGTTGTTGGTGATCGCCTCGCCGAGGCCCATGTTGATGACCACTTTCTCGAGCCGCGGGACCTGCCGGTCCGACTTCAAGCCGAGCTCCTTCACGAGCCGCCCCGCGATCTCATCGCGAAACTGCGTCCCGAGGCGGGGTGCCGGAAGCGGGCGATCGGCGAGTTCCACGACCTTCTTGGACCGCTTCGCCGCCTTCTCCTCGCCCTTCGAGCCTTTTTTTCCCTTTTCGTCCTTAGCCATGAGTCACCCGAGCTCGGTTCCGCCGCCCACGCGACCGCGGACGACCCGTACCTTCTCACCGTCTTCCTTGACCAGGAATCCGACCCGAACGGGGCGCCCTAGCTCCTCGGAAAACAGGCGAACGTTGGACATGTGAATTTTGCCTGGCCGCTGAAAGACCCCGCCTTCCGGCATCGAGGCCCGAGCGTTCGCCTTCACATGGCGCTTCTGAATGTTGACGCCCTCGACCACCAACCGGTTCTCCGCCGGATGAACGGACAGGACTCGGCCCTTCTTGCCCCGGTCTCGCCCGGTCATCACCTGGACCAGGTCGCCCTTCTTTATCTTTGCTGCCATCAGAGCACCTCCGGGGCGAGCGACACGATCTTCATGAACGCCTTCGCCCGCAGCTCCCGTGCGACCGGGCCAAAGATTCGGGTCCCGACCGGGTCATTGTCCTTGTTGACGAGCACGCCCGCGTTCTCATCGAAGCGAATGTAGCTGCCGTCGACTCGGCCCGTGGGATAGCGCGACCGCACGATCACGGCCTTCACGACATCCCCCTTCTTCACCCGGCTGTTCGGCAGCGCCTCTCGCACCGAGCACACCACCACATCACCGATGTGGGCATACCGACGCCGCGAGCCGCCTAGAACCTTGATGCAGAACAGTTTGCGGGCGCCGCTGTTGTCGGCGACGTCCAGCACCGAGGTCATCTGGATCACGGCTCAAGCCCCCTTCCCGATCTTCTCGACCACGCGCCAGCGCTTGGTCCGAGACAAGGGTCGCGTCTCCTCGATCAGGACGCGCTCCCCTTCCTGGCAGCCGACCTCGTCGTGCGCGGCGTACTTCTTCCGCCGCATCACGTACTTTCCATAGACCGGGTGCTTCAGCCGGCGGTCCACCGCGACCGTGACCGTCTTCTCGGCCTTGGCGGAGATGACCACCCCCACCCTCGTCTTCTTGCCCTTCACCGGCTCTGCCGCCGCGGTCTCGGTCCCCTCGGCCTCCGGAGCAGGATCTTGGTTGCTCTCGCTCACGTCTCGTCTCCTTGCGCCCGCTCGGACCGAACCGTCATGGCCCGCGCAATCTCTTTTCGCACCTTGTGAAGCCGAGAGGTGTTCTCGAGCTGACCGGTCGCGTGCTGAAACCGAAGCTTGAACAGCTCGTCCTGCTTTTCAGTCAGAAACGCCGCCAGCTCTTCGTCGGTCTTCTCCCGAATGTCCGCCGCCTTCGCAAAGTCCGCCATCAGATCTGCTCCTGAATGGTCACGATGCGGGTCTTGATCGGTAGCTTGTGACCAGCGAGCCGACACGCCTCTTTGGCGAGCCCCGCGTCCACTCCGTCGATCTCGTAGAGGATCCGCCCCGGACGCACCACGGCTACGTAATGATCGGGCGCGCCTTTGCCCTTACCCATTCGAGTCTCGAGCGGCTTCTTCGAAACCGGCTTGTCCGGGAAGAACCGGATCCACACCCGCCCACCACGCTTGATGTGGCGGGTGAGCGCGATTCGGGCCGCCTCGATCTGTCGAGACGTCACCCACCCCGGCTCGAGGGCTTGGAGGGCCACCGTCCCGAAGGCGAGGCTCGACCCGGTCTGGGCGACCCCGCTCATTCGACCGCGATGATGCCTCCGGAACTTTTCACGCTTGGGCTGAAGCATTGGTCATCCTTCCCTACGCGGCGGCCGCGGCGCCCGGCGCTGCTGGGGCGGCTCTTTGCCGGCGCCGATCACCTCGCCCTTGAAGATCCAGCACTTGATGCCGATCGTGCCCTGCTTCGTCTTCGCCACCGCGAGCCCGTACTCGACGTCGGCTCGGAGGGTGTGAAGCGGCACCCGACCGTCGCGGTACCACTCGTACCTCGACATCTCGGCGCCGCCGAGTCGGCCCGAGCAGGCCACCCGGATGCCCTTGGCCCCGAACTTCATCGCGATCTGCACGGCCTTCTTCATGGCCCGCCGAAACGCGATTCGTCGCTCGAGCTGCATCCCGATGTTCTCGGCTACGAGCTGGGCGTCGATCTCGGCTTTGCGGATCTCCTGAATATTGATGAAGACCTCGTTCTCGGTCCTCTGCTGCAGATCCTTCTTGAGCTGCTCGATGCCGGCGCCCTTCTTGCCGATGACGATCCCGGGGCGAGCAGTGAAGATGTTGACCTTCACCTTGTTCGCCGCCCGCTCGATCTCCACCCGCGAGATTCCCGCGCTCGAGTGCTTCTTCTTCACCAGCTGGCGAAGCTGAAGGTCTTCATGGAGCCAGTTGGCGTAGTTGCGCTCCTCGAACCACTTCGAGTCCCAGGTCCGGGTGATGCCGAGTCGAAACCCGATTGGATTGGTTTTTTGTCCCATTTTCGGGGCTCCTTTCTCAGCTCCGGGCCTCGAGGCCGATGGTGATGTGCGACGAGCGCTTCAGGATGGGGGTGGCGCGGCCCTGGGCCCGGGGGGTGAACCGCTTCATCGTGGGCCCCCCGTCCACCTCGACCGACCCGACGAACAGCGCGTCGAGGTCCACCTGACCGCGCTGATCCGCGTTGGCCACCGCCGACCGGAGCAACAGCTCGAGCGGCTTGGCAGAGCGCTTCTCGACGAACAGGAGGATGTTCAGCGCCTCCTCCACTTGCTTTCCCCGGATGAGGTCCGCCACGAGCCGCACCTTTCTAGGGGCGACGCGCAGACCACGCAGGGTTGCTTTGGCTACCATGGACTTCATCGTCACTCCTCAGCGCCGGCCCTTCTTGGCCTTCTTGTCCACCGCGTGGCCGTGGAAGGTTCGGGTGGGGGCAAACTCACCGAGCTTGTGCCCGACCATGTGCTCGGTCACGAACACGGGGATGAACTTCCGGCCGTTGTGGACCGCGAAGGTGTGACCAATGAACTCGGGGATGATCATGGAGCGCCGGGACCAGGTCTTGATGACCGACTTCCTCCCCTCCGACATCCGCTCGATCTTCTCCTCGAGCGACGGGTCCACGAAGGGCCCCTTCTTCAGCGAACGCGCCATCGATCAGCTCCCACTCTGCTTTCCGCGCTTCCTAGGCGCGACCACGAACTTGTCCGTCGTCTTGTTCGTCCTGGTACGGAGGCCGCGGGCCATCTTGCCCCACGGGGTGCGAGGCGGCTTCCCGCCCTTGGCTCGGCCTTCGCCACCACCGTTGTTGTGGTCCACCGGGTTCATCGCCGCACCCCGGACCGACGGCCGAATTCCGAGCCATCGGCTGCGGCCCGCTTTGCCGAGGACGACGTTCTCGTGCTGCTCGTTGCCGAGCTGGCCCACAGTCGCCATGCAGCTGCCCAGAATCCGGCGCATCTCGGATGAAGGGAGCCGAACCGTGACGTACTTCCCTTCCTTCGCCATCAGCTGCGCGCTCCCACCAGCGGACCGAACCAGCTGGCCCCCTTTTCCTGGCTTGAGCTCGATGTTGTGCAGCTGGGTACCGAGCGGGATGTCTTTCAGCGGCATGGCGTTGCCAACGACCGGGTCGATGGGACCCACCGAAGACATGACCACCTGCCCGACCTGGAGCTTTCCTGGGGCGAGGATGTACGCCTTCTCGCCGTCCGCGTAGTGGAGCAGGGCGATCCGAGCGGAGCGGTTCGGGTCGTATTCGACCCCCACCACCTTGGCCGGGATGTCGAACTTCGTCCGCTTGAAATCAACGAGCCGGTACCGGCGCCGATGACCGCCGCCCTTGTGCCGCGTGGTGATGTTCCCCCGGGTGCCTCGGCCCCCGGTCCGAGACAGCGGAGCGAGCAGGCTCTTCTCCGGGCTGCTCTTCGTGATCTCCGCGAAATCGGACCCAGTCAGATGGCGCCGAGAGGGGGAGGTCGGTCGGTATGCCTTGATGCCCATCGCTTCCTTCCTCCGTCAGCCGGCGAGCGCGCCGAACAAATCGAGGGACTGGCCCTCGGCTAGGGTGACGATCGCCTTCTTCCAGTTGCTCCGCTTGCCGACGAATCGGCCACGGCGCTTGATCTTTCCGCGAACGACCATGGTGCGGACCGACGCGACATCGACCTCGAAGCGCCGCTTCACCGCGTGGGCGATCTCGGTCTTGTTGGCGTCGAGCGCCACCTCGAAGACCACGACCGGGCCGCGCTCCGCGAGGGCGGACACCTTCTCGGTGACCCGGGGTCGAAGCAAAATCTCGTGATCAGGCCGAATCATCCTCGAGCCTCCTCGCGCAGCGCGCGTTCCTTCCTCGACAGCTCGGTGTGAAGCCGCTGGCTGATCTCAGGGACGGTGTGCTCGAGCAGCAGCACCTTGTCATGATCGAGCAGGTCGTAGACGTTCAAGGACTCGACTTCGATGAACTTCGCCAGGGGGAGGTTTCGAACCGATAGATGAAGGTTCCCATCGTCCGCTCCTCCGACCACCAGGGTCTTCTTGCCGCCGAGCGCGCCGAGCACGGCCTCGGCTCCCTTCGACTTCGGCGCCTCTGGGGCCCAGCCCCGGACCACCGACAGCTGGCCTTCCTGAAGCCTCAAGGAGAGGGCCGAACGCAGGGCTCCGTCCACCATCTTCTTTGGCATCTGGTAGCTGTAGTCCCGGGGCCGAGGGCCGTGAACGACGCCGCCGCCCCGCATGTTCATCGCTCGGTTCGAACCATGGCGGGCGCGCCCGGTCCCCTTCTGCTTGTAGGGCTTCTTGCCCGAGCCACGCACCTCGGCGACGGTCTTCGTCGAGTGCGTTCCTCGCCGCCGGTTCGCCAGCTGCATCCGCACCACTTCGTAGTGCAGGTGCTCGCGCGCCACCGCGCCGAAGACGGACCCGTCGAGCTCGAGCTCTCCGACCTTCTGGTTGCTCGTGTCCACGACGTCGACTTTCATCCTGCTTGCCTACCCTTCCTCTTCGAGCTGCGGCCGCGAGAACGACCGGACACCCGCTCAGCTGCTCTTGATCTCCACGTCCACGCCGGCGGACAGATCGAGCTTCATGAGCGCATCGAGCGTTTGTGGGGTGGGATCGTGGATCTCCACCACCCTCTTGTGGGTTCGCACCTCGAACTGCTCCCGGCTCTTCTTGTCCACATGAGGTCCACGAAGGACCGTGTACCGGTTGATCCGGGTGGGGAGCGGGATCGGCCCCGCGACCCGCGAGCCAGTCCGCCGGGCGGACTCCACGATCTCGGCCACGGTCTGGTCGAGCAGACGATGGTCGTAGGCTTTGAGCCGAATGCGAATCTTGGTGGACGTGTCTGCCATGCCTCTGCCCTTACCGGTCTTCTTCTGGTGCCGCGGGGAGGAGGGAGCCAAAGCCCCCTCCCCCCGCGACATCCATCACTTCAGGATCTCGGTCACCACGCCGGCGCCGACCGTTCGGCCGCCCTCGCGGATCGCGAAGTTCATCCCCTTGTCCATCGCGACGGGGGTGATGAGCTGCACGTTCAGCGAGACGTTGTCGCCCGGCATCACCATCTCGGTACCTTCCGGCAGCACGATGGCGCCGGTCACGTCGGTGGTGCGGAAGTAGAACTGCGGACGGTATCCCTTGAAGAACGGGGTGTGGCGGCCGCCCTCGTCCTTGCCGAGGATGTACACCTCGCACTTGAAGTCCGTGTGCGGCGTGATCGAGTTCGGCTTCGCCAGCACCTGACCGCGCTCCACGGACTCCTTGTCCACGCCGCGAAGCAGGCAACCCACGTTGTCGCCGGCGATGCCCTTGTCGAGCAGCTTCCGGAACATCTCGACGCCGGTGACCGTCGTCTCGCTCGTGGGCCGGAAGCCCACGATCTGGACCTTCTCGCCCACGTTGATGATGCCTCGCTCGATGCGCCCGGTCACCACCGTGCCGCGGCCGGAGATGGAGAACACGTCCTCGATCGGCATCAAGAACGGCTTGTCCTCGTCCCGCTCCGGGGTCGGGATGTGGCTGTCGAGGGTCCTCAGCAGCTCCAGGATGGGCTCCTGGCCCTCCTTGCCGCCGCTCTCGTACGGCTTCAGCGCCGAGCCCCGGACGACAGGGCTGTCGGGCGGGAACTTGTACTTCTCGAGCAGCTCCGACACCTCGAGCTCGACCAGGTCGAGCAGCTCGGCGTCGTCGACCAGGTCGCACTTGTTGAGCCAGACCACGATGGCCGGCACCCCGACCTGCCGCGCGAGCAGGATGTGCTCCTTGGTCTGGGGCATCGGACCGTCCACCGCCGAGACCACCAGGATGGCCCCGTCCATCTGGGCGGCGCCGGTGATCATGTTCTTCACGTAGTCGGCGTGCCCGGGGCAGTCGACGTGCGCGTAGTGACGGTTCTCGCTCTCGTACTCCACGTGCGAGGTGGCGATCGTCATGATCTTGGTCGAGTCCCGGCGTCCCTGCGACTCCGAAGCCTTCGCGATCTCGTCGTAGCTGAGCGGCTTCGCCCACCCCTTCGCGGCGCAAACGCTGAGGATCGCAGCCGTGGTCGTGGTCTTCCCATGGTCGACGTGACCAATGGTGCCCACGTTCACGTGCGGCTTAGTCCGATCGAATTTCTCCTTGGCCATCTGTTTCCCACTCCATTCAGGTTGGTGGCCGCAACGGAGCGACCGACCATCGGCCCGGCGGGACATGCATCCCACCGGAGACCACCCCAAGTTCAGGCTCCCTCAGGGCCTCACCTGGGCGTTCGCCAGCACCCCCTCCGCGACACGCGAAGGAACGGGACTGTATGATCCAAACCTCATCGAAAAGCTCGCCCGACCCCGGGTTCGCGACCGAAGGTCGCTCGCGTACCCGATCATGGAGGCGAGCGGCACTTCCGCAATCACCACATGGGCCCCCGCCCGAGGGTCGAGAGCCACGACGCGACCTCGCCGCGCCTGCAGGTCGCCCACGACATCCCCGGTGGCGGACTCCGGTACCGTCACCTCGACCCGCATGAGCGGCTCGAGCACCGTGGGCTCCGCGGCCCGGACCGCGTGGGCAAAAGCGAGGGCGGCAGCGGTTCGGACCGCGAGCGCCACCGGACCGGGGCCATCGGCCTCGACCTCGAGGAGGCGGACCGAGATGTCCGACACCTCGTACCCCGACGGACCGCCCTGGACCGCAGCTTCTCTCACGCCGTCCCGGACCGCGTCCCACCACTGCCGTCGTACCGACACGTCGGACGACATGCGGAGGCTCTGGCCGCCCTCCGGGCCAGAGACCCCAGGTCCAACCTCGAGCACGACCCGCGCGCTGAGCACGCCCTCGGGGACCGATCGCTGGCAGCGACCCTCGCGGCGAGCCGCCGCGGACACGGTCTCGCGGTAGGCGACCAGGCGACGGCCCACCGCGACCCCGACACCGAAGTCCCTTCGGAGCCGCTCGACCGAGACGTCGAGGTGCAGCTCGCCGAGACCGCCGAGCAGGGTCTGACCGGTCTCGGGATCGGCCCGCACCGCCAAGGATGGGTCCTCCGCGAGCAGCGCCGCCAACGCGGCTTCGAGCGGCAAGCGGTCGGCCTCGGTCTGCGGCAGCACCGCGACCGAGAACACCGGCTCGGGGACGGGGAGAGACTCGAGCCGCACCTCAGAGGAGGACGCGCACAGAGTATCGCCCGTCACGACCCGAGCCAGGCCCTCGACCGCCACGACCATTCCCGTGGTCGCCACCGCCACCTCGAACTGCTGGTTTGCATGGACCCGGCAGACCCGGCGAACCCTCTCCGCCTGGCCGGTCCGAGGGTTGAGGACTTCCGACCCGGACCGAAGTTCACCCCGATAGATGCGGACGAAGGTGAGCCGAGCCCCGCCCCGGTCGGCGACAACCTTGAAGGCCATCGCCACGAGCGGCTCGGCCGGGTTGGGCTCGATCCTCACGACGGCGTTGCCCGCCGTCCGCGCCACCGGCGCCGGGAAGTCGCGGGGGGAAGGGAGGTACGCGGCCATCGCGTCGAGCAAGGGCTCGATTCCGCGGTTGTCGAGCGCAGACCCGCACAACACGGGGCACGCCTCGAGGGCGAGGCAGGCTCTGCGCACCGCGCGCGCGAGTTCGTCTCCGGGGATGTGCTCCCCCTCGAGGTAGCGACGCTCGAGCGCTTCATCGAACCCCGCCACCCGGTCGAACACCCGATCCCGGGCCGCGAGCGCGGTCCTCACCCAGTCGGCAGGGATGGGGTGGCTCTCCATCGGTCCGCACGGGTCCTTCGTCGGCCACCGGAGCATCCGCTGGTGGACCACGTCGATCACCGCGTCGAAGCCGGAGCCGCTGCCCATCGGCAGCTGCAGCGCGACCACCGGGGCGGCGAGGCGCTCCTCGAGCGCGCAGACGGCGGCCGCGAAGTCCGCTCCCGGCCGATCCATCTTGTTGATGAAGCACACTCGGGGCAGCGCGTACCGGTCGGCCTGGCGCCACACCGCCTCGGTCTGGGCCTCGACCCCCTTCTCGGCGTCGAGGAGGATCACCGCGCCGTCGAGCACGCGCAGGCTCCGCTCCACCTCGATCGCGAAATCGACGTGGCCGGGGGTGTCGATGATCTGGATGCGGTGGCCATCCCACGGCACGCTCGTCGCGGCCGCGCTGATGGTGATGCCCCGCTCCTTCTCCTGGGCGAGGAAGTCCATGGTGGCCGCGCCGTCGTGGACTTCTCCAACCCGGGTCTCGACGCCGGTGTAGACCAGGAGGCGCTCGGTCGTGGTCGTCTTCCCCGCGTCCACATGAGCGAGGACACCGAGGTTCCGAACCAGCTCGAGGGGAATGTGACCGAGACCGACCATGACCATCCTTCTTAGCTACGAACCCGATGGTTCTCCGCTCACCAGCGGAAGTGGGCGAACGCCTTGTTGGCGTCGGCCATCTTGTGGGTGTCTTCCCGCTTCTTCACCGCGTTGCCGCGACCCTGCGAAGCGTCCAGAATCTCTCCGGCGAGGCGCTCCCGCATCGTCTTCTCTCCGCGCCTCGACGAGTAGGAGATGAGCCACCGCATCCCGAGCGACGTGCGCCGCTCGGGGCGGACCTCCACGGGGACCTGGAACGTCGCGCCGCCGACCCGACGGGACTTCACCTCGATGCGGGGCTTGATGTTCTCGAGCGCCTTCTTGAAGACGGTCAGCGGATCGTCCTCGCCGCCGGCCCTCGAGCCGACGAGGTCGAGCGCGCCATAGGTGATGCGCTCTGCGGTGGACTTCTTGCCGCCGATCATCAGCGCGTTGATGAATTTCGCAATGACCCGATCCTGGTATTTCGGATCCGGCAGCAGCTTCCGCTTCGGTGCTTCTCGACGCCTGGCCATCTCGTCTCCTCAGTCTCAGCTCGGCTTCTTGACGCCGTACTTCGAGCGCCCCTTGTTGCGCTTAAGCTTGTTGGTGTTCGACGGCCCCTCACCGGCGGAGGCGTCGAGCGTCCCGCGCACGATGTGGTAGCGGCAACCGGGGAGGTCCTTCACACGACCGCCACGGACCAGCACCACGGAGTGCTCCTGCAGGTTGTGCCCTTCGCCGCCGATGTACGCCGTCACCTCGATGCCGTTGGTCAGTCGCACGCGGGCGACCTTGCGCAGGGCCGAGTTCGGCTTCTTCGGGGTGGAGGTGTACACGCGCACGCATACCCCCCGGCGCTGCGGGCAGGCCTTGAGGGCCGGGGACTTCGAACCCTTCACCGGGTCCTTCCGCGCTCCCCGAATCAGCTGGTTGATCGTTGGCATCCGCTCCACTCCCACCATGGGAAAACCCATGGGCGCATCCTGGCTCGCAGCTTCGCTGCTCGCCGAACCAATCGAGGTGGAAAGACAGAAGAGACGGCGAATAGGGCGTATTTGCCCCTATTCGTCCAGGCGAGCTCGCTCCAGCCTCGTTCGCGGTGGTGACCGCGGGCTGGCATCGCCTCTTCACCGGGCCGGTATTGCTGCGCGAACGCTTTGCACCGGCGGTGGTGATGTTCTCTTCGTCCCGGTTCGTGCAGCCACCCGAATCACGCCCGTCGCTCGAGCTGCAGGGGGCAGCTGGCGTTCGAGGATATCCTGGTGCCTTCCGTCACGTTCCGAGTGTCTTCGTTCCCCTTTCTCTGGGGCGCCTCCCGCAGACCCTCCCGCCGCTGTCGGTCGAGATGTGGTCAAAAGGACGACGACCCACGTTTCCCGTTGAGGAGGCGCATTAATCAGAGCGCGGACGGGGGTGTCAACCGGGAAAGCGGGAGTGAGCCGCCGCGGGGAGTCGGCGGGAAAAACAATTGTGTCGTCAAGGGTTTGGGGCGCCTTCGCGGGGGGCCAGCGATAGGCCAGCGCCGTCCACGGCGGCAATCCAAGCCCCGGGCAGAAGACCGAGGCCCAAGGTCAGGGCGACCGCCAAACCGACGCCGACGACGGGGGCGACCGCCGGTCGAAAGTGGGGCGCTGGCCCCGGTTCACGGTGCTCCCGCAGGTAGAAGGCGACGAGCACCCGCAGATAGACGAACGCGCCCACGACGGAGCCGAGAACGCCGATCACCACCAAGGTCACCTCCCCGGCCCTCAGCGCGGCGCCGAACAGCTGGATCTTGGCCAGAAACGCCCCGGTCGGGGGCATGCCGGCCAGCGCCACCATGAACAGCGCCATCGCCGCCGCCAGGGCCGGGTGGGATCGCCCGATCCCGGCGTAGGCAGAGAGGCGCTCCGCCTCGCTCGCCCCGTCGGCGCGCTCGAGCAACCCGAGGACACCGAAGGCGCCGATGGTGGTGAAGGTGTAGGCGGAGAGGAAGAACAGCACCGCGGACGCCGCCCCTTCCGTGCCCCGCGCCGCCGCGACGACCCCGATGAGGGCGTAGCCGGCGTGGGCGATCGAGGAGTAGGCGAGCAGGCGCTTCACGCTGGTCTGGGTGAGCGCGAGCAGGTTGCCGACCACGATGCTCGTCGCCGACAAGCCGACCAAGAGCCCAATCGGCCCCACCCCCGCGGCAGGGAGTCCCGGGGACAAGCCGCTGACCGCCGCCCGCACCAAGGCCCCGAGCGCCGCCGTCTTCACGCCCACGGCCATGAACGCGGTGACCGGGGTGGCAGCGGCCTCGTAGACGTCCGGCGCCCACATGTGAAACGGCGCGGCCGCGATCTTGAATCCGAATCCGACGAGCACCAGCAACAACCCGGCAGCGAGCAGCGGGTCCGCCTCCCCGGATGCGAGGTGCATGCCGATCCACGCCCAGTCGAGTCGGCCGATGGCGCCGTAGGTGAACGCGAGACCGAAGAGGAAGAATCCGGTCGCGAAGGCGCCCATCAGGAAGTACTTGAGCGCCGCCTCGGTGGCCCGGCTGTCGTTGCCCCTCATGGCGGTGAGCGCGTAGAGCGACACCGACAAGGTCTCGAGCCCGAGGAAGAAGGTGAGGAGGTCGCCGGACATGACCATCACCACCATCCCGATCATCGAGAGGCTGAGCAGAGCGTGGTATTCGCCCCGATCCATCGCGCCGTCCTCGATGGCTCGCGCCGATCCGAGCAGCACGAGCGTCGCCCCTGTCAGCAGCAGCACCGAGGTCACCCGACCGAAGTCGTCCGCGAAGAGGGCGACCGCTCCGTCGGCGACGAAGAGCGCTCGACCGGGCTCCCCCACCTGCCAGCCGAAGAGGCCAGCCGCGACGAGAAATCCGAACCCGGTGACCGCGGCGGGGGCGGACCGTCGGCGGGGCGAAAACACCTCGATCATCAGCGAAGACACCGCCGACCCGAGCAGGATGAACACCGGCAGCAGCGGCGCGATGTCATGGCCGGTGATGTTCATGGCCAGGATCCGCCCGCTTCGAAGGCCAGCGGCGCTCGCTCCCGGACCGTTCGCACGAACGCGTCCACCGAGGCTCGGGTCGGTTCGAGCACGAGCCCGGGCCACAACCCGATCGCGAGCGAGCACCCGAGCAGCGCGCCGAGCACCCCGATCTCCCTGGGGCGAAGGTCCCGCAGCTGCTCGTTCGCTGGGTTTTGGAGCGGACCGAACAGAACCCGCTGGACCATGAGCAGCAGGTAGACCGCGGCGAGCACCACCCCGATGACCGCGACGGAGGCGTAGACGCGGCCGTCCGGGCCGGACAGGAACGTCCCGAGCAGCACCAGGAACTCTCCGGGGAAGCCAGACAGGGACGGCAGCCCCGCGCTCGCCATCGCCGCGACCACGAGCGCGGCCGAGAACCAGGGGAGCCGGGACGCGAGGCCTCCGAAGTCCGAGAGGCGGCGGGTGTGGCGCTGCTCGTAGAGCACCCCGATGAGGAGGAACAGCGCCGGGGTGCTGAGCCCGTGGGCAACGAGGATGAACACCGCCCCGCAGACCGACTCCGGAGTCAGGGCCACGAGCCCCAGCATCGCGAACCCGAGGTGGCTGACCGAAGAGTAGGCGACGAGCCGCTTGGCGTCGGGCTGGACCCAAGCCACCAGCGCCCCGAGCACGATGCCCACCAGCGCGAGCGCCGCGAGCACCGGGACGGCGGCGACGGCGGCGACCGGAAACAACGGGAACGCGAAGCGAAAGAACCCGTACACCCCGAGCTTGAGCAGGACCCCGGCGAGCAGCACCGACCCCGGGGTCGGGGCCTCGGTGTGGGCGTCCGGCAACCAGGTGTGGAGCGGAAACATCGGCACCTTGATGGCGAAGGCCACCGCGAACGCCCAGAACAGCCACGTCTGCTCGGTTGGGGACAGCGTGCGGGCCAAGGCGGCGTCGAGCCCGAAATTCCAGGCCCCATCGGGCTGAAGGGCCAGGTAGACGATCGCGACCAGCATCAACAAGGACCCGGCCATCGTGAACACGAAGAATTTCACTGCGGCGTGGATCCGCCGAGACCCGCCCCAAATCCCGATGATGAAATACATGGGGACGAGCATGGCCTCCCAAAAGACGTAGAACAGGAAGAGGTCGAGGGCGACGAAGGCCCCGAGCATCCCGGTCTCGAGGGCGAGGATCAGGACGAGAAAGCTCTTCACCCGATCCGTGATCGAGGTCCAGGCCCCGAGCAGGGTGATGGGGAGCAGGAAGGTGGTGAGCAGGACGAGCACGAGCGCGACGCCGTCCAGGCCGGTGGAGTAGTGGATGCCGAAGGCGGGGATCCAGGGGACGCGCGAGAACTCGACGAGGCCGGCGCCGGGGTCCCAGCTCAGAAAGAGGGCCAACGCGAGCCCGAAGTCGGCCACCGTGACGGCGAGCGCCGCCGTCTTCAGGCGCGCGGGGTCGGTCGCCGGGAGCAGCGCGAGGACGAGGGCACCCAGCGCGGGCACGAACACGACCGCGGTGAGCAGCTCCGCGGGGTGGGGCATGGGCGGGGGAGGTACAACGGCCCGACTGGGGGGTCAATGTGACCTCGGACGAACGTCTTGCCGAGCGACCCGGCCTCGAGTGGCCTCTAGACGGCAAAATACGATGCCAGATGTCGCTCGGAGCTGACCCCCGGTGCACCCGTATGCAGCGTGCGGGAATGACGACGGATGAGCGCCGGTTTGCGGCCATCGGCCTCGCCGAGCGGTTCTGGGAGCTGGCCTGGGCCCAGAGTGCCGACCTCGGCGCGCTTCGGGGTCTGCTCGTGCCGGATGTCGTGGCGACCTGCGGCGGACTCGACCTGCTCGGCGTGGAGCCCCTCGAGCGATGGCTGGGAGGCTTTCGAAAACAGGTTGGGTCGGTGGAGTCCAGGGCCGAAGAGACGTTCGCGTGCGTGGACGCCACGCGGGTGGCGACGAGGTGGCGGGTGCGCCGGACCGATGGTGGCGACCTGACCGGGCTGTCGATCTGGTCGGTGCAGTGGGATCGAAGCACCCCTCGCCTCGCCCGGGTCTGGATCGAGCACGGACCGAGCGACTGAGGGCGAGCTCGGTCTACCGTCTCGCCGTGTCGAGATGGGCGTGGCTCGAGGTCGGTTCCTGGCTCGTGTCCCCCGTTCAGCGCCGGTCGGCGCGCCGAACCGACGGCTACGCCGAGATCCGCTGGTGACCGGGGCGGCGCTGTCGCGTACTCACCCCGCAATGTCCGGCTACTACGACCGCAAGCACCTCGCTGCGTTCCCCGAGATCGGGCGCGGCCACCCCGGGCTCGCCGGGGCGTTTTTCGGTTGGTACGGGGCGGTGTTCGCGCCCGGTGCGCTCGGGGTGAGGACGAAGAACCTCGCCGCCCTGGCGGTGGCCCACGCGGTGCGCTGCCCGTACTGCATCGACGCGTACACCACCGCGAGCCTCGAGCACGGCGCCGACCTCGACGCGATGACCGAAGCGGTGCACGTCGCGGCGGCGGTGGCGGCGGCCTCGACCCTCGATTTCGGAGCCCAGATGGTGCGGCAGGCCGCGGCCCTGGGCGCCGGGGACGGACCAGGACCTGTGTCGCAAGGCTACTTTCATGCTGGCCACGTCGAGGAGCGCCTCGGCGGCGGACCTCTCGACGAAGCCGAGCGAGCTTGGGAACGAGCGGTGACCGAGACCGGTGCGCTCGACCGGGAGGACAAGGCCGCGATCGCGGTGGCGGTCGCCCACGCCCTCGGTTGTCCGTACGCCATCGACGAGACCACCCGGCGGGCGCGGGCCGCTGGCCTCGACCTCCCGATGCTCACCGAAGCGGTGCACGTCGCGGCCGCCATCCGGGGCGGCGCCGCCCTCGTTCACGGGATCCAGATGATGGAGCACCTCGAGAGGAGGCCGGCGTGACCCCTCTGCGCGTTCTCAGCCCCCACGAGATCGAAGGGCCGAAGGCGGCGAGGAGCCTGCTGTCGCGGAGGGACCCGCTCGCCCCTGCGGCGGCGCAGCGCCGGCGCCTGGGCGAGGTGCGGGTGCGGGGCGAGGTCCCGGACTTCGACGCCGCGCTCGACCGGGCCGGCGCAGCGCTCGCGCGGGGGTCGGTCGGGATCCTGCAGCTCAACCTGGGCAAGCTCTGCAACATGACCTGCAGGCACTGCCACGTCGACGCCGGGCCGGACCGAACCGAGGAGAACATGGACCGGTCCACGGCGGAGGCCTGCCTCGACCTGCTCGACCGAACCGGCGCCCACACCGTCGATCTGACCGGAGGGGCCCCCGAGCTGAACTCGAACTTTCGGTTCCTCGTCGAGGAGTCCAGGGCGCGGGGCCGGCACGTCATCGACCGGTGCAATCTGACCATCCTGCTGACCAAGAAGATGGCCGACTTGCCCGCCTGGCTCGCCGAGCACCAGGTCGAGATCGTCTGCTCCCTGCCCCACTACGCCGTGCGCAACACCGACGCCCAGCGGGGCGACGGCACGTTCGAAAAGTCCCTCGAGGCCCTCAGGCGGCTCAACGAGGTCGGCTACGGACGGGGAGATCCGGGGCGCCGGCTCACCCTGATGACGAACCCGGTCGGGGCCTTTCTCGCCCCGAACCAGGCCCTCGTCGAGGCGGACTGGAGGCGGGCGCTCGAGACGAGGCACGGGGTGACCTTCGACCGGCTGTTCGCGCTCAACAACATGCCGATCAGCCGGTTTCTCGAGTGGCTGCTCGAGCGGGGCCAGCTCGAGGCGTACCTCGAGCGGCTCACGAACGCGTTCAATCCGGGCACGGTGGCCGGGCTCATGTGCCGAGACACGCTCAGCGTCGGCTGGGACGGCACCGTATACGACTGCGATTTCAACCAGATGCTCGACCTTCCCATCGAGGACCGGGGCCGGAGGCGGAACGTCCGCGACCTCGACCCCGACGCGATCGTCGGCGGCGCGGTGCGCACCGGCGTGCACTGCTTCGGGTGCACCGCCGGGGCGGGCAGCTCCTGCTCCGGCGCCACCACCTGACGTCCGGTTGCCGGCCGGACGGGGCGCTTGCTACACCTGAGCGGTGCGGGGCCTGCGGATGCTGCTTCGGCGGGGGGAAGAGCCGCTGCTCCACCTCTGGCTCGACCGCTCGGAGGTCGCGGTGGGCCGTGCCCCCACCAACGACGTGGTCGTGCCCGACGCCGAAGCGGAGGTGGTCGCGCGGTTCTCCGACCAGGGCAGCGGGCGGTACCGCGTGGTCCAGCTCGACGGGGGGCACCTGCTCGTGGACGGCCTGCCGGCCGCGGCCGGCGCCTATGTCGGGCCCGGAGACCGGCTCATGCTCGGCGGCTACGTGCTCGAGGTCGGCGACGAGCCGCCGGAGCGGACCGGCCGGACCCGCGGGCACGAGCCTTCGGCGGAGGCGGACGGCCGGGGGGAGGCGTGGCTGTACGCCGAGGAGGTCTCCCACCGGCTCGACCCGGGGGCGCGGTTCACCATCGGCTCGGACTCGGGCAACGACCTCGTCCTCGAGGACCCCTACGTCTCCGCCTACCACTGCCAGCTCGACCGCATCGGCGGGGCGTGGCGGCTCACCGACCTCGGCTCCACGAACGGGACCACGGTCAACGACCTCCGGGTTCGGGAAGCGGAGTTGCCGGAGTCGGCGCGGATCGGGGTCGGGGGGTACAAGCTCCGGTTCTCGGTTGTGCAAGATCAGTTGTCGATGGTGGCCGCGTCGCCGGCGATGCGGGAGGTGTTTCGGTGGGTGGAGCGCTACGCCGAGGCGGACGAGCCGGTGCTCGTGATCGGCCCGTCCGGGTGCGGAAAGGAGGGGGTCTCTCGCGCGCTGCACGAGCGTTCGCGGCGATCCCGAGGACCTTATGTCGCCCTCAACTGCGGGGCGCTCGCCGGTAGCCTCATCGAGTCGGAGCTGTTCGGACACGTCAAGGGCGCCTTCACCGGGGCGACGCACGACAAGAAGGGCGCGTTCGAGCTCGCCCACGGGGGCACGCTGTTCCTCGACGAGATCGGGGAGCTGCCGCTCGAACTGCAACCGAAGCTGCTTCGGGTGCTCGAGACGAAGACGGTGCGCCGGGTGGGCGGCGCCGAAGAGATCCGCGTGGCGCCGCGCATCGTCGCCGCGACCCACCGAGACCTCGCCGGCCTCGTCGCGGAGGGGCGGTTTCGAGAGGACCTCTTTCACCGGCTGTTCGTGCTCGGGATCGCGATCCCGCCCCTGGCCGACCGGCCGGAGGACGTGGTCGCGCTGACGGAGCACTTCTTGAGCACCATGTCGCCGCGGCCGCGGACCATCAGCGACGCGGGCATGGCGGCGCTGATGCACCACCCGTGGCCGGGAAACGTGCGGGAGCTGCGAAACCTGCTCATCAGGGCGGTGGTGAGCACCGACGCCGAGCGGCTCGAGCCGGAGCACCTCGACTTCTCGCAGGGCGCGTTTGCCCGGCGGGAGCGAGGGTCCGAAGAGGAGAAGCGGAGCTTGCTGGCCGCGCTCGAGCGGCACGGCGGAAACCGCGCCGCCGCCGCCCGAGCGCTCGGGATCTCGAAGAGCACGTTCTACGACCGGGTGCGCCGGCTCGGAGTGACGGTGCCCCGCCGAAGATGACTCAGCTGAGGAGCGACAACACGACCTGCGAGCTGACGTTGGCCTGAGCGAGCATCACCGCGGAGGCCTGCTGCAGGATTTGTTGCTTCGTGAACGCCGCCGTCTCGGCCGCGAAGTCGGTCTCGACGATGCGAGCCCTCGCCGCAGCGACGTTCTCGGCCGCGGTGGAGAGGTTCGACACCGTGGAGTCCATCCGGTTGAGCAGCGCGCCCACCGAAGCCTGGCGGCTCGCGATCTGGTTGAGCGCGTCGTCGAGGACCTCGATGGCGGTGCTCGAGCCGGCCTGCGTCCCGAAGTTCAGGTTGCTCGCGTTGGTCGCGCGGTTGGTGCTGAAGACCGCAGCCGCGTCGATCGCGACCGTCACGACACCGGCGCCGCCGACGTAGAAGGCCTCGTCGGCCTGCAGGGTGAGGCTGCCCCGGCCCTCGGCCGCGATGTCCAAGGCGGCGCCCCCGCCCGTTACGGCGATGTTGCGCCCGTCCACCGCGGTGAGCGTGAGGACGCCGCCGCTGTTGGAAGCGGACACCCCCGTCTGGCTGGACACCGCGTTGATCGCCCCCACCAGGGCGCCGCTCGCGTCGTTTGCGTCGGTGGTGACCTCGCCGACGGTCACGCCGTTGATGGCGAAGCCGGCGGCGGTAGCGCCCGCGGCCACCGCAGCGCTGGCGACGAGCACGGTGGCGTTGGCCTTGGCGGTCACCCCGTGGGTCCCCGTGCCGTCGTTGATGGCGGCGGCCTTGGCGATGGCGGAATACACGTTGCCGGCGGTGCTCACCGTGTCGTCGGCGGCGGTGGTGACGCGAACCGAGGTGCCGTTGATGGTGAGCGCGTCCGCGGCCCACGCGGCGTTGGTGACGGCCGACGAGGTGGTGTGCTGCACGACCTTGCCGAGGTCGCGGGAGGCGGCCCGGTTGAAGCTGAGCTCGAAGGTGTCGCCGGAGTTGGCGCCGATCTGGAGCTTCGCGGCGGAGAAGCTGCCGTCGAGCAGCTTCTTGCCGTTGTAGTTGGTGGTGGTCGCGATGCGGTCGATCTCGGCCACCAGCGCGCTGGCCTCGGTCTGGATCGCGGAGCGCACCGCCGAGTCAGCGGTGTCCGAGGAGGCCTGCACCGCCAGCTCCCGCAGGCGCTGGAGCATGGTCTGCTGCTCGGACAGGGCGGAGTCCGCGGTCTGCAGCATGGAGATGCCGTCGTTGGCGTTTCGGGAGGCCTGGGTCAGGCCGCGGAGCTGGGCGGAGAGGCGGTTCGAGATGGCGAGCCCGGCGGCGTCGTCCTTCGAAGAGTTGATGCGGAGCCCGGTCGAGAGGCGCTGGAAGCTCTGGGCGAGCGCCTTCTGGTTCTGGTTGAGGGTCCGGGAGGCGGCCATCGAGGCCGTGTTGGTGAGGATGTTCAGCATTTTCGTTTCCTTCGCGAAGGCCTGGGCCTTCCCGCCTGGCCACGTCGTGTCGCCAGGGCGGGTGACTTTTCTCCGAGGCTCCGACCCTGGGGTCGCCTTGCCTCGTTGCTTCGATGAATCGGCGCCGCCGGGGGCCGATGCAGCGAGCGCGGGGATTTCGCGGGAAAGTCGGCTCCTCTTGCTACAGTCGAGGCCAGGCTCGGCCACTGGCCGAATGGGAGCGCTGTCTGGGCCGGTTCTTGGGGTCGGCTCGAAAATGCGCCGGCCATCGGCGCCAGGATCAGGCTTGCGCGAGCACCCAGGGCCGGCGAATGCCGGGGGCGGAGCGCCCAAGCTGGACCCGATTCGGCCGAAGCCTCCGAACCGTGGGCAACGGCGAAATCTCGGCCACGCATCGGTTTCTGCTCGGGTCGCACCCCGTGGGCGCGGATGCCCCCCCGCTGCTCATCGCCGAGGTGGGGCAGGCCCACGATGGGAGCCTCGGCGCCGCCCACGCCTACATCGACGCCATCGCCGACGCCGGGGCCCATGCGGTGAAGTTTCAAACCCACCTCGCCGCCGCGGAATCCACCCCAGCCGAGCCGTGGCGGGTGATGTTCAGCAGGCAGGACAGGACCCGCTACGACTATTGGCGGCGCATGGAGTTTTCCTCCGAAGCGTGGGGGGGCCTCAAGGATCACGCGGTGGAACGGGGCCTCGTCTTTCTGTCCTCGCCGTTCAGCGAGGCGGCGGTGGAGCTGCTCGAACGGCTCGACGTCCCTGCGTACAAGATTGGGTCCGGAGAGGTGACGAACGTCCCGCTGCTCGAGCGGGTGCGGGCCACCGGACGCCCGGTGCTCCTTTCGAGCGGGCTGTCCACCTGGGCGGAGCTCGACGCCGCGTTCGCTGTATTCCCCGGCCCAAAGGCGGTTCTTCAGTGCACGAGCCGCTACCCTTGCCCCCCCGAGGCGGTCGGCCTCGGCTCGTTGGCTGCGCTTCGTGACCGCTACCGGTGCCCGGTGGGGCTCTCGGATCACTCGGCCACGGTGCACGCCGGGGTCGCGGCGGTGGCGCTCGGCGCGGCGCTCGTGGAGGTCCACGTCGTGTTCGACCGGCGCTGCTTCGGTCCGGACACCGCCTCGTCGGTCACCGTGGACGAGCTCGCCGAGCTCGGCCGAGGGATGCGTTTCGTGCACGCCGCGAGGGGAGCGCGCGACAAGGACGAGAGCGCCGCGTCGCTCGAGGACATGAAGCGGCGGTTCGAAAAGAGCGTCGTCCTCGAGCGGGACCGACCGGCCGGGCACCGGCTCGGACGGGAGGATCTCGGGTTCAAGAAGCCCGGCACCGGGATCCCAGCTCGCCGCTACCCGGAGCTCATCGGGCGGCGGCTCGCCCGGGCGGTGGGCGCCGACGTCCCGCTCACCGAGGAGGATCTCGCGTGAGCGCCCGCAGGGTAGCCGTCGTCCTCGTGGACCGGGCCAATTACGGGCGGCTCGAGCCGGTGATGCGGGCGCTCGACGATCGGCCGGACATCGAACTGCTGACCGTGGTGGGCGGAACGATGGTGCTCGAGCGGTTCGGCCGGCCGCTCGAGGTGGTCCGGCAAGCTGGCTTTCGCATCGACGCGGAGGTCTTTCAGGAGCTCGAGGGCTCGACCCCGGCGACGATGGCAAAGTCGGTGGGGATCGGGATCACCGAGTACGCCCACGTCTTTCACCGCCTCGAGCCCGACCTCGTGCTGATCATCGGCGACCGCTACGAAGCGTTCGCCGCTGCGGTGGCCGCGGCGTACATGAACCTGTGCATCGTCCACGTCCAGGGCGGGGAGGTCTCCGGATCGATCGACGAGAGCGCCCGGCACGCGATGACGAAGCTCGCCCACTACCATGTGCCCGCGACGGAGCGGGCGGCCGAATACTTGGTGCGGATGGGCGAGCATCCCGACACCATCCTCACGGTGGGGTGCCCATCGTCGGACCTCGCCCGGACCCTCGACCGCCGGCTCGACCCCGGCGTCGTCAACGGCGCCGGCGCCGGGGCCACGATCGACGTGCAACGCCCGTTTCTGCTCGCCGTCTTCCATCCCACGACCACCGAGTACGGCTTTCAGCGGGAGCAGGTGGCCGACTTTCTCGAGGCGCTCGCCGCCGTCCACGAACCCACCGTCCTCTTGTGGCCGAACATCGACGCGGGAGCCGACCGGATTGGAAAGCAGATTCGCCTGTTTCGGTCCCGCTTCGCCGCGAAACCCTTCCTGCGGACGCTCACGAACCTCGATCCCTCGGACTACCTACGGGTGCTGGGAAAGGCCGCTTGCGCGGTGGGCAACTCGAGCAGCTTCGTGCGGGACGCCGGCTACTTCGGGACTCCGGTGGTGCTCGTCGGCCGGCGCCAAGGGGGTCGGGAGTTCGACCGCCATGTCCTCCCGGTGGACGGCGGCCGGGCCGAGATCGCCCAAGCGATCCGGGCCCAGCTCGGCTGCCGCTTCCCGCCGAGCCAGCTCTACGGGGACGGCCACGTCGCCCCCCGGGTCGCCGAGCGGGTGGCGGCGGTGCCCCTCTACGCCCAAAAACGCCTCGCGTACGTCGCCGAAGTCAGCCACCGGGCCGCCGGCTGAGCCCGGCGGCTTCATCGAGGCCGTCCGGCGGCGACATCTCGGAGAATCAGGTGCGGGCCCGGGCGGTGGCCTTTCTCTTCTTGGCCCGAAAACGGGGCCCGGAGCGGGGCTCGTCGAGGGCGAGGATCGCGTCCGCCCGGCTCGTGATCTCCTGCAGGAGGCTGAACCATTGGCCGGCCTGCTCCACCAGGAAGCGGCCCAGCTCGGCCGGGGTCTCGGCCGCCGCCTCGGCCCCGAAGCGCTCCATCTCCATGGTCACGAACAAGGATTGAAAGATCGGGAGGAGAAAGCACCGAAAGGCTACGGGGTCCCGGTTGAGCAGCGTCTCCTTCAGCCCGGCGAGCGTCTTGTAGGGATCTTCGGCGGCGAGCTTGCCCAGGTCGATGTCGGTCGCGACCGGGGGGCGAAAACGTTCGGCGGCCTGGGTGATGTAGCGGACGCCGAGCTCGGTGACCTCGGCGATGGCCCGCACCCCCCGGCGGGTGTTCACCACCCGCCGATGGAGCCGCGCCGCCCTGGCTTCGGGCCCTGGGGGTGGCACGAAGAGACCGAGGATCTCGGCCCTCGGGTCCGCTCCTCGGGGGAGCTCGGCGAGCGCCGCCTCGAGGTCTACCACCCTCGTTCCTCGGATGTGCGCCCCCCGGGCGGTCGCGTTCCACACGCGGTTCGGGAGCGCGGCCACGTCGAGCTCGAAGTAGCGGAGGAACTTCTCCCAGACCGGGGAGCTCTCGACCTGGCCGCCGCGGGAACCGGGCAGGTGGATGCGCTCGAGGTCATGGTAGAATTGCTGGGCCGAGCCGTTCAGGGAGCCGGGGGCGTGGGTTTGGCCCCCTTCGGCGAAGCACAGGTCCTGCCCGACGAGCACGATCGGGTCGCAGCCGAGCAGCGCCGCTACCCGGTAGGCGAGGTTTCCGGCCGAACCGTTGAAGTCGAACGGCGGACCATCGATGCCGAGCCACTCGTGCCAATCGCCGGGCCGGTACAAGAGCGCGGTCGGGCCCCGATGGACCTCGAACACCGCCGGCGGCAGCACCGGGAAGCCCACCAGGGCGAAGGCGTCGGCGTCGCCGGACAAGACCGGGGGGAGGGATTCGAAATGCCTCGTCGTGCCGACGACCCGCTCCCGGGAGGTGGCGACGTGGGGCCGGATCCCCGCCTCCCGGAGGATCCGGATCGATGTGTCGGGGCAGAAGATCGGAAACTCGTCCTGCACTTTGGCGAGCAGCGGCAAGTGGGCGGCGAGGCTCGGTCCGGCCGAGGCCACGATCGCCGGACGGCCAGCGAGGCGACCGGCGGCGTCGGCGGCGTTCGGAGCCCGGGCGATGACGCCGAGGTTCCTGACGATGTTCTCGACCCCCATCAGCGCGTCGTTCGCGCAGTTTCCGTACATGCCGAGCGCGGCCACGAGCATCTCGCGGACCCGGCGGACCGCGCCGAGCACGTAGCCTGCGTCTTGGGCGAGCGCCCCGGCGCTCACCACGAAATGCGCGCTCTTCGCGAAGGAGAGGTAGCGCTGGTGAAGAAACCGGGCGTGGAGGGTCCCTCCGAGCTGCTCGACGCTCTGTCCGACCACCAGGTCCACGGTCTCGTCGGACAGCGCCGCCGACAGGTCGCACGCCCGGACCGCCCACCGCAGCACCTCCGGGTCCTGCTCGATCACCATCATCTGGCCCTGGCGCCGGCGTCCGTGGACGAACAGGAGCTCGTGGCCGAGCCCGAGCCCGAACTGCAGCAGCAAGCGGCGGCGAGAGACGGCGGGGACATCGAGCGGCGCGAGCGCGGACTCGACGTCGGGCGCGTACCAGGGCTCGGAGCCGCCCCGCGCCCTCAGGTTCGGGCGCGCAGCCCCGTCCTCGAACAGCTCGAAGCGCTCCGACGGCGGCGCTTCGGCGAGCGCGGCCAGCTCGGGCCAGCGGGCGGCGAGCGCAGCCAGGTTCTTCTCGAGGTGGGATCCCATGGTGGGGGATTCGGGCGCCCCGGCCGGCGGCGAAGAGGACCGGCCGACAACGGGCGGCCCCGAGGCGAGGGCCGCACACTTCGCCGCGAGCTCGGAGGGGGGCCGCAGCGCCTTCGCCATCCCCAACCGTTGGCGCCCGGCCCGCCGGCCGACATGGAGGGCGGGCTCGATCGTCCGATGCGCTTGGGGAGCACCATGCGCGCCGAAGAGAACCGAGCCTTCGATACCAGCTGGAGGACCCGCGAAGAGGCGGGCTACGGCCACTTCACGCGGGGCGCGCCGAACAACCAGGTGCAGCTCGCGTTTCGGCGGCACTGGCTGGTCCTTCAGAACCTGATGGCCAATCCCCGGTTCGCGCAGGGTCGGCGGGTGCTCGAGGTCGGGTGCGGGCGGGGCAGCCTGTCTTGCTATTTCGCCGACGCCGGCTTCGATTGCACCCTGCTCGACCTGTCGCCGGCGGTGCTCGAGGTGGCGCGCTCGCTGTTTTCGCGGCACCAGCTCGAGGCCCGCTTCGTCGCCGGGGACGCCGAGGCCCTGCCGTTTGGGGACGAGAGCTTCGATCTCGTGTTCTCGATCGGTCTTCTCGAGCACTTCTCGGATCCGAGGCAGGCGGTCGAGGAGCAGCTGCGGGTGCTCGCCCCCGGCGGCCTCTTCTTCGGCTACGTCGTGCCCGACTACCACGGCTTGAACGTGCAGGGCGCCTACGCGTGGGTGAACGAGCTGCTCACCGGCTACGCCGCCGCGCCCTCCGAGAAGCAGGAGCTGTACCGCCGGGATGCGGGCAGCGAAGCCTACCTGCCCGTGCTCGAGCAGGCCGGCCTCGTCGGGGTGGGTTCGAGCGGGATCTATTCGGTACCGATGATCTCCCACTCTCCGACCTTTCCGTTCTCACTCATGCCGCCGTCGAGCGAGAGGGCGCTCGTGAAGCACCTCGAGGGGCTGCTCGAGGCCCGGGCCTGCCGGACCGGGGCGGACCCGTGGCTGTGCGAAGAGGGGTTTGGACAGGCGTTCGCCGTGTGGGGCTACCGGAAGTGACCAGCCGCTGGCTCGCGATCGTGCCCGCGAGGGCCGGCAGCAAGGGCATCCCGGGCAAGAACCTGGCCCTCGTCGGAGGGCGGCCGCTCATCGCGTTCACCCTGGATGCGCTCGCCGATGCGCAATCCGGGTTGCCGAATCTGTCCGCCTTCGTGTCCACCGATGACCTCCGCGTGCGAGAGGTCGCCGAAGCGGCAGGCTTTCCAGTGCCGGTCCTCCGGCCCCGGCCGCTCGCCGGCGACCGGTCCCCCTCCATCGAGTTCGTGCGGCACGCGCTCGCGGTGCTCGGGCGCAGCGGTGAAACGTTCGACTTCGTGATGGTCCTGCAGCCGACCTCCCCGCTTCGGCCCGCGGCCGCGATCGTCGAGGCGGTCCGGCGGCTCGAGGCGGAGCCCGGCGCCGACAGCCTCATCAGCGGGTACCGTGACCCGGGGCTCGGCGCGGACATCCTGTACCGGGCCGAGGAGAACGGCCGGGCGTGCCCGTTGACCGCCGGACACGCGGCCGGTGGTCGGCGACAGGATGCCGAGCCGCTGCTCATACGAAACGGCGCGATCTACGCTGCCCGCGCCCGGTTCGTGGAGCGCACCGGGCGCCTGTTCGACGACCGGCCGCTGTGGCTCGAGATGCCGAAGGCCCTGTCGCTCAACGTGGATCGGCCGGAGGACCTCGAGGAGCTCCGGGCTCGGGTCGCGGCGTGAAGACGATCCTCATCGCCGAGCCGGACGGCTACGACGCCGACGCCATCGCCGCCTATCGAGGGCTCGGCGAGGTCCGGCTCGGCCTCGACGGACGCAGCTTCGCCGCCGCCGCCGCCGACTGCGACGTCCTGGTGCTCCGGCTCCGCCACCGGGTGGATGCGGCGGTCGTCGCTGCCGCGCCTCGGCTCGCCGCGGTGGTGAGCCCCACCACCGGACTCGACCACCTCGATCTGCCCGCGCTCGAGCGGGCCGGAGCCTTCGTGGTGAGCCTCCACGGTCAGACCGAATTCCTCCGCACCATCGTGGCCACCGCGGAGCTGACTTGGGGGCTGCTGCTCGCCGTGACCCGCCGGGTCGCCGCCGCCGCGTCCGACGTCGTCGCCGGCCGGTGGGACCGGGATCGTTTCATCGGGACCGATCTATCGGGCAAGACGCTCGGAATCCTCGGGCTCGGCCGAATCGGGGCCCAGGTCGCCGGCTACGGGCGGGCGTTCGGGATGCGGGTGCTCGCCCACGACCCGGTCCCGAGGCCCGAGCTCGCCGAGCCGGTCGAGATCGACCGACTGTTCGAGGTGGCCGACGTGCTGTCGGTGCACCTGCCGCTCACCGAGGCCACCCGAGGTCTCGTCGGGCGGGGGCTCCTGTTTTCGATGAAGCCGGGCTCGGTGCTCATCAATACCTCCCGGGGCGCGATCCTCGACGAAAGCGCGCTTGCGGACGCGCTCACACGAGGCCCGATCGCCGGCGCCGGGCTCGACGTGCTCGACGGGGAGCCTCTGCTCGCCGGGCTCGGGACCGGGCCGATCGTGCCCCTCATCGGACGGCACCGGGGGCTGGTCGTCACCCCGCACCTCGGCGGGGCCAGCGCCGACGCGATGCGGGCCACCGAGCGGTTTTGCGCCCGCCGGCTCGTCGAGCGGTTCTCGACCGGCTGATCGAGCCTCCCTCGGCTGACTCGAATCGAGCCGAAAGCCGCCGACGATCCAGCCATGGACATCGTCCGGCAGCTCGATCTCGGTTCCTTTTGCGTCGTCCCTCTGCTGGACGATCTGCTCCTGCTCGACCTGCGCTCGTGCGCCGAACCGGACGTTCGGCAGCTCGAGCGCCAGCTGCAGAAGGCCTCGACGCTCATCCACGAGGAGCGGGCAGCCGCCGCCGCGTACCTGCGAGAAGAAGGCGTGATGGAGGTGATCGAGCGCCTCGACGAGGCCCGGCCCGGCGCCTTTCCCCCCGATTTTGCCGACCTCGAGCGCCTGCACCGGGCCGTGCGGGCGCTCCGACCGAACCGGGTGCTGGAGATGGGCTCGGGCTGGTCCACCTACGTGCTCGCCCACGCCATCGCCGAAAACGGCGCCGGGAGCCTGCTGTCGGTGGACGCCGACGAAGCCTGGGCGAGCGCCAATCGGCGGGCCTTGCCCGAAGCGTGGCGGGAAAACGTCGAGATCCGGCACACGCCGGCGCGGATCGGGACGATCGGCGCGGTGCCGGTGCTCGAGCACGTTGGCCTACCCGAGGAGAGCTTCGACTTTCTGTACCTCGACGGACCGGCCCTGTACCCGATGGTTCGGGTGGCCGCCGACGTCCTTCGGCTCGAGCCCCACATGGCGCCGGGGGCGACGCTGGTGGTGGACGGACGCCACGAGAACGTCCTCTTTCTCGCCGACCGGCTCGAGCGGAGCTGGACCAAGCGGTCCGAAGGCTTGTGCTGCGTCGAAAATGGGTTTGCGGCCAAGGATCTCATCGTACGCCACAGCGTCTTCACGCTGGACGCGGCGTGAGGCTCGGCGCGCGCAAACCGGAGGGGATGGGAGAGGGCGCGCCCCCGCCAGGACGGCGAGGGCGCGGAGACGAAGGATCAGCCGAGCAGCTGCAGGGCGATCTGGTTGGCGACGTTGGCCTGGGCCAGCATCGCCGTCGAGGCCTGCTGCAGGATCTGGTTCTTCGAGAAGTGCGCGGTCTCGGCGGCGAAGTCCGCGTCCTGGATGCGGCCCCGGGCGGCGGCGATGTTCTCCGACGCGGCGGAGAGCTGGGACACCGCGGCGTCCATGCGGTTCAGCACCGCGCCGAGCTCGGCCTGCTTCGAGGCGACCTGGCTGATCGCGTCGTCGAGCACCGTCATGGCCGTGCTGGCCCCGGCCTGGGTCCCGAAGTTCAGGTTGCTACCGTTGGTGGCGCGCAGGGTGTTCTGCACCCCTGCCGCCGCCACGCCGACCGACGCGAAGCCGCCCACGCCGGCGCCGCCGACATGGAAGATCTCGTCCGACTTCAAGCTCAGGGTCGCGTACGTCGTGCCCGCGCCAGCGCCGTCGACACCGTCGGAGTTGGCGACCACGATGTTGCGGCCGTCGGCGGCGGTCAGCCGGAGGGCCCCCGCGCTCAGGTCGGCGGTGACGCCGGTCTGACCGGAGACTGCGTTGATCGCGGCCTGGAGGCTCCCGCCCGCGTCGAGCGCGTCCACCGCGACCGCTCCGATGGTCACCCCGTTGATGGCGAAAGTGGCCCCGGTCGTGCCGGCCGAGATCACCGCGGCCCCGGTCAGGACCGTGGCGTTGGCCCGGGCGGTGACCCCGTGGCTGGCCGAGCTGTCGTTGATCGCGGCCGCCTTGGCGATGGCCGAGCCCGCGTTGCCGGCGGAGCTGAAGGTGTCGTCGCCCGCGACCGAAGCCCGGACCGCGACCCCGTTCAGGGTGAGGGTGGCGATCGCGTCCGCCGTGACCGCCGTCGTGGTCGTCTCGTACACCCGGCCGAGGGCCGAGGTCCGGGACGAGCTCAGCGAGACGTCGATGGTCTGGTTCGCGAACGCGCCCACCTGGAAGCGGGCCGAGCTGAACGTTCCGTCGAGCAGCACCTTGCCGTTGAACTGGGTCTGGACCGCGATCCGCTCGATCTCCGCGGTGAGCTGGTCCGCCTCCAGCTGGATGGCGGCCCGGTCCTGCGCGGTGTTCGTGTCGTTCGCCGACTGCACGGCCAGCTCGCGGAGCCGCTGCAGCATGCTCATCTGCTCGTTCAGGGCCGCCTCGGCGGTCTGGGCCAGCGAGGTGGCGTCGCTCGCGTTGCGGACGGCCTGGTTGAGCCCGCGCACCTGCGCGGTCATGCGGTTGCTGATGGCGAGGCCGGCCGCGTCGTCCTTGGCCGAGGTGATGCGCAGGCCGGTGGAGAGCCGCTGGAAGCTCTGGCTGAGCTGAGCGCCGTTCTTCTGCAGGGTCCGCTGGGCGGAGAGTGAGGGGGTGTTGGTCAGAATGGAGAGCATCGTTCCTCCGTGGAACTGGTTTAGGGAGCGAGGCCTCTTGCCGCGCTCGTTGGAACCCTCGCCGGGTTCGCAGAGGGGATTCGGATCTCGGGGCGAGGCGTTGAGCGGCGGGGGCGAAGCGAAGGGCGTGACGTCTCCGAACGGGCCAGACGGCCGTCAACGCCGCGGTTCGGCGGTGGGTGCAGACGCCCGCCAACCGTGCCATCTTCGCCTCGCCATGCAGGGGATCACCGGGCTGGGATCGGTGGACAGCGGACCGGGTCGCGCAAGCGCCACAGCGCCTGAGCCGAGCCGCTGCAAACGACGGAGGCGGCTTCTGCTCGCCGGCCCCGCTGCAGCGTGGAGCGCCGGCGCCCCGCAGCGGTGGAGCGCCGGGATCGCCGGCGCCGAGGAACGGTCCCGCGCCCTCCCTGCTTTCAGCGGGGGGTGGGCCCGATGAACCAGCCAAACCTCGACGGGCGCCCGACGGCGTCCCGGATCGCAGCCTGGCGGGCCCGGGGCCTCGACCTCTGGACCGCGCTCGGCCCGGAGCTCGAGCCCCACGTGCCCGCCGAGGCGGTGCGCGCCCTGCTCGATCAGCTGATCACGAGCGACAACCCAGCTTGCCTCGATGCGAGCAACGCCGCCCACGTCATGGCCCAAAACGACAACCTCATCGTGCTCGCCCGATGGGCCGAGGTGCCGGCCGAGACCCTCGCCCACGCCCTCGCCGCCGGCCTGATCCACGACCTCAACAAGGCGGTGGGCGAGCCGCTGCGCCAGGACGCGCACGCGGTGCTCGACCGCTACGGTCGCCGCCTCACAAACGTCCGCACCGAGGCGGAGGCGGTGGGTCTGAACCACTACGGGGAGCGGACCCGGCGGGCGATCGCCGCGACCGAGGCCTCCGGGCGGCTCAGCGGGGAAGCGGCCCGCGAGATCGACCGCTGCATCGTCCACCACGGGCTCGGCTCGAGCCGCTTCATTCGCGCCCTGCTCCGGGGCCGCATCGGCTTCGGGCGGGCCGAATTCCTCGACGAAGACGGCGCCCCCCGGTTCCGCCTCCCGCCCCAGCCTTCGCCCACCCTCGCCACCGTGCTGCACGACCTCGCCGATTCGGCCCAGCAGATGCAGGCCGGCTGCGCGTGGGTGCAGAAGTATCCGCTCGGCTACTGGAGAAAGAGCGGCGCCACCTGGGCGGCGCTGCTCTCGGGCGATGTCGAGGACGGCGACGTCCCGGTGGGGCTCATCGGGCAGCTGAGGGTGGAGCGCGCGACCTGCCGAGACATCCTCTCCGGCGCGGTCGAGGCCGGCATCCTCGCCGGCTTCACCGCCTTGCGGCTCGAGCGGGGGGTCGAGGCGCTGATCGAGGGCGGAGAGGCCTGGGCCGACGCTCGGCCCGAGACCCTCGATCTGCCCGGCGGCGACACGGTCTACCACCACGTCAGCCAAGGCCTGGGCCTGACCGCGGCGCTCGCTCGGCGGCGGATGGAGCGAACCCGGCCCGGCGACGATCCCGAGCTCGACGGCCGGATCCTGCGCTCGGCCCGGAGCCTCGACGACGGTCGCGCCCGCCAGCTCCACGCCGCGATCACGAGGCCGGCGTCCAAGCCTGGCCGGCAGCGGCCTCCGGCCAGCTGAGCGATGAAGATCCGGCTCATCGTCATCGGCCGGGACCGCCACGACCCGCTCCGAGCGGTCGCCGACGAATACCTGGACCGGGTCCGGCGCAGCCTGCCCTGCGAGGTGCTCGAGCTCGACGAGACCCCGCTTCGCCGCTCCTCATCCCCCGAGCGAGTGATGGCGGAAGAAGCGGCGCGGATCGAGCGGGCGCTCGGCCCGGACGACCGGATCATCGGCCTCGACCGAGACGGAAGAGAGCTCGACTCCTTGGGGCTCGCCCGACGACTCGAGCAAGCGATGGTCGGCGGCACGAAGAGCTGGGCGCTCGTCGTGGGCGGCCCGCTCGGACTTCATCCGGACCTGCTGTCCGCCGCCCACGAGCGATGGCGGCTGTCGGCGCTGACCCTACCCCACCGCATCGCTCGCCTCGTGCTGTGCGAGCAAATCTACCGCGCGGTGTCAATCCAGCGGGGGGAGCCGTACCACAAATGAGCTGGCTCGGCGGCGCGGCGGAGGCGCTCTTCGACTGCCTGTTCCCTCGAAGCTGCGCCGCATGCAGCGCCGTGGGCTTCTCCCCGTTTTGTCCTCCGTGCGAGGCGGCGCTCGAGCCGGCGCCGTCGGCGGAGCTGCCCGGGTTCAGCCGCGTGGTGATTCCTTACCGCTACGGGGGGCCGGCCTCGCTCGCGGTGCAGGCCTTGAAGTTCGACGGGCGGATCGAGCTCGGGCCGCTGCTCGGCGCCCGCATCGCCGCCGAGCTCGGGGGAGGGTTCGACCTCGTGGTGCCGGTGCCCCTGCCCCGCCGCCGGCTCGCGGAGCGGGGATACAACCAGGCCCGGGAGCTGGCCCGCGGGCTCCCGGTCCCGGTCCGCCCGCTCGCCCTCGCCCGAACCCGGACCCCGCGCCCGCAGGTTGGCCTGTCGAGACCCGAGCGCCACCGAAACCAGCACGGGAGCTTCGCGGCGACCGAGGGGGTGCGGGGACGCCGGGTGCTGCTGCTCGACGACGTGCTCACCACCGGCGCCACTGCCCAAGCGGCCGGCGAGGCGCTGCTCGCCGCCGGCGCGGCAGAGGTCGGGTTCGCTGCCTTCGCTCGGGCCGAAGACGGCGAAGCGTGACCGGGGCGCCTCGGTTGGTCTGCGGATGGATCTGCGCGCGCGCCCGGGCAAGCTCCCGCGATGGTTCGGTTGCGTCTGCTCCCCTTGCTCTTGCTCGTCGCCTGTGACGGCGGGAGCCAGGCCCCATCGTCCGTGGTCGACGCGGGGAGCGGACCCCTCATCTGCCAATCGACCGCCGACTGCCAGGGCACGGGCGTGTGCGTCGGCGGGCTGTGCGAGGCGGTGGACACCTGCGAGGACGACTCGGACTGCGCCGCCGCCGGGCTCGTCTGCCACCGGCAGCGGCTGTTCTGCGTCGAGTGCGACGGCCGCCCCGGGCAGTGCGCCGAGGGCCAGACCTGCCAGTTCGACTTCACCTGCGTGGCGACCGAGCCGCCCACCGACCCCAGCGACGGCTGCTCGGACCCATGCGCCGACCGGGCCGCTTGCGCTCCGGACCGGGTGTGCCGAAACGGGACCTGCTGCCCGCCGCCGTCCCGGTGCGCGAGCCCGGAGGACTGCCCCGAGTCGTCGCCGGAGTGCAACGGCGCCACCGGGCAGTGCTTCGGAGGCTCCGGGTGCTTTCAGGACGACGACTGCGAGACGGAGCCAGGCTGCGCCGGTGACGGCTGCTTCTGCGACATCCAAGGGGCACCGCCCGGCACCTGCCGGGTGCGACCCAACGCGTGCGACGATGACATGGACTGCTGGGACAACGGCAGCTTCGCCCGCCGCTACTGCGCACTGAGCGCCCAGCCTCGCCGCTGCCTCGCCGCCCCTCCGTGCACCCGCGACCTCGACTGCGCGAACCTGGGGCTCATCTGCGACCTCACCCCGGGCAGCCCGAGCGAGGGCTTCTGCCAAAACGGGCGGGCCTGCACCGGCCCGAGCGACTGCGAGCCGGCCCAAGTATGCGTCGGGGGTCGGTGCGCGGGGGCCAACTGCGTGAACCAGCCGTCGCTGTGCGCCGCGGGCGAGACCTGCGACCCGAGCACGGGGCAGTGCGTGCCCGCCCAGTCGAGCGGCTGCACCCGAAACGAAGACTGTCCGCAAGGACAGTTTTGCAACGTCCAGGTCAACCCTCCGGCGTGCCAGCCCGGGTGCCGCAGCAACGCCGACTGCCCGCCGAACGGACGGTGCAACGCGATGAACCAGTGCGAGTTCCCGAGCAATTCGATCTGCGGACCGTGCACCACGGACAGCGACTGCCCGGGCGGCACCCAGTGCCAAGGGATCGACTCCCTGGGCCTCACGTTCTGCCTTCAGCCCTGTCTGCTGAACCTCACTCGGTGCAGCCTCCCGGGGGCCACCTGCGCGCTCCTGTACTGCACCTGCCCGTTTTGACGATGGCCGGCGAACCGCCCTCGGCCCCCGATCCACACGGCGCAGGTCCCCGGGAGAGACCGGCGGACGCGGCGCCGAGCGCCCCGATCCCGTCCGCGGAGAGCACCGCCCACGACACCATCGCCGAGGCGAAACGAGCTCGGCGATGGAGCCGCGGGGCCGGGGAGGACGAGCGACCCGAGCCGGAGCCGGCCCCATCCGAGGAAAACCCACCGGAAGCGAACCCACGCCCGATCCCGCAGGCGCGCTTGCCGAGGGCGCGCCTCTCGCAGCTGCATCTCTTCGAGGCGAGCCTGCGCCGCCCGTCCCGGCGTCCGGAGCCGCCCTCACCAGGGGGAATCGAGCTTCAGTTCGTTCGGTCGCTCGACCGGAGCCAGCGGTCCGAGCGCGTGGGTTCGTGCGGGGTACGGGTGACTGGCCGAGCCCACGGGACCGACGCCCGCGGTCGGCGAGCGACGCTAGGGGTTGGAATCGATGGCCTCGGATATTCGGTCCCGATCGGCGCCGGCTTCACCCCGAGACAGAGCCTCGATGCCCTCGCCCTTCGCCTCGACGCGAAGTTCCTGGTCGAGGTCGAGGAAGAAGGGCCGCTCGCCGCGTCGCTTCGCGTGAACGGGCCCCGCTGAGCCTGCGCCCGGCGACGAATTCGCAAGCGGAGCGCGCACGGAGGCGCAGGCGACGGAAGCCCGGTCGCGTCCGGCTCCGCCGGCGCGGGGACCGGGAGAATTCGAGCGAAAGAGCGCTCTCGTCGAGGGGCCGCGTTGACATCGATCCATGGCATCTCTAGTTTTTTGGTGTCCCCCACCATCGAGGCAAGAGAGGTTACGGATGGCTACCAAGTCCAAGAAGATCGCGCCGGCTCCGAAGGCCGCCGCCAAGCCACGGGCGGCGCCCTCGACCGGGGCGACGACGAGCAGGCCCCTGGCGCAGCCGCGGAGAGAGGCCTCCCCGGTGAAGGTTGCGGCGAAGAAGTCACCGGCTCCTTCGCCGAAAAGCTCGCAGAAGAGCCCTCTTTCGCTCTCGGGGCCCAAAACGGCCGGGGGGGCGGCAAAACCAGGGAAGGAGGAGGAAACGCCGCGGGCGACTCGAAGGCCGTTCGCCGGCAAGACGACGCCGGCCGAGCCCGCTCCGAAAGAGGCGACGCCCAAAAGAGCCGCCCCGAAGGAGTTGCCCCCGAAGAGAGCCGGCGCCAAGAAGGCGAGCGTGAGGGGGGCCTCCCTGGAAGCGGCGGCGCCGAAGAAGAGCGCCGCCAAGAAGGTTCTCCCCGAGAAAACGACCGCGAAGAAGGTGGCATCCGCCGCGCCGAAGCCGATCGTCGAGAAGCGGGCCCCGGCCAAGAAGGTCCTTCCCGAGAAAACGACCGCGAAGAAGGTGGCATCCGCCGCGCCGAAGCCGATCGTCGAGAAGCGGGCCCCGGCCAAGAAGACCGCCGGGACCGCCAAGGAGGCAGCGAACGGCTCCCTCCCCGCGCGACAGAAGGTCGCCGAACACGCCGCCGCAGCGGGGACGAAGAAGGCCGCCGGGCCGAAGAAGGCCGCCGGGCCGAAGAAGACCGCCGAGCCGAAGAAGACCGCCGAGCCGAAGAAGACCGCCGGGCCGAAGAAGACCGCGGGGACGAAGAAGGCGGCAGCCGAAACGGCCGGCGCGAAGAAGGCGGCCAACGACCGGTCGCGCCCGGTTTTGCCGGCGCGGGCGTCGGAGGACCGAACCGCCAGGGCCGCACCGCGCGGGAAGAAGAGCCGGGCCGGGGCGAAGGCGCCGGTGGAACTGTCCGCAGGCCTGTGACCCTTCCCCCCGCCGAGGCGCTTCGAACGCTCGTGGACGAGCTCGCGCCGCTGTCCGGGGCCCGGCTGCAGCGGCTCGATGTCGTCGATGACCGCGAGCTGGTGTTCGAGCTGCGGGTGCCCGGCGGGACGGTCCGGCTCTTGGTCTGCGCCCGTCCGAGCGAAGCCCGGGTTCACCTCGTCTCCGCTCGGCCACCGCGGATGATTCCCCATGGTCCGCTGCAGGCCTTCCTGCGCACCCGGCTCGTCGGGCAGCGCCTGGCTCGCCTCGGTCTGGACCACCGAACGCTCGTGCTCGTGTTCGAGGCCGACACCCTGGGTCTCGACCTGCGGGGAGGAAAGCGGGCCTTGTCGGTCCAGCGCGGAGGAGAATTGCCTCCAGCGGCCACGCCTTGGGAGTCCTTGCCCCGGTTCTCGGCCGCCCTCGCCGAAGAGACCCCGGCCGAGGACGCGTCGGCCCGTCGGGACAACCGGCTTCGGGACGCGCTCCACCGCAGCCTCGGCGCCGAGCGGCGAAAGCTCGAGCGGCTCGGCAAGAACCTCGAGCGCGATCTCGACCGGCTCAGCGCCTATGCCGCCGAGCGGGGTCGGGGCGAGCTGCTGAAGACGGTGATGCACCAAGTGAAGCGGGGCGACGGCTCGGTGTCGGCGCGGGACTTCCTGACCGGCGAGGAGGTGGTCATCACCCTCGATCCCCGAAAGAGCGCGAAGGCCAACCTGCAGCGCCTGTTCGATCGAGCGAAGAAGGCCGACCGTGGTCGGCCCCGGGTGGAGGCCAGGCTCGAGGCGGTGTGGGAGCGGCTCGAGGCGATCGACGCCGCGACCACCGGCGCGAAGACGGCGCAGGGGGAAGACCTCGTGGCCCTGGCCGAACGGGCTGGGGTTTCGCTCGAGGGCTTCGGCTCGGTGGTCGGAGGCACCGCTCAGGGGCAGAACCAGCGGCCGATCGACCGCTTCGCCCGCCGGTTCACCGCTGTCGACGGCACCGAGATCTTCGTCGGCCGAGGCGCGAGCGAGAACGACCGGCTCACGTTTGGCTTCGGCCGGGGATCCGACCTGTGGCTTCACGCCCGGGGCAGCCCCGGTGCCCACGTCCTGCTTCGGCCCAAACCAGGCAGCTCCGCATCGCAGGAGGCCCTGCTCGACGCGGCCCACCTCGCCGTGCACAACTCGCCCCAGCGCGGCGAAGAGAAGGCCGAGGTGCTCGTGGCCGAGCGCCGCCATGTCAAGAAGACGAAAGGCGCGCCGCCCGGCCTGGTCGGGGTCGCAGAGAGCCGGACCGTGCTCGTTCGGATGGAGCCGGAGCGCATCGCCCGCTTGTACGGTCAGGGCCCGCCATGACCGGATAGGACCGTGGAAGAGGTCCTCGCTTTTCTCCGGGACAGCCCCACCGAGCTCGCGCTGGTCCTCGTTTTCAGCGCGGCCGCGCTCGAGTACCTGCTCCCCCCGCTGCCCGCCGACTCGGTCGTGCTCGCCTCCTCGCTGCTCGTGGTCGCCGGCTCGGTGTCGTTCCCGGTGATCTACGTCGTGGTCGTCGCCGGCGGCGCCGCCGGCGCCTTCGCCCACTACCAGATCGGCCGGCTCGCGCTCGACGGGCAAGGCAGATTGCGGGTGGCCCGCGGGCTCGAGCGATGGATCGGCGCCGACGCCCTGCCCCGCTTCGTCGCCGCCTTTCGCCGGTACGGCTACTGGGTGCTGGTCCTCAACCGGGCCTTCCCGGGGGTGCGGGCGGTCACCTTTCTCGCCGCCGGCGCCGCTCGGCTCCCGCTCGGGGCGACGATGCTCGCCGGGCTGGTCTCGAACCTGGCCTGGAGCCTCTTTCTCCTCGGGGTGGGCGTGCAGGTCGGCTCGGAGTGGGAGCTCATCGAGCGGACCTTTCTCGAGTACCAGCGCTGGGTCTTCGCCGCCGGCGGAGGTGGGCTCGTCCTGTTCCTCGCGGTGCAGCTGTGGCAGAGGCTACGCCGTGCGTAGCTGGGTCGCCCTCCTCACCGCCCTGTCTGCCGCTCCGTTGCTCGCCGGCGCGAGCCCGAGCGAAGAGGCTTGGTTCGGCATCCACTTTCACGGCCAGAAGGTCGGCCACGTCCGGGCCCACGACCGCGAGAGCAAGCTGTCCGGCGCTGACGCGGTGCACGTCGAGCGGTGGTCGCTCATCACCGTGCGCCGCCGGGACGAGGAGATCCGGATGGAGCACCGGCTCGATGCCTGGTTCTCCCCGGACGGCACCCCGCTTCGCTACAAGATCCACCGGCAAGAGGGCGCCGAGACCAGGGACGGCGAGGGCTGGCGCGACGGGGACCGGTTCTTCGTCCGCCAGACCATCGGCGGCAGGGCGAAGACCCGTGAGTACCCCATCGAAGGCCTGCGGCTCGCCTCGAGCCTCGAGTGGCTCCACCTTCGGGACCCCAAAGCCGGCGCCGTCGTCCGAGGCCAGGCCCTCGACGAGTCCGAAGGCGACGTGCAGCCGTTTTCGCTCGAGGTCGGCCCGCTCGAGGGCGGCCGCCACACCGTGAAGGAGAAGATGGGCGGCATCGAGAGCCGGCTCGTCGTGGAGCCGAAGGTGGGCGTGGTCGAGAGCGAGCTGCTCGGGGCCGGCATCACCGTCCGGCGGACCAGCCGGGCGGAGGCGGTCCGGCTCGACGCCACCGTGGACATCTTCAGCGCGGCCATGTTCCCGGTGAAGGCGGTCTTGCCCGAGCGGGCCGGGATCGAGACCCTGACCGTGGTGTTCTCCTCCGAGACCCGGCCCGTCCCCAAGGTCCCGAGCTTTCCTCGCCAAGCGGTGCGGGCGACCAGCGACGGCCGGGTGGAGGTCGAGATCACCGCCCCGGGAACGCCCCGCCGCGGCGCGAAGCTCCCCCTTCGCGGCGCGAAGCTCGCTCCGTACCTCGGGGCGACCGACTACGAGGACCTCGAGGACGAACGCCTGGTCGCCGCCGCCCAAAAGGCGGTGGCCGGCGCCACCGACGCTTGGACCGCCGCCCGGCGGCTGAACCGCTTCGTCCACCTTCACCTCGAGGAGAAATCGCTGGCCCGGGCCTTCGCCTCGGCCACCGAGGCGTTCGTCGAGAAGGCGGGCGACTGCACGGAGCACTCGGTGCTGTTTTCGGCGCTCGCCAAGATCGTGGGCCTGCCCACGAAGCTCGTGACCGGCCTCGTGTACGTGGGAGGCGCCCGCCCCGCGTTCGGGTACCACGAGTGGGTGGAGGTCTGGCTCGGCGACCGCTGGCACCCGATGGACCCCACCTTCGGCCAGGACGTCGCCGACGCGACCCACATCAAGTTCAGCGAAGGCCTGTCCGACCCTGCCGGTCTTCGCGAAGCCGGTCTCGCCGCGGCCAGCCTCATCGGGGATCTCGAGCTGACGGTGGTCGGCTGGGAACCGAACGGGAAGCGCTGAGCGGGACGAAGAGCGGGAATCGGCGGCCCAAAGCTCGGTCGAGACGGTTCTTTGGCGGGCCCTGAGGTGCTGCACACCAGCTTCATCGTCCTGACCGGTGGCGGCCGGGCCCAACTGTTTTTCCTCCTTCGAGCGGTGCTCACCGACCGCTGGGTGGCGAGCTACCAAGTCGGCTTCGGTCCCCTGCTGCTCCGGGCGGCCTCCGTGTTCGCTCCGCTCCCCCCTCTCTCGGCGATCGAGAAGCTCGGGATCCACCTCGAGCGCTGCGTCGTCCCGGAGGTCGAGCGAGCCGCCTTGGCGCGCCGCTTTCGGGCCGAGCTGGTGCGGCGGGAGGGCCCCATCGAGGCCGAGGCGCTCGACGCGGCCAGCCCTACCGTCTTCGACCTCTCGGTTCGGCTCCACACCCCGTCGAGCGCCCCGCCGGGCCTGGCCGCCCGCATGGCCCAGGCCGGCGTGGCCGAACTCCCGATCGACACCCCCCCAGAGCCCCTGTCGGCCCGCCTGTGGCTCCACCTGCACGACCCGGAGGGGCGCCGGCTGCTCGCCGAACCGGCCGTCGCCGCCAACGCCGCCGATCTCGACCACCCGATCGCCCTCGAGCTGCGGACGGAGCCCGCCCTTCGGTGGGTGTTCGAGCGCTGGCTCGTGGACCTCGAGGGTCGAAACCCCGACATCCGGGTCGTGGACCTCGGCGAGCCGCTCGCCCACGCGAAGACGCGCCGCTGAACCCTGACGACCTCACCGCTGCGTACCCAACGTCGTGATCCGAGCCGATGCCCCCAGCGCGCTTCGCCGACCGGCGCTTCGAGCGAGCGTCGGCCGCTGACCGGCGCCCGTTCGGCGCGCTCCTCGACTGCAGCGGAAGGTGCTGAGCCAGCCCGACCAACCGATGGCACCGATTCGGCCCTCCCTTCCACTTTGCCCCTCGTGATCCTGGGCTTCATCACCGTCTACGTCGCCCTTCAGCTCGCGGTCGGGGTCTTCGTGGCTCGCCGGGTGAAGACGGACGAGGACTACCTCGTCGCTGGTCGCAGCCTCGGACCGGCGCTCACCACCGCCACGATGTTCGCGACCTGGTTCGGAGCCGAGACCTGCGTAGGCGCGGCCGGCCGGGCCTACGAGCATGGGCTCTTCGGGATCTCGGCCGACCCGTTCGGCTACGGGCTGTGCCTGATCCTGTTCGGCCTCGTGCTCGCCCGCCCCCTCCACCGGGCCGGAGCCACCACCATCGCCGACCTGTTCTCGGCCCGCTTTGGCACCGGCATCGCCCGGGCGGTGGCCCTGCTCATGATCCCGGGCTCGGTGCTGTGGGCCGCGGCCCAGATCCGCGCCTTCGGGACCGTGGTCGCGAGCGCCACCGACCTCGTGGGGGTCGACGAGGCGCTGCTGCTCGCCGCTGGCGTCGTGATCCTCTACACCTCGCTCGGCGGCCTTCTCGCCGACGCCTACACCGATCTCTTGCAGGGCGGGGTGCTGCTCGCCGCGCTCGCCGCGCTCGCCATCGCCGTCTTCGCCACGCCCGAGGCCCGGATCCTGCTCGCCGACTCGGTGCTCAGGCCCCCGGACGGCCCGCCGCCGAGCTGGATGGTCCGCATCGACGCCTTCGCCGTCCCGATCCTCGGCTCCCTGTTCGCCCAGGAGCTCGCCGCCCGCGCCGCCGCCGCCCGCTCCGCCGGGCTCGCCCGAAACGCCGCCCTTGGAGCCGGCGGACTGTACCTCGTCGCCGGGTCCATCCCCGTCCTCCTAGGGCTCGTGGCCCGGGCGCAGCTCCCGGGCCTCGAGCTGCCCGAGGGCGCGGTGGCCGTGCTCGCCGAGCGGTACCTCGGCCCGCTCGGCCAAGGGATCCTGGTCGGCGCCCTGGTCTCGGCCATCCTGTCCACCATCGACAGCGCCCTGCTCGCCGCGTCCGGCCTGCTCACTCAGAACCTGCTCCCGGTCGTGCTGAAGAACCCGGAGCGGCACCGGCTGCGCGCCGCTCGGATCGGCGTGGTCGGGCTCGGGGCGCTCGCTTTCCTGCTCGCTCGGAGCGCCGACACGGTCCACGGCCTCGTCGAAGAGGCGAGCGCGTTCGGCAGCGCCGGTTTTGTCGTCGCCGGCCTGTGGATGCTCGCCGGAGGTCGGGGCGGCCCGCTCGCGGCCGGGCTCTCGCTCGCGGGCGGCGCCATCGGCTACGTCGTGTCCGCCCACGGGCTCGAGCTCGAGGCCGCCTTTCTCGGCTCGCTCGCCTGCGCCGCTCTCGGCTTTGGCCTGGGCCTCGCCATCGAGGTCCTCTCGCCCCCGAGCCCGTGCTAAGTCCGATCGGGTGGAGCTCGTGCTCGCCCGCCTCGACGGCTCCTGGGCGCTCCTTGCCACCTGCTTCGTGTTCGGCGGGCTGGTCGGCTCGTTCTTGAACGTCGTGATCGCCCGGCTCCCGGCTGGGGAGAGCCTGGTCTGGCCGGGCTCTCGCTGCCCCGCCTGCAAGACCCCGATCCGCCCCTGGCACAACGTGCCCATGCTCAGCTGGGTGATGCTGCGGGGCCGCTGCGCCGCCTGCAAGGCGCCGATCTCGGTCCGCTACCCGGTGGTCGAGCTCGTGACCGCGACGCTTTTTTCGGCCTGCGGAGCCCGGTTCGGGGCGCAGCCCGCCCTGCTCGCCGCTTTCGCCTTCACCGGCGCGCTCGTCGCCATCACGTTCATCGACCTCGACATCTGGGAGGTCCCCGACGAGATCACCGGGCCCGGGATCGTCCTCGCTCTTCTGCTGCGCCCGTGGGTCTTCGACGCCCCCTGGTGGAGCGGCCCGGTCGGCATGGTGCTCGGGGCCAGCGCCCTGCTCGGGATCCGGTGGCTGTACTTCGCGTGGCGTGGAACCGAAGCGATGGGCCTCGGCGACGTGAAGCTCATCGCCATGATCGGCGCCTTTCTCGGGCCGGGCGCGCTCCTTCCGGTGGTCACGCTCGGATCGCTGTGCGGCTCGGTGATAGGCCTCGCGCTGCTCGCCGTGCCCCGCAGGGACCGCACCGAGGGCGAAGAGCCCCCACCCGAGCCGTGGGAGCGCCCCCCGACCCGAATCCGGTTTGGCGCCACCGTGCTTGGGCCCCGCCGCCGGCGCTCGCTCGGGCTGCCGGAGAGCATGCGGGGCCGCACCCACGCCCGGGCCGCGCTTCGGCTCGGCCTGCGGATCGGCCCTCGACGGGGCTTCGAGCTGACCGTCGGCTTCTTTCACGACACCCCGGGCTGGGGCCACTTCGAAGGGGTCACCGTGGGCAGCCCGCCCCGGCTCTGGTTCGGACCGCTGCTCGGCGCGCGGACCGCCGACGTCGAGGTCCACGGGGATGAGGCTCCGTGGGAGCCGCCGCCGGGCGCCGTCCCTTTCGGCCCGTTCCTCGCGCTCGGCGCGCTCGCCACCTTGCTGCTCGCCCCCGCCTTCGGCCGGTGGGCGGAGCGGCTCGGCCTCTGACCGACGAAGGACCCGGTGGGCAGGAAGACCAGCATCCGCCAGCCGCTGCTCGTGTACGCGGTGGTGTTCGCCCTCTTCTCGACCTTCTGCCTGCTCGCGTTTTCGGGCCTCGCCCTGTCTCGAGCCTCGCGCCGGGCCTACCACCGGGCGGTTCGGCAGGAGCTGCGCCTCTTCGCCCACTCCGGCATCCTCCCGAGAGCGCCGGCGGAGGCGGAGCTGGCGATCGGGTGGGTCAGCACCGGGACTCCGGCGCTCGGCCTGTCCGTCGAGGACGCCCGGCGTCTGGTCGAGAACCCGGAGCGCAACCTAGGCTTCGCCGCCGCCCGGGTCTACGACGCCGGCGAGGAGCTCTACGTGGTCGCCCAGATCCCCGGTTGGGTGCCCTCTTCGATCGCGCTGGTCGAGCTGAGCCGGATCATGCTCCCCGCGCTGCTCACCGCGCTCGCCGCGGCCGGTCTCATGTCCTTGCTCGTGTACCGGCTGCTCTTGCCCTCGCTTCGCGCGCTCGCGGACGTCGCCGGCGAGCCCGATGCCGGGGTCGACGCGCCGAACGAGATCGCCGAAATCGCGCATCGATTCAGAGAGACCACCCGTTCGCTGCGAGAGGCCAGGGAGCGGGCGGAGGCCCAGCGGGACGAGCTCGGTCGCATGCAGGCGTCCCTCGTCAAGGCCTCCAAGCTGGCGAGCGTCGGCCGGCTCGCCGCCGGGATCGCCCACGAGATCGGCAACCCTCTGGCCGCGGTGAAGGGCTACCTGCGGCTCTTGCAAGACGGACTGCCGCCGGCCCAATCGGCGGACGCCCTCGCCCGGAGCGCCAGGGAGCTCGATCGGATCCACGCCACCATCCAGCAGCTGCTCGCCTACGCCCGAAGCGGAGCCGAGCCCTCTCGGCCCACCGGACGGTTCGCGCTCGCCCCCCTGCTCGAGGAGGCGCTCTCGCTCGCCCGCGGCCACCCGGCCCTGCGCGGGGTCCGTCTCGACAGCGAGCTCACGAACCCCGACCTGACCGCGGTCGGCCACCCTGGATCGGTGGGCCCCATCGTCGTGAACCTGCTCTTGAACGCCGGGCACGCCGTCGGCCCTGGCGGGACGGTGCGGGTACGGTGCAAGCAGGAGGAGCCCTTCGTCGTCGTCGAAGTCGAGGACGACGGACCCGGAGTGCCGGAGGGCTCCGAGGAGTTGATCTTCGACCCGTTCTTCTCGACCAAGGCCCCCGGAGAAGGCACCGGCCTCGGGCTCGCGGTGTCCCGCTCGCTCGCCGAGGCGATGGGCGGGCTGCTCGAGCTCGACCTGGACCACCGGTCGGGGGCGCGCTTTCGCTTGCGGCTGCCCAGCCCCTTTCATGTTGGGCGCGAGCCTTGCTAGGGTCCCGGCGCGGTGGGGGAGGCGGTCCGAGTTCTGGTCGTGGACGACGAGGAGAACCTCCGCCATATGCTGGGGCTCGCCCTGTCGAAGGACGGCTTTCACGTCTGGACGGCGGCCACCGGCCGGGAGGCGCTCGACCTCTTGCGGGGCCGTGACCGGTTCGACGTGTGCGTGACCGACGTCCGCATGCCCGGGATGGACGGCCTCGCCTTCGTCGAAGAGGCCTCGCGGCTCGACGGAGCCCCGACGCTCATCGCCATGAGCGCCTACGGGGACGAGGCCATCGCGCTCGAGGCGCTCCGGAGGGGCGCCTTCGACTACCTCAGCAAGCCGTTCGAGCCGGGGGCGCTGTCGCTGAAGCTGCGCCTGCTGACCGAGCGGCGCCGCTTAGACCGTCCGGCCCCGGCCACACCGTCGGCCGAGCCCCCTCCCGGCCTCGACGCCGTCGTCTCGGTGGCGCCGTCGATGGCGAAGATCTTCGAGACCGTCCGCAAAGTGGCTTCGTTTCCCACCACGGTGCTGCTCACCGGGGAGACCGGGACCGGCAAGGAGCGGATCGCCGGCGCGATCCATCGGGAAGGCAAGCGCCGGAGCCAGGCCTTCGTCGCCGTCAACTGCGGGGCCATCCCGGAGAACCTCCTCGAGAGCGAGCTGTTCGGCCACGTCCGAGGCGCGTTCACCGACGCCCAGTCCGACAAAGTCGGCCTTTTTGACGTCGCAAACGGCGGCACGCTGTTCCTCGACGAAATCGGCGAGCTCCCGGTGGGGCTCCAGGTCAAGCTGCTGCGGGTGTTGGTCGAGCGGAGCTTCCGTCGGGTGGGCGACCCGGAGACGAGGCCGGTGGACGTGCGGGTCATCGCCGCGACCTCGCGCGACCTCGACGCGATGGTCCGGCAGGGCAGCTTTCGCGAAGATCTGTTCTACCGGCTGTCGGTGGTCGCCATCCACCTGCCGCCCCTGCGGGAGCGGAGGGAGGACATCCCGGTGCTGGTGGCCCATTTCGTGGACCGGATCGCTCGCCGCCTCGGCCTGACGACCCCCGAGATCAGCGCCGAGGCGATGCGCGCGCTCGAGGACTACGACTGGCCCGGCAACGTGCGCGAGCTGGAGAACGCGGTGGAGCGGGCGCTTGTCCTGTCCGACCGCGGAGACCGTCTGACCATCGCCGACCTCGACGACCGCTTCGGCCCCGCGCCTTCGCCCGAGACGCAGCTGGCCACTTGGGTCGAGGCGCTCGGAGACCGGCTGTCGGTCCGGGAAGTGCTTCCTCGGGTGGAGCGCGACCTCGTTCGCGCCGCCCTCCTGCGGACCGGCGGCCACCGCGGCCGGGCGGCGGCCCTGCTCGGCCTCAGCCAGCGGGCTCTTCTGTACAAGCTCAAAGACTACGGGATCGGACCCCGCTACCGGGGCGGGGAGGTCGAGGACGACGAGCTCGACGAGCCGCTCGAGCCCGAGACGACGAAGCCGCCGCAAGGGCGGCCCGAACGCGGAGGGCCGAAAACTTGACGGCGTCCAGGCCCCGCCCCATCATCCGCCCCGCCGTGGCCGGACCCACCACCGAGGGGCAATGCCGCCCCCGACGGGCGAAGCCCGAGCCCGACCGAGGAACGCATGGCAAAAGGTAAGCTGGCCGTCGGCCTAGACATCGGCTCGGGTTCGATCAAGCTGTGCCAGCTGAAGCCGACCCGCGGCGGGAACTACCAGCTGCAGGCCTTCGGGATGGTCCAGCTTCCGCCGGAAGCGATCGTGGACGGAGCGCTGATGAACTCGACCGCCGTCGTGGACAGCATCCAGGAGCTGTTCGCGTCGCAGCGGATCAAGACCAAAGACGTGTCCACTTCGGTGTCTGGGCACTCCGTGATCATCAAGAAGATAAACCTCCCGCAGATGACCCCCGAGGAGCTCGAGGAGTCGATCCAGTGGGAGGCGGAGCAATACATCCCGTTCGACATCAACGACGTGAACATCGACGTTCAGATCTTGAACACCGAGTCCACCCAAGCCGGCCAGATGGACGTCCTGCTCGTCGCGGCGAAGAAGGACATGGTGAACGACTACACCGAGGTGATCGAGAGCGCCGGACTCAACCCGGTGGTGGTCGACATCGACGCGTTCGCCGTTCAGAACCAGTTCGAGATCAACTACGAAGTATCTCGGTCGGAGACCATCGTGCTGGTGAACATCGGCGCGAGCGTCACCAACATCAACGTCATCGCCAACGGGATCTCGACCTTCACCCGTGACATCTCCATCGGGGGCGGACAGTTCACGGATGCGGTTCAAAAAGCCCTGAACGTCTCCTACGACGAGGCGGAAGCCCTGAAGGTCGGGGGGGCCGAGTCGGACGCCGACGCGGTCGTCCCGCAGGAAGTGGAGCGCGTGCTCCAGACCGAATCCGAGTCGATCGCCAACGAGATCCAGCGCTCCCTGGACTTCTACCACGCGACTTCGGCCGACGCCCACATCGCCCGGATCTTCCTCTCTGGCGGCTCCGCTCGAATCCCCGCCCTCGTCAAGACCATCGAGGGTCGGACCTCGACGCCGGTCGAGATCATGAATCCGTTTCGGAACATCGACATCAGCGCCGGTCGATTCGACCCCGCCTACCTCCGGCAGGTGGCGCCCATGGCCTGCGTGTCGGTCGGGCTCGCCCTCCGTCACCCGGGGGACAAGTAAGCGCTCGGAGGACCCGACCCATGATTCGCATCAACCTCCTCCCCATCCGGCAGACGCAGAAGCGCCAGACCGTTCAGCAGCAGCTGCTGCTGGCCGCCGCGTCGCTCATCGTCACGATGATCGTCTGCATCATCTGGTATGCGAAGACCTCATCGGACGAGCGGGCGCTTCAGCAAGAGATCGCGAAGAAGGATCAGGAGATAAAGCAGCTCGACAAGATCATCGGCGAGGTGAACGACCTCATCAAGCGACGCGATGAGCTCGAAGAGAAGCAGCGCATCATCGAGAACCTGAGAAAGGGGAAGACCGGCCCCGTTCGAGCGCTCGACGACCTCGCCTCCGAGATCCCGGACCGAGTCTGGGTCACGGCGCTCGAGGAGGCCAAAGGCAGCGCCAAGATCATCGGACTCGCGCTCAACCACGAGAACGTCTCCGCCTTTCTCAAGGCCCTCGAGAAGTCCGCGTACTTCTCCAGGGTTACGCTCGTTCACTCCAAGGCGAAGCCCGACTCGAAGAAGACGGGTGTCGTCTTGTACGAGTTCGAGATCACCTGCACGGTCAACTACTCGGCCTGAGGAGACGCTCCGTGGATGAACTGATCGCACGAATCTCGAAAGTCCCTCTTCCTCAGCGGGTGCTCGTTCTGCTCCTCGCGGTGCTGGCGATCCTGATCACGACGTACTTCTTCTTCATCTCGCCGATGCAGGACCAGATCCGGCGCCACGAGAAGAAGATCGTACAGCTCGACGGCCAGCTGTCCAGCAAGCGGGCCATCGCCGGGAACCTGAGCCGCCACCGAATCGAGGTCGAACGGCTGAAGCAGCGGCTCAACGAAGCGCTCACCGAGCTGCCCAACGAGGCCGAGATCCCAGAGCTTCTTCAAAAGATCGCCGCGCTGGTGGAGCAGTCCGACTGCGAGCTCGAGGTGTTCGAGCCGCAGGCGGAGGTTGTCCAAGACTATGTACGCATCCCAGTGAAGATGATGATCCGCGGGAACTACCACGCGATCGCGGTCTTCTTCGACAAGGTCTCGAAGCTCGCCCGGATCGTGAATGTCACGGACATCAAGTTGCTGAATCCGAAGCTCGAGAACAAGAAGGTGGTGCTCAAGGCGGAGTTCGTCGCGACCACTTTCAAGTTCGTAGACCGCCCCGCCGGGAAGGCCGAGACCTCCGGCTTCTCGAAGAAGGGAAAGAGCAAAAAGTGAACGTTCCCAGGAGCCTCGCCCTTGCCCCTCTCGCCGCCCTTCTCTTCTCCTGCGCTGGGGACCCACCGCCCCCGAAGAAGCGGAAGCCAGCTCAGAAAGCGGAGCCGGCGCTCGAAGAGCGGCCCGCGCCCCCTCCCGCTGACCCGGGGCTGACGGAGGACGCGTCCTATGCCTATTCCCCCATCGGCAAGCGGGACCCTTTCCGCTCCTTGTTCGAGCAGTTCGAGCAGGACGCCTACGCCAAGGACCTCACCGAGCTGCAGAAGTTCGAGCTCGACCAGCTGAGGTTGGTCGGGATCGTCTCTCGGATCGCGACCCCCTACGCGCTGGTCGAAGACCCAAACGGGAAAGGTCACACGCTCACTCGGGGCAAACTCATCGGGAAGAACTGGGGGCGGGTGGCGTCCATCAGCCCCGACTGCGTGATCGTGCGGGAAGAGTACCGGGACTACACCGGGCGAAAGGTCACGAACACCACCGACCTCTGCATTCCGAAGCCGACCGACATCGCGATCGAGTGACCGGCCCCGAGAAACGCCCCCATCGATAAGGACTGCTCCGATGCTCATGCTCAACGCTGCTTGCTCTGCGAGCCCTCGCGCGCGCCGCGCGCCCCGACCGGACTGGCCCCCTCCCGGCGCCGTGATGGCCGCGCTCATCGGCTGCTGGTCCGTGGACGCCGCCGCGACCGAACCCACCCGCCTCGGCCGCTTCGAAGTCGAGGCACGGGGGGAGCGGACGGTTCTGTCCGCGCCGCTCATTGGGGCCATCGAGGCTGGATCGGTGGAGGTCCAGACCCTCGCCACCCCGCCCCGGCTGGTGGTGGACATCGCCAACACGGCGGTCGTACCGAAGTTCCAGCGGGTCCATGTCGGCGCGCTCGGGGTGCGAAAGGCCCGAGTCGCGACCCGGGGCAGCGGGGTTCGCCTCGTCCTCGACCTTGCGCCCGCGTCGGAGTTTCCCGCGACGGAGGTCGAGGTCCGCGACGGACGGCTGCAGCTCCGGCTCAGCACGCCGGAGCCGACGGTCACGCGTCCGGGCCCGGTAGCGGAGGCGTCCCGCTCCGCTGGACCCGAGCCAAAGGCACCGAAGACCGCGTCTCGCGGGCCCGAATCCTCTCCATCGACCCTTTCGAAGGCGACGGATTCGAAGGCGACGGATTCGAAGGCGACGGGTCCGAAGGCGTCCGTTGCGAGCGCCCCCTCGACGCCGCCGGAGGAGAGGTCCGCCTCCGCTCCCCGCCCCGCCGTGGCGGCGAGGACCACCAGCCGGTCCGAGGAGCTGCCCCCCTCGGCGAGAGCCGCCCCTTCTCAGCCTTACCAGGTGGAGAACGTGCGCTTCGAGCCGAAGGACGGCTTTTACCGGTTGACCGTCGATTTCGACCGAAAAGTGGATGGGCTCTCCGTGATCCGCCGCGGCTCGGAGGAGCATCCGGAGCTGCGAGTGTCGAACGTGGCCCTTTCCGCCGAGCTCGAGCGCACGCTGGACGTGACCGGGCTCGCAGCGGAAGCGCTGTCGAGCGTTTCGAGCTACGGTGACGACGGGACCTTGGTGTTGTCGGCCCGCATCGAGGACAGCACCGAACACCGGCACTGGCTGCGAGGGCAGGCGCTGATGTGGGATTTTCGGTCGAACCTGCCCCGCGTCGCCGGTTACGACGACGAAGGCACCGCGAGCACGGGAGCGCTCGCCGCCACCGCCGGGCGGATCGCGCCCGGCCGGGAGCGGTACACCGGCCGGCGCATCTCGCTCGACCTCAAGGATGCGGACGTCCAGAACGTGCTCCGTCTGCTCGCAGACGTGTCGAAGCTGAACATCGTGGCTTCGGAGGACGTGACCGGCAAGATCACCATCAAGCTCCGGAACGTCCCTTGGGACCAGGCCCTCGACGTCGTGCTCGCCGCCAAGGGCCTCGACAAGGTGAGAAACGGAAACATCATCCGCGTGGCCCCGGCGACGACGCTGCGAAAGGAAGAGCAGCTGGCGGCGGATCGGCTCCAAACCCAGCTCCGGCTCGAGCCGCTCACCGTTCGCCTGATTCCGCTGAGCTATGCGACCGCAGAGAGCATCGCCCCCAAGGTGCAGAGCCTCCTGTCCGAACGAGGGAAGGTGTCAGTCGATACGAGGACCAACGTGCTCATCGTCGAGGACATCGCCGCCAATCTGGTCCGCGCGGAGCGGCTCGTTCGGACCCTCGATACCCAAACCCCGCAAGTGCTCATCGAAGCCCGGATCGTCGAGGCCAGGTCCTCGTTCTCTCGGGAGGTCGGCATCCAGTGGGGCGGCAGAACCAACTTCAATCGTCGGTATGGCAACCAAACCGGCCTCGAGTTCCCGAACTCCATCGGCTTGACGGGAGGCGCCGACGACCGGTTCAGCGGCGCCGGGGCCCCAATCACGACTCCGAACTACGCGGTCAACCTGCCGGCGACTGTGGGCACCGGCGGCGGTGGCGCTCTCGGCCTGGTGCTCGGATCGCTCACGGACAGCGCGGTCCTCAACCTGCGCCTGTCGGCGGCCGAAGCGGTCGGACGGATCAAGATCGTGAGCGCCCCCCGGGTGGTCACGCTCGACAACGAAGAGGCGCGAATCCTATCCGGCGAGCGCGTCCCGATCACGGTGCTCACCGCCAACGGTCCCACCACCCGCTTCATCAACGCCAACATCGAGTTGAAGGTCCGGCCCCACGTCACCCAGGATGGCTCCATCTTCATGAAGGTCTCGGCGACGAAGAACGAGCTGTCGGACCGGGTGGACTTTCTCGGCGTACCCGGCATCCTGATCAAGGAAGCGGAGACGCAGATGATCGTGGACGACGGGGACACCGCGGTGCTCGGAGGCCTCTACAAGCGAAACACCGCCGAGAACGATACGATGATCCCGTGGCTGGGCAACATCCCCGTGCTCGGTTGGCTGTTCAAGAGGAACTCTCGCGAGGACTTGCGCGACGAATTGCTCATCTTCATCTCGCCGAGGATCGTGAACCGCTCCTCCGCGCTCGTCTCCAGCGAGTAAGGCCGATATGGGAGGTTTGCTTCTCGCTGGTCCGCCGGGCGCAGGCAAGACGACGGTAGCGCGCTGCATCGCCGACCGACTCGGCCGGCAGTTCGTCGACCTCGACGCGCTGATCGAGGCCCGCTGCCACCGAACGCCGGCGCAGATCCTCGAGCAGGACGGGGAGCAGCGGTTTCGAGCCCAGGAGTGCGACGCGCTCGAAGCGCTCGGGCCGGCCGGGGTGGTGGTCGCGCTCGGCGGCGGGGCGCTGACCTCCGCCCGAACTCGCCACGCAGCGCGACGCCTCGGCGCCGTGGTTCGGCTCGACGTAGACCAAGAGGTGCTCGAGGACCGGCTGCGGTTCGATGGCACCCCTCGGCCGCTGCTCGCCGGGGGCCTGGGCGACCTGCTCGAGGCGCGACGGGCGTCGTACGCGGCGGTGGATCTGGTCGTGGACGGCCGCGGCTCCCCGGACGAGGTCGCCGAGCGCATCGAAGAAGCCACCCTCGGCCTCTCGGTGGTTCGCGCCCGGTTGCTCGAGGCGGAGAGCCGGGTGGTCATCGGTCGAGGGCTGCTCCCCGCGGTCGTCGGCGCGGTGGCCCACCTCGAGCCTTCCCGACCGGTGTTGCTGCTCATGGACCGAGGAATCCCGGACGCGACCCGCCGGCGGGTCGAGACCGAGCTGAGGTCGCTGTTCGAGGTGTGCGCGGCCGAGGTGGACGGGGGCGAGGCGGCCAAGCGCTGGGATGTCCTCGGGGACCTGCTCGATCGGGCGCTGCGGGCGGGCTGCGGCCGCCAGAGCGTCGTCGTCGCCCTCGGCGGCGGCGCCGTGCTCGACGCAGGAAACCTGGCCGCCCACCTGCTCGGGCGGGGCGCCCGGTCCGTCCTGGTCCCCACCACCCTGCTGGCCCAAGTCGATGCCTCCATCGGAGGCAAATGCGCGGTGAACCACGCCGGCGCGCGCAACTCGGTGGGCGCCTTCCATCCTCCGGAGGAGGTCGTGGTGGACCTCGATCACCTCGAGAGCCTCGACCCGGCCGAATATCGAGCCGGCCTGGCCGAGCTCATCAAGGTCGCCCTCATTGGGCTGCCCGAGGTCTTCGAGCAGCTCGAGGCCGGCCGGATCGTGGACCCGGAGCTGGTGGCAGCGGCCGTGGAGTGCAAGGCCAAGGTGGTGGCGAGAGACCCGCTCGAGCGCGGCGAGCGCCGGCGTCTGAACCTCGGCCACACCCTCGGGCATGCGCTGGAAGCGGCTTCGGGCTTCACCCTGCGCCACGGCGAGGCGGTCGCGATCGGTCTGGTCGCGGCAGCGCGCGCCTCCCGCGGCCGGGGTCTGCGGGACGAGCAGCTCCCGGGGCGCATCGAAGCGCTGCTCTCCGAGCGGGGGCTGCCGACCAGCGCCGAGCCCGAGCTGCTCTCCGCGGCTCGGTCCCACCTCGCTTCCGACAAAAAGGGCGACCGGGACGGCGTAGAGTGGGTGCGAATCCGCGCCCTTGGAGATGTGGACACCCAGCGCCTGCCCTGGAGCGAGCTCGAGGGGGCGCTGATGGGAGACAGCCGATGAAATCAGAGAGAACCATGAAATCGAGCTTGAGACCGCCGGTCTGGTTGGCCGCAGTGGCGCTGTCCATCGGTTGCGACGTCCCGTCCACAACCATGCTCGTACGAGGCGTCATCCCTTCGCCCGAGCCGTGTCAGTTCCTCCCGAACAGCAACACGTTTATCGACCTGACCGCCATGGACGTCAGCACACAGACGAACCACTACCTTGCCGTGAGCGTCGAAAACCAGATGGCGCCGGAACCGACCAGCCTCGGCCCCTCGCCCGCGGACCTGGCTCCGTCGATCAACAGCGCGAGGCCGCTCCGATTCGACTACCGATGGGAGTGCGAGAGCACCGGCTTCACGAACCGCGGCGCCCTCTTTCTCCCCGCGTTCTCCATCGACGTGCCTTTTTGCCTCGACGAGAGGGATGAGCAGGCGAACTTCGTCGGGTTTGACGCGGTCGCCGCCCGCGGGGCCTCGATACCGGCCGGCGGTCGCGACATCGTCTTTGCTGAGGTGGTGCCGTACGAGCTCGGGCAGGCCTTCGACGACCTGTTCATCCTTGCGAGCAACATCGACGCGTGTTGCATCGACCAACCCCGAGGCTGCCGGGATGCAGCAAACCTCAGCCGCGCTACCAACACGAACTGCCAAAAAGTCGAGACGTTGTTCGGGGGCTTCGATGACCGGCTGAGCCTGAACAACCCGGCCGACCTCGAACGGTTCCAGCGCTTCGCGGTCTACAACAGCCTCGAAGTTGCCGCGAGGACCGGGGACACCCCGGTCTTGAGCGACGCTTTTCTCAGCCTCCGAATTCGGGGGCAGTTCGAGTTTCTGAGCGCGACGGGAGGCCTGATGCGGAGCAACGACCTCACCCACATGGTCGGCCTGTGCCGCGGCTGCCAACTTGGAGCCGACAGCACATGCACGTTCGACGGCACCAAAAGGCCTCTATGAGCGTGGACTTTCGGTCGTTCCTGACCGAACTCTGCCAAGAGCTGCCGGGCGTGGCTCTGGCGACGATCATGGGAGCCGACGGGATCCCGGTGGACAGCGTCGACGGGGTCGGCGCAGCTGGTTCCGATCCGGCGGCGCTGCTCGTCGAGTATTCCGCCCTGCTCGTCCAAGCCGGTCAGAGCGCCCAGATGCTCGGCGCGGGGGCGCTGCAGGAGGTCGTGGTCCGCTCGGAGCGGCTCAGCTGCGTGCTGCGCGTGCTCAACTCCGACTTCTTTCTCGCGTTGGTGCTGACCTCGGGGGCATCGCTTGGAAAGAGCCGCTTCGCCCTCCGCGTCGCGAGCCCCCACCTCGCCGAGGCGCTCGCGTGACCCCGGTCCTCGTACTCGATGGGCCAAACCTCAACTTGCTCGGCCGACGCGAGCCCGAGACCTACGGGCGGCAGACCCGCGCCGTGCTGCTCGCCGAGCTCTCGCGCTTCGCCGACGAGCTGGGGCTCGCCCTGGTCACCGAGCAGTCGAACCATGAGGGGGTGCTCATCGACCGGCTTCACGCCGCCCTGGACGACGGCACGCGCGCGGTGATCCTCAACCCGGGCGGGCTGACCCACACCTCGGTGTCCCTTCGGGACGCGGTCGCCGTCGTCGCCCCGCTCCTGCCCGTCATCGAGGTCCATCTCAGCCAGCCGGAGGCGCGGGAGGCGTTCCGCCACCGGAGCCTGCTCGCCGGCGTCGTGCGTGGCCGCATCTGTGGCTTTGGCCCGCTCGGCTACCGACTCGCTCTCGAGGCGGCCGCGCACCTGCTCGAGGCCGCCTGAACCCCGGCTTCACGCTTGCCCTCCCCCGGGAACGGGGCTAGTTCACCCCGGGTGGCGACCATCGAGACCAGCTCCTTCAAGAAAGGGACGAAGCTGATCCACAACGACCAGCCGTTCTCCATCGTCGAGTTTCAGCACGTCAAGCCTGGCAAGGGCAACCAGTTCACCCGGACCAAGATCAGGAACCTGGTCACCGGCTCCGTGTTGGAAGTCACCTACCGGTCCGGGGAGAAGGTGGAGGCAGCCGACGTCGAAGACAAGTCGATGACCTTCCTCTACGCCGACGGAGAAGTCTACCACTTCATGGACGGGAAGACCTTCGAGCAGGTCGAGGTGAACGGGGAGCTGCTCGCCGAGAAGAAAGGGTTCATCCTCCCCGAGATGGCGGTGGGCATCGTGTTTTGGAAAGGTCGCCCGATCAGCATGGAGATCCCGCAGCACGTGGAGCTGAGGGTCGAGCACACCGAGCCAGGGGTTCGCGGGGACACGGCCACGAACGTCACCAAGCCGGCGACCCTGGAGACGGGAGTGCAGGTCAACGTGCCTCTGTTCATCAACATCGGGGACACGATCAAGGTCGACACGGCCGCCGGCTCCTACCTCGAACGCACGTCGATCGGCCAAGGCTGAGTCCATCCCATGGCAAGCCCAAAAAAGGCCCCCAAAGAGGCCGTCCGCAAAACCAGCGACGACGAAGCGAAGCTCGACCGCCTCCGGGAGCTGGTGAGCATCCTCGAAGGTTCGACCACCCTGACCGAGCTCGAATACGAAGACGCGGACATCATCGTCCGCTTGACCCGCAGCGCCCCGGCCAAGGCGTCGTGGGTGGCTCGGATCCATGACGCATCGGCGGCCACGGGCGCCTCGCCCGAAGGCGACGTTGCGGTGGTCAAGGCCCCGGTGGCGGGCATCTTCCATCGAGGCTCGCAGTCAAGCGGCGCGCCGCTGGCCGAGGTGGGGTCGGCGGTGGGCAGAGCCGAGGTGCTCTGCCTCATCGAAGCGATGCAGGTCCACAACGAGGTCCGGAGCGAAGTCGCCGGCACCGTGGTCGAAGTGATGCGCGAAGACGGCGCCCCGGTGGAGGTGGGAGACCCCCTGTTCCGGGTGGCGGTCCGCTCGGGCCCAGCCCCCTGAGGCGTTGGCCCCACCAAACCCTATCCTTTTGGACGGCTCGCCCTGCGAGGTCCTGGCCCAGGAGAGAGGGATCCGGTGATCACGGTCGTGCACGTCATCACCCGTCTCGAGCTCGGGGGAGCGCAGGAGAACACGCTCGAGACCTGTAGGCGGCTCGACCGGGGGGAGCATCGAGTGGCGCTGCTGGCCGGACCCGGGGGCCTGCTCGACGCCGAGGCCCAGGCGATCCCGGACTTGACCGTGATCGACGTCCCCGAGCTGGACCGACCGGTCGCGCTGGCTCGAGACCTCACCAGCGCGCGCAAGCTCAGGGCCCTTCTGTCCGACCTCTGGTACGAGCACCGCCGCCAAGGTTTCGACCCCAAACGCTTCGTGGTTCACACCCACTGCTCGAAGGCGGGGTTGCTCGGCCGCCTGGCCGCGCGGGCCTCGGGGATCCCGAAGGTCGTCCACACCATTCATGGCTTCCCGTTTCATCGCGACCAAGGGCGGGCCACCCAAGCCGCGTACATTCAGCTCGAGCGGCTCGCCAGCCGCGCGTGCGACGCCATCATCGGTGTCTCCCAAGCGAACCTCGACGAAGCCCGAGCTCTTCGCATCGTGCTGCCCCGCCACCGGACCGTTCTCATCCGGTCGGGAATGGATCTCGGTCCGTTTCTGGACCCTCCGGCTCGCGCCGACGCGAGGGCCCGCCTCGACGTCCCCTCGAACGCCGAGCTCATCGTCTGCATCGCCAACCTCAAACCGCAGAAAGACCCTCTGACCATGCTCGAGGCGATCCGCTTGCTCCGGACCCGCCGCCCGCAGGTGCTGCTGCTGTACGCGGGCGACGGACCGCTGCGAGCCAGTGCGCAGGCCTTCTTGCGTGCCGCCCAGCTCGAGCCGCACGTTCGCCTGCTCGGATGGCGCCGAGATGTCCCTGACTTGCTCGCCGCCTCCGACGTGGTAGCGCTCGCCTCCCGGTTCGAGGGCCTGCCCAAAGCGGCCGTCCAGGCCGTCGCCGTGGGCCGGCCCTTCGTGGGCACCAGAGTCGATGGGACCCCGGAGATCATCAGAGACGGCAAAAACGGCTTTCTGGTCGAGCCGGGCGACCCAGAGGCGCTGGCCGCTGCGCTCGAGCGAGCCTTGGTCGAGCGTCCGGTCGACCCGGCCGACCGACAGCGGGTCGGTGCGTGGGACGTGGACCGAATGGTCGATGCCCAAGCCCAGCTGTACCGGTCGCTGGTCAGCGGGCCGGGGGGCTGACCCCGCGGTCCACGGCCGGAGTCCAGCGGGGTCCGGTCGCCGGGGCAGCAGAGGTCTTCGCCTCCTCCCGCCTCTTTCGCAGCTCGGCCGCGGCCCGCTCGGACTGATCCGGTGTTTCCCCCAGCCCGTGTTTGCTCCGCAGCGCCTGCACGCCCGGCGCTTCGTCGCGGGCGGTCCAGCGCGGGTCGTGGCGCAGCCGGGACGGCATTCGCCCCGCCCCGGGGGGGATCGCGCCTGCGATCCGCAGCGCCTCTTCGAGCGCCCCCCGCTCGAGTTCGAGCGCGGCGAGCTCCGCGTGCGCGTCCCAGTCCTCCGGCGACAGCGCGAGCACCCGCTCGAACGCGGTCCGCGCCCCGTCGAGCCGCTCGGCGGCGAGCCGCACCACGCCGAGGTTGAGCCACACGGTGGACGACTGAGGATGCCGCTCGGCGAGCGCGACGAGCTCGGCTTCGGCCGACTCGAGTTCGCCCTGCCGGCCAAGAAAGATCGCCGACCGGAGCCGGGAAGCGAGGTCGTCCTCTTCGGGCGCCGGCGGCGGCTCGGTGTGTGCCACATCCGGCGCGTCTCGCCGAGCCTGGGCTTCGAGCCCGGCCGCGATCCCCCGCAGGGCGCCGACCCCGATCCCGACCACGCACAAGCCGAGAAAACCGGCGGCCCACAGCCAATGTGTCGATGACGACTCCGCTTTCATCTCCTTCGCCTTCCTTGGCCCGATTGCGACCCAACCGGTCCGTCCGGTCGAGCCCGCTCGACGCCCTCGTTGCTTTTTTCGTCCGGCTGCCGGCTCGGCCCCTAGCGGGCGCGCACCCTACCGTCCGGCCGCTCAGGACCTCTTCGTCTTCTCGAGCTTCGCGAGCTTGTACCGAAACTGCCGAAACGACATCCCGAGCAGCTCGGCAGCGCGGGTCTTCACGCCCCCGGCCTCCGACAGCGCGCGCTCGATCCATCGGTACTCGAAGGCCTCGACCATTCGCTCGAGATCGACCCCGCCTTCCGGAAACGCGAGGTCCGCTTCCGGCGCGACCGGCAAAGCCGGACCGCTCCCTGCCTCCCGGATCGCTTTGGGCAGCTCGGCCACCGTGAGGCGCTCCGTGCGCGCGAGCGCGACCCCTCGCTCGATGGCGTTCTCGAGCTGCCGGACGTTGCCCGGGAAGCGGAACCGGCTGAGGCAAGCGAGCGCGTCGGGATCGATCGCCACCACCGGCCGGGCGAGCGCGCGAGCGTAGGTTTGGAGGAAATGCTCCGCCAGGAGGACCACGTCCTCCGGCCTCTCCCTCAGCGGTGGCAACTCGACCTGGACCACGTTGAGCCGAAAGAACAAGTCCTCCCGGAAACGGCCGGCAGCGACCTCGGCTTCGAGGTCCCGGTTCGAAGCCGCGACCACCCGAACGTCCGCCACCGAGACTTCTTCGCTCGATCCCAGCCGCCTGACCCGATGCTCCTGCAGCACCCTCAGCAGCTTGGGTTGCAGCGCCAGCGGCAGCTCGCCGATCTCGTCGAGGAACAGCGTGCCGCCGCGGGCCGCCTCGAAGACCCCGATCCGCAGCCCATCCGCTCCGGTGAACGCCCCCCGCTCGTGCCCGAACAGCTCCGACTCGATGAGATGCTCCGGCAGAGCGCCGCAGTTCAGAGGGATGAACGGGCCGTCCGACCACGGCGCGCCCTCATGCAGAGCCCGGGCGATCCGCTCCTTGCCGGTGCCCGATTCGCCGGTCACCAGCACCGTCGTTCTGAGCGGGGCCACCCGCTCCACGACGTCGAGGACCTCTCGGAGGGACTCGCTGCGCCCGATGATGCCAGCTCGACCGGTCGCCCCGAGCAACGTCCGCCGCAGGCTTTGGTTCTCGCCCTCGAGCTGCCGCTTGCTGATCGCCTGCCGGGCGAGGACCTCGATGTCCCCAGCCAAGTGGGGGCCCTTCTCGAGATAGAACGCTGCCCCTTTGGCCACCGCCTGCTGCGCTCGCTCGCGGGTGCCAAAAGCGGTCATCACGATGACCTCGGGCGGGTCGGGCCGCTCGCGAGCCGCTTGCAGGACATCGAGCCCGTCGCCCCCCGGCTCGAGGCGGAGGTCGGTGATGACCAAGTCGTACCCCTGCCGAGCCAGCGCCGCCCGAGCCGACTCGACCCCGGGGGCCACGTCCACCGCGTGCCCCTTGGCTTCGAGGAGGAGGCCCAGCGCATCCCGAATCCCCGGCTCATCATCCACCACGAGCACTCGACCCATCACCCCTCCTTGAAGACCCCGGCGCCCCCGGTTCTCGGGATGGGAGTGGGATCCTGCATCGTCAGCCGCACCGACGGCGCGTCCCTGGGCAGCCGGATGGTCGCCGCGGCCCCTTGGGACAGCCCCTCGAGGTCCAGGGACCCTCCATGCGCGTGCACGATGGACTGGCTGATGGCGAGTCCGAGGCCCGACCCGCTCGGCTTGGTGGAAAAAAACGGCTCGAACACCCGGCGACGGACCCCCTCATCGAGCCCGATCCCGGTGTCTCGGATCTCGATCTCGGGTCCATCCGGGCCGAGCCGCAGCTGAACCCAGAGCCGCCGCTCCTCTGCCCCCCGCATCGCCTCCCCCGCATTGCGAAGCAAGTTCCACAACACCTGCCGCAGCAGATCCGAATCGATGACCGCCTCGACCTGGGGCTGGATGTCGGACTCGACCGCCAGCTCCTCGAGGGCGCCTTCGTGGGCGAACACCTCGAGCACGCCGCGCACCACCGAGGACAGATCCACCCGCTCGAGACAGAGCGTTCTCGGCCGCGCGAGGGCGAGAAAATCCTGGATCAGCCGGTCGAGGCGCGCCGCCTCGCGGACCACGTTGGCCATGAGCCTCTTCATCGGCTCAGGCGGATCGATGCTCTGCTCGAGCACGTCGATGCTGGCGCAGATCGCGGCGAGCGGGTTTCGAACCTCGTGGGCGAGGCCGGCGGCGAACCGCCCCACCACCGCGAGGCGCTCCGCCCTCTGCACCGCGACCTCGAGGCGCGCCACCTCGGTGAGGTCTTGAAACACGAGCACCATGCCTGAGTTCTCTCGGTCGGTGAGCGGCGCCGAGGAGAAGCCGATCCGCAGCATCGCCCCATCGCCAAGAACAACCGCCAACTCCTGGCGCGCCATCCTCCTGCTCAGGGACACGCCGGGCAGGACGTCATGGACCGGCCGCCCTACCAATCCCCGGGGCGGAATGCGGAGGATCGCGTGGGCGGACGCGTTTCCGTATTGGATTCGGCCCGACTCGTCCACGGTGAGCAGGCCAGCTGGGAGCGCAGCCAGGATCGCGCCCTGAAGCTCGCCGAGCCGAAGCAGATCCTCCTCCCGCTCTGCGAGCTGCCGCCCGGTGGAGTGGAGTTTGCTCGCCAGCCCGCTCGCCAGCAGCCCGACGAGCCCCATGCCAAGGGTGTGGACAAAAAAGGTGGGCAGCAAGTTCTGGCTCGACGGTGGCGGTAGGTACGCCGAGAGGCCGAGGCCCTGCGCGAGGAGGATCCCCCCATACACCACGGTTCCAAGCCCGATGGCCACCGCCGCGCCCGGTCTCAGCAAGGTGACGCTCGCCTCGAGCGTCACGAGCACGAACATGAACACGAAGACGGACTCCGCGCCCCCGCTGAGCACCACCACCACCCCGACCGTCGCCGTGTCGGCCACGACCTGCAGAAAAGCGGCCCCCGGGAGGTACCTTCGCATCTTGAGCGCGAGGACGACGACGAGCCCGGTCCCGTACGCCACCCCGATGACGACATATTGCCAAACGGCGACGCTCGCCGCTTTGTCCGGCGCGCTCGCGTCGAGCTGCCAAAAAGCGAGCCCGAGACCGGCGCTGACGACCAGCACCCGCACGAACGCCACGGCAAGAAGGCTCTTGGCGAACCGGTCCTCGACGCTGGCCTCGCTCGGGGCCACCGCAGTCACTTGATGGCGTCGGCCATCTGGAAGATCGGGAGGTACATCGAGATGATGAGACCGCCCAGGAGCACGCCGAGCACCACCATGAGCAGCGGCTCGATGAGCGAAGTCAGGGCCGCGACCGCCGAGTCGACCTCATCCTCATAGAAGTCGGCGATCTTTTGGAGCATCGAGTCCATTGCGCCGGTGCTCTCGCCCACCGCGATCATCTGCACCACCATCGGCGGGAACACACCCGTCTCCGCGAGGGGATCGGCCATCGTGCGGCCCTCCGAGATGCGCTCCCGGGTGTACATGATGGCGTTCTCGACGACCTTGTTGCCGGCCGAGCGGGCCGTGATCTGCAGCGCGTCGAGGATCGGGACCCCCGAGGAGATCATGGTGCCCAGGGTGCGGGTGAACTTGGCCACCGCCACCTTCCGCAGCAGCGGCCCAAACAGCGGCGATTTCAGCGATACGGCGTGAAAATAGAGCTTCCCTCGAGGGGTCGATATGGCCCACCGAAACAGGATCACGAGCAAAATGGTCGAAACCAGGACGACGAGCGCTTGGGCTCGGACCGCGTTCGACAGGTCGATGACGAACTGGGTGGGCGCAGGCAAAGCCCCGCCAAAGTCGAGGAACATCTGCTCGAAGACGGGGATGACGTAGATGAGCAGCACCGCGGTGACGCCGACGGCCACGGCGATGACCACCGCGGGATACACGAGCGCACCTTTCACCTTCGCGATGAGCTTGAGCGACTTCTCCATGTAGGACGCGAGCCGGTTCAGGATCGTGTCCAAGATGCCGCCTACCTCACCGGCCCCGACCAGGTTCACGTAGAGGTCGTCGAAGACCTTCGGGTGCTTTCCGAGCGCGTCGGCGAGCGTCGAGCCCGATTCGACGTCGAGTTTCACCGTCGCGATGACCTTCCGAAAGTGGACGTTGACCTGCTGAGAGCCGAGGATCTCCAGGCACTGGACCAGCGGGAGCCCGGCGTCGATCATGGTCGCGAACTGGCGAGTGAAGACCACGACTTCCTTCGCCTTGATGCCGGTCCCGATCTTGAGGTGGATCTCCGTAGGCTTCTTTTTGACCTTCGACGCCTGGATCTGTTGCCCGCGAAGGCGCTCGATCACGGCGTCGGCGGTGGCCGCCTCCATGGTCCCCGCGCGGACCTCTCCCTGCCTGGTCTTGCCTTCCCACGTGAACGTTGCCATGCGCGCTCCTCACTTTCGGGCTCGGTCGTCCCCCGACCCCTACGGCCCCGTGTCCCGTACCAAACCCCGCCGGCCGGCGAAACCGACGCTCGGCGGTTCCCTCACCGCTGCGGGGCTCGCGCCATCGGCGCCGGGGGGGCCACCCCTCCCTGCCGGTTGATGATGTCCCGCAGCTCGTCGCCGTCGCTGGAGCGCTTGATGCCCTCCTCGAACGTGATCTGCTTCTTCATGACCAGCGCCGCCAGGCTCTGGTTCATCGTCTGCATCCCGAAGCGCTGCTGCCCGACCTGCATCTGGCCGTAGATCTGGTGGACCTTGTCCTCTCGGATGAGGTTGCGGATGGCCGCGTTCGGGACCATCACCTCGATGGCGAGCGCCCGCCCAGAGCCGGAGGACCGAGGCACGAGGGTCTGGCTGAGCACGCCTTCGAGCACCAGGGACAGCTGCGCTCGGACCTGGCCCTGTTGGTTCGAGGGAAAGACGTCCAAGATCCGGTTGATGGTCTGGACGCAGGAGTTGGTGTGAAGCGTCGCGAACACCAGGTGGCCGGTCTCGGCGATGGTCAGCGCCGCCTCGACGGTCTCGAGGTCTCGCATCTCACCGATCAGGATGACATCCGGATCCTGACGAAGAACATATTTGAGAGCGGCCTTGAACGTCTTGGTGTCCGTGCCCAGCTCCCGTTGGTTCACGATGCAGTTCTTGTGGGGGTGGATGAACTCGATCGGGTCTTCGACGGTGAGGATGTGCTCGTGGCGCTCGGAGTTGATCTTGTCGATCATCGACGCGAGCGTCGTGGACTTCCCCGAGCCGGTTGGCCCGGTCACGAGGACCAGGCCCCGCGGTTTCGCGGCCAGATCGGCTACGGTTTGGGGCAGCCCCAGCTCGTGAAACGAGAGGATCTTGAACGGGACGGTCCGAAACGCGCCGGACACGGCGCCCCGCTGCTGGTACACGTTCGCGCGAAAGCGGGACAGATTTCGGACTCCGAAGCTGAGGTCGAGCTCGAGCTCCTCCTCGAACTTGTGCTTCTGCTGGTCGTTCAACACCGAGTAGCAGAGTTGCTTCGTCTCCGCGGGTGCGAGCGGCGGGACCTTCAAGGGGACGAGCCGTCCGTCGATTCGGAGCTGGGGCGGCGCCCCGGAGGTGATGTGGAGGTCCGAGGCCCCCTTGTCGATCATCGCCGTCAGCAGCTGGTGCAGGTTCAGGGCCACGGTGGTCTCCTCGCTCGGTCCGGTTCAGAATCGAAAACGGTGGGTCATCGCCGGGCTCAATCGGAGGCGGACACCCGGGTGACCTCTTCGATCGTGGTCACCCCCTCCTTGAGCTTGTTCACGGCCGCCATTCGCAGAGTTTGCATGCCGAGGCGGATGGCTTCGGCCTTGATCTCGGCCGCCGACGCTCCGTTGATGACGAATTCCTTCAGCTCCTCGCCAAAGTCCATGACCTCGTAGACCGCGACCCGGCCTTTGTAGCCCGTCTCGGAACAATTTGCGCAGCCTTGCCCCTTGTAGACCGGAAACGTCCCCACGTCCCCGGGCCGCACTTGGATGTCGAGCAGGGCGCTCTCGGGCACGTCGAGCGGCTGCTTGCACTCCGGGCAGATCTTGCGAGCGAGCCGCTGCGCCATGATCAGGTTGACCGACGCGGTGACGAGGAACGGCTCGATGCCCATGTTGAGGAGCCGGGAGATGGTCGACGGGGCGTCGTTGGTGTGCAGCGTCGAGAGCACGAGGTGCCCGGTCAGGGCGGCCTTCACCGCGATCTCTGCGGTCTCGAAGTCCCGAATCTCCCCCACCATGATGATGTCGGGGTCCTGGCGCAGGAACGAGCGCAGCGCGGCGGCGAAGTTGAGCCCGATGTCATCGTTGGTCTGGACCTGGTTGATGCCGTGGAGGTTGTACTCGACGGGGTCCTCGGCCGTGGAGATGTTGACGGTCGACTTGTTGAGCTCGGACAGGGCGGAGTACAGCGAGGTGGTCTTTCCCGACCCAGTGGGGCCCGTGACGAGCACCATCCCGTACGGGCGCTTGATCGCGGATTTGAACAGGGCCAGCGGTTTCGGCTCGAAGCCGAGCTTCGTCATGTCGAGCTGCAGGGAACCCTTGTCGAGGAGCCGCAGCACGAGCTTCTCCCCGAACAGGGTGGGAAGGCACGACACGCGGTAGTCCATCTCCCGGCCCTTGCCGAGCTTCAGCTTGATCCGCCCGTCCTGGGGGAGCCGGCGCTCGGCGATGTCGAGCTGGCTCATGATCTTGACCCTGGAGGTGATCGCCGCCTTCAGCTTCAGCGGCGGCTTCATCATCTCGTACAGCACGCCGTCGATCCGGTAGCGCACCCTGAAGTCCTTCTCGTAGGGTTCGATATGGATGTCGGAGGCGCCCTTCTTGATGGCGTCGATGAGGACCAGGTTCACCAGCTTCACGACCGGCGCGTCCTCGGCCGAACGCTCGAGGTCCACGACGTTCAGGCCCTCGTCGTCGGCGCCGACCTCGATCTCGTCCTCGTCGAACTCGGCCATCACCTCGTCGTAGTTGAGCTCCTGGTTTCGCTGCTCGGCGACGTAGTACTTCCCGATCGCCTCCCGGATCGCCCCGTCCGAGGCAACCACCACCTCGATGTTGTACCCGGTGAGGAACTTCAAATCGTCGATGGCGAAGATGTTCGACGGGTCCGCCATCGCGACGATCAGCGCCGCGCCGGCCCGGTTCACCGGGATGACCTGGTGCTTTTCGGCCACCTCTTTGGGCACCAGCTTGATGACGTCGGGGTCGATCTCGAAGTCGGCGAGGTTGATCGAGGGGACGCCGTACTGCTTCGAGAGGAACGCGGTGAGCTCGGATTCCTCGATGTACCCGAGCTTCGTCAGGTTGAAGCCGAGACGCCCTCCCCCTTTTCGCTGCGCTTCCTGCGCTCGCTGCAGCTGCTGTAGGGTGATGAGGTTCTCGCGGACGAGCAGCTCTCCGAGACGTCCTGGCACGCGCGAACGGTAGCCTGATTCCTGCGGGCCGTCACCCGCCCCTTGGCGGGCTCAGGCCTCTGCGGCGTGGTCCTCTTCTTCGGCCGCCGCCAACGCCTCGGACATCGCCTGCCGAACCGGCTCGAGCGGCGCCCCGGTCCATCGAACGAACGAAAGCGCCCCCTGTTCGACCAGGAGCCCGAGCCCGTCGCTCGCCTCGAGCCCCGCGCCTCGAGCCAATCGGACCAGGGGGGGCGGAGCGCCCGGGTTGTGGTAGGCCAGATCCAGCACGTGGGGGGTCCGCGACCGATCCATCCAGCGGTCGATCGCGTCCTGCGCCAGCCGCGGATCGCTCGGAAAGGTGGAGATGACGAGCGTCGGCGGCTCCCCGGTCTCGAGCGACGTCGCGACCGCCCCGAACGGCTCGGCCACGAGCTGGGCCTGCTCGGCCCGCCGCGCCGCCACCTCGACCCGGCCCGCCCCCGCTTCACGGGCGGCCCAGGCCACCGCCCTCGCCGCTCCGCCCGCTCCGAGGATGCGAACCACCTCGAGCTGCTCCTTGCCCCGCTCAGCGAGGTCGCGCAAGAGGCCCGGTCCGTCGGTGTTGTCCCCCTCGATGACCCCGTCGGCTCGAAAGACGAGCGTGTTCACCACGCCGATCGCTCGCGCTACCTCGGTCCGGTGCCCGCAGACCGTGTTGGCGTCGTGCTTGTACGGGATCGTCACATTGGCGCCGAGCGCACCCAGGGTCTGCAGGGCCTCGACCTTGGCCTCGAAGTCTCGCGCGTCGTGGGCCGAAATCGGCAGGTAGGCGAGCCGCCAGCCCATCGCCCGGCTCGCCGCGTCGTGAATGCGAGGGGACAGCGAGCGGGACACGTCCCCGCCGAGCACCGCGAGCAGACCGATCATGCGTCCTCCAGCGAAGCGCGGGCCTCGGCCACGTCGGCCGCGATCTGGGCCTGCAGGGCGGCCGGGTCGTCGAAGCGGCGCTCGTCCCTCAGCCGCCGCTCGACCGCGAGCTCGACCCGAACCCCGTACAGGTCGAGCCGAGCGTCCAAAACGTGCGCTTCGACCGTCATCGTCTCTCCTCCGAACGTCGGCCGATGGCCGACGTTGATCACCGATTTCAGCCTGGGCCCGGGGGGCCCGTCGAGCGCCACCAGCCACCCAGCGTACACCCCTGGTCCAGGCAGCGCGTCGTGCTCCGGCGCCACGTTCGCCGTAGGAAACCCGAGCTCCCGGCCGCGCTGGTCCCCGGGGACCACCGGCCCGACCACGGCTGGGGCTCTCCCGAGCAGCTCGGACGCCTCCTCGACCGCGCCCGCTGCGACGAGCCGACGCACCTCGGTGCTCGAGCCGATGCGCCCGCCCACGGCCACCGGCTCGACCACCTCGACGGAGAAGCCGTGCCTCGTGCCCAGCCGGCGCAGGCGGTCCGGGTCACCGGCCCGCCCCCGGCCAAAGCTGAAGTTGAATCCCACCACGACGTGATCCGGGCGAAGCCGCTCGACCAGGTACCGGACCACCCAGTCGTCGGCCTCGACCTCCGAAAACGCCCGGTCGAAGCGCTCGACGACGACCCGATCGGCGCCGTGCTCGGTGAGGTGATGGACCCGACGGTCGAGCGGCTGAAGCATGCGAGGCGGCCGCGGGGAAAACAGCGCGGCCGGGTGCGGGTCGAAGGTATAGGCCACCACGGGGAGCCGCACCCGCCGCGCCCGGTGCACCGCCCGCTCGAGCAGCGCCTGGTGGCCCCGATGAACGCCGTCGAAGGTCCCGATCGTGACCACGGAGCCAGGCAGCGGGGGCTCGATGGACAGAGCGCCCTGAAGGAGGCCAGCCACGGCGGCGGAGGCTACCTCAAACCGACCGACCGAGCGAGGCCCGAGCGCCATGTCAGGCCGGGGGCTCTTGGGCGAAGAACACCCCCGCGAGCGGCGGCAAGGTGACCGCCAAGCTCTGGGCCTGCCCGTGCCACGGGATGGGGTCGGTCGCCACGCCGCCGAGGTTGCCCACGCCGCCGCCGGCGTAAGCGGTGGCGTCCGAGTTCAGCAGCTCCGTCCACCGGCCGGGGTACGGGACCCCGATGCGGTATCCCTCCCGAACCACCGGAGTGAAGTTGAAGGCGCACAGCACGATCCGGTGGGACGGCTCGTCCCCCTTGCGCAGAAACACGAGCACCGACTGCTCTGCGTCCCCCCCCTCGACCCACTGGTAGCCCTCCGGCGCGTCGTCGAGCCGGTGCAGCGCAGGGATGTCCCGGTGAAGCTGGTTCAAGTCGGACAGCAGGCGCTTCAGCCCGACGTGGTACGGCCCCGACTCGAGCAGGTGCCAGTCGAGCGACCGGTCGTGGTTCCACTCCCTCGTCTGACCGAACTCTCCCCCCATGAAGCAGAGCTTCTTTCCAGGCAGGCCGTGCATGTAGCTGAACAGCAGTCTGAGGTTCGCGAAGCGCTGCCACTCATCGCCGGGCATCTTGTCCACGAGCGGCCCCTTGCCGTGCACGACCTCGTCGTGGCTGAGCGGCATGACGTATCTCTCGGTGAAGGCGTAGATCCCTCGAAAGGTGAGCTCGTCGTGGTGGAACTTTCGGTAGACCGGCTCCCGCTGCATGTATTTCAGCGTGTCGTGCATCCACCCCATGTCCCACTTGAAGTCGAAGCCGAGCCCGCCCTCGTCCACCGAGCGGGACACCCGGGGCCAAGCCGTGCTCTCTTCGGCGATGGTGAGCGCGTCGGGGAAGCGCTCGTGAAGCAGGCGGTTCATGTCCCGCAAGAACTCCATCGCCTCGAGGTTCTCGTGGCCACCGTACTTGTTCGGGATCCACTCCCCGGGCTGACGCGAATAGTTGAGGTACAGCATCGACGCCACCGCATCGACCCGCAGCCCGTCGAGGTGGAACTCGTCGAGCCAGAAGCACGCGCTCGACAACAGGAAGGCCCGCACCTCGTGCCGGCCGTAGTTGAAGATCGCGCTGCTCCAGTCCGGGTGAAAGCCGAGCCTCGGGTCGGCGTGCTCGTACAGATGCGTGCCGTCGAAATAGGCGAGACCGTGAAGATCGGTGGGGAAGTGGGACGGAACCCAATCGAGGATCACCCCGTACCCGGCCCGGTGGAGCCGGTCCACGAAGTACTTGAAGTCCTCGGGGGTCCCGAAGCGGCGGGTCGGCGCGAAGTAACCGGTGGTCTGGTAGCCCCAGGAACCATAAAACGGGTGCTCGGTCACCGGCAGCAGCTCGACGTGGGTGAAGTGCGTCTCGTCGAGGTAGGCGACGAGCAGGTCGGCCTGCTCGCGGTAGCCGAGCGGCTGTTCGCCGTGGGCGCCCCCCCGCCGCCAGCTGCCGAGGTGCACCTCGTAGATGCTCATCGGATGGTCTCGCCCCTGGCGCTGCTTCCGGGTGGTCATCCAGGCCTCGTCGCCCCAGCGGTGGTCGTCCGCCCACACCACCGACGCGGTCGCCGGAGGGTGCTCGGCCATCCGGGCCAGCGGATCGGCCTTCTCGGCCCAGTACCCGTGGTGCTTGGACCGAACATGGTACTTGTAGACCGCGCCAGCGCCGATGCCGGGCACGAAGACCGCCCACAGGCCGCTCGCTTTGACCGCTTTCATGGGGCATGCGTCCGCATCCCATCCGTTGAAGTCGCCCACCACCGAGACGGCCCACGCCTCGGGGGCCCAGACGACGAACCGGACCCCCGAGGTCCCGCCGACGACCGCGAGCCGGGCGCCGAGCCGCTCGTACAAGCGGGAGTGGGTGCCTTCTGCGAAAAGGTGCAGATCGATGGCGCCGAGGCCGCTGGTGGGGTCGAAGGTGTCCTCCTCTTTTTCCATTCGTTCCTCTGCCGAAACCGATCGGCACTCGGACCATACACCAGCCGCCGCCGCTGTCACCGAGGCGGGGGCCCGAACACCAGGATTCGGGGCCCTGTCCACCGCCCGAGCGGGCCCCCTGCCGGCGCCGGATCCGCCTCGGACCCCTCGCTGTCGAACACGACCGGCCCGGTCGCCTCATGCTCGACCGCGCCCGGTCCGAGCACCGCGAGCAGCTGGTGTCCGCTGGCGTAGTCGGCGACGAAGCCGCCATCGAGCGGCGCGGTTTGGACCGGTCGCGCCCCTTGGAGCGCTGGACGGAGGCGGAGCGCGGCCCGGTGCAGCGCGCGCATCGCGAGGCCGTCGGCGGTGCGTTCGAGGGACCGGTCGAGCGTGCTCGCCGCGAGCGTCGCCGGCTCCTGCGGGTCCGGTGGCGCCGCCGCCCGCCCCGGCGGCACGGCCGCCTCGAAGAGGGCCATCTCGGCGCTGCGTCCGGCCCTGGTCCCTTCGATGACCGACGGGTCTTCGAAGCTCGTGAAGAAGTAGAACGGCCGGCGCTCGCCGTACTCCTGACCCATGAACAGGAGCGGGACGTACGGCGAGAGCAGGGCGAGCGCGATCGCCGCCCGGTGGGCCGGACCCTCGAGCAGAGTGGAGAGCCGGGCCCCGTCCGGTCGATTTCCGACCTGATCGTGGTTTTGGGCGTAGACGACGAGCCGCTCCGGCGGCACTTCGCTCAGCGTCCGGCCCCACCGTCGGCCTCGGTACCGGCTGGGCTGGCCCTCGAAAAACGAGCCGCGGTGAAAGGCGGCGCGGACCGCCTCCGTCGAGCCGAAGTCGGCGTAGTAGCCGCCGCGCTCGTGGGTGAAGTGGGCGTGAACGGCGTGGTGGAGGTCTTCGGCCCACATCGCGGACAGCCCGAGCCCGCCGCGACCGCGGGGCCGCACCCAGCGCGGGTCGTTGTGGTCGGCCTCGGCGACGAGGTGGAGGGTGCGGCCGAGGCGCGTCGCCAAGGCATCGGTCGCCGCGCTCAGCTCCTCGAGAAACGGGGTCGCGGACCGATCGAGCAGGCTGCCGACCGCGTCGAGCCGCAGCCCGTCCGCGCCGTGCCGCTCGAACTGCTCGATCGCGTGCTGCAGAAAGTGGCGGCGGACCCCGTCGGAGCCAGGGCCATCGAGGTTCATGGCCTCCCCCCACGGGGTGGCCGAGGCGCGGGTGAACCACGGCCCGAACCGGTGCAGGTAGTTCCCCTCCGGGCCGAAGTGGTTGTAGACGACGTCGATCAGGACCGCGAGCCCGCGACGGTGGCAGTTGTCCACGAAGCGGTGAAGGCCCGCCTCCCCTCCGTAGGCCTCCCGGACGCAGAACAGGTTCACCCCGTCGTAGCCCCAGTTGCGGGACGAAGCCCCGCCGGGGACCTCGGCGATGGGCATCAGCTCGACGGCGGTGATCCCGAGCTCGGCGAGCGCGTCGAGCTGCTCGATGGCGGCGTCGAAGGTCCCTTCACGGGTGAACGCCCCGACGTGCAGCTCATAGAGGACGAGCGACCGAGCCAAAGCCCCTGGCCACGGCGCCGGCGGCGGCGGCACGGCCACGACCTCGGACGGCCCGTGGACCCCTTCGGGCTGGCGGCGGCTGGCCGGGTCGGGGAAATCGTCGCTGCCGTCGAGCCGGTACCGGTAGCGGGCGCCGGGGCCGACGCCGGGCACGTCGAGGACGTGGTAGCCCTCGCCGAGGGGGCGCATTCGATGGGCTCGGTCGCCCTCGAGGACGACATCCACGGTGGACGACGCGGGGGCCCAGACGTGAAATCGGGTGCGTCCGTCGGACAGAGGGGTGGCCCCGAGGGCGTTGTCGCGCATGCCAGAGGGGCCATCCGAACCGCGGCCGCTGTCAACCCGCGGTGTGGTTTTGAGGCCGGAGGCGAACGGCTGCGCCTCCCTGGCGACCGAGCGACGGCCCCTGCCCCGGCCGCCGATCTTCGGCTACGTTTCGGCCGCCCCGATGCGAGAGATCTGGCCAGGCGCGCCCTACCCCTTGGGCGCCACGTACGACGGCGCCGGGACCAACTTCAGCCTCTTCTCGGAGGTGGCGGCGAGGGTGGACCTCTGCTTGTTCGACGACGCGGGCAAGGAGACCCGGCTGCGGCTCCCGGAGGTGAACGCCCACTGCTTTCACGGCTACGTGCCTGGGGTAGGACCGGGCCAGCGCTACGGCTTTCGGGTGTTCGGACCCCACGCGCCGTCGGTCGGCCATCGCTGCAACCCGAACAAATTGCTCATCGACCCGTGCGCCCGCGCGATCACCGGCCCGGTCCGCTGGCACCCCGCCGTCTACGACTACCCGCGCCTCGGCCACCCGGTGGACACGAGCCAGCACGACAGCGCCCCGTTCGTGCCTCGCTCGGTGGTGGTCAGCAGCGAGTTCGACTGGGGGGCCGACCACCCGCCGGGGACGCCGCTGCAGGAGAGCGTGATCTACGAGATGCACGTTCGAGGCTTCACGAAGCTCCACCCGGACATTCCGCCCGAGCTTCGCGGGACCTACGCCGGGCTCGCCCACCCGGCGGCCATCGAGCATCTGAAGCGGCTCGGAGTGACCGCGGTGGAGCTGATGCCGGTCCACGAGTTCATCCACCGCGAGCACCTCGTGGACGACGGCCTCTCCAATTACTGGGGCTACGACTCGATCGGCTACTTCGCCCCCCACCACGGCTACGCCTCGACCGGCACCCGCGGGGAGCAGGTCCGCGAGTTCAAGGAGATGGTCAAAGCCCTGCATGCGGCCGGGATCGAGGTGTACCTCGACGTCGTCTACAACCATACCGGCGAGGGGGACCACCGGGGCCCCACGCTGTGTTTCCGAGGGATAGACAACGCGTCGTACTATCGGCTCTACGCCGGGGACCGTCGCTACTACGAGGACTTCACCGGGACCGGGAACAGCTTGAACATGCGCAGCCCGTTCGTGCTGCAGCTCATCATGGACTCCCTCCGGTACTGGATCGGAGAGATGCGGGTCGATGGGTTTCGTTTCGACCTCGCGTCCGCGCTCGCCCGGGAGCTCCACGCGGTGGACCGGCTGGCCTCGTTCTTCGACCTCATCCAGCAGGACCCGATCGTGCGCCGGGCCAAGCTCATCGCCGAGCCGTGGGACGTCGGCGATGGAGGCTACCAGGTTGGGAACTTCCCGCCGCTGTGGTCGGAGTGGAACGGGGAGTACCGCGACACCATCCGGGACCTGTGGAGGGGCGCCGACCACAGCCTGCCCGACTTCGCCCGCCGCTTCACCGGCAGCGCTGATCTGTACGAGAGCACCGGCCGCCGCCCCCACGCCAGCATCAACTTCGTGACCGCCCACGATGGGTTCCCGCTGCGCGACCTCGTCTCCTACAACGAGAAGCACAACCTCGCGAACAAGGAGAACAATCGGGATGGGGAATCCCACAATCGCAGCTGGAACTGCGGCGTCGAGGGCGCGACCGACGACCCGCACGTGCTCGAGCTGCGGGCCCGGCAACAGCGAAACCTGCTCGCGACCCTGTTCTTGTCGCAGGGGGTCCCGATGCTGCTCGCCGGCGACGAGCTCGGACGAACCCAACGCGGCAACAACAACGCCTACAACCAGGACGGTCCGATCTCGTGGGTCGATTGGCAGAAGGTGGACGACCGGCTGCTCGAGTTCTGCCGGCAGCTCGTCAACTTCACCCGCTCCCACCCGGTGTTTCGGCGGCGACGGTGGTTTCGCGGCCAGATCGTCCGCGGATCGGCGCTGCCCGACATCGGCTGGTACACGCCGAGCGGGGAGGCGATGACCGACGCCGACTGGGACGTGGGCTACGCGAAGTCCCTCGGAGTGTTCCTCAACGGCAGCGCCCCGCTCGGCCGAGACCGCTACGGGCGGGTGCTCCAGGACGAGAGTTTTTTCGTTCTCATGAACGCCTGGGGGGACGCGATGCCGTTTCGTCTGCCCGCCCGGCTCGCGCAGCACCGATGGGAGCTGGTGTTCGACACCGCGCTCATCGGCCGGGAGTTCTGGTCGATCCCTGCGCTCACCGACCGGCCGATCGACGTAGGCGGCCACTCGGTGCAGCTGCTTCGGTGCCTCGACCGGCTGCCCGGACCGCCGGTGGACGCCGAGGCCACAGAGGATCTGTATTGAGAGCCCCCGCGGTGCGAGCAGCCGACGATCGCGTCTTGACCTCCTCGCCCGTCCTTCTATACGTCCGGTCGGCCGCTCTCGCGGCGGTGAGACATTCGATATGGCGGGACGAACCGAGCGCGTGAACGCGAAGGACCTCCTCGATCGCGCCGACGGAATCCTGTTCGAGGGGGACGTCGTGCGGTCTTGGCTTCAGCAGCTCCACAAGCGGGCCATTGGCACCCTGGAGGCAGCCCAGAAGAACCGGTACTTCGACGACGAATTCAAGGATGAGCTCGGAGAGCTGGTGTCGGCGGTGGAGGCGCTCGAGAGCGCCGCCGAGCGGCTCGAGGTGCTGTCGGCGGCGGTGGCCAAGCGCGAGGGCAAAGGCTGAGCCGCCGTGGCCGAGCTGGGGCTCGGGCTGGCTGCGCTGGGGCGGCCGGCCTACATCAACCTGGGCCACGGCGACGACCTGCGGGGCGCCGCCACCGCGACTGAACTCGAGCAGCGGTGCCACGCCGTTCTGGACGCCGCCGCCGGACACGGGGTGCGCTACTTCGACCTCGCCCGGGGCTACGGCCGGGCCGAGGTGTTCGCCAAACGATGGCTCGAGTCCCGGGGGATCGAGCCGGGCGCGGTGACGATCGCCTCGAAGTGGGGTTATGCCTACACCGCGAATTTCGACCCCGCCGCGGTCGAGCACGAGCGAAAGGACCACTCGCTGTCCCACCTCGAGGCGCAGTGGGAGCTGTCCCGGGCGGCGTTGTGGGAGTACCTCGACATCTACCAGATCCACAGCGCCACCTTGGAGTCGGGCGTGCTCGACGACGAGGCCGTGCTCGGTCGGCTCGCGCGGCTCAAGGAGGAGGACGGGGTTCGGGTGGGTCTCAGCGTCTCCGGCCCGGACCAAGCGGCGGCCATCGACCGGGCCCTGGCCATCGAGTTCGACGGTCGCCCGCTGTTCGAGGTGGTCCAGGCGACCATGAACCTGCTCGAGCGGGCAGCGGCCCCGGCCCTCGCTGCCGCCCACGCCGCGGGCCGGACCGTGGTCGTCAAGGAGGCGCTTGCCAACGGGCGGCTCGCCGGCCGGGACCCGGAGGCCGCGCCACCGGCGCTCGCCGCCGCCGCCGCCGCCGCCGGGGTCGGCCCCGACGCGGTCGCGCTGGCTGCGGTGCTTCATGGGCCCCCCGTGTCGGTCGTGCTGAGCGGCGCCGCGACCGAGGCCCAGCTCGCGTCCAACTCGAGGGCGCTCGACGTGCCGGTCGCGCTGGCAAGAGCCCTCTGGGACGAGATCGATCTGGAGCCGCCGGCCTCGTACTGGGCCCGCCGCCGCCTCCTTCCTTGGACCTGAAGGTTCGTCGGCCCACAGCCGGTTGCGCACCGGGTTCGATCGGGCGAGATCACGGGGGCCAGGCAACCGATGCGCGTCGTGTGGAGCATGTTGGCCGTGGGGCTGGGCGCTTGCGCCGGGACCGGTCCGGGCGGCCGCCCGGCCGTGATGGGCGTGGTCGTCGGACCCGAAGGAGCCCCTTTGGCCGACGTGCGGGTCGAAACCGAGCCGCCGACGGACCAAGTCCTCACCGGTCGAGACGGCCGCTTCGAGATCACCCGGGTCATGCCCGGATCGGCGCCGCTGCCTGAGGGAAACTACCGGGTCATCCTCATCAAGGACGGGTTTTTGGCTCCCGAGCCGCACCTCGTCGCCGAGCTGCGGGGACGCACCGTGGACGTCGGCACGGTGAAGATGCCGTCCGACGATGGGCTTCGGGTCGCTCCGGTGGACGTCGCCGGCGAGACCGACGCCGGCGACAACGCCGAGGCCGGCGGCGAAGTGGGGCGCGGCCTGTGACCGGCCGCCTGGCCGCGGCGGCGCTGGTGTGGGCGGGGCTCTGCGTCGGCTGCCCCGGCGAGCAGCGGGCCGCCTTCTCGGTGAGCGCCCGGGTCACCGCCGCCGGCCAGCCGGTCGAGGGGGTGCAGGTCCTCAGGGACGGACTCGAGCCCCTGGGCACGACCGGCCCCGACGGCCGGATCGAGGCCGAGTTCGAGGGCATCGTCGGCGACGAGGTGAGCTTCTTTCTGCGGCCGCCGGCGGGGGTGGACCTCATCGGAGACTCGCCGCGCTTCACGCTGTCCCTCGATGGGGAGAGCCGCCCGATCCCGGTCGCTTTTTCGGTGGCGGCGCGCCCTCGCTCGAGCGGGCGCTCCCTCCGGGTGGCGGTCCCGGAGTGCCCCGAGGCGCGGGTCCTGGTGGAGGACGTGGAGGTCGGTCAGCTCGACGGCGCGGGCCGGCTCGCGGCGTCGTTCGACGCCTCCGACGGGGACCGGGTGGTGGTCGAGCTCGCGTTGCCCACCGGCTTCACCGGGTCGATCGACGCGTGCGCGATCCGGTGCGGGGTGGAGATAAGCCGCCCTGCGGTCGACATCCGGCCCGGCTGCCCGGATCACGAAGACCTGCTGCCGCTCGGAGACGAGCTGGTCGGCGAGCTCCCGCCGCTCGAGCCCATCGAAAACGAGCCGTCGCCGGCCGGCCGAGCGACATCAACCGAGCCGGACCCCGCCCCGGCGCCCCAGCTCGCCGTCCAAGGAATGGCGCTCGCGGGCGGAGCCCAACCAGCCCGGATGGCCGCCCAAGAGGCGGAGCGAGACCGGGCCGAGCGGGCGAGGCTCGCCCGCGAGGAGGCGGCGCGAGAGCGAGAGCTGGCGCGAGCGGCCAAGGAGAGAGCGGAACAGGAGCGCCTCGCCGAGCAGGAGCGCCTCGCCAGAGCGAAAGCGGAGAAGGAGCGCGTCGAAAGAGAAAAGGCGGAGCAGGAGCGCGTCTCCAGGGCCGAGCGGGCCCGAATCGCCCAAGAGGCGGCCGAGCGGGCACGAATCGCCCAAGAGGCGGCCGAGCGGGAGCGCGCGGCCAAACGAAGGGCGGAGCAGGAGCGCATCGCCAAAAAGAAGGCGGAGCAAGAGCGCATCGCCAAAGAGAAGGCCGAGCGGGAGCGCGTCGCCAAGGCCGAGCGGGAGCGCGCCGCCAAAGAGAAGGCGGAGGCGGAGCGGGTCGCCAAAGAGAGAGCGGAGGCCGAGCGCGCCGCCAAGGCCGAGCGGGAGCGGCTCGCCAAAGCCGAGCGGGCGCGAGCCGCAAAAGAGAAGGCCGAGGCCGAGCGCGCCGCCAAGGCCGAGCGGGAGCGGCTCGCCAAAGCGGAGCGGGCGCGAGCCGCCCAAAAAAAGGCCGAGGCGGAGCGAGCCGCCAAAGAGAAGGCGGAGGCCGAGCGCGCCGCCAAAGCCGAGCGGGAGCGGCTCGCCAAAGCGGAGCGGGCGCGCGTCGCCCAAGAGAAGGCGGAGGCGGAGCGCATCGCCAAGGCCGAGCGAGAGCGCGTCGCCCAAGAGAAGGCCGAGGCCGAGCGCGCCGCCAAGGCCGAGCAAGAGCGCCTCGCCAGAGCCGAGCAGGAGCGCGTCGCCAAGGCCGAGCAGGAGCGCGTCGCCAAGGCCGAGC
>DAIQNR010000005.1:121794-128845 GCA_036788295.1 Myxococcota bacterium
CGTCGCCAAGGCCGAGCAGGAGCGCGTCGCCAAGGCCGAGCAGGAGCGCGTCGCCAAGGCCGAGCAGGAGCGCGTCGCCGCCGTGGCGGCGGCTCGCGTCGCCGAGAGCACCGAGCTCGCCGCCGCGGCCGCGCCCGATCCCAAATCCGACCCCCGAAGCTGCTTCGAGCAGGCGACCGAGCGATTCAACGCCGGGCGGGAGGTCCCCGCAGACGCGGTCGCCTGCCTCCGCACGATGGAGCCGACCGACCCGTACGCGATCGGGGCGATGCTGCTCGTGGCCAGGGTCGCCGAGCGGGCGGGAGACCGGAGCGGGGCGCGAGCGGCGCTCAACGAGGCGCTCGAGCACCCACGGGGCCGGGGCGACCTCGAAGTGTACGAGCTGCTCGCTCGCATCGAAGCCTCCGAGAAGCGGTGGGGGGCGGTGCGCGACACCACCGAGAAGGCCCGCGGCCTTCGCCCTCGGCGGGGAACGCCGGCGAGAAAGGCCCAGCTCAACTTGAGCGTGGCCGAGCTGCTGGCCACCGCCTACCGCCGCCTCGCCGCCTCCGCGGTCGATCCGGAGGAACGAAAAGACCTGCGCCGCCGAGCGGTGGATGCGTACACCCGGCTGTTCGACCTGGCGGACGAGACGGGCGACGCGGTCCAGCGCAAGGAAGCGGAGACGCGGCTGCGAGAGCTGCGCGGCGACGAGTCGAGGCCCGGCCTGTTCGGGGGGGGCTGATGGCGACGGGTCTTTGCGACCAGACCTGCGCCGGCGAGCCGTTCGACCGGGTCGCGCCGGCGCGGGGACGCTCGGGAACGCGGCCGGTGGTGAGATCGGTCCTCCTCGGGCTGCTCGCCGTGGCCTGCCGAGCCGACCCAGAGCCCCCAGAGTCGCTCGAGGCCAGGGACGAGCTGCCGACCGGCGACGGGTGGGCAGAGGCGCTGCTGCGCGATCCGTCTGCAGCCACCGAGGTGGTCAAGCGAGCCCCCGCCGGCTGGCGAGCTCTGTTCGAAGGGGATCTCGGCGCCGCGGCGGCGGCTTTCGAGGCGGCCGGGGATCCGGCGTCGAGGCTCGGCGCGGCTCGGGCGTGGATCGAGCGGGCGGAGCTGGCCGAGGAGCTGGGGCGGCTGGTCGCGGAAGCGCAGGTGGCCTACCTCGGCCTGCGCCGGGAGCTGCTCGGCGAGCTGCCCGAGGCGGCGGCCGCGGCCGAGCGCCGATCCCTCTCGGTGGCGACCGGGGTGGATCTCGACCGCTTCGGGCGGGCGCTCGTGGGCGGGACGTCGCCGCCTCGGGGAAGCTCCTCGGCCGAGCGGCTCGCCGGCGGGGAGGAGGTCGCCTCGGCGACGACGGCCGCTTCGTGGCTGGCCGAGCCGACGGCCAGGGTGGCCATCGAAGGCGGAGCGGAGCTGACGCTGTTCGACCCGCTGAGGTGGTGGGCGCTCGGCGCCGGGCTCCGGCTCAGGGCCGCCCGCCTCGCCTCCGGACCGGATCCGGCGTCCTTGGCGGTCCGCGCCGCCGCCTGCCGCGGCCGCACCGACGGTCCGTGCGCGGAGCGATCGACGGACGACGACACCCCGGAGGACCGGTGGTGGGCGGCGCTGCTCGGAGGGCCGGCGCCCACCCTCGGCGGTTCCCTCGCGGGCGCGGAGGCGGCCGAAGCGAGCCGGGTCGCGCTGGCGGCCGCCCTCGGCGGTCCGAACGGCAGGATGGGCCGGGCCGCGGGCCTGCCCGACGTGATCGCAGACGGCGCCCTGCGGGCGGCGGCGAGGGCGAACCTGGCCGAGCCGGGCAGAGACTGCGCCGAGGCACTCGAGTGGCTGAGGCGGAGCCGCGACCTGCGCACGCCCGATACCATCGGCCGACGAAACCGGCCTGGCTTGTTCGCGTCGGTGGCCAGGGCCGCCCTATGCGCCGGCCGGGACGCCGAAGCCACCGGTGCGGCGCGGACGGTCGCGGCCGCCTACCCGGAGGCCCAGCCCGCGTCGGCGGTGGTGGGCCGGGTAGCGGTGGCCCGAATCATGCGTCGAGGAGCAATGGGTGAACAGAAGACGAACCATTGAGGTCCTGCTCGTTTTCGGCGTCTGCGCCGAGGCCCACGGGCAGCACCTGAAGGTCGCGGAGGACGTGGCGCCGGCCACCCTCAATCCGGCCTACCGGACGAGCATGGTCGAGACCCGGCTCAACGAGCTGATGTTCCTCGGCCTGTTCCGCGATGACCGGCAGCTCGATCCGGCGCCGGGGCTCGCCGAGCGGTGGACGACCTCCGAAGACGGGCGCCGGCTGGCCGTCACCCTCGGCAACCACACCTGGCACGACGGGGAGCCGGTCACCTCCGCCGACGTCGCGTTCACGGTCGCAGCGCTCAAGCACCCGACCTCGCGCTCGCCCGAGCTCCGCAAGGTGGATTTCATCCAAGAGGTGGTGGTCACCGACGACAAGCGGTTCGAGCTCGTGTTCGACGCTCCGCTCCGGGACCCGGCTCGCCGGCTGAGCTTCAAGGTCTTGCCTCGGCACGCGTTCCCCTCGGCGCCGCCGCTCGCCGCCAGGGACGACTTTCGGCGCCGGCCGGTCGGCTCCGGGCCGTTCTCGTTCGCGCGGGCCAGCCGGGACGGGGGCGGGCTGTCCCTGCGCCGAATGGGCGAAGCGCCGGGCGGGATCCAGACCATGGACGTGCGCTTCATCGAAGACAAAGCGAGGCAGTTTCAAACCCTTCAGTTCGGCGGGGTGGACGCGATCGTCCGGGTGCTACCCAAGCAGCGAGCGGAGGTGCTGGGTCTTGGCACGGTGGACCTCCACCCCTACGAATCCCTGTCGTGGTGGTACCTCGGGGTGAACCACCAGGAGCCGGGGCTGTCCGACGCCCGGGTCCGGCGGGCGATCGCCCACGCGCTCGACCGAGACGAGCTGCGCACCACCCACCTCGGCGAGGGAACGACCATCTCCGGTCCGTTCGCGCCTCGAAGCCCGTTCTACGACCTCTCCGTGGCCCCCTACCCCCACGACCCGGCCCGGGTGGACGCGCTGATGGCCGAGGCTGGGTTCTCGAAGAAGAAGGGCCGGTTCTCGTTCAAGGGCAAACCTTGGAAGTTGCGCCTGGTGCTGTCGAGCAGCCTCGATGCCTACCAGGACGTGTGCATCGACCTTCAGAGCCGGCTGCAGCGGGCCGGATTCGACGTCGAGCTGGTGTGGCTCGACCCCGCCGCCTACACCGACCGGGTGCTCGGCAAGGGGGCCTTCGACCTCACCATCGACAGCTGGACCTTCGACGAGTCGTCGAACATCTATCCGCTCTTTCATTCGAAAGGCACGAAGAACTTCATCCGCTACCAAAACGCCGAGATGGACCGGCTGCTCGACGAGAGCCGCGTAGCCAAGGACCCGGAGCGCTTCCTCGAGACGTACATGGGCGTTCACCGGCTCGCCCACGAAGATCTCCCTTATGTCTTTCTGTGGTCGGTGCGAAGTTACTCTGCGATCACCCGGGAGCTCACCGGGGTAGACATCCATCCCTTTCGATACTTCACCTGGGTGGAAAAGTGGCGGTTTCGGGGCCCCTGACCATGCGCTCGCTCTCGGTGGAGCTGTCGCGGGTGGCTCTCGCGTCGATGCTCGCCACCTTCGTCGTCCACTCCGCCATCCGGTACGCCCCCGGCGACGCCTCCGCGTGCGGCGACCTCTCCGAGCTGCCGAGCTTTTCCTCGTGGTGGGCCGGGGTGCTTCTGCTCGACCTCGGGCGCCCCTGCCACGGGCCGGCGGGCACCGTGCTCGGGCTGGTGGGGCCGGCCCTCGCCCGGACGTCGGCCCTGCTCTCGTTCGCGCTGCTGCTCTCGGGCGCGGTGGGCGCGCTCATCGCCCGAGGAGGCCGACTCGGGGCGGCGGCGCGGGCGGGCGCGGCGGCTCTCGGTGCTCTCCCCGCGTTCCTGCTCGCTTATTGGGCGGCGACCGCCGTCAACCTGTCCGTCGCCTCCTGCCGCGAGCAGGGGTCCTGCCCGACCTGGTTCCCCTTGCAGGAGCACGCCAGCTGGCTCCGCTTCTCGGTCGGCGCCATCGTGCTCGCGCTCGGCAGCGGCGCCGCCGTCGAGCTCGGACGGGGGATCGGCGCCGAGGTCGCTCGGGCGAGGCGAGCGGACTGGGTGCTGTTCGCGAGGGCGACCGGGGCGTCGACCCCTCGGGTGCTGTCGCGGGCGCTGTTCGGTCCGGTCTTCGCGCTCCTGCTCAACCGGGCCGCGGCCCTCGCCTCGGGGGTGGTGGTGGTGGAGGTGGTGCTCGGCCTCAACGGGCTCGGCCTCGTCGCTTGGGAGGCGACGCGCTTTCGCGACGTGCCGGTGCTGCTCGCGGCGACGCTGTCCTTTTCTCTGGTTCTCGGCGGGCTCCGCGTCGTCGGCGGCCTCGTCGAGCGCCGGCGCCTCGCCCACCTCGAGGGCGACCGATGAGGGGCGAATTCGCGGTGGTGGGCAGCTTCGTGCTCCTCGGCTCCGCCAGCCTTCTCACCGGCTCCACCGACGGCTCGGCGGTCGATTTTTCGCTCGGTCGCACCCTGCCGAGCCCGGGCCACTGGCTCGGCACCGACCACGCCGGCCGGGACCTGCTAAAGCGGCTGGTCGAGGGAGCCGGGCGCCTGCTGCTCCCCGGGCTGCTCGGGGCGGTGGTCGTGCTCGGCGGGGTGCCCGTCGGCGCCCTCGCCGGGTGGCGGTCGCCCCGGCGCCGGACCCGCTGGTCCGGGGCCCTCGTGCGGGGGGCGCTCACCCTCGTGCTCGCGGTCCCGGCGGCCCTGCCCGCCTACGTGCTCCTCCTCCTGTTCGGGCTCTCCTTCGGCTTTCACCCGGTGGCGATCGGGCTGTTGGCCGGCGCCCTCGGCGCCGCCGAGCTGGCCGAGGCCCTGCGGACCCGAATCGCGGAGGCCTCCCGAGCGGAGTTCGTGGCCTCCTCCCTCGCCGACGGCCTGTCCGAGGGGCACGTGCTCGGGAACCACTTGGTCTGGCTGCAGGGCCGGGGCCTCGTGCTCCGCCACGTCGTCGCTTGCTTCCCGCGGGTCCTGCTCGTGGAGGCGGCCCTGTCCTGCCTGCCCCCCGGCGGCTACGGAGTGAAGGAGCCGCTCGCGAGCTGGGGCAACATGCTCGTGCGACCCATGCGGGAGCTGGTGGTGGCCGCACCGGGCGGGGCGCCGGCCGCGCTGGTGTGGAACGCGCTGCTGCCCACCGCCTGCCTGGCCGGGTCGGTCGCCGCCTTCGGCTGGCTCGGCGACCGCTTCTCCCGCCGGGCGGAGGGCTCGTCGTGAACGTGCTCGTGGAGCGGCCGCCCTCGCCCTCCCGCTCGGGCGCAGCTCGACCGGATCCGCTCTGTCCGAAGCCGGCGCTGCCCGCCCTCGAAGTCGAGGGCCTCGAGGTGCGTCTCGGCCGGACCACCGCGCTGTCCGACATCGACCTCTCGGTGGCCCCGGGGGAGATCCTGGCCGTGGTGGGGCCGTCGGGGAGCGGAAAGTCGGCGCTGGCCCGGGCGGTGCTCGGCCTGCTGCTCGACCGTCCCGGGCACGTCCGAGGCCGGATCGCGCACCGTTTCCGGGATGGGCTGCAGGTCGAGCTGCGTCCAGGGCGGACCGAGGCGGCGCGCCTGCACCGGGGCCGGGTCGGCCTCGTCCTGCAGAGCGGCAAAGCCGCGCTCGAGCCAGGGCGGCGGCTCGGGTCCCTGTTCGAGGAGGTCGCCGCCCGGCGCCGCCCGGGACGCTCGCCGGCCGAGCGCCGGGCCGAGGTGGTGGACAAGCTCGCTGGACTAGAGCTTTCGGAGCGGGTGCTCCAGCTCCCGGTGGAGGCGCTGTCCGGGGGCATGGCCCAGCGGGCGATGCTCGCCCTCGCCGACCTCGGCGAGCCGGAGCTGCTCGTGCTCGACGAACCGACGACCGGGCTCGACACGACCGCCCAGGCCCGGCTGGTCGAGCAGCTGTGGTCGGCGCACGAGCGGCGGCGATTCACCGCGCTGCTCGTGACCCACGACGTCGGCATCGCCCGGGCGCTCGCCCGAAGGGTGGCAATGCTGAAGGCGGGGCGGCTCGAGGGCACCCCGCCGGCCGAGACCTTGCGGCCGGCCCCCGTAGGCGCGCTCCTCCCTCGCCCCGCGCCGTCCTCGCCCTTGCCGCCGGCGCTCTCGCTGGCTTCGGTGCGCAAGAGCTACCACGGCCGGCCGGCGGTGGACGGGGTCTGCCTCGAGGTCCCCGCCGGGGGCGCGGTGGCCCTGGTCGGCGCCAGCGGCTCGGGAAAGACCTCGATCGCGCGCCTCGCCGCCGGGCTCGAGCAGCCCGATTCCGGCGAAGTCCGGCTCGGCTCCCGGTCCTACGCCGGGCCGCCGCCCCCGCAGGCGGTCCGAATCCTGTTTCAGAACCCGTACTCGAGCCTCAACCCGGAGCAGATCGCGGTGCACGCCGTCGCCGAGCTGATCCAGCGCTGGCACGGCCGCTCTTCGTCGGCCGCCAAAGAAGAGGCGCTGCATCGCCTCCTTCGCCTCGGGGTGGAGCCGGACCGGGCGACCGCCCGCATCGGGCAGCTCTCCGGAGGCCAGCGCCGCCGGGTCGCGCTCGCCCGGAGCCTCGTCGGCCCCACCCGGCTGCTCGTGCTCGACGAGCCGTCCACCGGGCTCGATCCCGGCCGCCGCTCGCTGGTCGAGGCCGCGCTCGCCGACGCGCGAGCCGAAGACCCGGACCGGGCCCTGCTCATCGTCTCCCATGACCTCCGGTTCGTGCGGTCGGTGGCCGACCGGGTGGTGGTCATCGACGCCGGCAAGATCGTGGACGACGTCCCCGCGGATGCGCTCGACCACCCGGATCGGCTCGGCCCGCTCACCCGGACCCTGCTCGAAGACGCCCGCCGGGTCCGCGGTGAGCTTCCTTTTGGCGTCGGAGGCGCTCTCGTCCGCGCGGCGGCGCCGTGAACGGTCCGGGGCCGTCCCTCAGTCGCCGTCCTCGGAGGCGCCGACATCGACCCCGAGCGCGCCGAGCCGAGCCAGGAGGGCCTCGGCCTGTTCGAGGCGAGCGGCGAGCGCGTCCGCCCGCTGGCGCTCGTCCTCTGCCCGCTG
>DAIQNR010000006.1:0-34415 GCA_036788295.1 Myxococcota bacterium
TTCTCCGCGAGCGACCCGGGCGAGGTTGAGGTGCTCGTTCCAGTGGTTGGCGCGGTCGACGGCGAGGCCGATTCCGGTGCCGAGGGCGGCGAGACCAGCGCCGGCGAGCAGCCACCAGCCCGGGCTGTTGTAGGTGTCGAGCTCGAGGTGGAGGGTGGTGGTCTCCCGGGGTACGAGGTCGACGGATCGGCGCAGCTCCCAGTGGCCGGGGGCGGAGGCTCGCAGGTCGATGCCGGTGGGGAGGTCGCCGACCACGCGGAGGCCGGCGCCCACCGGGCCGAAGGACTGGTCGTCGAGGTGGACTTCGGCTTCTTCGGGGCGAGCGGTCAGCTCGAGCACGGTGGGCACGGGCCGATCGATCCCGAGCTCGTCGAGCTGGGCGTCGAGCGCGGCCGCGAACGCGCCCCGGTCGGACGGGGTTTGGGGCCGGGCGTAGCGGACGGCGTCGTCGAGCCGGGAGGTCAGGCGGTCCAAGCGGGTCTGACGTTCGCCCGGAGACGGGCTCTCTAGCGCGTCCTCCAGGTCTTGGCGGGCGGCCGGACCTTCGGAGGCAAGGTCGAGCGAGGCCATCCGCAGCTCCGCGCCGGCCAGAACTTGAATCAGGTAGGGGGCGCTCTCGCTCCCTTCCGCCGTCGCCGCTTGGCAGGCGACGAGGCCGACCCCGCGGGCGCGAGCCATGCAAGCATCGACGTCGGCGCTGTCGAGCAGCCGGGATCGCAGGCCGCGGGCCTCGAGGCGTTCGGAGACGACCTCGTACACCGTCGAGAACGACGGAGCGGCGGCAAAAGCGTCTTCCCTCACCACCGCAACCCAAACCGCAACCGGAGGCCTGAGGTCGACCGTCCGGATCGGCCCCGCCGCCGCCATGGCAAGTAGCGCCACCACCACCCGGCCACCGTACCATGTGCCTGCGCTGGTTTCACCATCCGCCACTCGCCCCCGATCAGGTCCGATCCGATCCCGCCCCCAACTCGGGTCCGCCCCGAGGGGAGGGCGGGTCCGCTTCGAGGGGACGGGCTTTCGCGGTTCGGGGCCCCTTTTCGCGGCCCTCCGGGACGACTGCCTCGCGGGGCCCCATCCCTCGGTTGCCCCATCGCACGCCCCGGTCCGTCTCCGGTCCGCACGTCTCGGTGGTTCCCACTCTCGCTGGACGGCGCCTCCCTATTCGCAGGGGCCCCACGGTAGGGCCCTAGTGTTCCATTCGCTCGACGCGATCTCCAAGAAATCGAAGACTTCGGGCCACGACCAGAGGTGTCCGGCCGGGTTCGCGTTGGCCCGCGCCGTGTGCGCGATCCCGACCATCCGCCAGCTCCGTTGAACGGAGGCCTCGTCCTCGCCGCAGGAGGGCGGCTCGGTGAGGATCGCGGCCTCCACCGCCTGCCGAGCGGTCTCGTAGCCCCGGGCGACGAAGCTGCGGACGCCGCGGCATACCCACAGCGGTGGCGACCGGTCGATAAGCTCGAACGCGACCAAGTAGTGCGCCGGCACCATTTCGGGCCAAGCAAGTCGTTCGGCCCGGATTGATACTTCATCTTCGGAGCAAGGGAGTTCGTCGCCGCCGCAGGCGAGCGCACCGAGCAGAGTCAGCACGAGGCCCCTCCGTTGGGGCACGGACCGCTTGGAGGCCCAGGCTCGTCTGCCGCGCCCCTGGCTGCCTGGTGCCATTCCGGTCATGGCCAGTCATCGTACCGTCTCGAAGGCACGGCTTCCGTCGAGAGAAGCTCGATGGCGGCCGACGCGGCGAGGCCAGCGGCAGCCCCGATGAGCAGCTCGATCCACGGGGGGCCCGGTTCGCGGTGCCGGGCGAGGGTCAGGGCCGCGAAGACGAGGCCGCCCACCCCGAGGCCGACCGCGGGGCCGAGGATCACCGGCCCCTGGCCGATCCCCTCCGTCCCCAGATAGGGGCCTGGCCGGTCGGGCGGGTCCCACCGGACCTCGTGCATACCGATCAGAGCCCCGCGCTCGCTCCGTTCGGCCGCGGTCCTGACCGCGTGAGCGGCAAGCAGCCCGCCGGCGGCGATGAAAGCGACGCCCCCAGCCGCCCCCATGGCGATCCGCCCTCCAGCTGGCTCACGCTCAGGCCGAAGCTGCAGCGACACGGAGACGTCTTCGGCGCCGAGCTCCACCTCGACCCGCAGCGGCCGGTGGTCGGCCGCCTTCGCCGTGATCGGGTGGCGCCCCGGGGGAAGGCCCAAGATTCGGAGCCGGGTGGTGAGGACAGGGATGGACCGGTCCCCGACGGTGACCGCCGCCGCCGGTTCGAGGACGAGCTGCAGGGTCGGGCCGATCCGGGAGCGCAGGGCCTCCGCGAGCAGCTGGTCGAGCGCGGCGTCGAGCTCGTCGCGGCTCGTCGCGGGCAGCTCCAAGGGCTCCCCGGCGTCCATGAGCTCGAAGGCGAGGTTGTCGAGCGTGGCTGTCCGCTCCTCCGGATCCGGCTCGAGGCTGGCGTGTGCGAGGCGCTCCCGGATCCGCTCGGCGATCGGAGGGAGGTCGAAGTAGGTCACGCGCACCCGGCTGCCTTCCCCGGCTCCGGACCCAACCACCCGGAGCAGCCGTTGCCCTTTGTCCGATGCGGCGAGCAGCTCGCATCCGAGCCCGCTGAGGCCGGCGTGCAGATGGTGGCAGGTGGCGACGTCGATGGTCTCGAGCAGGCGAGCATCGAGGCCGTAGGTGTTGCGGAGGCGAAGGGCGACGGCGTCGAACAGCTCGAGCGCGCCGTCCGTTGCCGCAAAGTTCGGGCTCTTCGCGACCGTCATCCACACGGCGCCGAAGTCGCCAACGTTCAGGGTCGTGGCGGCGAAACCACCCACGAGCCATGCCGCCAACACGCGCGTAGGTTGGGCCAACTCGAGGCGCCGAGCAAGCCACGACCCCGCCGCTTTCGGCAAACGGACCTCGAAGCCGGCGTGCGCAGAATCCGAACCGGCCCGAGGGTCGAACCAAGCGGTGGGTCGGCGCGCAGCCTTGTCCTTTGCGCCCGTTCGTAGGACGCTCCCGGCCCGTGGCGAAAACCCCCCCCTCGTCGCCGCCCGCGGTCCGCCATCCGCGGCGCATCGGCCCGTACCGCATCGTCGGCGTGCTCGGCTCTGGGGGCATGGGGGTGGTGTACGACGCGATCCACCCCGACGGGCGGGAGGTCGCGCTGAAGGTGGTTCGGGCCTCCGGAACCGGTTTGAGCCCGGCGGTCAGCCAGGCCCGGTTCGAGCGGGAGGCTCGGATCCTGGCCGAGCTGCACCACCCCGGGATTGTGAGATTGGTGGAGGCCGGAGAGGCCGACGGGGTCGTGTACCTGGCGATGGAAAAGATCGCCGGGGTGAGTTTGCTCGTGGTGCGCCGGCAGGGCCCGCTCGAACTCGAGCCCCTCGTGGACCTAGGGGTGCAGGTGGCGGCGGCGCTCGATCACCTCCACCGGGCCGGCGTCATCCATCGGGACATCAAGCCGGCCAACATTCTCGTCTGTCCGAACGGGAGAGCCGTGGTCACCGATTTCGGCATCAGTGGAATGTCCCATGCCACTGGGATCACGAGGCACGGGGATATCTTGGGGTCGCCTGGGTTCATGGCCCCCGAAGTGGTCGGGGGAGCAGCGCCGAGCGAAGCGGCGGACCAGTTCGCGCTGGGGCGCCTCTTGTTCGAGCTCGGCGCGAGAGGCCACCCTCCTCGGCTGCCGGTCGGGGCCCCGCTGCTCGAGGTGCTCAATCTCGCCCTCGAGATCCAGTGGGGCCGATTTCCCACCGACGGGCGGTGGCCGGAGATGGCGCTCGTGCTCGCCCGAATGCTGGCGGACGACCCCGAGGAGCGATATCCGACCGCGTTTGCGGCCCAGCAGGCGCTCGCTCGGGTCCTCGAGGATGGTCTCGGGGCCGAGACCTTGCTCGCTCACGTGGAGCGAATCGACCCCGAGCTGCTCGACGGCGCCACGATCGAATCGACCGGGGCGGTCGAAGACGAGCTGCTGTTCGACCTCGACATGCCGGCCGGGCTCCGCCGGCGCCCCCAAACCGCTGCGTTCAAGCCGCGAGCGCTCAAGCCAAGACGCGACGAGACCATCGCTCACGCCGCGGTGTTCGACGCGACCGAGGGGATCGCTGCGGTCGATCCCACCGAGCTGGTGGCCATTCCCGACAAGACCGACCTCGCCGAGATCCCCGACCTCACGGACCTGACTGAACTCCCGGAGCTGACCGACCTCTCGGAGATCCCCCGACCGAGCCCGCTGTCCGAGAACACCGAGCTCCACCTCCCTGCGGCTTCGGCCAGAGGAGGCCCTGCAACCATCCAAGATACGGTCGAGGTCGGCATCCCTTCGTCCCCCGTCTCTTCTCGGCCCGCGCCGTCTCGCTCGGACGCAGATCGGACCGAGCCGGTGCCGGTCGTCACCACCGAGAAGAAGCGGCTGCAGCTGCCGCCTGCGTATCCGAAGGTGCGGGGGCAGTTCTATTCGGCGAGCGAGCTGCGGCTCCCCAAGGAGGCGAGGGGCCAGCGTCGGGCGATCGAGGACCCCACCCCGGTCGAAGGTTCGCCTCCGCTCGATGGCCGGGACGTCATCGGGCAAAAGACGCTCACCGAGCTGCGACCGCTGTCGCTGACCGCTCGTTTGCCTCCCGACGCGCAGCGCAGAGATGAAGGCCTCGACGAGGAGACGGCGACCGGCCGCCACCCCGTGGCTCGGGCTTTGGCCCAGCCACCACGGGGGAGCCGAAAGCAGACCCCGTTGAGCCACCGGAAGGTGTCGCGCTGGGCTCGGATTCCAGAGTGGCTGCTTCCGGCCACGGCGGGCTTGGTTGGACTCATCGGCGGGTACGCGGGGGCGGCGCAGACGCGCGAGCGACCGAAAGATGTCGTCGAGGTGGTGCCGCTGCCCCCGCTGACCGGTCCCTTTCTGGCGCCGATCGTGGGACCAGAGCCCTCGAGAGCCGAGCTCGACCACGCCCGGGCCTTGTATGTCTTGGCTCGGCGAAAGCTGTTCGAGAAGGATCTCGACAGCCCGATGGCGTTTCTTTCCGAGTGCATCAAGGCGGCCGAGCTGCCCGACTGCCACCGGCTGCGGGGGACGCTGCTCGCGCTGCGGAGCGACTCGGCCGGAGCTTTGGCGAGCTTCGAGCGGGCCCGAGAGCTCAGCCTGACGCCTCGGATCGACTTCGAGCTGGCAACGAACCCGCCGAACCCAGCATCGGACGAGGAGGGGGAACCATCGGCGGTCCCCTCGCCCCCGTCCGCGTTCCCCTCGTCTGCGGCGCCCTCGTCCCCGTCCGCCGCGGCCCGGTCCATGCCCACGGCGGAGGCGGTCCCGGAGAAGAGGCCCGTGTCCAGTCGGCGCGGCGCAGGGGCCTCGCCCCCGGCAGCGAGGCCAACCGCTCTGGCCGCTCCCATCGAGTCCGCCGCTCCCAATCCGGTTCCATCCCCGGACCTCGACCCGGCCCGCCTCTGTCGTGACGCGGCGAGACCCGGCGGCCCCGCGGCGCTGCTTCGGCTGCTCAAGCCGGAGCTGAAGCGAATGGACGGGGGTCGGCGGAGGGCGCTCGAGTCTTGCCTGCTCGACCTCGAGCTCATCGGCGGGAGCGCAAAAGAGCGGTTCGAGGACGAGTGCGGGATCTGTCTGCGGGCGCTGCTTCGGCGCCGTTGACGCGCGCCCACCCAAAACGACCCGCGCTCGTCGTCAGGGGCACCGCACCGCTTCGCCCTCGAGCCGGCTGGCGCGGTCGAGGATTCGGGCCCCGTGCCCGCAGCCTGCAAACAGAGACCAGCGGGAGCCAGTGACCGTCGAGCCATGGACCTGCACCCTCGCGCCGTCGAACGCGGCCACGGCGATCGGGCCGCCCATGACCTCCGAATCGCGGAGACCCACGGCGGCTTCGCCGGCAGCGTGCACCGAGCCCCTCAGCTCGACCTGCCGGAGATCGGCGGTCCCTCCAATGACCACGACGTCGCCCCCGATCCTCGCCACTTGGGCTTCGAACACCGAGCTGCGGACCACGATCCCGAGCGCCGCTGCTCCTCCAACCATCGCGACGCTGCTCCCGCCGGCGGCGGTGAGCGGGCCCCGGAAGGTCGAAGCTTCGGAAGATAGGGTACCCGACGAAACGGTGGTGGCGCCGAGGATGTCGGTTCCGGCCAGCCGCAGACTGCCCCCGGTGACTTTCACCGTCGCGAATTGGCCCCCCTTGATCGAGGCCAACCCCTCATCGAGGACGAGCTCAGCGTCATCGCCGTCCCATCGAAGGAGGAGCGCACCCTCCTTCACATCGATGGACGCGGCCGCGACGGTGGCGGTGGTGGGAGCCTCGAGGCGCAGGGTTTCGTGTCGGCGGGGAGGGTCGATGAACCCTGCGGTCAGGGCAACCTCGATGGGATGCTGCTCGGGCCGCGCCGCCGGCCTCGAGCCATCCTCGACCCGCTCTCGTCGGGCTGCCTGCTCGAGGGGGCCCGACGAGCCGCACCCGAGGCTCACCGCAAACCAAGTCGCGAGCGAAGTCGACAACCAGGTCGGGCTCATCGAGACCCTCACCCTGGGGTCCCGGTCTCGGGTGCGCCGCTCGCCGCCACGGCCCTTGGCTCGGCGGACGGCTTCTCCGCGGATGGTTTCTCGGGCCGATCCTCGGCGGCGCCAAGCCTCAATGGGTTCGTCTCCCGAAACGGGAGGCTCGGCACCGGCCCCGCCGGTTCGCCCACCTTCTTGAAGAGCATCCGGTACACCGGCTCGCCTTCCCGCTCGTGGTGCCGCTCCCATTCGGTCCGGTCTTCGTACGGGTTGTCAGCGGCTAGGTCGGCGGAGGTCTGCAAAGAGAGCGCGGTCTCGGCGGACAGAAAATCGAACATCTCTTCCGCGAGCGGCTTCACGTCCGACTGCACGAAAAACCATCCCCCGAGCTCGAGCAGCTCGGCCAACCCTCGGACCAGAGAGGGTTGGACGATCCGCCGCTTCCAGTGCCGTTTTTTGAAGCAAGGGTCCGGGAACTGCACCGACACGGCGCGGAGCGTGCTCGGCGCCGCGAAGTCCAGGTTGTCGTGAATGTTGGCGTAGACGTAGGCCAGGTTTTTTAGTCCTTCGGCCTCGGCCCGGTGGTTGGCGGCCTCCACCAGGGGCTTTCGAATCTCGAAGCCGAGGAAATCGAGGTCTTTGCGGCGGCGGGCCCGCTGCCTCAGGAAGTCCCCGGCGCCGCAGCCGATGTCGACCTCCAGCGGAGCCTCCCGCCCAAACCGCGCCAGTCGGTCGAGGCGCCCAAGACGGGTGGTGACATGGAACGGGTTTGCGTGCTTTCGGATCCGGCGGCCCACCGCTTCGGTCCTTCCCCCGGGCACGACCGGCCGGTCAATCAGGGTCGCGGGGCGAAAACGGCAGCACGTCCTGCACCGCCCTTAGGCCCAGGCAGCGCATGAGCAGTCGGTCGAGCCCGAGCGCGATCCCGGCCGCGCCCGCGATCTTCGGCAGGTCGGCGAGCAGGGCCTCGTCGATGGGCGGGGTACAGAGGCCATTTCTCTTGCGGTAGGCGAGGTCGGCGTCGAAGCGTCGGCGCTGCTCGATCGGGCACGACAGCTCGGCGAAGGCGTTCGCGAGCTCGAGACGGCCGAGGTACACCTCGAACCGCTTCGCCCGCCGGGGATCGGCTTCATCGAGCTCGGCCAGCGCCGCCATCGTTGCCGGCCAGCCGTGCACGACCGTGATCCGGTTTTCGTCGAAGCTCGGCTCGACCCGCTCGAGCCAAGCCCGAAAGAACGTCGCCGTCCAGTCGTCCCCGGGGATCTCGGCCATCTGCAGGCGCTGGCAGAGCGCGCGGTGGTCGTCGAGGGCCTCGAGCGGGTCCCCGAGCCCCACCCGGCGAAACGCGGTGCTCACGTCGAGCCGCTCGACCCCCGCCGGCCGCCACGGACCGGACACGGCATCCGCCGCTTCGGCGAGCAGCTCGGCGACGTCGGTCTCGAGCTCCTCGAGCGAGCCCGGGTGCCGGTACCACTCGAGCATCGTGAATTCTGGGGCGTGGGTCGCCGAGCGCTCCCCGTTTCGGAACACCCGCGCGAGCTGGTAGATCGATCCGAGACCCCGAGCGAGCAGGCGCTTCATCGCATACTCGGGCGAGGTGTGCAGAAACAGCCTCGTCCGGGTGTCGTCCGGCCCCCTCTCCTCCGTCTCGAACGGCTCGAGGTGCGGCTCGATCCCGGGCGAGAGCACCGCGATCGGCGTCTCCACTTCGAGCAGGCCGCGCTGGTCGAAGAACCGGCGCACGGCGTCGCTCAGGCGCTTTTTGGCCTCGAGCACCGAGCGGGGCGGGATGTCGTCGCGGCGCACCCTCCCAGGGAAGGCGCCGTCTGGCCCATGTCAACCGAGGTAGCGGTTTGAAATGCTGCCGCCCCGATGTCCCCACGTCTCCTCGTCGCGCTCACGCTGCTGTCACCCGGGCTCGCCGAAGCCGCCGGCTTCTACATCGCCGACGTCGGCGCCCGCGGTCTCGCCCGCGGCGGCGCCTTCGTGGCCGCGCCGGCGGGCCCGCTGGCTCTGCATTACAATCCTGCCGGCTTGTCGCTCGCCCGCGGCCTCCATTTCGAGCTGTCCGGAACCCTGGTGGATTTCTCGGGGCAGTTCACCCGCCGCTGCCCCTGCGTGGATCGGGGCGTATTCGAGGGACCGGAGGAAGAGGCGCTCGCGATCGACGACGCGCTCGAGGCCCGGTTTCGGCCCGCCCGGACCAGGCAGCCGCTCGCCATTCCGTTCATCGGGGTGAGCTACGGCTTCGAGCCGGCGGGGCTGGCCGTGGGCTTCGCGGTGTACGGTCCGACCTCGGGGCGGCACGACTACGGCAGCCTGGGCAGCCCCGCCTCCCCCTCGTTCATCGAGCGGGCGGCGCAGAGCGCGAACCGCTACAGCGCCATCTCCGCCCCGAACCTCGAGATCAACTACGTGCTCGGAGCGAGCGCGGAGCCGGTCACCGGCCTGCGGCTTGGGTTCGGGCTCGTCCTTCACCAGACCGGCGCGGGGCAGAGCCTGCACCTGTTCGCCGACACCGCGTTCGCCGATGGCCACGAGGATCCAAACTGGGACGTGCCGGTGACGGTGGACTTTCTGTCCGACCCAGCGCTCGGGTGGACGGCGGGGCTCAGCTGGGACGTGCCTTTCGTCCCCGGATTGACCGTCGGCGGGTCCTTTCGCGCCCAGCGGTCCGTCGTCTCCGACGGAAAGGCGAGGATCGAGCTCGGCGGGCGGGTTCGGGAGATCGGCAGCGTGCAGGGGGACGACGTGGAGGTCCGGCTCGAGGTCGCGCCCATCGCTCGGGCTGGCGTTCAGTACCGGCGGCCAGGGCTGTTCACCGCCGAGGCCGCGTTCGTGCACGAAGGCTGGGGCGTGACCGAGCGCATCGTCGTCGAGCCGCGCGGCATCTCGTTCGAGGTGGCGGGCCTGGAGCCGGTGTTGCTCGGCGACATCGTGGCCGAGCGGTTCTGGCGGGACACCTGGTCCCTGCGGATCGGCGGCGAGCTCGAGGTGTTCGAGCCGTGGCTCGGGGTCCAGGCCGGCTACTTCTACGAACCCTCCGCCATCCCTGAAGAGCGGCTCGACGCCGCCCGCATCGACCTCGACAAGCACGGGTTCGGACTTGGCGTGTCCACCACCTGGTACGGGGTGACGCTGCTGGCGACCGCGATGTACGTGCACCTCGAGGCGACCGAAGTGGACAACAGCCGGGCTCGCATGACCGCGCCCATCGAATTCGAACCGGAGCTGCGGACGATTGTCGGCAACGGGCGGTACGAGGCGTCGTACTTCATCGCCGCGCTCGGGCTCTCGTTTTCGCTCGACCGCTTCTTCGAGGCCACGTGATCCGCGTCTACTCCTCCCCTCTGCTCGCCCTGGCCCACATCGCCCGCGACCTGCTCGCCCAAGAAGGGATCCGAGCCGAGGTCCGAAACGAAGGCCGCGCCGCCCTCGCCGGAGGCCTGCCCGTGCACGAGTGCTTCGTGGAGGTGTGGGTGCCGGACGCGGAAGCGGAAGGCGCCGCGTCCGCGCTCGAGCGGCTCTTGCCCGACGCCGGCCGAGGGGCGCTGTCGTTCTCCGGGTCCGCCGACGAGGGGTGGCTCTCCCTCCCCGGGACGCCAGCGGAGGAGACATCGGAGTGGACCTGCGGCTGCGGAGAGGCCAGCCCGCTCAACTTCGAGCGATGCTGGGCATGCGGTCGGTTTCTCTGAGGCTCTCGTCGCCGCCCATCCAGCGGTCGACCCGTGGGTCCATCACGCGGCGCCACAGGGGGGGCACCAGCGCGAGCAGCACCATCGCGGGGTACCCCGCCGGCAGCTGGGGGGCGCTGTCATGGTGCTCGAGCAAGAAATAGGGCCGGCTGGCCAGGAAGTGGTGGTCGGAGTGTCGGGGGAGGTGAAAGAGGTAGCGCCCGGTCACCCGGTGGGCCGAGTTCCAGGAGTGAACGGGGCGGACCCGCTCGTACCGGCCGTCTTTCCCCTGGTGGCGGACGAGGCCGTAGTGCTCGACGTAGTTGATCACCTCGAGCAGCAAGACGGCGACCACCGCCTGTCCCAAGAGCGCAAGGAGACCGGCCGGGCCGAACGCCGCCCCGGTGCTCGACAAGACCAGGAGCACCACGAGCGGATGCCGGATCCGGCGGTCGGCCAGCCCGCGCGCGCCTCTGCTCCGCACCCGCTGGGTCTCGAGCGACCACGCGCTCTCCAGACCGCCGATGAGCGTCCGGGGCAAAAACGCGTACACGCTCTCTCCTCGTCGGGCCGAGGCCGGATCCTCCTCAGTGGCGACCCGTCGGTGGTGGCCAAGCACGTGCTCGATGCAAAAGTGGGGGTAGAGCACCAGGCCCATCAAGGCCTCCGCCGCCGCCCGCGCGGACGAGGAAGGCCGGTGCATCAGCTCATGGGCGACGGTGATCCCGCCGCCGCCGGTCACGACCCCGAGCGACACCACCCACCCGATCCGCTCGAGCCAACTGCCGCCGGGCACGGCGAGAAAGGTCCCCGCCATCAGGGCGAGCTGGACCGGCAGCCACGCGTAGAGCCAGACGTCGAACAGCGGCGTCGAACGCCGCTCCGCCACCTCGTCCGGGCTCGGATTGGTCCGATCCTCTGGGACCAGCGCGTCGAGCCAGGGGGTGAGGACAAACGCGAACGCCACCGCCGACCACGACCAGGGGCCTCCAAAGAGGAGACCGAGCCCGGCCATGAGCGGCAGGATGTAACCGAAAGCGAAGGAGAGAGCCGTGGCCACGGTCCGGAGTTTATCTACTCACAGGTAGACGGACAAGCTCAGGGCTGCCACGAAACGAGCTGGGCCGGATCGTCCGGTACCCGTCCGCGACGCAGGCTGGTTACCAGGAGGCCTTCTTGAGGCCCGCAATCTGCCCGGTGTTGCCCAGGTCCCGCATCGCGATTCGGGAGAGCTCGAACTTCCGGTAGTAGCCGCGAGGACGTCCGGTGACTCGGCATCGGTTTCGCACCCGAGTCCGACTCGAGTTCCGGGGGAGCCGGTCGAGCGTTCGCACCGCCTCGAAGCGCTCTTCGTCGGGCGTGTTCGGATCGCTGATGATCGCCTTCAGCTTGGCCCGGCGCTCCTTGTAGCGCTCGACCATGGCCTTCCGGCGGTTGTTGTGCTCAATCTTGGACAGCTTCGCCATCGCTTGCGACTCGGGGCGAGAGGTGCCGAGCCAGCGTCGGCTTGGCAAGCACAAAAGCGTCGGCGCCGGCTCTCGGTTGCCAAGGCCTCTCGCCAGCGCTATGAAACCACCCCCCACCGGGCCCATCCCCATGACGACCATCAAAGCTGGAGACGACGTCGATTCGAAGTGCCTTCCCTCGTGCGGCCCGGGCCTCGTGCTCGCCCACACCGTGGTGGCGATGGACGGCGACAAAATCGTCAAGGTCAAGTGCAACACCTGCCAAAAGACCCACACCTACCGCTCGCCGGACTCCGCGAGCGAGGCGACCGCCGCCAAGCGAAAGAACGCGAGGAAGAAGCGGGAGGAGGCAGCGAACGCGGCCACGGCCGACTTCGACGTGCTCGCCAAGGAGGTCGACCTCAGCCAGGCGGCCGCGTACTCGATGAAAAACGCGCTCGACGTCCGCCAGGTGGTGGAGCATCCGAAATTCGGCCTCGGCATCGTCTTTGCCGTAAAAGATGGGGGCAAAGCGGAGATCGTGTTCCGTGACGGGCCCCGGACGCTGGTGCACGGCCGAAGCTGAGGCCCTCGGTGCCGGTCTACCGCTACCGCTGCGTTGAAAACCAAGCCGAGCTGGAGGTCGTGCACCGCATGACGGAGACCCTCCGGACTTGGGGCGAGCTGTGCGCTCTCCTTGGCCGGGAGGTGGGCGACACCCGCCCTGAGGCGGCGGTCGAGCGAATCCTGTTCGCCCCCAACTTGTCTTCGGGCGCGGGTCTCCCTTCGAACTCCGAGCTGGCGGCGAAGGGCTTTACGAAGCTGGTTCGCAGGGAGAAGGGGGTCTACGAGAACGTGACCGCCGGTTCGGGCCAGCGTCGCTTCGTGCGCGCCCCCGATGGCGGCTGACCCGGATTTCGCCGGGCCGGCGGCGGGGCCGAGCGTCAGCGGAAGGTGACGCCGACACCGCCCTGGTTACCCACCGGTGCGATGTTCGGGGCGGAGGAACGAGACCGGGAGGCGGCACGGCGGTTGCTTTGCTCCCGAGCGGAGGTGACGCCATGACCGGAATGAAGCAGCTGACCGTGGGCCAGGTAATGTCCCGGAACGTGGAGACCCTGGACCCCGCCGACGACGTCGATCTCGCCGACATGCTGATGCGGCTCGACCGGCTGCACCACCTCCCGGTGGTCGAAGACGGCCAGCTGGTCGGCATCGTCAGCCAGCGCGACGTCGCTCGGCACCAGGTGAGCCCCAGCTCCGGCCTGTCGGTCGAGGCACAGCGCCGGGCGAACCTTCGGGTGAAGGTCCGCGACATGATGATCGGCTCCGTGACCACGGTCGAACCGACCACTTCGGTGCTGGAGGCGGCGGAGCTGATGCGGGAGCGCTACCTGGGCTGTTTGCCGGTGGTGGACGAGGGAGAGCTGGTCGGCATCGTCACCGGCACCGACATGCTCGGGTTGCTGGTCCGCGGCATTCGCGACGGGTTCTGATCACGACCGGGGACCAACTCAGCTGACCCTAGGGAGCTCAGCTTCCTGGGGGCTGGGACGGCTCGGCCGCTCGCCGCTTGGTTTTGGCCCGCCGAAACTCGGCCCTGACCGGGGCCGGTTCGCGTTCGGCATAGGGTATCGCGAGTTGCAGAGTCGCGAAGAGCAGAGGCCCGACGGCCGCGACCTTGGCCATCCCGTCGACCGCGACCAGCCAGTATCCAGCGACGATAAGTCCCCACACCGCGCCGAGCTTCACCCCGAACGCGGGCAAACCAGCGCGGGCGCGGGCGCGGGCCAGCGTTTGTAGCCCCCACATCAGCCACGCCTCCGGCGCGAAGACCATCGGGGTCAGGCCGAGCAGGAGAACCCAGAACAAGTCGAAGCCGCCGGGATCGCGTGGAGCGGGGGGGAGCTGGGGGGCCACGATGGCGGCGTCTGGCGGACCGAGGCGCACCGAGTGGGATTTGCTCGAGCCGGGCCAGAGCTCGAAGCGGGTCAGCACCCGTTGCTCCCCGAGGTCGGGCTCGAACGGGCCAAGGTAGTGCACGACCGCCCGTGGTTCGTTGGTCTTGGCGCCCGGCGGCACCACGAGGAAATCGAGCGGCACCCTTGGCCCATCGGCCAGCACCGAGACCATGAAAGAGGGCCCATCCACCCCAGCGCGCCGCAGCAACGGATATTCGAGCTTGGGTAGGGGGGAAGCGAACGGTCCGAGCACCGCCGGTTGCTCTGGGTTCGGGGACGGGTCGCGAACCGACGCCGCCACCACCGACCACCCGAGGTTCAAATACCGGGCGAGCTCCGTCCGACCTTCGGGGTCGAGCTCGACCCCGAAGCGCTGCAGAAAGGCCTCGCCTTCTGCCGGGAGCGTGGTGACGAGGGTGACCGACGATGTTTCGGCTCGGCCGGAGAACGTCGTGACCGCGTCCACCAGCAGCGTTCGGCCTTCGGGCATCGGGGGCGCTCGGAGGGGCTGTTCGTCCGTTGTCCCCATCAGGTAGGTGAGCACCGACGGGCCAAATGGCCTCGCACGGACCCCTTCCGCCGGGGGGGTGGTGGGTTCGACCGCGGCGACGGCCTGCAGAAGCTCTTCGGCGGCGTCCTCGAACGGGACGGGCTCGGGTACCGGCCTCAGCCACACCAGCTGGGGGCTGCTGTTCGAGACCGTGACCCGCTCGGTGAGCAGCACCGGGCCGGGCCCTTGCTCGAGGACCGCGTCCACCCGCAGCAGGCTCGGACCCTGGCCCCGAGCCGCCCACACGTCCGCGGAGGCTGAGGCCGGAAGGAGGAGGACGATGGCGCCCAGAAGAGCCTCGACCGGCCCAGGTGGACGTCGCAGGCTCGGCCAGCCGCCCCGCGAATCGACGAGTCGAAGCACCGGGCGGACGCTAGCTCGGTTGCGAAGGCAGCGCAAAACCACGGACAGATCTTCCGGTCCGCGCTCCCGCCGCGGCCGCGAGGGACCCCGTCAGGTGCCGGTGCGCTCGACCGGTCCTCGGAGGAGCTTCGGGGGCTCGCCGTTTTCGATGCTCTCTTTGTGGATCACCACCTCGAAAACATCCTTTCGGCTCGGCACCTCGTACATCACGTTCAGGATCGCGCGCTCCACGATGGCCCGAAGACCCCGCGCTCCCGTTCCCTTCTTCATCGCCTGCCGAGCGATGGAGCCGATCGCGCCCTCCGTGAAGCTCAGCTTCACCCCGTCGAGGTCGAGCAGCCGCTGGTACTGCTTGAGCAGCGCGTTCTTCGGCTTGGTCAGGATCTCGGTCAAGGTCGGTTCGTCGAGCTCGTCGAGCGTCGCGACCACCGGCAGGCGCCCGGTGAACTCGGGGATCATGCCGAAGCGCAGGAGGTCGGCGGGCTGCACCTCCGCGAGCAGCTCGCCCACTCGGCGGTCCTGCTTGGACCGGACCTCGGCTCCAAAGCCCATGGCTTTTTTGCCCACCCGCTGCTCGACCACGTGGTCGAGCCCCGTGAACGCCCCCCCGCAGATGAACAGGATGTTCGTCGTGTCCATCTGCACGAAATCCTGCTGAGGATGCTTTCGCCCGCCCTTCGGGGGCAGGTTCGCCATCGTGCCTTCGATGATCTTCAGCAGCGCCTGCTGCACGCCTTCGCCGGAGACGTCCCGCGTGATCGAGGGCGACTCGCTCTTTCGGGCGAGCTTGTCGATCTCGTCGATGTACACGATGCCGCGGCTGGCCCGCTCGATGTCGTTGTCGGCGGCCTGCAGCAGGTTCACGAGGATGTTCTCGACGTCCTCTCCCACATAGCCGGCTTCGGTCAGCGTCGTCGCGTCCGCGATGGTGAACGGCACATTCAGGATTCGGGCAAGGGTCTGGGCGAGCAGCGTCTTTCCGGAGCCCGAGGGCCCGATCACCAGGATGTTGGACTTCTGCAGCTCGATCTCGTCCTGGTCGGACGGGTCGTCCAGGTTCGACTGCACCCGCTTGTAGTGGTTGTGCACCGCGACCGCGAGCGTCTTCTTGGCCCGCTCCTGCCCGATCACGTAGTCGTCCAAGACCCCCTTGATCTCGCTCGGTTTGGGCACGCGGAAGGCGCCTTCGCCTACCGAGTCCTTCTCCTGCTCCTCAGCGATGATGTCGTTGCACAGACTGATGCATTCGTCGCAGATGTACACCGAGGGCCCAGCGATGAGCTTCTTCACCTCTTTCTGCGATTTGCCGCAGAAGGAGCACGTCAGGTTTCCACCGTAGCCGTCCTCGCGACCGCCTCGCTCCACCATGTGACCTCTCGATGGAGCCCCAAAAGGGGCTCCCAATCAATCGCCCATCGCCAAAAACGCCGGTTCGTGTCGCGTCCGCGCCACGAGGTCGCGGCTCAGGCCTTTGGGGTCGACCCCTTCTTGCTGAAGACGACGTCGTCGATCAGCCCGTACTCCTTGGCCTCGATCGCGGACATGAACTTGTCGCGGTCCGAGTCCTTCTCGATCGACTCGACCGGCCGCCCGGTGTGCTCGGAGAGCATCTTGTAGAGCAGGTCCTTCATGCGGAGGATTTCGCGGGCCTGGATCTCGATGTCGGAGGCCTGGCCTCGGGCGCCGCCCAAGGGCTGGTGGATCATGATCCGGGAGTGGGGGAGGGCCTTGCGCCGCCCCTTCGTCCCGGCGGCGAGCAGGACCGCCCCCATGGACGCCGCCTGGCCCACGCAGATGGTCGTGATCGGGCACCGCACGTACTGCATGGTGTCGTAGATGGCGAGACCGGCGGTGATCGAGCCCCCGGGGCTGTTGATGTAGATGTTGACGTCCTTGTCCGGGTCTTCGGATTCGAGGAACAGGAGCTGGGCCACGATCACGTTGGCGAGGTCGTCGGTGACCTCGGTTCCCAGGAAGATGATCCGGTCCTTCATGAGCCGGGACCAGATGTCGTAGGACCGCTCGCCGCGGTGGGTTTGTTCGATGACGTAGGGGACCAGGTAGCTCACGTTCGACTCCGGGGGCCGAGCCCCGACCGGGATGGTGGCGGGGAACCGGCTTGGCGTCCAGCGGTTCAGGGTGGCGGGCGGCTCAGCCTTCTTGGAGGGCCTCGCTCAACTCCTCGGCGGTCACGGTTCGGTCCGTGATCTGCGCCGCCTCCATCACCAATTGCACGGCCTTCTCTTGGAGGAGGTTGTACGAGATGTTCCCCATCTGGCCGTTCTCCCGCAGCTGGTTTCGGAGCTGCGGCAGCGGGATGCGGTGCTCCCGGGACAAGGACTGCAGCTTTCCGTCCACGTCCGCCTCGCTCACCGACAAGCCCTCGACCCGGGCCACCCCTTCGAGCAGCAGCATCGTCTTCACCTGCTGCTCGGCCTGAGGCCGCAGGTTCTTGGCCAGTTCGGCGACGATCGGAGCGAACTGCGGGTCCTGGCGGGTCTCCGTTGAGACGCCGATCGTGTCCCGGAGCAGAAACTCGACCTGGTTGTCCACCATGCGGTCCGGCACCTCGAGCGGGTTGGCCGCGACCAGCGCTTCCACCACCTGCGACCGAAGCAGCCGCTGGCTCTTGCCGTCTTCCCTGGTCGCGAGATTCTTGCGGACGCCGTCTCGCAGCTCGGCCAGCGTGTCGAACTCGCCGAGGTCCTTCGCGAACTCGTCGTCGAGCTCCGGCACCGCCTTGCTCTTGAGCTCCTTGAGCTCGACCTTCCACTCGACGTCCTTGCCCCGCGCCTCCTCGGGCCCGTCGCCTTCGGGAAAGCGGAGGGGAAACGTCTTCTCGTCCCCGATCTTCATCCCCACGATCGCGTCTTCGAAGCCCGGGATCATCCGCCCGCCGCCGAGCTCGACGGTGTAGTTGATGCCCTTTCCGCCCTTGAAGGTCTCTCCGTCCACGAAGCCGAAGAAGTCCACGACCGCGAGGTCGCCCTGCTCGGCCACGTTGCGGTCGGTGATCGGCTCGACGACCGAGGCCTTCTCCCGGAGCGCGGCGAGCTCGGCGTCCACCTCTGCCTCCGTCACCTCGCGGATCTTCCGCTCGACCTCGAGGCCCTTGTACCGCTCGGGGTCCACATGGGGCTTCACCGTCACCTTCAACGAGAAGGCGAGCGGTTGCTCGACCGCGATCTTGGGCGCCTCTTCGAGCACCGGGCGGTCGATGAGGAACAGGTCGTGCTCCGAGATCGCCTGCCTCATCCCTTCGTCCACCAGGCGGTTGACGACCTCGGACTCCACCGTGGGCCGGTAGAACTGCTCCAGCACCTTTCGCGGCACCTTGCCTGGCCGGAAGCCCTTCACCCGAGCCTTGCGTTGCAGGCCCTGGTAGGCGGCGTCGAGCTCGGCCTTGACCGCCTCCCACGGGATGCTCACCGCGATCTTGCGCTCGACGTTGGAGAGTTGTTCGACCTCGATGTTCATGGATGGTCTCTGCGCCTGGGGCTCGGGGACGCGGCAAATTGCGAGAGGGGGGACTCGAACCCCCACGGGCAAGCCCACTGGAACCTAAATCCAGCGCGTCTACCAGTTCCGCCACCCTCGCGGGTCGTGGTCCCCGACGCCCGCCTCCGTGAGGGGGAGGCGTGTAGCGCCGTTTTTCTCGGGGGGCAAGCGCAGGGACGCGGAGACGAAGGAGGAGCGCGCTTCGCTCGACGCTGGACAAGGCGTGACCGGCCGTGGTGAGGCGCCCCCATGGACCCTGGGTCTCCGTCCGCGGTGGTGCTCGTGAGCGGCGGCCTCGATTCGGCCGTGGTGGCTGCCATGGCCCGCTCCGTCGGCTTCGAGGTGTACGCGCTCAGCTTCGACTACGGGCAGCGACATCGGGTGGAGCTCGACGCCGCGTCCAAGGTCGCCTCGGCCGTGGGGGCTCGGGACCACCGGGTGGTCCGGATCGACCTGGGGGCGCTCGGTGGCTCGTCGCTCACCGACCCGAGCCGCGACGTGCCGAAAAACACCGAGCCTGGCGTGGGGCCGATTCCGAGCACCTATGTGCCGGCTCGAAATTCGGTGTTCCTCTCGGTGGCGCTCGGCTGGGCCGAGGTCGTCGGCGCGAGCGACCTCTTCTTCGGGGCCAACGCGCTCGACTACTCCGGCTACCCCGACTGCCGGCCCGCGTTCGTCGAGGCTTTCGAGCGGCTGGCCAACCTGGCCACCGCCGACGCGGTGGAGGGCCGAAGCAGCTTTCGAGTCCACGCCCCGCTCCTGTCCTTGGGCAAGGCGGACATCATCCGACGGGGCGTCGAGCTCGGCCTCGACCTCGGGTTGACCCACAGCTGCTACGACCCGGTGGGGGGTCTGGCCTGTGGCCGCTGCGAATCGTGCACCCTGCGCCGCCGCGGATTCGCCGAGGCCGGGATCGCCGACCCGACTCGCTACGCCGAGCCTCCGTCAGCCGCACATTGACCGCTCCGTCGCCCTGGGCCAAGGGGAGCCCATGCGCGAGAGCCTCGGCTGGATCACGAACTGCGGCAACGAGCCGTCCTGCCCCCAGAACTGGCTCGAGCGCGCGGTCACCGAGCTGCCGACCCACGTCGCATGCCACGTCTGCGGGCGCGAGGTGCAGCTCGTGCTGTCCGAAGACGAGGTGGGCAAAGCGCAGTCGGACGACCGGCTCGCTTCGTTCCCGGTGGTTCCTCCGGTCTCGATGGGCCCAGCGTCGCCGGCGGCGTCCGAGGCCCGCCCCGCCGTCTCGCCCCGAACCGCGCGGCCCGCGGTGGCCGTCGGGGACGAATCGGCGGCCGAAGCGGCTCCGCCCACGCCGCTGCCCACTCCGAGGCAGTGGGTCTGCACCCTGGCGAGCGGTGAATCGATCCGGATCGACAAGGACCCGATGATCATCGGCCGGAGCCGAACCTGCGACGTCGTCATCGCCTCGGCAAAGGTGAGCCGGCAGCACGCGAGCCTGACCACCGTGGGCGGCGAGCTGTGGATCTCCGACCTCGGCTCGGCCAATGGGGTTTGGCACGGAGGAGAGAAGATCCAACGGACGAAGGTGGCCAACGGCGACACCTTCACCATCTCCGGGGAGACGCTCCTGTTCGAGGTCCGGTGATGGACCGATCCGCTTTTCGCTACCAACCGTTCTACTGCGAGGAGAACGCTTGGTGGCTGATCCGCGCTGCTGCGCTATCGGGCCGACCCCGATGGGCCGTGTTTCTCTCGAATTCGGCCCGGGCGTTCGCGATGGGGGCGCAGAAAGCGGCGCCGCCAAACCAGGCCGTGGTCTGGGACTACCACTGCGTGATCCTGGCCGACGGGCCGAGCGGGCCCGAGGTCTGGGACCTCGACCACCGCGGGGCGTTTCCCACCGCGCTCTCCGCCTGGCTCGGGTCGAGTTTTCCGCCGGGGGTCACCCCTCCACGGTGCCGCGCCGTGCCCTCGGACGAGCATTTTGCGTTGTTCGCCTCGGACCGACGCCACATGCGGACGGAGGACGGCTTTCGGGCTCCACCGCCGCCGTGGCCGTGCATCGTGAGCCCCGGCGGCGCGGTGCACACCCTGGACGCCTTTCTCGAGATGTCCGGTCCCGGCCCGGGCTCGCTGCTCGAGGCCGTGGACCTCGAGGCCCTGTGTGGCCGATAGGCTACTCGGCCCCCGGCTGCTAGATTCCGCGCCAATGGAGTTGGCCCAGCACGCGGCGGAGCTCATCCTCAACTACCTGAAGCGCTACCGGCGAGAGTTTCGCGGCCTCACGTGCGAGGCGCGGGGCTGGTTCGAGCGCCGAGATTGGACGTCGGCACGGGCCGGTCTGAACCGGCGGACCGACCTCTACCACGTCCTCATCGACGAGCTCGTCGCGGCCCTCCGGGTGAAGCTCGGGGCTCGGTTTCTGGACCGGGGCTTGTGGGTGGCCCTGAAGGATGCGTTTGCGCGGCACATCAACAACCGCTCCGACGAGGAGCTCTCGGAGACTTTCTTCAACTCCGTAACCCGGGAGGTCTTCAAGACCACCGGAATCGACCGGGAGCTCGAGTTCGTCTGGTTCGACAACACGGTGCTGCCCTCTGGGGAAGAGTCGCCGATCTTTCGCAGCTGGTATCCCACCACCAGCCTAGCCGCGATGTTCGAGGAGGTCTTTGGCTCGCTGGGGTTTCACGCCGCCTGGGTGGATCTTCCGCGAGATGCTCGGCGCGTCGCCGAGCGCATCGAAGAGCACCTCGCCGAGCGGTCGGGCATGGTCGAGTTCGATGTGCTCGAGTTGGTCGAGCCGGTCCTCTACCGGAGCAAGGGGGCCTACCTCGTGGGCCGGCTTCGGCGCGGGCACCGCATGGTCCCGCTGGTGCTCCCGCTGATTCATCCCCCTGCCGGGATCCGGGTGGACGCGGTCGTGCTGTCCGAGCTCGACGTCAGCACCGTGTTCAGCTTCACGCGGTCCTATTTTCTGGTGGACCTCGAGCGGCCGGCGGAGCTGGTCGGCTTTCTTCAGTCGCTGCTGCCGCAGAAACCCACCGAAGAACTCTACATCAGCCTCGGCTTCATCAAGCACGGAAAGACCATCCGGTACCGCGGGCTGTTTCGCCACCTCGAGCAGTCGGTGGAGAGATTCGAGCCCACCCCGGGGGCCAAGGGCATGGTCATGGCCGTGTTCCACCTGCCGACGTACCACCTGGTCTTCAAGGTCATTCGAGACAAGTTCGCCGCTCCGAAGACGACCACCCGCGAGCGGGTCCACGAGACGTACCGCCTCGTGCACAGCCATGATCGCGTAGGGCGGCTCGTGGACGCGCAGGGCTTCGAGCGGCTTCGGTTTCCCCGCCGCCGGTTCTCCGAACCAGTGCTCGAGGAGCTGCTCGCGGAGTGCAGCGACACCGTCCGGCTCGAGGGCGAGGAGGTCATCATCGAGCAGCTCTACGCGGAGCGAAAGGTCTATCCATTGAACCTCTACGTCCACGAGGTGGACGAGGAGCTCGCGTTCGAGGCGGTGGTGGACCACGGGCAGTCGATAAAAGACATGGCGGCGGCCGGATTGTTCCCCGGAGATCTCTTGGTGAAGAACTTCGGAGTGACCCGCCGCGGCCGTGTCGTCTTCTACGACTACGACGAGATCATCCCCCTTTCGGAGTGTCGGTTCAAGAAGCTACCTCCGGGGGAAGGCATGGGGGGCGAGTCGGAGGTCGTCGCCGACGAACGCGACATCTACCCAGAGGAGCTTCGATTCTTCCTGTGGGGGAGTCCGAAGCTGCGGCGGGTCTTCGAGGAGCACCACGGCGACCTGTTCACGGTGGCTTGGTGGAGAAAGATGCAAAAGTCCCTGGCGCGAGGTGAGATGCCCGACGTCTTTCCCTACCCCCACGTTCGCCGCTTCACCGATTGAGCCTGCTCACCGGAAGATCGCTCCTCGCGTATTCCCACCACGAGCCGTCGTAGTTCTGCGCGGCGATCCCGAAGTGGGTGAGCACCGCCACCACGAACGCGGAGCGAACGCCTCCGGTGCAGTATACGACGAGCGGTTCGGTGCCCGAGGCGGCGGGCAGGCGCCTCGGAAAGGAAGGGTCGAGGCGGCCGCGAGCGTCGAGCGCCGCGGTCCATGGCACGTGCACGGCGCCAGGGATGTGGCCGCCGCGCGACGCGAAGTACGGGGTCGCGCCGTCGTACTCCTCACGGGTGCGGACGTCGATCAGCCGGCCGGAGGCGGCGGCTGCGTGCTGCCGTCCGCGGGCGGCCACTGCGGACCGGTCGGCCCGAAGCGGTGGGGCAGGTCTCGTAGACAGCTGGCCCATAGGCCGCTCGATGGGGGCGTCGGCGAGGTCGAGCCCCTCATCGATCCACGCTCCGACCCCTCCGTCGAGGATCCGGACCTCGGGGTGCCCGAGCATCCTGAGGTCCCACCACACCCGGCCCTCCTCGCCAAAGCCATCCAGCCCCGAACCGTAGACCAGGACGGCTCGGTCCTCGCGCACGCCCCGCGAGGCGTAGTAGGCGCGGGCGCGGTCGAGATCGAGGCGACCCTCCCGCCCCGGTCCGACTCGGGCCAGCGTCCAATCAGCGATCGCGGCTCCGGGGAGGTAGGGCCACGTGGCCGAAGCGCCGCGGGCGTCGAGGACCACCGCCCCCCGCTCGAGCGCAGCGCTCGCCTCCGCCGGCCCGAGGAACACCGGCGCAGTGAGGAGGGAGAGAAGGACGAGCATCGCTCGTCAGCCAGCCGCCTTCAGCCAGGCGAGCAGCTCCTCAGAGCCGCCGATGAGCTGGCCGTCGATGAAGACCCTCGGGGTGGAGGCCGTGCTCGACACCGCCTTCAGCATCCGCGGGGAGGCGAGCACCTCCTCGTAGGGGAGGCCCGCTTGCTGCAACGCCGCTTTCGCGTTTCGGCAGTGGCCGCAGTTGTTCTTCGTGAACAGCAAGATGTCCGGCGGCAGCTTCGCGCCGCGGGCGAGGTACCGCAGCATCGTGTCCGCGTCCGAGACCTCGAAGGGATCGCCTTCGAGGTCGGGTTCGATGAATTGCTTCTCGATGACGCCGTCGCGCACGAGCATCGAGTAGCGCCAGGACCGCTTTCCGAAGCCGAGCGGCGCCTTGTCCACCAACATCCCCATCCCCTCGGTGAAGGCTCCGTTGCCATCGGGGACGAAGAAGACGTTCTCGACCGCCTGGTCTTCTCGCCAGGCGTTCATGACGAAGGTGTCGTTCACGGAGATGCACAGGATCGCGTCCACCCCGTGGGTCCGAAACACCGGCGCGAGCTCATCGTAGCGGGGCACGTGGGAGGTCGAGCAGGTGGGCGTGAACGCCCCGGGGAGGGAGAAGGCCACCACCGTCTTGCCCGCGAACAGCTCGGCGCTGGTCACGTCCTTCCACCTCTCGTCCTCACGGACACGAAAGCTCACCTCGGGCACGCGCTGCCCCTCGCGGTTTGGTCTGGTCATCGCTTGTCTCCTTTTCTCGCTGCTTGGCCGCCCGCGCGGCCACGTCGTACGCTCAGCCTGCCGCTGAGCTTAGCACGCACCGTGCCATCTGTGGCGCACACGGGGCCTCTGGTTTCGGCGAAATGTCGTCGTCTGCCAAACGATATTTCGCTGCAGCACCGAGATTTCGCAGGACGGTGGTTCGGTCTGGACTCGCCGCGCCGCCGTGGTACGCGCCTCCGAGCATGGCCAAACCTCTGACCCCGGCGCGGGTCAACCCCCTCGCCTCGCCGGACCGAAAGAGCCGTCACGTCAAGCCGCTCGGCCCCCGGGTGCTCGTCCGGCTGGTGCACGGGGAGGATCGGTCGGCCGGCGGCCTCTACCTTCCGGCGGGCGCCAAGGACGCGGTGGCGCAGGCCGCCTACGGGGAGGTCGTGGAGGTGGCCCGAGCGGAGCCCGAGGACGGACAGAGCTTCGGTGTCAACGTCTCCGGCGTTCCGGAGGGGGCGAAGGTCCTGTTCCCCAAAGAGGAGGGCTTGCCCGTCCCGTGGGATGAGCTGCTGCGCGTCGTCGAGGTGAAGCACATCTTCGCCGTCGTGGAGGAGATCGACATCGACGACGTTCATTGACCCCGAGGTCAGGCCCCGCGCTGGGCGCGAGGCGCCGGGACCTCGCGCGCCCGAACGCACGCCATCTTGCATGGCCCACGGTCCAGACCGAGGACCGGCCCGGGCCTCGAAGCGAGGTCTTCGAGGGTCCAGCGACGTAGCACCCCCACGGTGCTGTCGTGAAGCTGCGCCATCGCGTGGTGGTAGCCGCACACCGATTCGAGGTTCGGGTACTCGGAGCAGTAGTGGGCGAGGATCCTGCCCTGGCAAGCCTCGACCACTTCGAGCAGTGAGATGTCCCGAGACCGCCGGGCTAAGGTGATGCCGCCTCGAACCCCCCGGTGCGACTCGAGCACCCCCGATTTCGTGAGCTGGGTGTGGATCTTCGAGAGGTAGCTCGCCGAGCACTTCAGGCTGGCCGCGATCTCTCCCGGCGCGATCGGACCCTGCTCGGGCCGTTGAGCCACATACATGAGGGACTGAAGGGCGGTGAGAGAGGTCTTGGTAAGCATGGCCTGTCGGCGGAGCCGGAGCCCCGCCGCCTCCTTTCGCGGTGGGTCGGACGAGGTTTGTACGGTGGGATCAGGCCATGGCCATATCCTCAGCGACGTCCTCTTTCGGGCGGCTCACCACCGCTCGTAAGCCGAACTCGTCGGCCATCAGTTCGAGCAGCGCGTCGCTCACGAAGGCGGGCAGGTTCGGTCCGAGCGCGACCCCTCGAAAGCCCCGGTGGAGGAGCGCGAGCAGCACCGCGATCGCCTTCTGCTCGAACCAAGACCACTGCACGGTGAGCGGCAGCGCCGCGACCGGCATGCCCAGCTCGACCGCGAGTTGCTCGATGACCTGCATCGCGCCGAAGGCGTCGTTGCACTGCCCCATGTCGAGTAGCCGAGGGAGGCCGCCGAGGACGCCCGTCGTCTCCTCCCGGAAGCGGTACTTTCCGCACCCCATGGTGAGGACGAGGGTATCGGGCGGCGTCGCCTCGACATACTTGGTGAAGTAGTTGCGACCGGGCTCGGCGCCGTCACAGCCGCCGACGAGAAACAAATGGCGCAACGATTGGTCTCGGATCGCCGCGGCCAGGGCCGGGACCTCTTCGCTGAGCGCGCGGTGGTGCCAGCCCACGGTCCGGGAGGACTGCGCGGTCGGCTCGAGGGGCCCGATCGATCGGGCGTGCTCGATGATGGGTCCAAAGTCGCGCCGCTCGAGGCGCTTCGCGCCGGGAACGGCGGCATGGCCCCGCGTGTACAGCCGACCCAGGTAGCTGTTGGTCTCCCAGGGGATCAGCACGCAGTTGGTGGTCGCGAGCACCGGCCCGCCGAACCGCTCGAAGTCCCAGCGCTGGCGCTGCCACGCGGTGCCGTAATGACCGGCGAGGCACGAGAACGCCGAGAGCTTCGGGTAGGCGTGCGCCGGGAGCATCTCACCGTGGGTGTAGACCTTGACGCCGGAGCCTTCGCACTGTTCGAGCAGCTCGAGCAGGTCGGCCATGTCATGGCCGGTCACCAGGATGCCGGGGGCCTTTTCGATGCCCTCGCGAACCTCGACCGGGCCGGGCTCGCCGAGCCGCTCGACGTGCGCCGCCTCGAGCATGCGCATGGTCGCGTAGCTCGCTTCAACGGCCCTCAGGATGAGCCCGCGCAGGTGGTCGAAGTCGAAGTTGACGTTGGTCATCGTCGCGAACAGCGCGTCCTCGACGAACGCATCGAGCTCCGGATCGGACTTCCCGAGCCGCCTCGCGTGGCTCTTGTAGGCGGACAGCCCTTTCACCCCATAGAGCAGGAGCTTCTGCGCCGACTCGACGTCGGGGTTCTTTCCGCACACCCCTTTGGTGGTGCACCCCGTGTTGTGGGCGGTCTGCTCACATTGGTCACAAAACATCGAAAGCGCGCTCATGGTTCTCCTCGCCGACGGCCGGCCGTTTCCTCCCCCGCCATATCCGACATACTCTATCCGGTTTGTCGCTGCAACCGACAGCTTGTCGCAGAGACGGTGCAAACCCCTCGTCACGAGCCGAATTCCGCGCTCCCCCTGCGCTCGGGCCGTCGGTCCGAAATGGCGAGCCCTCGCCCGGCCTTGAAGCGGGGCGCCATGCGCTACCTCCACTTCTCGACCCTGCTCTTCGTCGCCTCCGCCGGTTGCGACCAACCCTGCAGTCCCGACGGCGCCTGCCCGGGGAGGCTGCGCTGCGACTTCTCCGACCACCAGTGCCGCGCGCCGTGCCGGGTGGACCTCGAGTGCCCTGCCGAACATCGATGCATCGAGCCTCTCGGTCTGTGCCGCCCCGGGGCTCCGAGCGCAGCACCGGTCGCCGAGGTGGATGCCGGGCTCATGACTGCATCCGACGGCGGCGTCGGCTGCGAGGGCGTCGTGGGCTGTCCGTGTTATCCAAACGGCACTTGCGACCACGGATTCGTCTGCTCGGGCAGCGTCTGCGTGTCCGGACGGGGACAACGGGACCAACCCTGCCTCCCGAACCGCACCTGCCTCGAGCCCTTCGAGTGCGTCCGGGACGACCGCGGGGACCTGTGCCGTCCCCCCGGTTTCGGCCGGCCGGGGCAGCCCTGTTACGCCGCTGCCCCGGTGGCGGATGGCCTCGAGTGCCGGTCGGCCGCGGCGGTCTGTCTCGATGGCATCTGCCGGGGCGGACTGCAGGACGACTGCCGCACCGACGAAGCCTGCCGCCCGGGACTTCGATGCGAGGACGGGCGCTGCGCCCGGCCGGCCGAGGCGCCCTGCGACAGCCGAGCCCAGTGCGCCACGGGTGAGTTCTGTTGCGGAGAACCGGGCGCTCCGGAGTGCGGCGCGGCCGCGGCGGGCGAGTGCTTCGAAGCCGAGTCGTTCCGACGAGCCTGCGAAGGCTCCGCCGATTGCGAGGCCGGCTCGAACGAGCGGCTCGGTCCGAGTCTGTGCATGCCCTGGGGGGAGGACGGCCAGCCATGGTGCAGCGTGCCTTGCGAGGCCGACTCGCGCTGCCCGGCCGGGTGGCGGTGCGAAGACGCCTTCGTTTCGTGCCTCACCGACGCCGACTGCGGCTTCGACGGTCTCCGCTGCGTCCTTGGCGGGTCCGGCGGTCGCTGCCGTTGCGGAACGGGGGGGGTGCAGGTCGCCAAGTGCAGCGCCGACGAGGGCGCGCCCGGGGCTCCGCGCTGCCGTCCTGGGCCCGGCTCCGAGCTCTCCTGCGTGCTCACGACCCACTGCGCGCCGCCTCGGTGAGCGGGCGCATTGGGGTTGACCAGGCGGTCTGCGGTTGCTCGAGTGGGGCCATGGGCCAAGCCCGCGCCCCGAGCGACTCGGAGGAGGAGGACGACAGCGCCCCCGAGGTGATCGCCGCCGAGGTCCCCGACGACGCGATCGAGGACGACGACCCCGGGTTCGAGCCGGCCGAGCCCGAATCGGAGCCGGTCGTCGTAGACGTCGGGTCCACCCCGAGCCTGCCCAGCCTCGCGAGTGTGTCCGCGCGAACGGACGTCTCCGCGCCCGTGCATCGCTCGGGCACCGGCCAGCGCAGCGTGCTCGACCGGTTCCTCGCGGAGATGGGCCGCTACCCCGTGCTCTCGAGCGAAGAAGAGCGAGAGTTGACCCACGCCTACCACGATAGCCGGGACCCCGCCGCCGGTCGAAAGCTGGTCGTCCACAACCTTCGCTTGGTCGTGCGGATGGCGTACCGGTACCGCCGAGCTTGGGCGAATGTATTGGATCTCATACAGGAGGGGAACGTGGGCCTGGTCGAGGCGGTTCAACGCTTCGACCCGTACAAAGGGGCGCGCTTTTCGACCTACGCGACGTTCTGGATCCGCGCATACATGCTGCGCTACCTCCTCGAGAACTCGAGGACCGTACGCATCTCCCGGACGAGGGTCGGACGGAAGCTGTTCTTTCAGCTCGCCCGGGAGCGAGCGCGGCTTCGCGCCCTGGGCATCGAGCCAGGACCGAAGCTCCTCGCGGAGAAGCTCGGGGTGGACCAGGGTGAGCTCGAGGAGGTGGTGAAGCACATGGACCAGGCCGAGGTCCGGCTCGATGCTCCGCTCGGAGACGAAGGGAGCGTGGGCACGGTGCTCGACACGATGAGCGCTCCCACCCGAAGCCCGGAGCACGCCGCGTTTCAGGCCGAGTTTTCGGCCGCGGTGAGCGGGGCGCTCGCGAGCTTCGCCGAGACCCTCACCGACGAGAGGGAGAAGGTGGCGTGGGAGCGCCACCTCATGGACGACGACCCGATGTCCTTGTCGGAGCTCGGGGCGATGTTCGGGGTCACCAAGCAGCGCATGGGTCAGATCGTGTCCTCGATGCGGCAGCGCCTGCGCCGGCATCTCGTCCAGACCCTGGGGCCGGACGTGGAGCTCGGGTTTCAGTTCGACGAGGTGTAGCGGGCTGCGGGGTCGGCCGCGGCTTTTGCGGACGGCTCCGGAATCGGGACCGAATTCAACTGGAACGCGATGTGCTGAAGACCGCCGGGTGCGGAGGAGGGGCTTCTCGCTGGTCGAGCTCGTGGTGACGCTCGGCGTGGTCGGCGCCATTACCGGCCTCGCGACCTACCGTGTCGTCCGCTCTCGGGAGCGGGTATCGGTGACCCGCGCGACGACCTCCCTCCGGGCCGAGATCGAACGGGCGCGCGCACTGGCCCGGGTCGCTGGGCCCCGCCTCGGCACCGCCCGCATCGTCTACGGCCCGAACTGCAACCCGTCGCCCGGCCAGCTCCTGTGGATCTCGCTCGCCCCCGATGCGGTCACGATTCCCCGTACGGTGACCTACTCGAGCGACACCGACGAGCTCACCGTCACCTGCACGACGTGGGAGCAAGGGGGACTGACGGGACCTCGCGAGTGGGTCATGATCCGCCCAACCGACGCGCTGGTGTTCGGTTTCTCCGCGAACGGGCGCCTCGTATTTCCCACGGGTGAGGTTCCGCGCTTCGAGGCAGCTCCGGACGTCTTCATCCAACTGGCGGCACGAGCCGGCGAAAATCCGGTAGGTTTCCGCGTGCTCCCGTCGGGGCTGACCTGCGACGCGAGCGACCCCGATGCCATCGATGGCCAGCCGTGCGACGTGCAAGAGAGGGACGGAACATGAGACGGTCGAACCGCAGGCGCCGAGGGTTCGGGCTGCTCGAGATGATGATCGCCTCAGTGGTGCTCGCGGTTGGTTTTCTCGCATCCTACGGGATGCTGCGGCGGGTGCAGGACGCCAATCGGTCCCTCGACTTCGCTCGGACCACCCAGGACCTGTTCTCCAGACTCAGCGCCGAGCTGAGGGACGCGCAGTGCGACTACGATGGTAGCCAACTCACCCCGGCCATCGATGAGGAAACCACCGACCCAGGCTTGCTGGTGAATGACGTCTGGATCGACCTGCCCATCGACGACTCGTCCATTCGCACCGTCGGGCAGACCCAGACCGACGCGATCGCACCCACGTCCATACCTCGCACCATCGCCCCGATGCTCGTGAGCTACCGGGTCTTGCCCGAGGCGCCGCCCACCCTGCTCGGCGGCGGGGCGCTCCCGGCCGGGGATCCAGGCCCCGCCTTCGACATCGACGTGCGGATCCGGCTCATCACCAGCGATCCAGCGCGCGACAGCGCGGAACGTGGATGGTGGATCAAGGACTACGCCCTGAAGAAGGTCTGCAATCCTCGGTACGGACGGGTGGGTCTGGGCAGCGGCCGAGGGGAGTTCTTGTGAGGACCAACCGAGGCATCACTTTGCTCGAGACCCTGATGGCGGTCGCGGTGGCCGGCGCGACGGTGACGCTCGCGGCCAAGATGGCCGAAGTCGCGATCCGCCAGAACACCCGCGGAAGACAGACCAACGACCTCTCATCCAGAGCGAGGTCGCTGTCGGACCAGATCCGGGCCGACCTGCAGGTGGCTGGCCTTGGAAGCACCGGCGCGGTCGGCGTGGATCCCACCGAAGACACCGTGGGAGGCCTCGGCATGCTCACCCCTGGCAATCGGTTCGCCATCCCGGCGGTCACGGGGGCGGACAACGTTGGGTCCGCTACCGGATTGGGCCGAGGCGAGATGCAGGTCCTCACCGACGCGATCCAAATCGTCGTACCGAACCCGAGCACCCGCCTGGTCGTCGCCAACGCGGCCCGGGCGGGGACCAACCTCATCTCGGTCGAAAGAGAGCCCGGCCCGATCTTCGACAACTGCGGGATGGTCTACGTCCACGACCACGACAACCCGACCGGCGGCGGACGCACACAAATCTCCTTCATCGAATCGACCGCGGGCTCCACCATACAGACCGTCGGCTCGCTCATGTTCACGGTGACGCCCGGCGCGGAGGTGATGTGCGCGCGGATCTCGACCTATTGGGTGGACACGGACGGCTGGATGCGTCGCAGCGACCTCGAGCCCGGAGGCGTGCTGCAGATCCCCGGCTCGCGGGTCTTCGTTTCGGCGGCTCAAGCCAACTCCGACGTGATCGCCGGCGGGGTCCTCAACTTCCAGGTCGCCTACAAGCTGTCGGCCGAATACTTCCGGGCTGCGGGCACGGTGCCGGGGGACGAGCAGCTTCGCTGGGCGTTCGGCCCTTCCCCCTCCGCGGAGAGCGCCCGCCTCTTTTCCGAGCCACGGTGGTGGTTCGAAGTCCGCATGGTTCGGGCCCATGTCTTCGCCGAGCGTCTTCGCGCGCCCGGCGCGTCCGAGACGGTGGTGCTCGAGGAGGACCGGGAGAACGGGGACATCCCTCCCGAAAGGACGAGGGGACGTGGCGGTGACTGGGTGAGCGTCGCCGAACCAGTCACCAATCTTCGCATGTTCGACCGGGCCACCCCGGTGGATGTGCCCGCTGAACCGTATTGAGGCACCGAAGCGATGATTGGCACCAGGACAACCGGACGGCACCGGGCTCGGCCCTCTCGACCCCGCCGGCGAGGCAAGCGCGGGTTTGCGCTGCTCCTCGTCATCATTCTCACTACGCTCGTGTCGGCCGCGGTCGCGGTGACCCTCGAGGAGTCGGTCGACAACATCCGCTCCGCTGGCCTCGCGCGGTCTCGGGAGCTGCTGAGCGCAGGGGTGGAGCACGGGCTGAACCTCGGCGTCCTGGAGGCGTCTCGCCTGGACCCAGCCCGGATCGCCGAGGGCTCGGTTGCCTGGGATATCTTTGAGCGAGATCGGCTCGCGCCCGCGGGGACGGACGATTGGATCGGGCCTCTCGCCTATCCCCCTGAAGGGGAACATCAGGGATTGTATCGGGTACGGCTCGGGCTTCGGCCGGCCCAGCGGACCCGGGCTCCGGCGGGTGAAGACGTCCGCAGCGCCCACGGCCAGGTCCTCGAAGTCCAAGTTGGGGTCGATACGTCGCCTGACCGCCCGTCGATGGTCCCCGCCGAGGAGCGCGTCTCCGTGGGCGTGCTGATTCCCCGCCGAGCTTCCCATGCGAACTAAACGAGAAACTGCCATGCGTCATGTCATTCGAGCGGCCGCCGCTGCGCTCTGCCTCATCCCTTCCGTGGGTCGCGCCCAGCTCTGGAACGCGCTCGACACCGTGCCGCGGCCCAACGCGATCATCGGGTACGACACATCGGTCACGATGCGCATCAACACGAACTGCTCGAGCTGCCATCGCCGAGGCCTGCACCCAACCCAGGAGCGGGTTTGGCTCGCGCGGCTCGATCTCATGGACACGATGCCGCTGTTTCAGGACTACTTCACCTTCGGCGGCTTCGAATACCAAGGCTGCGGATCGGCTCGCATCGTTCGCCGGGTGACGCCCAATGTCGCGGACCCCGACGCGAGCTTCGCGGCGACCCGAGAGCTGATCGGAAATGCCCGCGGTTGCAACAGCAGCGAGCGAAGCTTCGCCGGGGTGTCAGCGATCAACTGCATCACGCCCACAGCCATGTGCGCCGGCGACCCTCCGGTCCTAGGCCGACTGTTTTTGGGGGAGCTACCGGGGCTCAACATCCCCGCGCCTCCAACCCACACCTCGACGGTGTGCGGGAACCCCAGCGCGCTCACCCCCACGCTCGACGTCGAGGCGCTCATCGCTTCGGAAGCAGCCGGGTTCGCTTGGCCTCGGTGGGACACAGATGAGAACCAGATTACGGGTCGCCATGTACAAGATGATTTGTGTGCCCCTCTATTCAGCGTGCTCAGTGCGGTGCGCACCGCGCTGAATCGCTGCCTCGTTGCGCCCAATGACTATTGGAACTTGTCTGGAATCACTGGAGTTACCGGGGCGTGGTGCACGCCGGGTCTCATCGCGAACAACGCTTGCCAAGGCGGTTCACCCTTCGACGGCACCTGCGTCTGCGACGGGATGCTGCCCGGGTGCCAGGTCGGAGGCTTCTTCGCCAGCCCTTGCGGCCGGCCGTTGACTTGGAAGGCGCGGCAGCAGGTGGCGGTTTGCGAGACCTACAATCCGGCCACCATGGGGGCGGCGTTCAGGGCGCAGCCCGACAACATCGTCGAGGGCGGATGCCGGGAGAACGTCGCCATGTTCTTCACCGACGGCTACGAAGGGCATCGAGCTGGGGTTGGGTTCGAGGCGACCGCAGCGCAGGATACCTATGCGTCCGCGGCCGGCCAATCCAACATGTTCGTCTTCCGCATCGCCGACAGCTTCCGAGGGTCGGCGGACGCGATGATGTGGACCGTGTCCGGAAATAGAATCCCGCAAGCCTTCGAGGCGAACGACGGCAACCAGATGCGGACCTCGTTCTCTCAGGTGCTCGCGAGGGTGTTCCGAGGGGACTTCACGGGGGCGGCTCCGTCCATCGCCAGGACGGGCGATCGGGTCGCGCTCAGCTCTTTCGTGGTCCCCGGCTACGCGGACGGCGCTCCCGTCTCGGATACGTACATCGGGTGGCCCAATCGGGTGAGCGTGCACGAGCTCACCGAAGACGGCGCGTTGGGGCCGGCGCTCTACCAGACCGACTGGCAAGATCGGGCCCAGCCAAAGACGGGCTTCTGCGCCCATACGCCGATCGGTGGGGAAGACGTCCCAAACCTTGGACCAGGAGGCAACTTTCGAAATGGCGTAGCGCGAACCGTGACCGTCGGCGCCAACTCCCTCGGCCAGCGCCGCGCCGGCGGGCCTCTCGAGCCCCCAGTGGGTCTGCGGTGGGGGCGATTCTTCGGGTTCGGGGCGACCCGTCCAGTGATCGTGGACGGGCCGAACGAGGTGCCGAACCCAGCTTGGATGGCCGAGTGGCAGAGCCACCTCGAGGCCAACGGTGAACGGCCACGGATCATCTATACGATGGGAGGGGGCTACGTGCTCGGGTTCTTCGGCGGCGCCCATGACGGCGCACGGGTGGTGAACGGCCGCTACCAGTCGCAGACCTACCGGGACGGAGACGGCGAAGCGGGAACCGAGGTGCTTCGCTATCGTCCGAGCTGGATGGCCGCCGGAGCGCAAAACCAACCGGGCCGTAGCCCTGGCTTCGACGTCACGCTCAATCCCCTCGTGCCCCAGCGGCTCACGACCGGAGAGCTCACCGTGCAGGAGGTCCGGGTGCGGCCTGGTGGAGGTCCGGAGTTTCGGACGGTCTTGCTCGGTGCGCAAGGCAAGGAAGGGGCGGGATACTTTGCGCTCGACGTTTCCGACCCGTGCGCGCCAGAATTGATGTGGGAGCGGCTGCTGCCGGCAGGCGCCTCTGCTTCGGCGCGGCCCGAGATCTTCTACCTGCCCGAGGCCGGAGGCGAAGTTCGCGCCTCTGCGGTGACCACCGGAGGCCTCGACGGTCTCCCCATGCTCTACGCTCTCGACCTCCTGAGCGGGGACATGTTTCGGACCCAGCCGTTGCCCGAAGAGGCGGGGGCCTCGTATCCGACGGCGCCCACCTGCGTCGATGTCACCGGGGAAGGCGTCGTAACCCACTGCTATGTTCTGCGGTCCGACGGCGGGCTGTTCCGGGTCGCGGTCACCGAGTTGGGATTTGAAGCTCCCGAGGACATCACACCCCCCGGACCGAACTCCCCCCGCGATGGTATGCGTGTGTTCTCGACCGAGCCCGCGGTGTTCTTTGGGACCGACGGTGCGGTCAACCTGGTCTTTGGGTCGGGGAGCCACCGGGACCTCACGACACCGGGGCCCGTCAACGGCGTGTTCAAGGTGGTCGATGAAGGGACCCGGCAGCGTCCGGTCGCGGGGGTGGCGTCGATCGACGACGCCTGCGCGCCCTCGGGTGGAGATTCCAGCGGCTTCATTCCGCTTCGCGCCGGTGTCCGGGTGGTGAGTCCGCCGGTCGTTCAGGATGGCGTGGTCGCGTGGACGACCTACGAGACGGCCAGCACCGGCTGCGTCGCTGGGTCGGCCGAGGTCGCGGCCATGCGCTTCGACACCTGCGAGGACGCCCTCGATCCAGACAACGATCGACCGCAGCCGGTATCGATCGGGTTGGGCATTCCCACGTCTCCGGCCCTGCACGCCGCGTCGGGACAGCTGCTGGTCCGCACCTCTCAGGGGGGACAGGGGGGCGACGTC
>DAIQNR010000006.1:34515-49024 GCA_036788295.1 Myxococcota bacterium
GGCCGCTCCGCCTCGTCCGTCCCTGGCCAGGGGCCCATCTCTCCCCCAGAACCCACCACGGTTCACCCCCGCCGACTCGGCCGCTCCCCAGCCGAGGCCTCGCCTGTCTCTGCCCAAGCCGACACCTCCCTCGGAGGCGTCTCCTCCGCCGATGCCGGTCTCCGCGGGCGCGGCGCCCAAGACCGCGCGCCCACCGAGGCGACCGGACCTGGCCGCGAAAGGGTCCGATTCGACGGCGAAGCTCGGGTGGGTGGCTCGGGTGTTGCCCTATCTGTCGTTGGCGCTCGTCCTGGGGGTGGGCATGACGTTCGTATTGGGTCCGTCGCGGGAGGGGCCGGCGGTTCGAGCGGTGCTCGGGGAAGACCCCGCTCGGTCGCGAGCTGCGGAGAGGACGGCGCTTCGCTTCGAGGACGCGAGACCCGAGTCGCGTCGCCGGGGTTACCAGCAGCTTCCGTCCACCCGCTCGCGACCCAGCCCCGTTCCCTACCGGATGGTTCACCAGCGCCCCGCGGCTCGCGCTCCTCTGGTGAGCTTGCGCGAGACCGCTGTCGATGAACCCCGACTGAACTACCCAGGGATGGTGCCCGAGGCCGAGCCTCCGAAGATGCCCGGGATGGTGATCATCCGGTCGTCCCCTCCTGGGGCCCGGGTCGAGCTCGACGGGGCGGTGCTCGGGCTCACGCCCATGGCGCGGGCCCGGCCTGCGGATTTTCGCGGCGGAGAAGTCACGGTGCGCTTGACCGGTTTCGCCGAGGCCCGGGGGGCGCTCGTAGACGACGGGCAGGGCAACCTCCGGTTCGACGCGGAGCTGCGCTCGCTCGATGAGTGACCGGTCCTGAGCGGCTCGAGGGGCGAATCGGTGGGGATCTGCCGCCTTGGTCGCTCGGAGCGTGGGGGCGTGCTACGGCTGGCCATGGCAGGCATCGCGGGATACCTTCGGCTCGACGACCGTGAAGGCGAACGGTCTACGCTCGTTCGGCAAACCGAGGTGCTGTCGCGCCGGGGTCCGGACGACGGCGCGCTGTTTTCGCAGCGGCGGATAGGGCTTGGGTACCGGCGCCACGCCAGGGAGGCGCCATTTCCGGTCTACGACGCCGAGCGCCGGTTGGCCCTGGTGTTCGACGGGGCGCCGGACGGGCTCGAGGAGCTTCGGGCCGCGGTCGGTCGTTCGGCGCCGGACCCCTCGGAGGGCTTGGGGGGGCTCATTCTCTCCGCGTACCGCGCCCTCGGAGATGGATTCGTGGACCAGCTGAGAGGCGGGTTCGCGCTGGCGCTGTGGGATGAGGCCGGGCCCCATCTGCTCGTCGCTCGCGACCGGCTCGGCTTGAAGCCGCTCTATTTCCACGTCGACCGGTCGAGGTTCGCCTTTGCGAGCGAGGTGGAGGCGCTGCTGGTCGATCCCGCGGTCCCGCGGGTCGTCGATCCCGGCCCGGTCGCCCACTGGTTCCATTTTGGGCTCGTGCCCGAGCCTTCGACCTTCGTGCGGGACGTGTACGCGGTTCGGCCCGGGGAGGTGCTCGTCGTGGGGCCATCCCGGCTGCGGCGCCGCCGGATCTGGACGGTGGGTCGGGTGACCGGCGGGTCCGGCCTCTCCGCGCTCCGATCGAGGCTCGCCGACGCCGCGGGGCGCGGGGAGGGGGTGGTCGCGCTGTCGGGAGGACCGGTGTCCGGCGCGATGGCGGCGTGGCGGTCGAAGACGCTCTGGACCGAGGCCCTGACCGTCGCCGGTCTCCATCCGGCGGACGTGGTGCAAGGCCGCCTGCTCGCTGCGGAGCTTGGCCTGTCCCACCACGTCGTCGAGCTTCGAGCCCAGCCGAAGAGCGTCTTCGACGAGGCCTTTCGATGGATGGACCTGCCGATTGGAGACCCGCGTTTCGTGGACCACGTCGGGGTGGCGATGGCGGCGCCGAGAGACGACCGCCCGCTTCTGTTTGGTCACGGCGCCACCGCGCTCGGTCGATCGAGCGCGCGGGTCGTGGGGATCCCGGCCGCGTTGTCTCCCCGGTTTGCCGCCGGTCCGGCGCGAAGCACTTGGGAGCCGCCGGTCGAGCAACGGGTCGCGGAGGCGGCGCGCATCGTGGACCGGCTCGCGGTCGCGGGACGCCCTACCGTCGCGGCGCTGCTCGACCCCGCCTCGCTCGAGTCGGCGGCGGCCCTCGGGGATCCCGACTTTGGCCAAATTGCTCGCGGCGAAGTCCCGCCGGGGTCGCTCGAGCTCCGCGATCGATCGCCAGTTCTGGCCGAGTGGATGCGCGGCCTCGTGAACGAGCGGATGGAGCGCGCGTTGTTTGCCGTTCCCGGCGGTTCGAGCGGCCTCCTCGATGACCGCTGTCTTCGTCGCTGGTGGTATCTGCATCAGCTGCGGCTTGCCGACCGAACGGTGGGGTTGTGGCGGGCTGCCGCGTTCGACCAGTGGTTCGCTGCAAACCTCGGGCAGGGCAGAGAGCGACCGGAGCGGCGCCGTGGGCGTCGCTTTCCCGGGGGAGAGGGTGCGCGGCCGGTCCGTTGACCGGCTCAGCGTATTCCGCGATTGTCGCCTCATGGCGGAGCGGAGACCGGCACCGGTCGGTGCGCGTCCGCCGTCTGCGGCGACGGAGGCGACCGAAGCGGTAGGCCGCTGGCTCGTGGCCGTGACCCGCGCCATGCGGGCGGTACGGGTCTACGCCGAGAACAACGAGACCCACCAAACCCTGGTGGGCCGGGCCTACGACGGTCTGGCCACACTGCTCGATGCGTCCGGCGACGTTCACCTGACCGTTCGAGAGGACCGGCTGCTGCACCTCGGCGAGACGGCGCTCACCGACGGCGATCGCGAGCACGGGCTGCCGAGCGTTCTGCACCGCAATGGCTTTCGAAGCCTCACTTTCCTCGTAGGATTCGAGCGGCACGAGTTGGTCGCCCTGCTCGGGGCGCTCAACTGCGAGTCCGGTCCGCTCGACCTCACCGGCGAAGACTTGTCGTCGAGCCTCTGGCGGCTGAAGCTGCCCCACCTTCGCTACGTCACCATCGACGGGCTCGGCCTCGATGGGTCACGGGCGCCCGATAAAGAGCGCCATGACCAGATCCAGGCCGACATCGAGAGCATCGTCGCCGCGGTCTACCGGACGTCGGCGCCCGACGAAGACTTGGTGGCCGGGGTGCGGCTCGCGAGGGAGGACATCGAGGCGCTCGTCGAGCTGCGAGCGGTGCCGGCCGATGAATTCGAGGACATCGAGCGCTGGACCGCGCTCGCGGTGGCCGAGGTCCCGGTTGCCAGGCTCGCCAACGAGAAGGCCGCGCTCGCCGCCGAAGACCGCGCGGGTCTCGCCCTGCGCGCGCTCGACATCCTCGTGAAGCTCTTGTTTCTCGACGCTTCGGCCGCTTCTCTCGCCGCTCCGCTCGGCGTGATGCAGCAACTGTTCGACGGGCTGTTGGCCGCTCGGCGCTTTTCTGACGCTCGGGCGCTCGTCGAGCGGCTGCATCGCATGTCGGCGGAGGGCCCGGACCTGCGCCACGTCCACCTCGGCCAGCAGCTCCTTCGCCTGTTGGCCACCGAGGCTCGGCTCCTCCCGGTCCTCGACGCGCTCAACGACGGGTACCGAACGACGGGGGTCTCGGAGATCTCCGGGTTCCTCCAAGCGTTCGGCCGTTGCGTCGTGCCGGTGCTGCTCGAAGGTCTCGACCGCCTCGACGCCGCCGCCCACCGGCGGCTCGTCTGCGAGCTCATCGCGGAGCTCGGCGTTCCCCCCATGCCAGCGCTCGAGACGCGCTTTCGGTCGGCCCGGTGGTTCGTGGCCAGGGATCTGCTCGAGCTTGCTCGGCATCACCCGGTCGATGCGACCGCTCGCCTCGTGTTCGAGGCGCTCGAACACGAGCATCCGAAGGTCCGGGCGGCGGCGGTGCGGCTGCTTCGGGACCACGAGCCAGGCCGAGCCGACGAGCGCCTCGGAGACCGCCTGCTCGACGACGATGCAGAGGTGCGAATGGTCGCGGCTCGCGTCGCCGCGACGCGGCGGGCGCGGTCTCTGCTCGCTCGGTTCGAAGAGCTCGTAGGTTCCCCCGACTTCGCCGAACGTGAGCCGCGTGAGCTGAGGGTGCTGCTTGGAGCCTACGCGTGGGTGGGGCAGGGCCATGCCATCTCCCTTCTCGGAAGGATCTTGCATCCCCGGCTGATCGACCGACTGCGAGGCAGCGAGCTTCAAGCGGCGGCTGCAGCCGCGCTCGGCCTCATCAAGAGCGACAAGGCCCGGCGCATGCTCGAACGGGGCACCCGTTCCTTGAGCGGGCGGGTGCGGGAGGCCTGCCGGAGGGCGCTGGCGTCGGCGTCTCGAGGACCGGACCTGGTCGAGCTCGACGGAGAAGGTTGGGCCGATCCAGGCACCGGGAGCGGGACGTACACCGCGCAGCCCCGTGAAGTCCTGCCCGCCGCGCTGGAAGTCACCCCCGAACGGGCCCTGGAAGTGGAGCCCAGGCTGAGGACCGAGGCGGTTCTTGGCCGGCTTCCCTCCGCCCCAGAGGGCCCGGAAGCGGTTCGTGACGCAGTTCACCGTTGTGAGCCCACGCCGGATGAGTCGGCCGTTCGTCCGGCGACCGGACGCAAGGACTTGACCGCGGATCTCTTCCTCGATGACCCCGGAGGTCGGTCGTGAACCAAAAGCTCGGCGGAGCGTCGGAGTTTCCCATAGAGCCGCCGAGCGGAGGGATGCCTGGCTCGTACGGTGAGGCCGCGGGAAAGGTGCAGCAGCTGACGCAGCGGCTGGTGGTGCAGCTGCACATGGTCTTGCGAACGCTCAGGCTCTACGAGCCGGGCAACCAGGCCCTGCTCATCGCCACCGAAAACCTGAAGGATACGATCAACACCCTCTGGGCCGCGGTGGAAGGGCCGGTCCAGCTGCAGTTCATCGAAGGTTTCGTGTATGTGAACGAGGCGCGAATCCGCCTCGAGCCAGCGGTCCGGGAGCAGGTGCAGCGGCTTCAGGAGGAGCTCACGCAGCGGGGGCTCGGCGGGATCTCTTTTGGGCGGCCGGTGGACTCCGCCGCCCTCGGCTCGTTTTTGGCCCAGATTGCCCGTCCGGTCGAGCCTGGGGTGGACTTCTCCACCTACGAGGCCTCGCTCGAGGGCCTCAAGGAGCTCGCGGTGCGGCTGCTCGCTCCTTCCCGGTGGAAGCAGGACCCGGGCCCGGCCGAGGTCCGGGTCGACAAGAAGACTTTTGCCCTCCAAACCTACGCCAAGGCGATCATCGCCGTGCGCGAATACATCGCTGGCCTGCGCGCTGGAGCGGAGCCGGACCGCCGGCTGCGCATCACCCGCATCGTGCAAGATCTGGTGGATATCGCGACCGAGCGGGTCAACTTCCTGGTGCGCTTGTCGGCGATCAAGCAGGCCCACGACTACGCCGCCAACCACGCCGCCAATACTTGCGTTCTATCGCTGGTGATTGGACGGGCGCTCGGCGTCGACCGCATCGATCTCGTGGACCTCGGGACGTCGGCGCTGCTCGCCGATGTGGGTTTTTCGCTGCTGCCGCCGGAGCAGATCGAACACGGCGCCGAGCTCTCCTCTTTGCAGCGAGAGCGGCTGCGCTTGGCCATGATCAGCCAGGTCCGCGCGATCATCGGCTCCGGGCCGGTGACGGACGCCACCCTGCGGCGGATCATCGTCGCCTACGAGCACCACCAGCCCTACCGCGATCCGAGCACCGGGGAGCGAAACGAGACCCATCTCTTCTCCCGCATCGTGCAGGTGGCCGACGCTTTCGACGCGCTGACCACTCGCCGCCCGTGGCGGGAGGGGTACGCCGCCGATGAGGCCCTTCGCCTGTTGCTCGAAGACGCGGACCGCCGCTTCGACCCGCTCGTGGTGCGAATCCTCGTGAATCTGCTCGGCCTGTACCCTCTCGGGACGGCGGTTCGCCTCGAGACGGGGGAGATCGCGGTGGTCTACCACAATGGCCTCGGCGGACAGCGGCAGGGTCGGCCGTGGGTGCGCATCCTGATCGACGCCCAGGGACGCCGGGTCGCACGCACCGAGATTCGCGACCTGTCCGCGTTATCCGGACCGCCGGGACGGATCGTGGCCACGGTGCGGCCGGCGGAGCTGGCTGGGATGGACCCGGGGATGGCGCTCTTCCTTTGAAGCCGCGGGTCTTCAGCCCGGCGTATCGTCCGGTTCGGAGAGGACCAAGTCACCAGCGAGGGTCATCGGGCTGAACGCTTCGGCCCGGTGCTCCGCTTCGCACAAGGCCTCCTCGGGGTTTGGGAGGTTCTCGGCGACCGGAGAGGCACGGTATTCGATCCGAAACAGCCCTGGGCCGGGCCGAGCCGCCTCGAGCAGCGCGTCGCGGCCGAAATGCGGCCCGCAGGCGGCGCCTCGGAGGATCCCCGAGTCGAAGCGGAGGGTGACGTGCCTTCCATCCTCGTACTGCAAGACGACGTGGGCGGTCTTCTGGGCGACCCCCAGGCTCCTCGCGACGTCGAGCATCGACATGTGCTCGAGCGACCCGCTGACCCCGGCGCTCGGGCCAGGGGAGGAGGGATAGGGGGCTTTGCGCTGAAGCTCGCGGCGGAGCTTCGACGCGAGCAGCTCGAGAGAGATCGGCTTCTCGAAAAAACCGTCGGCGCCGAGCTCGAGGGCCTTCGACTCTCGAAACTCATCGCTGCGCTCGGAGGCGAGGAACACCGAGATGGTTCGTCCCGAGGCTCGCACCTCGAGCAAGAGGTTGTAGCCGTCGATCCCAGGCAGGGCCGCGTCGAGCACCGCTGCACCCCAGCGACGGTTGCGGAGCGCAGCGCGGGCGCTTCGACCATCGTGCACGACATCGACCCTCCAGCCCTCGTCGCGCAAACGGGCGGCGGCGCGGTGGGCCGCCGAGGGATCGGCGTCGGCGATCAGCACCTCGGTGGGGACCGGCTCGGGGGCGGGCCGCACCTCGACCGGGGGCGCCACCGCCTCTCTCGCTCCGTACCAGCGCGCGCAGGCGGATACGAGCGCCGCTCGAGGGGCCACGAAACGGGTGACTTGCTGGACGCCGAGCAGCACCTTCGCCTCGAGCACGAGCCGCTCGTCCTCGGGGTCGGCGAGCGCGAGGCGCACGGAGAGGCCGGCGGGGTCGAAGCCCAGGGGCAGAACCCCGCTTTCGGCGAGCGTTCGGGGGAAGCGGTCGAGCAGGTCGGCCGGCGGCTCGAGCGCGAGCAGGTCGCTGGTGGCGAGGTGGGGCAGCTCGAGCTGCGAGGCCAAGGCATCGGCGAGCACGTCCCCGTCGATGTTCGAGCCCTCGAGCAGGACCTCGCCCAGTCGGCCCCCTTTCGCCCGCTGCTCGGCGAGCCCGATCTCGAGCTGTCCGGCGTCGATCACTCCCCGTTCGAGAAGGATCTGTCCCAGAGGGAGGCGCTTTCCCATCGGGGGCTCGGGCGCGGCGCTCGGCGCGCCCGGGCGCAGCGAGCCCGGGTTCGGCGCTCCGAACTTTCGGCGCATGTACACGCTGAGGTCCCGGCTCCCAGTTCGGCGGGGGAGCGAAGCCGCGACCCGGGAGAGATCCCCGAGCAGCGCCCCCATCGTCTGGTAGCGCTGCTCGGGTTCCCGGGCGAGCGCCTTCGCCACGATGTGATCGACCTCGGGCGGGACGCCCGAAGAGAGACTCGAAGGGGGAGGAACGGGTTTGGTGAGGACGAGGTCGAGCGTCTCGGGGTGGTCGCGCCCTCGAAACAGCCGGCTCCCCACCAGCATCTCCCACAGCACCACCCCGGCGCTGAAGAGGTCCGAGCGCTGGTCGATGGTCCGGTTTCTCGCCTGTTCGGGCGACATGTAGCCGTACTTGCCGTGCAGGTTGCCGGGGAGCTGAAAGCCAGCCTTCTCCGAGATCACGCGAGCGATGCCGAAGTCGGTCACCTTCACCTCGCCCTCGTGGGAGATGAGGACGTTCTGGGGCGAGATGTCCCGGTGGATGAGACCGAGCGGCCGTCCGTCCTCGCCGAGCATGCGATGGGCGTACTCGAGGCCGGTCAGGAACTCGGTGGCCACGAACAGGGTGAGTTCGAGCGGGAGGCGCTCCTTGGCCCGGTACAGCGACGACAGCACCGCGGCGAGGTCCCGCCCGCGCACATACTCCATCGCGATGTACACCTGCTGGTCGATCTCGCCCAGGTCCAAGACCTGAACCACGTTGAAGTGGTTGAGCGACGCGGCGAGCTTCGCCTCGTGGATGAGCATCTGGGCGAAGGTTGGATTTCGGCTGTACCTCGGGTGGATCTTCTTGAGCGCGATCAGCTTCTCGAAACCGGAGTAGCCCTGGACCTTCGCGAGGAAGATCTCGGCCATGCCCCCGTCTCCGATGCGGTCGAGGATCACGTACGGGCCGAAGCGCTGCGCCGGGGCCTCCATCGCCTCGGCCCGGAGTCTACGTCGGTTTCGATGGGGCGTGTACTCCCGAAGGCGCATGCTCGACAGCCGGGCTGCGTCGCGGTATCTCGCTGCCCCCATGGGTGAGCCCGCCGATGGCGCTCCCGGTCGCCTCCACCTCATCGACGGCTCCGGCTACATCTTCCGCGCGTTCTACGCGGTGCGGAACTTGAGCACTGCCGCGGGCGAGCCGACCAACGCGCTGCACGGCTTCTCGCAGATGCTCGAGAAGACCTTGCGCGATGAGGCGCCGACCCACCTCGCGGTGGTCTTCGATTCGGGAAAACCTTCGTTTCGGTCCGAGATCTACCCCGCCTACAAGGCGACGAGGGACGCGCCGCCCGAAGACCTCGTAGCCCAGGTCCCCGCGATCTTCGAGCTGGTGGGGTGCCTCAACATCAAGACGTTCATCGAGGAGGGCGTCGAGGCCGACGACGTGATCGCGACCTTGACGAAGCAGGCGGTCGAGTCCGGCTGGCAGGTGCGGATCATCTCCGGCGACAAGGACCTCATGCAGCTCGTCACCGATCGGGTCGAGCTGTTCGAGCCGATGCGCAACAAGCGCTACGACGCTGCGGAGGTGGCGAGCTATGACCGGTTGCTCGTGCCTCCCGAGCAGGTCCGCGACGCGCTCGCCCTCGCCGGGGACAGCTCGGACAACGTCCCCGGTGTGCGGGGCGTGGGTCCGAAGAAGGCGGCGCAGCTGCTCGGGCAGTTCGGGGACCTCGAGTCGGTGCTCGCCGCCGCCGCCCGGGGGGAGGTGAAGGGCAAGATCGGCGAGGTGCTCGCGGCGAGCGCGGCCGAGGCGCGGCTGTCCCGCGAGCTGGTGAGCTTGCGCTTCGATGTCCCGCTCGACCTGCCAGAGGGCCTCGATTCGCTGCGCCGCCGGGATCCGGACGCCGACCGGCTGAACGCCTTCTGCCGGCGCTGGGAGCTGCGCGGGCTCTCCCCCGAGGCGCCGGCCGCCGGGGAGGTGGCGCCGGCGAGTGTCCACATCGACCGGACGGTGGCGACGACGGTCGAGACCGAGGCGCAGTTCGAGGCCCTGCTCGAGCGGCTGCTCGAGGCCGAGCTGGTGGGCGTGGCGGTGGAGACGTCGAGCCTGCGGATCCTGGATTCGACCCTCCTCGGGCTCGGGTTCGCGGTGGGAGCGTCGGAGGCGGCCCACGTCCCGTTTGGCCCCGAGGGCTCGATCTCGGCCCCGGAGGCGCTGGCCCGGCTCGCGCCGCTCCTGTCGGACCGGCGGCGTCGCGTGGTCTGCCACGAGAGCAAGCTGCTGGCCGGTTTGCTCGAGCGGGAGGGCATCCCGCTGTCGGCGCTCGCCTTCGACCCTTCGCTCGCCGCGTACCTGCTCGATCCGGACGACCCTTCGTCCGGCCCCGAGGCGATCGCCCGCCGGTATTTGGGCCACGAGGCGCTGCCTCGGGCGAAGCTGCTCGCGGCGGGCAAGAAGCGGCGGAGCTACGCCGAGGCGCCCCTCTCCCTGAGGACCGAGCACCTCGGTGAGCGGGCGCTGATCGCCTGGCACGCCGAGGCGGTGCTCGCGCCGCTGCTCGAGCAGACCGCGACCTCGGAGGTGCTCGAGTCGCTCGAGCTGCCGCTCGTGCCGGTGCTCGCCCGCATCGAGTTGGCGGGGATGCACATCGACCTCGAGCGGCTCTCCCGAATGAAGACCCGCTTCGACGCCGAGCTCGAGCGGCTCGAGCATGCGTGCCACGCGGCCGCAGGGCGGCCGTTTCTCATCGGTTCGCCCAAGCAGCTGCGCACGATCCTCTTCGAGGAGCTGGGGCTCAAGATCCACAAGACCACGAAGACCGGGCCGAGCACCGACCACGCCGCGCTCGAGGCGATCGAGGACGACCACCCCCTCCCGCGGGCGGTGATCGAGCACCGGACGGTGCAGAAGCTCCAGAACACCTACGTAGAAGCCCTGCCCCGCATGGTCGCGCCCAGCTCCGGCCGGGTGCACACCCAGCTCAACCAAGCGACGGCGGCCACTGGCCGTCTGTCCTCGAACGACCCGAACCTCCAGAACATCCCGATCCGCACGGAACTTGGGCGGGAGCTGCGAAAGGTGTTCGTCGCCGCGCCTGGGCATCTCCTGGTCTCGGTGGACTATTCGCAGGTCGAGTTGCGGGTCCTCGCCCACTTCTCCGAAGACGAGGTCCTGCTCACCGCGTTTCGGGAGGGCGCGGACGTGCACGCGCGCACCGCGTCGGTGCTGTTCGAGGTGCCTCCGGACGCGGTCACCCGGGAGCAGCGAACCCAGGCCAAGGCGGTGAACTTCGGCGTCTTGTACGGGATGGGGGCGTCGCGGCTCGCTCGGGAGCTGAAGATCAACCGCCGCACCGCCAGCCAGTTCGTGGCCGACTACTTCGAGCGCCAGCCGGGGGTTCGCCGCTACATCGACCGCACGCTCGAGCAGGCTCGAACCGACGGCGAAGTGCGAACCCTGCTCGGCCGGCGGCGCCTGGTCCCCGACATCGGGTCCCGGTCTCGGGCCGCTCGGGCTGCGGCCGAGCGGGTCGCGATCAACACCCCGATTCAAGGGAGCGCGGCTGACCTCATCAAGCTCGCGATGCTCAGGGTGGATGCGGTGCTCCGCGAGGAGCGCCCCAACGTGCGCCTCGTGCTCCAGGTTCACGACGAGCTGGTGCTCGAGGCGCCGGAGGCGGAGGCGGAGGCGGTCGCGGAGGCGGTGAAGGACGCGATGCAGCGGGCGTACCCGCTCGCGGTCCCCTTGGTCGCGGACGCGCATTTTGGGGCAAACTGGGACGAAGCCCACTGAGGTTCACCCCGCTTGGCGCCGGTTTCCGGTAGCCTGGTCCGGTGGAACGGCTGTCCGCCAACCCCGCGCCGTCGCTCACGCGCCCGCCGCCGCCAGAGGACCGCTCGGCGGGGGGAAGCGAAGGGCGCAGGGATTCAGAGCCGGCCGAAAATCGGTCGAGACCGGCGATGGCATCGGCCGACGCTCCCGTGGATCAGATCGTCGCGCTCGAGTCGCAGGTGCGGGCGCTGAAGGCCGAGCTTCGCCGGTCGGAGGCTCGGGTCGAGGCGATGAAGGCGATCGGCTTCGCGCTCGGATCGACGCTCGACCTCGACCACCTGCTCGACGTGATCGTGGGCCAGACCACGCGCCTGCTCGACGCCGACCGATCCACCCTGTTCCTGCTCGATCCGGTGACGCAGACCTTGTGGTCGAAGGTGCTCGAAGGTCCCGGACTGCAGGAGATCCGGATGCCCATCGGGGTTGGGATCGCAGGCCAGGTCGCGGAATCGGGGGCCGCGATTCGGCTGCGCCGACCGTACGAGGACCCGCGGTTCAACCCCGAATTCGACCGGCGTTCGGGCTACCAGACCCGAGATCTCATCGCGGTGCCGGTGCGCCGGCCCGGAGACGGCGTTTTGCTCGGCGTGGTGCAGGCGCTCAACAAGCGGCACGGCGACTTCGACCAAGAGGACGAGCGGGCCCTGGCCGCGATCGCGTCCGAGATCGGCGTCGCGCTCGAGGTGGCGCGCCTGTACCGCGAGGCGGTGGACCGGGGAGAGGCCCTGGCCCGGGCTCAATCCGAGCTCTCGCTCCTCTTTTCGATCGAGCGGGCGATCGCGTCGGCCGAGTCGCTCCCCGACCTCCTCGCGACGATCCTCGACACCGCGCTCGGGGCTCTGCGCGCGGAATCCGGCGCGATCCACATCATCGAGCCCACGTCCGGTCGGCTCGAGCGGGCCGCCCACCGAGGACCGGAGGTGCCCGAGGACGGGGCGAAGGAGGCGGCTGCCTCGGGGGATGTGACCCACGGGCCCGGTCCATCGATCGCCGTCCCCATTGGCCACCGCGACTCCGGGCGGCTCGGAGCGCTCGTGCTCCTTGGCCCGTCTGAGCGGCCTCGGTTCGACGGCGAAGAAGAGCGCACGCTCGGTCTCGTGGCCTCGCAGGTGGGCCGCGCGATCTTTGCCGAGCGGCGCCGGCTGGCTCGGGCGAGCGAGGAGCGGCTCGAGGCGATAGGTCAGATGCTCGCCGGTGTGGTCCACGACCTCCGCACGCCGCTGACCCTCATATCAGGGTACACCCATCTTTTGGCCGAGGCGGATCAGCGGGAGCTGAGGAACGGTCACGCCGAGCGGGTCGAGCGGCAGGTGGCGGTGGTGGACGCGATGACCAGGGATCTGCTCGCTTTTGCCCGAGGGGAGCGCTCCCTCTTCGCACGAAAGGTCCAGGTTCATCGCTTCGTGTCCGAGATGCGCTCGGTGCTCGAGCGGGAGCTCGAGGGCAGCGGGGTCTCGCTCGAGGTCGAGATGGGGTACCAGGGCCCGGCCCGGTTCGACGAGGTGAAGCTGCGGCGGGTGTTCCACAACCTCGCGAAGAACGCGAGGGAGGCGATGCCGAGAGGCGGAAAGCTGTCCATCGCGGTGCTTCGGGACGGCGACCAGCTGGGGTTTCGCTTCGAGGACGAGGGTCCGGGGCTCCCGGCCGAGCTCGCCGGGCGCTTGTTCGAGCCGTTTGCGAGCACCGGCAAGGCGTCGGGGACCGGGCTCGGGCTCACCATCGTCCGGGAGATCGCCGAGCAGCACGGGGGCCGGGTTCTGGCCGCCGACCGAGCCGAAGGGGGCGCCCGCTTCGAGCTGTGGATGCCTTTGGGGCTCGACCCCGCTCAAGCCCCGAGCAGCGCGTCCACCGAGGCCTGATCCGCCCCCGGGAACTCGTAGTCGTCGAGCTCCGCTGGGCTCACCCAGCGAAAGTCATGGACGCCGATGGGCCGAATTTCGTCGGGGCGGCTGCTCAGCTCGCACCGGTACACCCGAAAATCGATGATGTACGCCTCGTACTCATGGGTGACCGCGACGGCAGCCGGGCCCACGATCACGTCGATCGCCATCTCTTCTCGCAGCTCCCGGGCGAGCGCGTCCGGATCGCTCTCGCCCGGCTCGACCCGGCCCCCGGGGAACTCCCACAAAAGGGGGAGCGAGCTGGTCGGCTTTCGCTGGGTGATGAGGTAGCGGCCGCCTCGCTCGATTTGGGCGGCGACGACGCGAATCTTGGGTTTCGGGGTCATTGTGGGCCCTCGGTCGCGGGAGTACCGTCCCGGGGAAAGAAGATGGGGAGGCCGACGCGGAGCCCGCGCATCGCGTGGCAACCATCGCCGATGAGGTCGAAATACGTTTGGGGGGAGGCTGCCCGGAGCTGTTCGGCGGCGCCGAACACCGGGCGCAGCGCCTCGATCGTGCTGCCGAGGTCGGCGACGACCCGCCGGACGAACCGCCGGTCGGCTTCGGTTGGGACCAGGGCGCCGCGTTTCGCGGCGAGCGCGAAGGTCTCGAGCGCGTGGCCGAAGAACTTCAGCTGCTGCACCGAAAGCTGCGCGGTGTACGCCGGATGCTGTTCGAGCGCGCGCCGATAGATCTCACGCTCCGCCTCCCAGCGGAATTTCACGATGTCGAGCTGCGCTCGGGCTCGGCGGAGCAGGCTCGGGTCGCCGGACGTCGCGGCGAGGGCGAGGACGCCCTGGATGAAGTGAAATCCGCCGCAGCCATGGGCAAAGATGTGCTGCTTTCGCTTCTGCACCCGCTCGGGGGCGTTTTTTCTCATCAGCTCGGCCAGGAAGGCCTGCTCCGACTCGAGCGCGGCCATGGCCGCGACGGCGAGGGTGCCTCGGTCGAGCGGGCCGTTTGGGTGTTCGAGCGGCACATTGGGCTCGCTGAAGACCGAGGCCGACCACCCGAAGTCCCGAAACCCAGCCTCGTCCGTGGGCATCTGAAAGCTCCACGCAGCGTCGGCCACGAGCTCGGCGAGCGTCCTTTGGGTCCCGTCCGCCATCGACAACGAGCGGTCGAGCGGCACATCCGCAGAAAGCAGGCTGAGCACGACCATGTCTCGGTGGGGCTCCACCGGCAGACCGGACGCGGTGCGGGCCGGGAAGCGGTAGACCTCGCGGCCGAATACGGTCTCGGGGACGGCGTGGGCGGCGAGCGCGTCGATGGCGAGCTGGCCGCGGTCGGTCTTCAGGGCCGCGCCGAACCCGACGAGGCCATGGGCCAGAGCCCAGGGGAACGCGTGCTCGCTGGCGCCGGGCGCTACCTCGCGCTCGAGCGCGGCGAGCATGGCCTCCGCCTCCGCGCGACCCGCTTCCCTCG
>DAIQNR010000006.1:49124-124896 GCA_036788295.1 Myxococcota bacterium
GGCGGGGCGGGAGGCTCCGATTCGCGCCGGCACCCGGCGGCGATGCCGACGAGCACGATGAGGAGGGTTCGCCCGCGCATTCGTGGTCCAGCTTGGGCCCTGGGGGGTTCGAACCCCCGACCTTGGGATTAAAAATCCCCTGCTCTACCGGCTGAGCTAAAGGCCCTGGCCCGGGCTCTATGGGCCCGACTTCGACCGGTCAAGCCCGCTTCGCGGTGAGCAGCTCGACCGGTGTCCGAGCGCGCAAGCTCTCCGGGTGAACCCGCGGGCGGCGCCGGCTCGGATCTCGCCGCCAATCCCGTCCCGCCACAGCCCGGCGAGCTCGGCGCAGGCCCGTCCGTCTCCTCCGTCGCACGCTCGCTCGAGCAGACGTCGAGCCTCTGCCCCGCGCCCGGCCGAGAGCGCATCGCCGGCTCGGCTCCGGCAGCCGGCCCAGCTCTGGGCCGAACAGGGGGGCAGGCTCGGTTCGGCGGCGGAGCTGGGTTCGGGAATCGGCGAGGACGGGGGCTTCGCCGGCTCGTGGGCTTCGGGGGGTTGTCGCCGCGGAGCGACGTCGGGGTTGGCCGGCGGAGACGACGCCGACGGACAGGACGCCCAAGAGAGGCCGAGCAGGGTCGTCAGCCCGACCGCGACCGCGACCCACGGTGCCGACGACGACCGAGCTGCGGCCGCCGCGGGCAGGGTAGCGGTGGGGTCGTTGGGTCCCACCGGTGCGATCGGGAGCGGCATCGACGGCGGGCCTGCTTCCTTGGACAGGTCGATGGCGAGCGCAGGCCGGACGGGCGCCTCGGTTTGCACGGTCGGGGCGAGCGAAGCGGCGTCGAGCGCGTCCTCCAGGCCAAGAAGACCTCCGGGGCGCGCGGTGGGGGTCTCCGAGCCGACCCCCGGATTGTCACCGCCGCCGAGCTCGAGTCGGGCCTCGTCGAGGCAGCGGCCCAGCTGCTCGATCCGCGGGTATCGCTCCGCGACCTGCGGACTGCGCGCCCGGTCGAGCGCGCGTCGAAGCTCGGCTGGCACCGGCCGGGAGGCAGGGAGGTGTTCGCTGAGCAGCACGGCGAGCCCCCACTGGTCCGTCGCCGGCCGAGCCGGGCCCCCGGCGATCAGCTCGGGAGCTTTGGGACAACCCAGCCCAGCCCGGGTCCACGCCAGGTCGAGCAGCCGCACTTGGCCCCGGAGCTCGGCCTCGCCGAGCAGCAGGTTGCCTGGGTGCACCGCCCCGTGCGCGAACCCCCTCCCGTGGAGGCCGGCCAGGACCTCAACGAACCGGTCGAGCACCGCGAGCAGGCTCTCGAGGCGTCCGGGGACGGACAGGTCGATCCCCCGCAGCACCTCGGCGAGCGACTTGCCCGGGACCCACGGCGACACCACTCCGAAGCGTCCATCCTCGTCGCAGGGGGTGACGTCGAGCACCGGAACGACCTCCTTCGGCAGCGAGGCGTCCCGCAGCTCCCGGAGCGCAAGAGCCGCGGCCCGCTGGGCTCGCTCCGGTTCAGGAAGACCAGGGCGAGGGTGCTTGAGGACCAGCCTACGCCCGGGCATGTCGGTCGAGGCGGCCAACCACACCGCGCCGTTTGGTCCAGATCCAAGCGGCTCGAGGAGCTCGTAGCGGCCGATTCGGCTCATCGGCCCCCTCCGAATCGAAAGCTACCCTGCGGTTTGGCTCGCCCTGGCCACGAGGACGGGGGCTCGGGCAGGCCCAGCTCGAGCAGCTTGACCGCGAGCGAGGGCAGGGCGAGCCGGGGCAGCTCCTGGATGGCCACGAGCGCGTGGTCCTTCAGCAGAGCTGAGGCGGGAGCGCCTCCGAGCACCTCGAGGTCGAGGTGGCGGTGGGTGAGGACGTGCTCGACCCGGCCGAGCGGGCGAAGCGGCCCCGCCGCGAGCTCCGTCCGCTTCGGGCTGCCGTCTTCCTCGAGGGGAGGGCACCACATGCCCCCGAACAAGCCGGATTCGGGCCGTCTGCGCAGCAGCACCCGGCCGTCCGCCACCAGGACGAGCGCCGACAGCGACATCGGTTTCTTGGGCTGGCGCCGCTTCGGAGGCGGGATGGCATCCTGCAAGCCATGGGCTCGAGCGACGCACTGGCTCGCGATGGGGCAGCGCGCGCAGGCTGGACGGGGCCGGCAGACGAGCGCGCCGAGCTCGATCAGGGCTTGGTTGAGCTCCCCGGGGGCCTCCCCCGGGGCGAGACGGCTCGCCAGGGCCTCGATCCGCCGGCGGGTCGAGCGCTCGTCTCCCTCGAACCGTCCGACCCGGGCGAGCACCCGGGCCACGTTGCCATCCACCGCGGCCACCGGACGGTCGTAGGCGATCGAAGCCACCGCCCCCGCCGTATACGGCCCGAAGCCGGGCAGGGCGCGCAGGTCGGCCAGCTCGTCCGGGAACTGGCCCCGCTCTTGGATGCAGCGCGCAGCCTCCATCATGGCTCGAGCGCGACGATAATAGCCGAGCCCCGACCACGCGGCCCGGACCGCGGCCGGGTCGGCCGAAGCGAGAGCCTCCACGGTGGGGAAGAGGCCCAAGAACCGCTCGAAATAGGGGATCGCGGTGGCGACCCTGGTCTGCTGCAGCATGACCTCGGAGACCCAGATCGCGTAAGGATCGCGGGTTCGTCGCCACGGCAGGTCGCGACGGTGGGCCCGATACCAGGTGAGCAGCGCCTCTCGGAGGGCGGCGACGTCGGCGGGTGGGGGGCGAGGCGCGAGCGGCTGCGGTTCGAGGTCCTCGTCCACCCGGCGAAGCTTTCGGGCGAGCCGGGCAAAATCAAGGCCGGTGACGCCAGACGCCGCGTTCGGGCTCGGCGCGGGCCACGTTTTCGGCCGGAGGCGGAAGGGCCGACCCTCTCCGAGGTCTGGACACTTCTGCGACGGCGGCCCGGGCTGGTTCAGCCGTCATTCGAACGAGGGTCAGCCAGGGGTGTGACGCGGCGGAGGAGCGAGGCGAGGTCCAGGCCGGATCCTCGCCCCCGAGCGCCGAACCCCGTGGTACTCTGCCGCCCATGGCGGTGCAGCTGGTGATGTATGCAGAGGAGCACAGGCAGCTCCTCGCGGTCTCGGAGCGTCTGTGCCGGGAGGCCAACGCCCGGGTGGTGTTCATCATCGACAAGAACGGTCAGCTGCTCGCCTCGGGCGGGGACGTGAGCCGAATGGACAGCACCTCGCTCGCGTCCCTGGTCGCCGGGGAGATCGCCGCGACCGGTGGGCTCGCCCAGCTCATGGGGGAGCGAGAGTTTTCGACCTTGTTTCACGAGGGGGTCAAGGAGCACCTCCACATCTCCATCATCGCGAGCCGGGTGATCCTCGTCGTGATCTTCGACAGTCGGTCGAGCCTCGGGCTCGTTCGGCTGCGGGTCCGAAAGCAGTCCGAGGCGCTCGGACACATCGTCGAGGCGCTCGCTCGGCGCAGCGCCGAGCGGCCCACCGCGCTCGGCGAGATCACCGACGAAGACATCGACAACCTATTCTCGCTGTGAGGCTCCAGTGGCGTTCATCCATTACTCGAACCGCGAGATCAACTGCAAAATCGTCTACTACGGCCCCGGCCTCGGAGGAAAGACGACGAACGTCGAGCACATCTACGAGATCACGCCCGAGCAGATCCGGGGCCGGATGATCCGGCTCGCGACCCAGACCGAGCGAACCCTGTACTTCGACTTTCTGCCGCTCCCGCTCGGGGAGATCCGTGGGTTCAAGGCCCGATTCTATCTATACACCGTACCAGGGCAGGTGTTCTACCACGCGAGCCGGAAGCTCATCCTCCGGGATGTAGACGGCGTGGTGTTCGTCGCCGACAGCCAGGCCGATCGCATGGAGAACAACCAGACGTCGATGGACAGCTTGAAGTCCGATCTCGCCGAATACGGCCTCGACCCGGCCAAGGTCCCGCTGGTCATTCAGTACAACAAACGCGATCTGCCCGACGTCGCGCCGGTCGCGGACATGTCTCGGCTCCTCAACACGACCAAGTGCCCCGAGTTCGAGGCGGTGGCGACCACCGGCCACGGCGTGCTCGACACCCTGAAGGCGATCGCCCGGCTCGTTTTCCAGGAGCTTCAGCGGGGCCGCTGACCACCGGTCGATTGACAAGAGCGGCCTAGACCCTACTTTCGCCCCATGCAGCGGTCGTTTCCGGCGCTGGTCGCGGCTGCGATGGCGGCCGGGTGCTCGAGCGAAGAGCCAACGCCGAACAACCTGGCCCTGGTGGTGCCCTCCAGCCCGGTTGGATTCTTGGCCGGCGTGGTGCAGGACGCGGTCTCCGACCAGCCCATCGAGGGGACGAGGGTCGATGTGTTCGGCGGTGGGGTGGCGGCCGAGGCGCTGACGGGCGCCGACGGCCGGTTCAGCGTCGGCCCGGTGGCGGCGGGGGCAGCGCTGCTCGTGTCCTTGTCCCGCGATGGGTACACCCCGCTCCAGCGAACGGCGACCATTCCCTCTTCCTCGGGGGACTTTCCTACGGACAACGGCGCGGTGCTCCTTCAGGCGAAGCTGGTCCCGGCGACGGGAATTCTCGACGTGGACGTCGCCGACTCCGCCGGCCGCCCGGTGCCGGCAGCCGTGGTCCAGGTCAGCGTGACCGGCGAGGCCGGCGTCTACAGCGCCACCACCGATGGGTCGGGCCGCGCCTCGCTGTCGGCGCTCCCGGATGTGTGGCGGGTCGCGCCCCGAGCCTGGGTGGAGCTGTGGGTGACGGTCAGCCCGCCGACCCCCGAGTACGGAACGTGGAGCCAGGCCCTCCGCCCGTCCGATCTGGCGGCCGGGGTCCGCCGGCTCACAGCGGTCCTGCCCCGTTCGGACCCGCCTACGCCGCTGTCGCTGCTGGCGACGAACGCCGCGGACTCCGGTCTGACCATCGTGGATGCAGAGGAGGGCCTCGTGTTCCTGTTCGACCGGCCGGTGTCGGTGAACGCGTTTTCGGCGGAGCTGTTCGACGACGCCGCGCAGAGGGTCGGGGTCGAACTCTCGCTCGGGGAGCTTCCGGGCCGGGTAGCGGCGCGCCCGAGCGAAGCGCGCCCCGGACTTGGCTATTTTCTTCGGCTCCGCAGTCTGGACGGGGCTTGGCGGTGGGAGCGGCCGTTTTTCTTGGCCGATCCGGGCGACCAGCCGGTGGCGGTGTCCGGTCGCTGGGTCGATGGGACCGGGCAGGGCCAATGGGGCAGCCGCGCCGACCGCCTGATCCTCGAGACCAACCTCCCGATGGGGCGCAAGGATAGCCCCGGGTTTCGCGCTCGCGTGTGGCTCGAGCTCGATCTCGATGGCTCCGGCCGGGTGGGCGATGGCCCGGGCGAGCGCCCCGGCTCCGGCGCGCCCGACGCCTACCCACCGGGGCTGCCGCTCGACGGCGAGGCGGTGGTCCCCTCGGGCTTCGTCCCCTCCGGGTTCGGGCGGACCATGGCGGGCCCTGGGCCTTCGGTCGCAGAACCGCTCACCGATCCCGCGTCGAGGGTCGGGTTCGAAGTTCGTTTCCCCACTTCGGAAAATGGCGGCGAGGCGCTCCGGACGCCGCCGGGGCGTCCGGTGCCCGCCGCTCTCACCGGCGTCCTGTCCCTGTCCCGCTGATGGAGTCGGCGGTCGGGCGGTGGCTCGAGGGCCACATCTTTCCCACGCAGCGGCTGCTGAGGACACTCATCGACCTGGGGTCGGGCGCGGCGCCCTCCGCTCGGGCTGAGCTGGAGGGTCGCGAGCTGGTGTTCCGGTGCTCCGACCGGGGCCGAGGGTTTCTGCGGGTCATCCCCCAGGTGAGCGGCGCCCTGCTCGCCTTTCCGCGCGGAGGCGAGCTCTTCGACCCGAAAGGGCAGCTGCGGGGGCCGGCCGGACTGCAGCGGATGGTCGCGGTCAAAGACCAGTCCGACCTCGATCCCTACCTTCGCCGCCTGATCGACGAGGCGGCTCGGCTCGATCGATGACGCTCACCCGGGGGAGCGAACGAGGCGGAAGTCGTCCACGTGCAGCTTCGGCGGATTGGACCGGGAGAGCAGCCCCTCGATGACATAGGTCGCTCCCGGCTCGAACGGGTGGCACTTCACCTGGTTGAGCTTGCCCCGGCACTGGATCGCTTGTCCTTCCCACACCCCGGCGAGCACCACCGGCCAGCCCTCGACCCCGGGCACGTCGAGCACGAAGGGCCCTTTGCAGACCTGGCAGTCCCGGCAGTAGGTCATGAACCGACCGTCTTCGGTGTCGAGCCGGCACCGGATCCCGGTGCGCAGCTTGGCCTTGACGGTCACCTTCTTGCCGAGGTGCGAGTCGAGCTCGGAGACGAGCTTTGCCGCGTCGAGGGGGCCCTCCGCGCACCCCAGCGCGCCGATGCCCAGAGCAGTCAAGGAGACCAGGATCAGAGTGGTTTTCATCGGTCCTCCAGCCGCGCGGTCATCAGGCCGGTGCCCCATTCGGGGTTCGTGGTTGGCCCTTCGACCTCGCATTCGAGAAAAAGGTGTCGGTCTTCGAAGAACAGGTGCGGCCCGACCCGATGCGACCCCGGCGCGGCGAGCGAGGGCGGCAGCCCGGCGGTGGGCAGGGCAGCCGGGTCGGCCTCCAGCGGTCGGCCATAAAGCGCGAGCACGGTCCGGTCGCTGGCAAAGAACAGGTCGAGCATGGTCGCGTCCCCGGGGTCGTCGCCTTGGAGCGCCGCTCGCGCCGCCACCTTCGCCGCGAGCAGCCCCTCCGAGGGATGGTGGTGCCCGGATGACGACCCGACCGCCAGCGCCCAGGCGCTCTTGCGCTCGGCTTGGCGGCCGAGCGCATAGTCGCCGGGCGGCAGCCCCGCCCACCATGGGGCGCGGCCCTGGGCGACCGCGGAGTCGATCGGCGGTTGGGGAGGATCCGGCGGCCGCGCCGCGGGGACCGAGCTCGTCGGCGGGGCCGGTCGGGCGCGACTCGAGGGGCCGGCCGCCATCGGCGCGCATCCGAGCACGGCGATGAGGACGAAGGCTCTCACGGCGAGAACCTCATCCGGCCGAACCGGTCCACGGCATGGAAATCCCCCACCCGGGGCGGGGACCAGGCCGAGTACTCCATCCGCTCTTCGCCGTCGTCGCGAAACGACTCCACCCGAAACGCGTTCATCCGCCACTCGGCCCCCGGCGCCGGGGGCCCGGTCACGCCGCGAATCCCCGTCCACGGGACCTTCCATTCGCTGGTCCAGCCCCGGTCCGGGCGGCCGTCGTTCAGGGTGCCGTCGACTTTCGTGCCCACGGTCTGGCCAGCGTCGTACGACCGGTTCATGCCCTGTCTGGGGCCATCGAAGCTCGCGTCGAAGATGACTCCGGTTGGGCTCGCCTGAAGCTCGACGTAGGGCCCCGTGTCGGGGGCGGCGACCCCGGGCATCAAGAACAGCTCGACCGCCTCGAACTCGTAGATCGGGGCGTCCCGCATCGTGTGCTTCTCCCGCACGTCGCGATCTTCGGCCTCGAAAGCGACGTAGAGATAATCGTCGTCGTACAACAATCGGAGCCGGGTCGGAAACTGGATGGGGCGGGGCCGCCCGAGCGTGTCCGACATCTCGAGCACCGGTGCCCGCCCCCAGTCTGGTTCATCGAGGACGCCATCCGGCTCGATCCGGCCCCGGGCCCTGGGGACGAGCACCTCGGGGAGGCCGGGCGGCGGCAGGCCGGCGACCGGCAACTGTACGGCGAGGACCCGGTCACGGCCGTCCGACGAGCCGGGCCCGGCCTCGACCGTCATGCGGTTTGGCCCATCGAACAACCCAACCCACACCGAGTAGAGCCCCCTCGGTGCGTCCGGGGGAATCGAGATCCGGTGCACGTCGAGCCAGCGCTCTTTGGCCTTCATCGCGGAGAACGGAACCCTGCCCTCGACCGGGCGGTGGTCCGCCACCGCGTACCGGGTCCCCGCGGCCTCGAGGTGAACGAACACCGATGGGTCGGTCGAAAACGGTCGCTCGACCTCGAAGACGTGGGACAGCTCGAGCGCGTCGCCCGCCGACGGACTCGCCGGCACGACGGAGAGCCCCAGGTACCGAATTCGCCCCGGCCCCCCACGCTCCACGAAGACGGCCTCGGACCGGTGGCCCGGTTCGGCGGCGGGGGCGAGGAACGCCCGCACGAGCGCAGCCGGTCGAGGCTCCTCTCGACAGCCGCCGAGCGCGAGCAGCGGGGCCCAAGCCAAGACCACCAGACACCGACCGTTCACACTCTCCATTCAGCGGCAGGCGCGCCCCCGAGTCCACCCTCACCGCCCTGTCACGAAGTTAACGGGCCCGTGCGCCCAGGCACGCTGCGAGACCAGAAACCACCGCAGAGGCGAACGGCACCGCTTTCGCAGAGGAAGCGATTCACGGCGCTGCCCGGGATGAAAACCCGGTTTGGCCCCCTGGAAACCCGGACGAGGATCGACCCATCGGACGAACGGCGAAACACAGCGGTCACACTGGACTTCCCGGCCTGAAACTTGGAAGGTCCCGGCCCGTGCCTAGGTGCGGATCGGCGACAGTCCGAGAGGCTGCTCCGGGGACCCCAGAGCCGAGCGGCTGGGCAAGAACGTGCGAGCGCGAGGGGCGGTCCCGGGCGGTTTGGGCTGCGAAGAGCGCAAGGAGATACGAGGTCATCGAATGAACGAAGGACGCGGAGTGACGGTGAGGATGAAAGCGGCCCGGGTGCTGGCCCTGCTAGGCGCCTCGGCGACGGTGACCGCTGGGGTCGCGTCGTGCGTGCCGAGAAACCAGGACATCAACCGGGTCCAACCGGGGTTTGTCCGAAAGGCCATCTTCCAGACCGACCACGAGTGGTACTACCGCCGGACGGTCGCGCGGTCGGAGACGACCAACCAGTACATCATCGAAGGTCACGGCGACATCGCGCTCGACCGCGTGAAATTCGATGTGCAGGAAAACCTGCTCCTGGCCTACCAGCCGTACGAGAACCTCCCCGGGACCACGCTCGCGACCCTGCCTGGCAACACGAGCTACAAGGGGCCCGTGCTCGCGGCATGGCCGATCACGTCGCACTTCGACATCATTCGAAACTACGATCCCCTCACCGGGAACCTGACGAACCTCATCGTCGAGAACACGGTCGATAGGCCGTGGCACGAGCGAGAGTTCATCAGGGTCGATTGGCACCACAACCTCGTCGAAGGGTCCATCTTCGCCGACTACTCCGGCTACTGGTTCCCGGTGAACTACGTCAGCGCCGACACCGGCTTCTGGCGAAACCTCGAGGAGAGCCCAACCGACCCGTTCGCGTCGCGGTTCAGCGACGACTACGTCGAGGTCAACGAGACCGTCGCCCTCGGCATGGACATCTTCATGTGCGCGTCGATGACCGGCTTCTCGTGGGCCGGCTTCTCGAACTGCGGATTCGGTGAGGCCCAGCTCCGCCACTCGTTCAAGCGCATCGACGAGCCCTCCGACTACATCCCCCGCGAGTTCCCGGATTCGATCGTGCGCAAGGGGGCGGACGGGCAGCCGATGTTCGACCCCGAGACCGGCGAGGTGGTCCGCGAACACATCTACAACCGGTTTGGAATCTTCCGGATCACGACCCCGACCTACGACCCCGGGTACGGGCTGACCGAATCGGGGCGCCTCTTCCGCGCCATGCTGTTCGACATCTGGGAGCGCCACACCGACGCCCAGGGGACGCCCCTCCCGTTCGCGGCACGGACAGAGAAGCCGATCGTCTACTACCTGAACCACGACTACCCAAACCGCTACCGCCAGGTCGCTCGCGAAGTCGCCGACGAGTACAACCGAGTCTTCACCTCCATGGTCGCCGACCTCAAGGGCGTGGAGTACGACCCGGAGACCAACAACTGCGGCGAGGGGTGGCCGGTGCAGTGCATGTTCGAGATCCGGGACAACGACTGCAGCGAGCCCAACGTCATCCGCTACGTGAACGACAACCCGGATCTGCTGTTTGCGGTGGAGCGAGCGGTGTGCCGCGACGGCGAGTCCTGCGGTGTGACGCTCGCGGACCTCTCGAGCGCGATCGGCGTCGGCAACCTCGACCAGGTCTGCACCTCTCTCGAGGCCGCGACCGTCGATCCCCAGACCGGAAAGTCGGACTTCGATTGGCAGCGCGTCGGTGACCCGCGCTACAACATGCTGGTCTACCTGAACAACCCGCAGCGCTCCCCATGGGGCGGCTACGGCCCCATGCACGCCGATTCGCGGACCGGACGCACCGTGTCGGCGACGTCCTTCATCCGCGGCCACTACTACGAGATCGGCGCCGCAAACGTGGTGGATTACATCGAGCTCATCAACGACGAGAAGAGCATCGACGACATCATCTACGGGCAGGACATCCGGCGTCACGTCCGCGACACGCTGCAGAGGGGCGGATTCCTCGCCAACATGCAGGCTTCGCCCGGCTTCCTCGACCGGCTCGGGGAGCGGATCAGCGACCGCGGGGTGACGAGGGACGAGCTCCTGCCCCGGGTCGAGAACACCCGCCACCAGATGAGCCGCCTCGACCGAATCAAGGGGACGAAGTTCGAAGACACCCTCATCACCGAAGCCGACCTCCTGATGGCCTCCAACGGCCAGTGGGACCCGAGACTCGGACCGGCTCCCGACGACCTGAAGGAGCACGCGTCCCCGCTTGGGCGGCTGACGTTCGGGAACCCCGCCTCGCCGCAGCGCCGCGCCGCGCAGGCAGCGCTCGGGGAGGCCGGCTACTGCTTTCTCGCCGCCGACTTCGACCCCCACTGGGCCGGAATGGCGCTCGCGCTTCGCGACGCCGACCGAGAGGAGCGCTTCCGCGTCGCCTCCGAGCGACTCATCAAGCACGTGATCCTGCACGAGCTCGGCCACAACGTCGGCCTCGCCCACAACTTCGAGGGCAGCTACGACGCCATGAACTACGAGCCCGAGTTCTGGGACCTCGAGGGACGCACCGCTCAGGAGAAGCTGGAGGGTCGCCAAGATGAGCTCAAGCAAACGACCGTGATGGAGTACATGCCGAGCGGCAAGGGCGCTTTCGGCGACTACCTCGGAAAGTACGACGAGGCCGCGCTGCGGTTCGCCTACGGCAACCAGGTCGAAGTGTTCGACGGCCCCGACGTGGACCCGAACCTTCGCGGCGGGGAGGCGCTCCGGGCGTGGCGGTACCTGAACGACTACCGCTCCATCCCCGACCACCTCTGCGGCTCGAACGGATGCTCCACGCCGGCCCAGCGGGCCGCCGTGGTGACTCAGCGGAGGTGGGTCGATTTCGATCCCCAGAACCCGCCCCAAAACGAGGTGCCGTACCTCTTCTGCGACAACTACTTCAACCGCATGACGCCGTTCTGCGCGACGTTCGACTTCGGCGCCAACCTGCGGGAGGTGTTCTCGAACTACTACGTGATGTGGTCGCAGTACTTCTTCTTCAACAACTTCGCTCGCGACCGCATCTCGCCGATCTCTTGGAACATCAACTCCGCGCTGACCCCTGCGTTCTTGGCGATGAACTTCGTCGATACCGTGGCGCAGTACTTCTACTTCCTGAACGTCACGCAGGGAGCGGAGTTCCGGAGGACGGCGCTGCACGAGGACATGGCGACGACGCTGGCCAACGGGCTGAACATGGCGGCCGAGATCATCTCGACTCCGGACCCGATCCGGATGTGCCGCTGGCCCGGGGTGAACCCGCCGACCTTCATCACCGCCGACGCGCTGCGCTCGTGCGACAAGTACGCCGAGCTGGGCTCGCCGTACGCGCTTCGCAGCGAGATGATCGAGATCCCGCTCGGTCACGGTCGCCCGGCGTCGATCGGCCTGACCGAGGACTACGAGACCTGGCAGCTCAGCTTCGTCGGGTCCTACTTCGACAAGACGAACGTGATCTTCCTGCTCGGGATGTCGAACCCGAGGCTGTTCCGATTCAACTACGATCTCGATCTGAGGAACTACTTCATCAGCCTCTACCGGATCTTCGAGCCCGAGCTGCGCGAGTTCTACCAGTCGCTGTCGAACCTCGACGTCTGGCTGGGCCTGTTCCGGCAGTCGGTGGCCCAGGACTTCGGGTCGTATTGGTGCCGCGACCCGGCGGTCCCGAACCGGCCCGACCTCGGGTACTTCGAGCCGAGGCGGATGATCGACCCGGTGCTCAACACGTCGATGCCGGGCCCGACGCAAAACTGCTTGGAGCCGGCACTCATCTACCCCCGTTTGCTGGCCAACACCCCGTTCAACGCGATGTTGAGCGCCCACGCGCTCTTCTCCTCCGACTTCGACTCCCAGCTCGACCTGGGGAAGGACATGAAGATCTTCATGCGGGGTACCGATGACGACTTCACGTCCTGGGCGAACTTCCCGAACTGCGAGGAGGCCGGTGCCAACGAGGACTGCTTCTGCTCGCTCGTCGATGAGCTGACCGGGGTGGAGTTCCGCTCCATCCAGATCGCGTCCTCCCCGACGCTCGACGGCACCGTCCGGACGAGCCCCGGCTGCAGGCTCATCGAGCAGGCCCAGCTGGCGCAGAACAACTGGCGGACAGGACCATTCGAAAAAGACAACTGGCGACAGTGGATCGAGCGTCTCGAGTACGCGCGCGACCTCTACCGCCTCTTCCAGGACCGCTGAGAATGGGGAGGAGAGGACGAGAGATGGATATCATGAAGAACATGAAGCTGGCCGCGGTCCTGGCCACCGCCGCTGCGGCCGTGGGCTGCATCGGGGAGCCGCGGACCATCGACCGAACGCAGCCCAACGCGCTCGACAAGTCGATGTTCGAGGGCATCTGGTACTACCGCGCCGCGGTGGTGGAGTCCGACCCGGAAGCGGGCGTCATCGAGGGCATCACCTCGAACATGGACAAGCTGCGGTGGCGCATCGAGCGCGACCGGCTGGTGGGGTACCGAAGCTACGAGTTCGTCCCCTACGCCGAGGGATTGAGCGACGAGGGCGGGGACTTCTTCGGCTCGCCCTCGGTCGCGTACCGGATCACGAGCCACTTCGACATCCAGCGTGACTACAACACGACGACCGGGGTCGAGACGAACGTCATCGTCGAGAACACGACCGACCGGCCCTGGTACCAGCGCCAGTACATGAGGGTGGACTGGTCGCAGAACCTAGTCGGGCGGCCGACGCGGATCGGGTGGGCGAACTACCCGGACGCCTTCTTCTCTGCGTCGGCGATCACCGGCTATTTCGAGCAAGGGCACGTCGATACCGACGTCAACCGGCCGTTCATCACCCAGGACTACTTCGACGTCACCAACAACTTCAACGTCGCGCCGAACCCGTTCTACTGCAACATGATGTTGCTCTTCAACTCCGTGCCCCGCTGCGGCGCGGCGAACGTGAAGGTCCGGCTCTCCTTCCGCAAGGTGGACACCGACGCGAAGTACGACGCTCTCTACTACCCCGACAACCTCGAGCTCAGGGACGACGAGGGCAACGCCATCGTCCTCAACAACGACGGACGGACCTGCGGACCGAACTGGAACCCATCGCAGTGCACGGTCCAGACCGTGGGGATGGACTCCCGGTTCGGCAACTTCCGGATCATGCGGGTCGCGTTCGACAAGGAGCGCAACTTCACCCGAACCGGGCGCATCTTCCTCGCCGGCCGGTTCAACATCTGGGAGGACGCGTTCGACGAGAACGGCTCCCTCATCCCGTACGAAGCGCGGGTGCCGCGTCCCATCATCTACTACAACAACGTGAAGCATCCGGAGGATCTGTTGGACGCGGCGCAGGAGATGGCGTCGTCTTGGACCGAGCCGTTCGACGAGACGGTGGCCTGGCTCAAGGGGTACCGCACGGCCGATGGCCGGCCCGACGTGGAGGCGCTGAGGCAGCGGGACCTCGCCGACAACGGGGGCGCGATGTTCCAGGTCCGCCGAAACGCGTGCAACCCGGAGGCGATCGTCGCCTATGCCAACGAAAACGGCCTGGGCTCGGTGGTGCAGCGCGTCGCCGGCTCCCCGGAGCTGGTCACGGTCGGGAACGTCGAGCAGGTCTGCGCGGCGGTTCAATTCGAAGAGATCCGGCAGGGCAAGACGGTCGATCCCAAGGTGGCGGCACGGGGGCAACAGGCGCTGGCGTTCACCTGGCAGCGCAAGGGCGACCTTCGGTACAACATCAACAACTACATCAACCAGCTGCAGAACGGCCCCTGGGGCGTGGCCCAGTTCGGACAGGATCCCGAGACCGGGGAGTTCGTCGCCAACATCGCGAACTACTTCGGCGACGCCGGTGACCGGATCTCGCAGCGGGGCGTGGACCAGTTGCAGTGGCTGAACGGGGATCTCTCGCAGGAGGAGCTGTTCCGCGGCGACTTCACCCGCAACGAGGTCGTGTCGCGCCGCTCGCTCGAGAACTCGAACATCCGGCTCGGGACCCTGCAGCGGTGGATGACTCGCGAAGGGGAGATCCTCGACTCCCTCGGAGGAAACATCGCCCGGGAGTCGACCAGCGGCTCCGACGATGACCGCTTCGCTCGGATGTGGCGCGGGACCTCGATCGAGCGGGACTTCCTGGTGACCGACGACATCCTGCGCGGGTTTGCCGGTCCCACGCTGTACCAGCCGTTCGACAGCGGCGGCGGGGCTCGTGGCTCCGTTTCGTCTGGGGTGAGCGGCGTCTCGCCGGGCATGATGAGCGAGGAGGCGCTCGCCGCCGCCTCGCCGGTGAACTGGGGGATGACGCCAGAGACCAACCCCTACAACCAGGCCGCCTTCGAGCTCGGCAGCCGTGGATGGGACATGGCCGACTTCTTCGACCCGAACATGGCTGGCTTGGCCCGGTTCGTTCAGGGCTGGGAGCGGGATCGCATTTGGCAGCACATGCGGCGCGGGCTCTACATCGCCGTCCAGGCCCACGAGGTGGGCCACACCGTGGGTCTTCGCCACAACTTCCAGGGCTCGGTGGACGGGCTCAACTTCCGCCCAGAGTTCTGGGAGTCGACCGTGGAGATGGGTGAGGATGGCCAGGAGCGACAGATCGGCTTCTGGAACAACCCACCGTCCAAGGACAACCCAAACCGCGGACCCGAGTACAAGTACTCCTCCATCATGGACTACGGCTTCGATCTGTCCCAGCAGGGCTGGCACGGGCTCGGGTCCTACGACAAGGCGGCGATTCGCTTCCAGTACGGGCAGTTGCTCGAGTTCTGGGACCCATCCAAGATCTCGATTCCCAACCCCCGCAAGTACGGGAGCTTCGCGCGCCGCTGTGGCCAGGACAACGACTTCTACGGCTTCCGCGGGCTGATGTTCTGGAACCTGCCCGACCAGATCCCGAGCATCCTGTCGAGCACCCCGGTGGATCAGACCTCTTGCCTTGGGAACTACGACACGAACCAGTCGTGCGACTCGGAGATGGACGCACTGTTCCGGGAGTTGGTGGTGCGGATGGAAGCCAACGCGGTTTCGGTCAACGACCCGTCGCGGTGCACCTTGTTCATCACCGACGTGAATGAGCTCCTCGATTCCGTTCAGGAGCAGGCGCCGGACGCGTCGAGGGTCTACGGCGCGCGAATGCTCGGGTCGTTCTCGGATTACCTCGAGCAGCAGGTGGAGGTCCTGACGAACTTCCCGGACTACACCAACCGGGCGATCGGGGTGTCGACCCCGGAGCGAGCCGGATCGAAGGGCGGGATCTTCCGGGACAAGCCTCTGCTGGACGCGAACGGGCAGGTGGTGCGGGATGAGCTCGGCAACGCGCGGTGCGAAGTGCAGGTTCAGCGCGACGCGAACGGCAACCCCGAGCTCGACGGCAACGGCAACCCGATCGAGGTAAGGGACGCGTCCGGCAACCCGGTCTGCGCCCGCATCACGACCTGGGAGGGTGTGCTCCACCCGGTGCCGTACGAGTACTGCTCGGACCTGTACGCGAACTTCTCGAACCCGTTCTGCCAGCGGTGGGACACCGGTTGGACGTTCACGGAGGCGGTTCAGAGCCACGCCGACAAGTTCGACCGCGACTACGTGTTCAACAACTTCCGGCGGGATTCGATGTCTCCCTGGGGCAACGCTGGCGCCTACATGCAGCGGCTCATGGCCCGGACGATGTTCCACATGACGAACGTCTACCGGTACTATCTGTTCACTCGGGGCTCGGCCTTCCAGGCTCCGAGGTACCTCGACTGGGCGGAGGCGTCGTACCGCGGCCTGAACTTCCTGGAGCGGGTCATTCAGACTCCGGAGCCAGGGACGCACTGCCTGGGGGCGGACAACGTATACCGGCTTCAGCTCGACCCGAACCAGACCTGCGAGTCGCCGTACACCGTGGGCCTAGGGCCGGCGGCCGGTCGCTTCCTCGACAGCTCCTGGACACAGGAGTACCACTACAAGGCCAACCGAATCGGTGACTTCTACACGAAGGTGGCGGCGGTCGCGCAGCTCACGTCGTCGTCCGGGCGCTTCGTCCGGGACTTCGCCGACGTGTTCGACCGACGGGCGTTCTCGCTCGGGTACCTCCGGGTGTTCCAGGATCCGCTCCTGCAGCGGTTCTCGGCCCTGATCTCCGGGGATCACACGGGGTACCGGAGCCGGGTGGTGGAGGACGAGACCGGCAGCGGTCGCTACGTTCGGTACACGCCGTTCTTCGACGAGGCCTTCGACGATGGCCGCTCGGTGCGCCAGTGGCTCGAGCGGGACGCGGATCGGGACGGGGTCGCCGACTTCCCGGAGATCGAGCCGGCGTGGTCGTGGAGCCTTCAGTACTTCTCCATGGCCTACGCTCTGGCGAACTGGAGCTCGATCAACGACAGCGCCCCCGAGTACTTCCGGATGGCGATGATCGCCATCGAAGGGACCCCATGGGACCCGATCTACCCCGAAGGAATGACGATTCAGACGTTCACCGACCCGGAGACGCAGATCACCTACCGGGCTCCGGTGATCAGGCCGATCTCGGAGGGCAGCATTCTCGATCGGGAGTTCCGGGACTACTACGGGGACGCGACGATGCTGACCGAGGGTCGGTTCCGGTTCTGGGGGCCTGGGGCGGAGATTCTGGCCGAGGCGGACAACTTCGTTCGGCTCGAGTACGAGCCGGCGCGGCAGGCATGCGAGAGCACGGGCGACGCCGCTTCGTGCGCTCGGTTCCGGCGAGCCCGAGCCGGGCTGAACGAGCGGACCGGGTTCATCGACCGGGTTCGAAAGTTCGTCCAGCGGGCGCAGATGACCGTCGAGCTGTGATGTAGGTCCCCGGGCTTCGGTCCCGGGGGCCCAATACCTTCTACAGAGGGGGGTGCTCTGAACGCCGAACCCGGCGGTCGGGGCGCCCCCGGTCCGTTTTCAGGGCGTGCTCTGAACGCCGGACTCGGCGGAACGCCCCTTCGCCGTTTTCAGGGTTCGGCGCGCCAGCGAAGAATCAGGGTGTCGAGATAGTCGCCCCGGTCCAGTTGGTTGGGTCGATTGGCGACCGGGTGGTCCCAGCTCGGTAGGCCGAGTCGCTCCAAAACCTCGATTCGACCTCCCGTTTGCGCCGCGCCCCGTTCCGCGGCGACGAGCAGCCGGTCCGCGTCGACCTCCAGATGGTGGCTCGACACGACCAGCACCCCGGTGCGGTCGAGCTGGTCGATCGCCCCCCGGAGCATCTCGTCGAGGTCGCGGTCGAGGGAGAAGGGGCGTCGTCCGTGGCCGAACGCGGGGGGATCCAGGACGACGAGGCCGTAGCTTCGTCGAGGACGCTTGAGGTGGTCGAGGGCGTCGTCCGGGAACCACCGGTGTTGGTTCGGGTCGAGGCCGCTGTGGGCCATGTTCCTGCGCCCCCAGTCGAGCGCTCGCTGGGAGATGTCGACGCTCGTGACCCGGGTCGCGCCAGCGAGGGCGGCCTGCACCGAGAAGCTGCCGGTGTAGCAGAACAGGTTGAGGACCTCGACGCCTCGGGCGTGCACGCGGGCTCGCCACCGGGTCTGGCGATGGTCGAGGAACAAGCCGGTCTGGACGCCGTCGTCGAGGCGGCATTCGAAGGCCGCGTCTCCTTCCCGGACCATCACGAGCGGCGGCCTTCGCTCGCCGAGGACCTCGGATCGGGATTGCCGGGGGTCTTCGGCGAGCACCTTCAGCACCACGCCGTCGGGGTCGAGGGCCTCTTTGGCCGCTTCGGCCCAGCTCCTCGCCACCTCGGATGGCACCGTCGTCCTTGCGGCCAGGACCAGCCACCGCCCGTAGCGATCGAGGGTGAGACCGGGTGGGGCCCCGTCGCCGGGGCCGTTGAGGATTCGGTACGCGTTGGTCCGCGGCTCGCAAAGGGCTTGGTCACGACGATCCTGCGCAGCCAAAATCAGGTTCGGTGACGGATCCGGTCCCCTCCCGGTCGCTGGCGGCATGTTTTCCATTTCCCCCCGGTTCCCTTCGAGCTTAGCCGAGGATTACGCTCATCGCAGCCTTGGCTCGGTCGAATGCGACGGATCGGGGCCGGGGGCCCCAGGGAGGTAGCCCGATGGTGCGAATGGTCCAGTGGGTGGCCCTGGCCGGGTTGGCAGCGAGCTGTGGAGGCGAAGCGGGCGACTTCGGGGGCACCGTGGAGCCGGTGCAGGTCTGGGCGGAGCCGTCTGGACGTCGCTTCGACGAGGGGCTCGAGGTGAAGCTGCGGTCCGCGGGAGCGGTCGAGATCTACTTCACCCGAGACGGCAGCTCTCCCACTCGTGAGGACGCCTCCGAGTACACCGGACCGATCTGGCTCGAGCAGAGCTCGCTGTTGACCTTTGTCGCCGTGGGGCCGGACGGCCGCACCAGCGCGCTGTCCACCGAGCTCTACCAGCGAAACCCGGTCCGTACCCCATATCGGCCCCCAGCTCGGGGCCTCGAGGTGTCCACCGACGTGCTGTTCTTTCTCGCCGACCCGGAAGAGACGGAGCTCGAGCAGACCATTCATGTGCGATCGGTGGGGCTCGACCCGGTGGGGATTCACGGGATCACGATCGTGCCCCGCGGCGCCTACTTCGAGCCGGGGGTCTTCACCGTTTCGCCAGCGGAGCCGACCCGGCTTGCTCCCGGTGATCGGCTCGAGCTCGTCGTGCGGTATCGGACGACCCCGATGCTGCGAACGGCGGCGCTCGTACTCGACAGCGACGACGAGCGGGCGCTCGACGGCCGCTGGGAGATCAGCTTGGGGGGCCGCATCGGGTTCTGGTGAGCTTGCCGCTTGTCCCGGGGCGGCTCGGCGGATACTGACCCACCTCCGTGGTGCAGCAGGCGGCCCTGGAGCGGCAAGCGCTCGAGCAGCTTCGTCGCGGCGATCTGCGCGCGGCCCACGGGACGCTCCGTCTGTTGTCGAAGCTCCGGCCCGGGGATCCTCGGGTCGCGCGGCGGCTCGAGCAGATCGAAGCGCTGCTCGAGCGCCGGGAAGAGGCGCGCGAGCGGATGCGCAAAGAGCCGCTGCGTTACGCGCATGCCTACATCAAAGCGGGGCGACTGACCGAGGGGCTGAGGCTGCTTAGGGCCGCGCTCGCCCAGGATCCGGACAACCGAAGGCTGAGGGAGCTGGCGCTGCAGGTCGCTCGTCGGCTCTCCGATGTGCCGTCGCCCGCTCCCCACGGGCCGGCCGACGCTCCCGTCTCGGCGGTCGCGCCGCCGCCCGAGCCGGCCGAAGTCGATGACGGTCCGATCGAGCACGAGCCGGGCGGACAGCTCCGGGCTTCCGCAGGAGTGCCGTCTCCGTCGCCCGACCCCTCGGTGCCCAGCGAGGCCGAGGCTCGGGTTCTCACCCTTCGGGACTGGCTCGCGAGGGTGCAGGCCCATCGCCGGCGTCCATCTCGGTGGTGGTCACAAGCGCAAACGGAAAGGGGGTGAAAGTCATGGCATCAAAGAGCAAGCACAAGCGCATGAAGATGAAGCGGGCCATCCAGTACCGCAAGCGAATGAAGGCGAAGCGCAAGGCCCGCAGCGAGGCGCGCGCCTCCTGAACCCGGCACCCCCGGCTCGGACGGCCTCGGAGGAGCCGAGCCGTCCTCCACCGGGTCGACCGTTGGCTGAGCGGCGTGACCTCGTGGTTCAGCTGCCGGGTCGACGTCTTCGTCCACTCCGTCGCCGACGGGGGCTCGCCGGTCGCGAAGCGGACCCGTCGAGCACCACGCCCTCCTCCTTCGCCCGAACCTCCCAATCGCGGACGTCCTCGAGGCCGATGCCGCGGGCTCGGGCGTGGATCTCGTAGAGCCGCAGCGCGGCTGGGAACACGGGCCGTCGGGCCATCGCCGTGGGGGAGATTCGGCGGCGGCGGCGACCGTCGGAGCCGATCTGCCGCTGAATCGCGAAGCACTGGCGGAGATTCTCCGAGAGGCGACGAGTGAACTGCAGCTCCCGGCCCACGGAGGTCAGCAGATCGGCGAGGCGCTTGGCCCGGTCCCGGCCCTCGGCGTCGGCGTGGGCCATCACCGCTTCGGCGAGCGGGTAGAGCAAAGCCCCGAGGACCACGTCATCAGCGACCGGGCCCCGGGCGACCACTTGATCCAGCCCATCGAGGTGGCTGCGCAGATCGCGGAGGCGGTCCTCGGCGGTCCCTTCGATCTCGGCGCCCGCGAGCAGAGCGAGCGAGCCGTCCACATACGCCTCGATGTCGGGCACCAGGATCTCTAGGACCCCGTGCTCGCGCATCAGGTCGAACGACGCACGGGCGTGGCCCATGCGGAGGAGCTTCAGGGTCTCTTCGAGCAGCCGCGCGGGCGCGCACTTTCGAAGCTCCCCGCCGTGGCGGCGCAGCGCCGCTTCAAGCTCGGGCTCCCACATGAGCCCGGCTTTGGCCCGAAATCGGATGGCCCGCACGATCCGGACCGGATCCTCTCGGAGTCGGATGTCCGGGTCGCCGATCATCCGGACCAGTCGGGCGTCGATGTCGGGCATTCCTCCGACGTGGTCGATGATGCGCTCGGTCTCGGGATCGTAGAACAGCGCGTTGATGGTGAAGTCGCGCCGCTGCGCGTCCTCCCGCTCGGTGCCGAAGACGTTGTCTCGCCTGATGAGCAGGTCCGTGTCCGCTTCGGATTCTTCCTCCGCGACCGGGGCTGCCGCCCGGAAGGTGGCCACCTCGAGGACCTTCCCTCCCCGGAAGTACAGGTGAACCAATCGGAACCGCCGACCAATGATCCGAGCGTTTCGGAACATCGCCTTGACCTCTTCTGGGCGGGCGTCGGTGGCGATGTCGAAGTCCTTCGGCTCGAGGTCGAGCAGGAGGTCGCGAACGCAGCCGCCTACCAGGTAGGCCTTGTAGCCGAACCGACGGAGGTGGCGGATGGCCGACACCGCCTGCGGGTCGAGCGCATCGGCTCGGATGCGGTCATCGGCGATGGATTCGCCCTGCTCCTCGGGGTCTTCGACCGGTACCGGAGCGCGCCGGGGCGAAGCGCTCGCGGGCGGGAAACGGGTTTCGGGGGAGCGGGAAGGCCCGAGCAGACGCTCCCGCGGGCCGACCGACTCGAGGTCGATCCCTTGCTCGCGGACATAGGCTTCGAGCTCGCGGGTGGCCGACTCGAGCGCTTGGCGAGTCGCCGCGGCCCCCGCGTCGCGCCGCGGCCGGGTGACCGACCAGTCCCGCACCTCGCGGACGACACGGAGGGAGTCGAGAAGCCAGTCCATCGCAACAGCGTCCGTCATGACCTCGCTCGACACCTGCGGCGCGGACAGCCTCGTTGGCCCCGGGAGCGACCCCGCGCGGCTATAGCAGGGGCCGGTCCGAGGGCCAAACCGATTATTTGCCGGCGACCTCCGCCGCGTTTTTCGTTGGGGCCTGGACTCGCGACGCCGCCGGGGACTCTCGGGAGGAAGCGAGCGAGTGAAACAGGGCCGCCGCGTCCGCGCGGCTGTCGAGGTAGGTGTAGCCCGCGAGGCCGCCTTCGTAGTGCCGTACCAGCGCCGCGCTCTGCTCGAACGTGATCTTCCCGTCCGCGAGCGCGCGCTCGATGGCCCGGCGCAGCCGCTCCATGAGGCTCCGCTGGTCGTAGCTGACGTAGCTGAGCACGTCGCGGACGGTGTCGCCCTCGACGACGTGCCGAACCGAGTAGCCGTTTTGCTCGTCGTGCTCGATGTGCACCGCGTTCACGTCGCCGAATAGGTTGTGAAGGTCGCCCAAGATCTCCTGGTAGGCCCCCACGAGGAACACGGCGAGGAAGTAGGGCTCGCCCGTCGTGTAGGGGTGAAGCTCGAGCGTCTCCTTCACGTCGTGCAGGCCGATGAACTGATCGATCTTCCCGTCGCTGTCGCAGGTGAGGTCGGCGAGCACCCCGCGGCGGGTGGGCTGCTCGTTCAGCCGGTGGATCGGCATGACCGGAAACAGAGCTTTCACCGCCCAGGAGTCGGGCACCGACTGAAACAAGCTGAAGTTGCAATAGTACGTGTCGGAGACCAGCTTCTCGAGCGGCTCGAGGTCCTCGGGAACATAATCGAGCTCCCGCACGATCTTCCAGATCCTCCGGCAGGTCTCCCCGTACAAGCGCTCCGCCATCGCTCGGTCGCGCAAAGAGAGGATGCCGTGGCGGTACAGCGACAGCGCGTCCTCCTTCAGCTGAAGCGCGTCGTGGTAAGCCTCCGAATAGTTCTTCTTCGAGACGGTGGTCGCGGTCTCCCGAAGATCCTCGAGGACCTGGTGATCCTCCTCGCCGGCCGGGGGCAGGGGCCGGGTGTCTTCGGAGGCGTTCGTCCCGAGCACGTTGAAGACCAGGATCGAATGGTGGGCGACCAGGGCCCGGCCCGACTCGGAGAGGATGATCGGGTGGGGGATGTCCACCTCGTCGAGCGTGGTCGCGGTCTGCCAGACGACGTCGGAGGCGTACTCGTCGAGGCTATAGTTCTTCGAGGCGTGAAAGTTCGTCTTCGAGCCGTCGTAGTCGACGGCGAGGCCCCCGCCGATGTCGAGGTACGTCAGCGGGGCTCCGAGCTGGTAGAGGTCCGCGAACATCCGAGTGACCTCGGACATCGCGTCCTTCACCGCTCGGATGGCCGTGATCTGCGAGCCGATGTGAAAGTGCAGGCAGACGAGGCGATCGAGCAGGCCGCGCTCTTCGAGCAGCTCGCACGCGAGCACCAGCTCTTCGGCCGACAGTCCGAACTTCGACCGCTCGCCCCCGGACTCGGCCCAGCGCCCGCTCCCCTTGGTGGACAGCTTCGCCCTGAGCCCGATGTTCGGGGCGAGCCCGATGTGCTCCGAGGCGTCGAGGATCGACGGCAGCTCCGCGAATCGGTCCACGATGATGAGCGACGTCACCCCGACCCGCTGCGCGAGCAGCGCGGTCTGGACGTAGGCTTCGTCCTTGTAGCCGTTGCACACGACGAGCCCGTCCTTGCGTCCGCCCATGAGAGCGAGCGCCACCAGCAGCTCGGGCTTCGAGCCGGCCTCGAGCCCGAGCCCGAGCGGCTCGCCGACGTCGAGCAGTTCCTCGACCACGTGGCGCTGCTGGTTGACCTTGATCGGCATCACCGGGCGATAGGAGCCCTTGTAGCCGTACTCGACGATCTTCCGGTCGAACGCGCCCCGCAGCTCCTCCACCCGGCGGCGCAGGATGTCCGAACACCGGATGAGCAGCGGCAGGGGAAGCCCGCGCCGGACGAGGTCGTCCACCACCATCTTCAGGTCGATCGGGTTGGCGCCGGTCGCGGCCGACGTGATCTCCACGTGGCCGTCGGCGTTGATCCCAAAATACCCGTTGCCCCAGCCCTTGATGCCGTAGAGTTCTTCGGAATCGCGCGATGTCCAGCCGCCAGCCATGGGCGCCCGGTTACACGGCGGACCGGGCTTTTTCCACCAAAGACCGAAGGCCGCCCCTTCGATGACCCGGTCCCAGCTTTCCCCGCGGTTGATGGTGCCCGCTCGCTCGGGCACGCTGCCGGCCGTGAGGGCTCTCACCGTGGCGCTCGGCCCCCGGTTGGCGGCTTGCCCGAGAATCGGCCGGTCTAGGCTCGGTCGGAGGGACGAGGCGTGAACCACGTCGAGGTCCTGAGGCGGCGCCGACCCGGCGCCCGGGGGGGCAACGCGAGGCAGGTCAAGCAGGCGGCGCAGGCCACGCTCGCCCACGAGGGGGTCACCGGCCGAGAGGTGTCGGTGCTGCTGACCGACGATCAGGAAATTTGGGCTCTGAACCGGGATTTTCGGGGGGTGGACAAACCCACCGACGTGCTCGCGTTTGCGTTCGACGAGGCCGAGGAGGGGATGATGGGCCCGAGCCTCGGGGATGTCGCGATCAGCGTGGAGCGGGCGGCGCTGCAGGCAACGAGCCGGCGTGTCACGCTCGACGCCGAGCTGGAGCTGCTCGTGGTGCACGGCTGCCTTCACCTTCTCGGGTACGACCATGAGGAGCCGGACGAGGCCCGCGCCATGCGCAACCGGACCCGGGCGGTGCGCCGGACCCTGCGCGCCTCGCGGGCCGGAGCCCGATGACCGGGGCTCGTCTCGGGCCCTTGTCGCCCGGGCGGTGGCGTCGTACCACCGGCAGCCCATGCGAAGAGTTCGTCGGGTCTGCGTGTTCTGTGGCTCGCAGCCGGGAAAGGACCCGAAGTACGCCGCGGTGGCGGACGCGGTCGGCCGCGCGATCGCCGAGCGCGGTTTTGGCCTCGTCTACGGGGGCGCGCGGGTTGGCACCATGGGCATGGTCGCCGACGCCGCGCTCGCGGCTGGCGCGCCGGTGTACGGGGTCATCCCCGAGCGCCTGTCCCGGCGGGAGCTCGCCCATGAAGGGCTCGACGAGCTGTTCGTCGTGGACAGCATGCACGCCCGAAAGACGATGATGGCCCACCTCTCGGACGCGTTCTGCGTGCTCCCCGGCGGCTTCGGGACGCTCGAGGAGGCGTTCGAGATCCTCACCTGGAGCCAGCTCGGCTACCACCGAAAGCCGCTTGGGCTGGTGAACCCGGATCGCTTCTTCGACCACCTGGTGGCCTACCTCGACGGGGCGGTGCAGGCTGGCTTTCTTCTCCCCGAGCACCGCGCGCTGTTGTTCTCGGATCCGGACCCCCAAGCGGTGCTCGACCACCTCGCCACCGCCGAGCCGCCGGAGCTGCCCCGCTGGATCGACAAGCCGTGACGCCCGACCGCCGCTTCACCCACCGGGTCCGCGGGCTCGAGCTGGTTTGGCACGGGTTTGGGGACCGCGACGGGCCGGCGGTGGTGTGCGTGCACGGGTTCCTCGACCACGGCCGGTCCTTCTCCGCGGTCGCAGCTGCGCTCGGGGCCGATCTGTGTCTGTGGTCGCCGGACCTCAGAGGCCACGGCGAGTCGGGCTGGGTCGGAGCTGGTGGGTACTACCACTTCTACGACTATTTCGACGACGTCCGCCGCGGGCTCGACGCGGCTGGGCTCGACCGGTTCTTGCTCGTCGGGCATTCGATGGGGGGGAGCATCGCGACCGGGATCGCCGCGCTCATGGGTTCGAGGGTGCGGGGGCTCGTGCTGCTCGAGGGCATGGGGCCTCCCTACACCCGTCTCGAGGACACGAAGAACCGGCTGGCCCGGTGGATGGTTTCGGCGGCGCAGCCGGCGGTGGACGGCGACGTCGCCCACCGGCGGGCCCACCGGCCCAAGATGGCCACCCTCGACGAGGCGGCGGCGAAGCTCTGCCGCTTCAACCCTCGGCTCGACGAGGCCCGGGCGTTTTCGCTCGCCGCGAGCTTCGCCGAGCCGGTGGAGGGCGGGTACGCCTGGCGGTACGACCCCCTGCACCGGACCCCGGCGCCGAAGCCCTTCCTCGAAGGGGAAGCCCGAGCCCTCTGGGCGACGATCGAGGCCCCCACGCTGTCGCTGTACGGGGAGCACGGCATGAAGCCGCCCCTGGTCGCCGAGCGCCACCTCCACCTCCGCGGGGCCAAGAGCGGGGTCGTCCCCAAAGCCGGCCACAACCTCCACCACGAGCGGCCGGAGCTGGTGGCGGCCGCGATCCGGTCGATGCACGAGACCGGCCGGGCCGTGCTCCCGGATGGGGTTCACCCCGGCTGAGCCGGATGGCGGTCGAGAAAGGCGCGAACCGAGCCGGCGAGGTCCGCTTTGCCGTCGAGCACGGCTCCGAGGTGCTGGTCGAACCACGGCCGAACCACCGGCTGGGCGAGCCGCCACTCTCGGTGGATGAGCCAGGCCACCGGCCCGGCCTCGTCGAGGAAGCCGGAGCGACGAAAGTCGGCGTCGGTGGCCTCCACGTCGTAGGGGACCCGGCCCCGGTCCACCCTCCAGCCGTCGCTCGTGGCCTCGAGCGCGACCCACCCAGCGAGGTGGACGCCATCGGAGGGCGAGCCGACCGAGCCTGCGTTTACGACCCGGGCGTCGCCGACGCCAAAATCGAGCGCTTCGTGCAGGTGGCCGACCACGAACACGCCGTCCGCGGGGGCCAGGTCGCGCCGGTTCTTCGTGGCTGGCGACAGGCCCACGTCGTCGCCGCCGAGCGAGGCGTGCACGACGCGCAGCGGGGGCAATCCGGGCACATCGACCGATACGCCGTCCGGCTGGCCGAACAGGGCTCGTACCCGGGCCCCGAGCTGCCGATGGGTGAAGGCGGAGGTCGCGTGGACGTCCGCGAGCCGGCCGGTGGGAGCCTCCCCGGTGGCGTGGCGGCGCACGTAGCGCTCGTGGTTTCCGCTCGTGAAGACGAAGCGGGCATCGGCGAGCTGGTGGAGCCGGTCGAAGACCGCGTCGGAGCGGGGGCCTCGGTTCACCACGTCCCCATGCACCACCACCAGGTCGGCGTGCTGGGGTTGGGCGTCGGCCAGGACCGCTTCGAGCGCGGCTCGGTTGCCGTGCACGTCGGACAGGCACAGCACCCGGGCCCCGCGGGTCAGCGCTCGATGGACCCACTGCACCTCCCAGAGCTTGGGGGAGCGGACCCGCCCGGTAAAGCGGCCGTGGACCGAGGCTCCGACGCCGGTCCATTCGGCCTCGAGGCTAGCCCCGGCCGCCGGGACGCACGAGCCGGCGCCACCACGGCGTGGCCCCCGGTGAAGGGCGAGGGACGGCGACGGTCGGCTCGGGCCGGGCCCTGCGTAGGCGGCTGGTCTCCTCCGCGATCCGGCCCACCGCCGCTTCCCATGCGTACCCCGAGGTCTTCGGCCCGACCGGGCCGAGCGCCCGGCGCAACACCCGCAGCGCAGAGCGCAACTCATCGGCGGTCGCGAACCGGGCGCCGATGTCCGGGTCGAGCGCCTTCGCGAGGGTTCGGTCCGCTTCTCCGGGGAGCGTCGGGTCGATCTGGCTTGGAGCCGGGATGCCGCGCAGCATCTCCACCGCGACCGCCATCGCGCTTCGCGCGGTGAACGGGAGGCGGCCGGTGAGGCCCCGGTACACTACGACCGCGACCGACCACAGGTCGGCTCTGCCGTCCACCGGGGAGCCGGCGAGCGCCTCGGGGCTCATGAAGCTCGGGGTCCCGATGAGCGCGCCGGCCTCGGTCAGCGGCGTGTGCTCCATCCCGACCGGCCGAACGATGCCGAAGTCGAGCAGCTTCACCCGCCCCGGGGTCAGGAAGATGTTTGCGGGCTTCACGTCCCGGTGCACGAACCCCCGGGCGTGGGCGGCGCCGAGTGCGTCGAGCACCTCGATCGCGACCTCGAGCACCCGCTCCCTCGGCATGCTCCCGCCGCTGAACGCTTGGGCCAAGTCTTCGCCTTCGAGCCGCTCGAACACCACGAACGGTTGGCCATCGGCGTCGAGCCCGGCGTCGAGCACGTCCACGATGCCCGGGTGCCCGAGCGCCCCGACGGCCTGGGCCTCACGAAGAAAGCGGCGCCGGATCGCGTCCACCGAGGCGAACTGGGGGTGCAGGCGCTTGAGCGCAACCCGTCTTCCGGTCACTCGGTGCACCGCCCCGTACACCGCCCCCATGCCGCCGCTCCCGAGCAGCTCTACGAGCAGGTACCGGCCGCCGACCTCCTGCCCGAGCTTCGACATCAACTCCGTCATCCCAGCTCCTCGAGCGCCTCGGTTGCGATGGTGGCCATGACCGGAGGCAGCGGCAAGCGCAAGCTGGGCAGGCCAGGGCGATCGGAGAGCTCGGATAGGTCGAGCTCGAGGCCTTCTCGGAGCCTTCCTCGGCCCTGATCTTCCACCACCACGACCGGGTGAAAGGCGAGCTCCGGGTGGGGCTCGATCACACGAACCCGCTCGCCGGTGCTCAGCTCGGCCTCGGTGTCGGCGGGGACCGCATCCACCAGCCGAGCCAGCCGCTCGAGCAGGTAGGGGTTCAATCCGACCGCCCGCCGCTGAAGCCACGCGATCGAGGCGCCGGCGCTGGATCGATGGTGCAGAGCCAAGGTCCGAAGTCCATCGAACTGATCGGCGAGCTTGGTCAGCTCGACCGCGAGCAGGCCCGGAGCGCCGTCCTGCAGCGGCGTGTGGTGACCGAAGGCGACGACGGCGCCGAGCCGAGCGCCGGCTTCGAGCAGGAGGCGACCCCCTTCGAGCGTGTGGCGGTCGAGCCAGGCCCGCTCCGACGGGGTGAGCGGGGCCTGCTTGTCGAGAATCGCCGGCGGGATCCGGGTCTTTCCGAGGTCGTGGGTCAACCCGGCGGTCACGAGGCTCTGCACATCGTCTTCGTCGAGCCCGAGCGTCCGCGCCTGTGCGCCGACCAAGCAAGCGACATTGACCGAGTGGACGAGCTGCCGGTCGTCCCGATCCTTGAGCGCAGCGAGCGCACAGAGCGGCAACTCAGGTTTCAGCAAGTTGTCCATCAGCGCCTGCGCGAGCCGGGAGAACGCAATCTCGCTGGGGGGCTTGCCGGCGCCGCTCGCCGCGAAGAGGCTCCCGAGCTCCCGGGTCGCCTGCCGGTAGACCGAACGAAAGTCCTGTGCGGTGGCCCGCTCGTCGAGCTGCAGGTGCCGAAGCTGGATGCGCTCGACACCTCTGCGCCCGAGCCACTGCGAAGATGACTCTCCGGCCAGCTCCGCCTCCGTCGCCGACAGGAGGTCGAGCAGCACCTCGACCTCGGAACGCTCGACCCCGGGAGCGAACGCGACCACTTCGAGCCCGAGCGCGAGCAGCCGCTCGGCGAGCCGGCGGGCGGCCACCGGAGGCTTCGGCAGCAGCACCCCGTCCACCGCGAGATGGTCGGCCAGCACCCCGATCGTCAACTGCGGTCTGCCGTCGAGGCATCGCCGGATGGCGGCGTGCACGGAGGCCGCGGCCCGGCGGGCGGCCTCGGCGCCCGGGGCATAGATGCGACGGCTGCGCCACGCCCCAGCGAGCAGGAGGCCGGCGTCGCGGTGGGTCTCATCCATGTCCGATGGCCTCGAGCGCTCGGCGGGCGGCGCGGTGGCGGCGGGCCCGCTCGATCAGGACCTTGGCGCTCGGGGAAGGATGATGGACGAGCGCGCGAGCGGCGGCGAGGCGGACCGCCTCGACCGGCCCCGACGAGAGGAGGGGGGCCGGCCGGACCAGGAGGTGGCCGAGGTAGGCGAGGGCGAGGCCTCCGTCGGAGTGACCGAGCGCCTCGACCGCGAGCAGGGCGACCCGATCGCTGAGCCCGTCCTCTTCCGGCCCCGCTCGGAGCAGCCGGCGAATGGGCCCAGGGCCCTTCAGGCCGGCGATGAGACCGACGAGCTTGAGGCCTGACCCACGGGGCGCCCGGACCAGCGCGTCGATCACGAGTCCGATGTCTTCCCTACGCACGGTGGCGAGTGCGCGCCGCGCGACCTCGAGGCCCTCCGGGCTGCCGGTAGCGAGCGTGGCTTCGAGCGCGGCCGCGAGCCGGTGGGGACCGAGCGGGCCAAACCCTCCGGCGATGAGCTCGGCGAACGACTCCGGGGGCAGGCGACGCATGGTGGATCGCAAGTGCAATTGCTGCTGGGGCCCGAATCGGTGGAGTGCGCCGAGCAGGAGCGCGGCTCGCACCGAGTTCGGGGTCCGAGGGTCCCGGACGAGGCGGGGGAGGCGAGCGAGCCCGCTGGGGCGGTCGACCGCGACCCGTAGCAGCGGCCGCAGCTCCCTGGAATCTCCAGCCCGGCGGGCGATCTCCAGCTGCACCGGGAGCCCCGCATCCCGGATGCCTTCGTCCTCGAGCGCCTGGGCGAGTCCGAGCGCGTCCTCGGCGAGCTCGGCGCTGACGGGGCCGTCGGCGGCGAGCAGCGCGCCGTACACCGCGAGCAGCGGCTCTCGGACCAACCTCTTGTCCAGGGTGTGAAGGACGTCTTGCCCAAGAACCGGGCGGCTCTCCCACCGCCTCCGCAGTTCAGCTTGCCGAATGAGCCCAGGGTAGGAGCCCGGGTCGGTCAGCTCGGCGATCCCGTGCCGCTCGTCGCCGAGGGTTCGCGCCTCGAGCGACTGCCACAACAGCCCGTCGATGGGGCGCCCCCGGGCGCTCGACGCGCGGTCCACTTGCGCGAGCAGACGCCGCCGGGCGCCGAGCACCGGCCTCAGCCGGCCGAGGAGACGGCCGACCGCCTTCGCGACCGCCTCGCTGCTGTCTTCGAGCAGCGCGCTGGCGATGGCGTCCACCACCGTGCCGTCGTCGATGGACGGCCCCAGCGCGGACAGGAGGTCCGAGCCTTCCACTTCGGAGAGGCGCCGCAAGAGCTCGAAGCGGGCTTCGGGGGCGAGGCGGGCGAGCGCATCGGCGAGCCGGGCCGCGCCCTCTCCGAGGTCGGCCCTGGCCCCAGCATGCAGGCGAAACGCCTCCGCGCCCGCGTCCGCGATCTCGTCCCTTCCGGCGCGCCCGTCCTCGGCCCGCTCGATGAGGTCCTCGAGAAACTTCCCGAGGCCGTCCGGGTCCCGGACCGACTCGAAGCGGACCGGGATCGGTTCACCGCCCCGGCCGAAGCGGATCACGGTGCGGAGCCCCCGCTCGAGCACCGGATCCTCCCTGGCCGCCGGAGGCAAGCGGGCCACGGCGCCGTCGAAGAGCCCGGCGAAGTCCACGGAGATGAGCTCGAGGCCGGGGCTCTCCAGCTGGTCGAGCCGGGCCGATTCATTCGGCTCGGGAGGCGCGGAGAGGGCGTCGATCACGGCGAGGAAGCGGTCTGGGTCGACCCGTCGGTCGAGGCGGATCCCGAGCAGCCCGCGGCGGAGCATGGTCCGGGCGAGCGCGGCGGCCGCGCCCTCCGCTCGAGCCGGTCCGTCTCGGTCGACGAACAGGCTGCTGCCTCCGGTGGCGAGCGAGAGCCGCCCGGGGTCGGCCCGAAACCGCTCCTCGAGCGCGGTCCGGACCTCCTGCCGGGCCTCGACGCACACCGGATGGCTGGGCGCGTAGTAGGCGAGCGCCTGCGCCGCTCGGCCGAGCGCGGACAGAAGCCTCTCGCTCACGAAAGACCCTCCACCACCCACGTCGCCGGCCCGGCCGGCGCCAGGCGCACCGGCTTCGCGTCGAGCCCGGCGAGCATCGGGGCCTGCGCATCACCGAGCGCATCGACCCCCGGGCATCGGCGGAGCGCGGACAAGACGTCCTCCCCGAGCACCAGACCGGGCGCTTCGGTCAGCAGGACGAGGCGGGGCGGGACGGACAAGAGCCCGGTTCGCCGCCGCTCCCGCCCGAGCTGCGCCCACCGCTGAGCGTGCTCGGCCCTCGCCGATGCCCGCAGCCATGGGAGCGAGAGGCCACGGTCCGCGGGGCCCGAGGCGAGGCCGATCCCCACCGCGAGCAGCAGTCCTGGAGGGCTCGACGCCTCGACGAGGGCGTCCACGCCTCGCTCCGGATCTTCGGCTGCCGCTTCGAGCAGGTCGGGGAGGTCTTCGGACCCGATCGGCGGGGGGAGCGCCCGATGAAGAGCCGCTTCTGCCTCGCGCCTCAGCCGCTGCCAGCCGAATGCGAGCACCGCGAGCGCATCCACCGGACCGGTAGCGGCGACTCGGTCCGGGCCAGCCGGGACCGTCTCGACTCCGGGCTGCTGCTTCGCCAGGTCGCGCGCTGGTGCGAGCAATACCGCCTGCATGGTCTCTAGCACGACCGAAGCCGAGGGTCCCATGAGGTCCGCTCCGTGCATGGTGAGGAGCAAGACACCTTGCTCGGTAGGCCGGGCCCGGCTGAGCAGCGGGCGACCGATCTCGAGTTCGAGCGCGGGACGGCGCCGGTCCGCTACAGCTCGCAGGCGGGCGGCCAGCCGCTCGTCGAGCCGGAGGACCAGGGCCCCGAGCGCGGCGAGCACGGCTCGACGCTCCCGCTGCTCCTCGGACGGAGGGGGGGCCTCGAGCTGCTGCAGGAGGGCCTGGGCGAGCGGATGGGGGAGACCGCGGAGCGCCTCGAGGAGCCGGGCTCGCCTGGGGGTCTCGGCGACGGCCGCGAGCAGGGCCCGAGGATCCCTCAAGACATCGGCCACCGGCGCCGACGCTCGCGGACGGGGGCTCGACCGCTCCGCCTCCCTTCCCGCTCCGCTCCCTGGATGAAGCGAATCCTGCACCGCCGACACCGCGATCGCTGCGTCTCGCACCCGCTCGGCGGTGACCGCGCGGTCGAGGTGGTCCCGCTCCCGGTCTTCGACGAGCAGGCGCTCGGCCAGGGCGTCGGCGGCGTCCTTCAGTCGCACCGGCTCATCGCTCGCCCCGTCGATCACCCGGCGGGCGAGGGCGAGCGCCGCCGGGGTGGTGCGATAGTTGTTCACCAGGCGCCCCGCGATCCGGTCCGGGTCGGCGCCGAGCGACACCGGTGACGGGACGAGCGCGAGGGCCCGGGCCAGGCGGCCGCTGCCTTCGACCGGCTCCCGGTCGAGCCACGCGGCGGTGTCGGCCCGGAGCATCAGGTCGAACAGGACCCGGCGCTCGATGCCGGCGGCCCGGAGCCGGTCGGCGAGCCCGGTCACAAAACCGCTCCATCCGAGCAGGGCCGCTTCTGTCCCCCGGTGCCCGGACTTCTCCGCTTCGAGGACGCGGAGCAGCACCTCGGGGAGCACCTGGCCGAGCTTCGACCCCGGGCCGCCGAGAAAAGCGAGCGCGTCCGCCGGGTGCACTCCGGCGTCGGCCTGGGCGAGCCGCATCGCGCGGCGCATCGCGCCCGGTTCGGGCGTCGATCCCAAGTCCCGGCCGAAGTCGGCGGCGAGCCGGTCGAGCTCGGCTCCGAGCCGAGGGCCAAGTTCGACCGAGCCGGGGAAGCGAACCGAGTCGGGGAGGAGCAGGTCGAGCCCGCCGCGGTGAAGCGTCGACTCGAAACCTCGCGCCCGGGCCCCGACCCACGCCTCGCAGGTGGGTAGCACCCCGCTACCCTACGTCCGGACGCCAAGGTCCGGAAGTCGGGTCCGCGCCGCCCGGTGCGCAAGCGCCGAGACCCCCGGTCCGGGGGGACAGGTTGGGGGAAAGAGCGAGGATGCCGGCGCGGAAGCCCCTCCTTTTTTGATCTTGAATTTCAGTCGCAATAGCGAAACCGTCCCGGCGCTCGTGCTGGTCGCCGGTGCCATCTTCGTTCTCCTCGGGCAGGCGGGCCTCTACGCCCTCTGGCCGTCGCCGGACCTGCGGCCGCTTCGGCGATTTCGGCCCGGCGCCGCGGCCGGCAGCGTGGGGCTCGTCGTCGCTGGGGGCGCGACCGCCGCGCTGGCGGGTGGAGTCACCGGGCTCCTCCTCGTCCTTGCTGCAGCGATGGTCGGCGGGCCGGTCCTCGTGCTCGCCGCGCCGCTCCTCCTGCGCCTACCAACCGCCCCCGAAGGCGCAGCCCGCCGGGGACGGCTCCGCCACCGGTGGACGACTGGGGAAGGCTGGGTGAAGGCGGTGGCCTCCCTGGTGGGTGGGTTTGCCGTCTTCGTTCTCACCTGCCTCTGGTTTCCGCTCGTTCTCCCCGAGCTCGGGCTGTCGATGGAGGCGGCGCTCGCTCTGGCTACGCTGCTCGCGCTCCCGGGTTGGGTGGGTTTGACCTTTGCCTGCCTCTGCGCACGCCGCCCGCTCGGAGCCGTGGCATGGGTTTTGGTGTCCACGCTCGTGCTCGGGGTTTCTGCCCTCCTCCCCGCGCTCTCGAGGGGCCCGACGTGAAGGTCCTCGGCGCCCGGCTCACCCGAATCTTCTGGGATGCGCACGCCGTCATCGGTGTCTCGTGCAGTCTCGCCCTCTTCGTGATGTTCTACGCTGGGGCCTACACCCTGTACCGGGGCGAGCTCGGGGCTTGGATCGACCCGTCGCTTCGAAGCCACGGCAGTTCCGCAAGTCTCGCCGGCGTGGCCGCGCTGCTCGAGCGGCACCCGCCGGACCGGGGGAGCCACGTGCCCTCGTCCATCCATTCGGTGACCGGGCCTACTACTTCGTCCGGTACGACCACGAGGGCGAAAAGCTCGAGCGCCGCGTGGGCGCATTCGATGGCGCCGCACATCCCCGGGACGGAAGAAGCGCGCTCCCCGAGCTGCTCCATGACCTCCACTACTTTCGGCAACTGGGCGAGCCGGGGCGGGTCGCGTCTGGGATCGTCGCGCTGTTCGGGGTCGTCGTCCTCCTGTCCGGGCTGCTCCTTCACTGGGACAAGCTCCCGCGGAGGCTCCATGGCTTTCGGACCCACCGAGGCTGGCGCTGGTGGGTCACCGACGCCCACACGACGTTGGGGGTCTTGGGCATCCCGTACACGTTGATGTATTGTCTGACCGGCGCCTTCTTCGGGCTTCTCGTCGTGATCCTCGGGCCGACCGCCTTGGTCGTCTTTGGCGGGGATACCGAGGCGGTCGAGCAGCATCTCACCGGTGTGCGGACGCCCGAACCGGCCCCTCTTGGCGCCGAAGGGCCTTTGCCTGACCTCGGTGAGGTCGTACGCTGGGTCGAGCAGCGCTGGGGTTCGGACATCGTGCTCTTTCGGACCGATGTCATCGACTGGGGGGACCGTTCCGCAAAATGGGTGGTGGAAGGGGCACACGCCAAAACTCTCGCCACGTCGGGCAAGGTGGTGGCGAGCGTCGCCACCATGGAGGTCCTGGACGAGCAGCGACCAGAGGAGGCGAACATTCTGGGCCGCACCATCTCGGTGATCACGAACCTTCATTTCTCACGACTCGGGCACCCGGCCTTCGACGCGCTGTTCTTCCTCTTGGCGCTTCTATCCTGCGCGGTGATCCTGACCGGCAACGTGCTGTGGCTGTCCGGCCGCTCCCCGTTTCGGCTCGACGCCGGGCGGTGGCTCGACCGCGGGCTCGGCCGAGCCACGATCGGCGTCGCCCTGGGCCTCGTGGTCGCGGTGCCGGCGGCGCTCACCCTCACCCGGCTCATCCCGCTCGACAGCGCCGGGCGAGCGGCCATCGAGAGCGCGTTCTTCTTCTCCACATGGCTCGGCATCTCTCTTTTCGCTCTCTCCGTGAGGGATCCACTTCGATTGGGGAAGACGCTGCTCGGCCTCGCCGCCTTCTTTCACTTCGCTGCTCCGGCCCTGAACGCCGCGATGACGGCTCGGCCCTTCTCCGACTTCGCGACCCTCAGCGTCGATGTTGGCCTCGTCTCGGGTGGGGCCCTGTGCTTCGCCCTGCGCCGCATCGTCGCGACGAGCCCGGACCACCCAAGGAGTTCGATCCCATGAAAAAAACCTCCATCCAGTGCGCATTGCTCGCCGGCTTCGTTTTCGCCGCCTGCGGGGACGACAGCATCGGGGACCAGGCCGACGCGGCCATATCCGGCGCCGACGCCGGCGCTCGAGACGGAGGTGCCCCCGACGGCGGCAGCGCCGATCTGGGGGTCGAAGTCGCACGGCGGTACGCGCTGATGATTCGAATCCGTCAGCCCGACGGGACCACCAACGCGACCTACCTCGAGACCCGGCAAAACCTCGATCCCTCGGAGCTCATCACCACCCGGAACGCGCGGGAGTTTGCCGCGCAGCTGCGCTTCGCGCGGTTCGAAGACGCGATCTTTCTCGAGGACGTCCGACAACCCACGCTCGCCCGCCTCGACTACGAAAGATCAACCGGGACCTTCACCGAAGGTCCGGTCCTGTCGTTTCAGCCTCGCGGGCTGACCTCGGTCCGGGCCCACTTCCTCTCCGCGACCAAGGGGTACGCCATCGATGGAGCCGGGTCGACCATCGCGAACTTCGACCCCGCCGCCATGGAGCTGCGCCCGGGCACCATCGACATCTCGGCTCAAAGACCCCAGGGCTCGGAGATCGACCTGCTGCTCGTGGTCACCCGCGGCAACCGGACGTTCGTCTCCCTCGCCTACACCAACCTCGACAACCCCGTCATGCCCACCATCGAGCCCGCGATCATCGTCGCGGTCATCGACAACCAGACCGATGCGCTCATCGCCTACCGCCGGGACGAGCGGTGCGGTCACGCGAGCGGCATGGTGCTGACCCCCACCGGAGACATCTATATTCACGGCGACAACGGCTTCAACGTGATCGACATGAGCCGCAGGGCGCGCATCGTCCGCATCCCGGCCGGGCAGGAGACATTCGATGACTACTTCTGGCAGCCCGCCGAGGCCCTGGGCGGACGGGAGAGCTCCCGCCTCACCCACGCCGGTGGCGCCCGCGCGGTGACGTTTGCGTTGTATCCAGAGCGGCTCAACTTGCAAAACCCTCTCTCCGTCGTATTGGACCCGGTCCGCCGCCCATGGCTTGTAGACCTCGAGGCCCAGACCGCGACCGAGCTCTCCGATGTGCCCTTCACGAAGACGGGGATCCCATACTTGGTGGACGGGAGCCTCTGGCTCGGTTTGTCGCAGAGCTTCGACGCCACGGACATCTACAGCGTCGATCCTGTCACCGCCGCAGCGACGCTCGAGGCGCAGAGCGAAGGCCAGGTGTTCTCCGTGACCCGGCTACCGTGACGAAGGGCGACGCTGTCGGATGCGCGCTCTCTCCTTGGCGATGGCCCCTCTTGCTGTCGCCGTCGCCCAATCCGCCTCCGCCGCCGGGACCTCGACCACGACGGTGGATGTAGTCCGGGTCACAGGTAAGCGGTTGTCGGAAGAGCAGAAGGCGATCGAGCGCGCCGCCGCGCTCGATGTGGTCGATCTATCCGGGGAAGCGATGCGCTCGGTGGACATGGGCACCATTCTGCGGCGCACCCGAGGGGTTGTCCTGCGGCAGACTGGGGGCCTTGGGTCGGCGACCACCCTCAGCCTGAACGGGCTGTCCGGTCGGCAAGTCCCCATCTTTCTCGACGGATTGCCGATCGAGCTGTCCGGCTTCTCCACGAATCTCTCCGCGGTGCCCGTGGGTTTGGTGAGCAAGCTCGAGATCCACAAGGGCGTCGTCCCGGTCGAGCTGGCGAGCGACGCGCTCGGCGGCGCCATCGACCTTCGAACCAGGGAGGGGCGCCGCCCCCGTGCCTTCGTCAGCTATGAGAATGCCTCCTTCGCTACCCATCGGGCCCTGTTCGACGTCCATACGGGCACCGATTCCATCTATGGGTCGATTCAGGGCTGGTACGACCGGTCGGCCAACGACTATCGGATCACGGTCGACGCGGTCGACGCCGATACCGGGCGTCTCGTCCGCGATGGACTCGTCGTAGCGAAGAACAACGCTGATTTCGAGAGCTTCGGCGTCAGCGCGGAGGCCGGTCTCGAGAGGCTCCTCTTCGCCGACCGGCTCGCTGTCCGCGGCTTCGTTGGGGCCTCGACCCAAGGTCTTCCTCACGACGTCACCCAGGAGACCGCCTACGGGGAAGTTCAGACCGGGCTCGATGCCGCTGGCGGATGGCTCCGCTACGAGAAGTATGGGATCTTGGAGCGGCTCGACATCGATTTGGCCGTGGGTTTGGTCAGGCGGGCGAATCGACTGTCGGACCTCGCCGAGAGCCGCTACGACTTCGAAGGCAATCGTACCGCGCCCATCCGAGGCGAGCTGGTGTCCGGGGGCATAGACCAGACCCTCGACGAGTGGCTGGTCTCGGGCCGGCTCAACCTCAGCTATCGCCTCACCGACGAGCATGGCCTCGTCCTCACCGCCGCCCCCCAGTGGGAACGACGGAGCGGCGCGCGGCGGGCGCCCGATGAGGACGCAAGCGAAGCGCGGCCGATCCCACAAGATGACATCCGGTCCCTGGTGGGTGGGCTCGCTCATCGGTGGCGGCCCTTCGACCTTCCCATGGAGAACGACCTGTTCTTCAAGGTCTACGCGTACGAAGCCCGTGGCGAGGAGGTTCTGCTGGGGTTCAGCGCGGGGCGGTTCTCGAGCGACACCCTCGACGTCGGCGTGGGGGACGCATGGGTCTTTCGGGCCGGCGACGCGGTGATCGTTCGAGCTTCGGGGGAGTGGGCGACTCGGCTGCCGGACTTCACGGAGATCATGGGGGACGCGGTCCTCGAGAGCGGCAACCCGGAGCTTCGCCCGGAGCGGAGCCTCAACCTGAATCTCTCCGTCTCAGCGTTGGAGGTCCCCACCGCGGTCGGTACCTTTGGCGGCACGCTCTGGGGATTTTCGAGGCTCGCCGAGGATCTCATCCAGGTCGAGACCGGGGGCGGAAGGTCTCGGTACGTCAACGTAGACAGCGCGATCATCTATGGTCTCGAGACCGACGCGCAGTGGTCGAGCCCCGGGGATTGGGTCCGCGTGAGCGGGACCTTCACGTGGGAGGAGACGAGGAATACATCGCTCGAGGGAGCCTACGAGCGGTTTCGGGACGATCGCCTCCCGAACCGGCCCTACCTCTACGGTTCGGCCGCCGTCAGCGTCGGGGGGCGCAGCCTCCTGTTTGGCGGCGACGAGGCCCGCCTGAGCGGCCACGGCCTGTGGGTGCACGAGTTCTTCCGCCTGTGGCCGAGCGCGGGGGCGCTCGAGACGAAGGCGGTGATCCCCGAGCAAATCCGGGTCGACGTAGACCTCTTGTACACCTTTTTGGCCCCTTTCGACCGTCGGACACGGGTGGGGGTGAGCTTCGAGTGCCGAAACCTGCTCGACGACCGCCTGTTCGACCGTCTCCGAGCCGAGCTCCCCGGCCGGTCGCTCCATTTCAAGGTGTCGGGGTCGTTCGAAGACTGAGCGGACCTTCGTCGTTCACCAGCCCGACCGCCAGACGTGCTGGGTGAGGGCTGCCATGTATTGAGCGCGCTCGAACGCGGAGGGGTCGGGGCTGTTGACTTGGCTGAGCGAGCCCTTCATCTGCTCGACCGATTCGTACTCCCGCTCGGTGAGCCAGGCCGAGAGGTCGCTCGAGACCTTGGCTGCGTGGCCGGGGCCGTGGCGGAGCAAGGCCGAAGTCATCATGGTGACATCGGCGCCGGCGAGCAGGAGCTTCACCACGTCGCTGGCTTGGTGCACCCCGCTCGTGGCCGCGAGGTCCACCGAGACCCGCCCCTTGAGCAGCGCGATCCACCGCAGCGGCAGCCGCATCTCCTCCGCCGAGGACAGGGTGAGCCGCGGCTCGACCGCGAGGTGGTCGAGGTCGATGTCGGGCTGGAGGAACCGGTTGAACAGGACGAGACCGCTGGCCCCGTTCTCCGCGAGCTGAAGCGCGAAGTGCCCCGGGCTGCTGTAGAACGGCGAGAGCTTCACGGCGAGCGGCAGCTGGGTCTGGGCCCGGACCTGCCGCACGAGCGCGACGACGTCCCGCTCGACCTCTATGCCCGGCCGAGTGACATCGGCGGGAACGGTGTAGACGTTGAGCTCGAGCGCGTCGGCACCCGCTTCTTCCACCTTGCGGGCGTGAAGCACCCACCCGCCTTGGGTATGTCCGTTGAGGCTCGCGATGACCGGGATGGACAGGGCCGCTTTCGCCGCCGCGATCAGCTCGAGCTGCTCGTCGCTGCGGCGCTTCATCTGGTGCATGTCGGGGAAGTAGCCGCCGGCCGCCTCCCCGAAGGTCTCGGCGCCGATGCGCTGAGCCCGAAACAGCTCCGCCTCCTCATGCTCGATCTGTTCTTCGAAGATCGAAGGCAGCACCACCGCCGATAGGCCGGCGTCTTCGAGCCGACGCAGGGTGTCCACGTTTCCGGTGAGCGGGCCGCAGCTCGCCACCAAGGGGCTTTTCAGGGGCAAGCCCAGCCACCGGGTCGATAGATCCATCATCCTTGTTCCTCGGTCACGGTGTGGCGCTCGAGCCCGGCGAGCTGCTCGTAGTAGCTCCACCGCTCGTCGATGTCCTTTTGGGCGAGCACGGCGAGCCTCGAGGCGCGCTCGGGGTCGGCGCGCTGAAGCATCGCGTACCGAGCCTCCTTTTCGGCGTAGGTCTTGAACGGCCGGCTCGGCTTTTTGCTGTCGAGCTGAAAGGGGTGGGCGTCGGTGTCCGAGTGCCGGGGGTCGAACCGGTACAGCGGCCAGTGCCCGACCGCCTCGGCCTCCTTCATGTGCGACATCGACGTGCTCATGTCGATGCCGTGCGCGATGCAGGTGGCGTAGGCGATGACGAGCGAGACGCCGGGGTAGGATGCGGCCTCGCGCATGGCCTGAAGGGTCTGCTTCATGTTTGCGCCGAGCGCGATCTGGGCCACGTATACGTTGCCGTACCCCATCGCGATCATGCCGAGGTCCTTCTTGCCGATCGGCTTGCCGGCGGCGGCGAACTTGGCGACCGCGCCCCGGGGCGTGGCCTTCGAGGCCTGGCCGCCGGTGTTCGAATAGACCTCGGTGTCGAGCACCAGGATGTTCAGATCCTCCCCGGAGGTGAGCACGTGGTCGAGGCCGCCGAAGCCGATGTCATAGGCCCAGCCGTCGCCGCCCACGATCCAGACGCTCTTTGGGACCAGGTGATCGGCGAGCCCGCTCAGCCGCCTCGCCTCCGCCGATGGGTTCGTGCTGAGTTGGCGCTTCAGCTCGGCGACCGCCTCGCGGCGGCCGGCGATCGCCGGCTCGTCGAGGATCGGGGCCGGGGCACGGAGCGCGGCCACGAGCGCGCCCGGGATGGCCAAAGACGGATCGGTGAGCAGGGCCTCCGCGTGCAGGCTCTGCTGCTTCAGCGCGAGCCGCATCCCGAGCCCGAATTCGGCGTTGTCCTCGAACAGGGAGTTCGACCACGCCGGGCCCCGGCCGGCGCTGTCCTGCGACCACGGGGTGGTGGGGAGGTTGCCGCCGAAGATCGACGAGCACCCGGTGGCGTTCGCGACGACGGCCCGATCCCCGAGGAGCTGGGTCATGAGCTTCAGGTACGGGGTCTCTCCGCAGCCGGCGCACGCCCCAGAGTACTCGAACAGGGGCTCGGCGAGCTGGCTGCCCTTGACCGTCTCGAGCCGGACTTTTGTCCGGTCGGCGGCGGGCTGGGCGAGGAAAGCCTCGAACCGGGGACGCTCCCGCTCGATGTGCTCGTCCTTGGGAGACATGTCGATCGCCTTGTGCTTGGCCACCGACTTGCTCTTTGCCGGGCAGACGTCCACGCAAACCCCGCAGCCGGTGCAGTCGTCAGGGGCGACCTGAACCATGAACTTCAGGTCGGGGCCGATGAGTTCTTTGCCCCGGTAGGGCACGGCGCCGAGCGCGGTGACCTCGTCCGAGTTCGGGAAAGCTTTGGTCCGGATGGCGGCGTGGGGGCAAACGAGCGCGCAGAACCCACACTGGATGCAGATGTCCGAATCCCAGATCGGGATCTCGAGCGCGATGCTCCGCTTCTCGTACTGGGCCGTCCCGGTAGGAAAGGCCCCGTCCACGGGCAGGGCGGACACCGGCAGCTTGTCACCGTCGCCGCGAATGATGGCGCCGGTGACCCGGGTCACGAAGTCCGGAGCGGACGGGGGCACCGCCGGGCGCAGGCGGATCTCGGAGGTGATCGAGAGCGGGACCTTCACCTCGTGGAGGTGGGCGAGCGCGGCGTCCACTGCGGTGACGTTGGCATCGAGCACCCTCTGGCCCGACTTCTTGTACGTCTTCTCGATCGACCTCTTGATGGCGGCGATCGCCTCGTCTCTCGGCAAAGCCCCAAAGAGGGCGAAGAAGCAGGTCTGCATCACCGTGTTGATCCGGCCGGCGAGCCCCGCCTCCTCGGCGACCGCGACCGCGTCGATGACGAACAGCCGCAGCTTCTTCTCGAGGATGGCCCGCTGCACTTCTTCGGGCAGCTTGTCCCAAACGATTTCGGCGCCGTGCGGGGAGTTCAACAGGAACGTGGCTCCTTCGGCGGCCAAAGACAGCACGTCCCGCTGCTCGAGAAAGTTGAACTGGTGGCAGGCCACGAACTGCGCCGACTGCACGAGGTAGGTGGACTCGATGGGGCGGGGAGAGAAGCGCAGGTGGGATACCGTCACCGCGCCCGACTTCTTCGAGTCGTAGACGAAGTATCCCTGGGCGTGGAGGTCCGTCTCTTCGCCGATGATCTTCACCGAGTTCTTGTTCGCGCCCACCGTTCCGTCGGCCCCGAGTCCGTAGAAGACCGCGCGGACGACATCCGAGGGCTCGATCTCGGGCGCCTTGTCGTAGTTGATGCTCAAGTGGGTGACGTCATCGACGATGCCCACCGTGAACCCATTCCGGGGCATGGTCTGGCGCAGCTCCGAGAACACGCCGGTCGCCATTCGCGGCGTGAACTCTTTCGAGGAGAGGCCGTAGCGGCCGCCCACGACCTCGGGCACCGTCTGCCGCAAACCCTGCCGACGGGCTTCGCTCAGCGCAGCCAGAACGTCGAGGTAGAGCGGCTCGCCGGGGGCGCCGGGCTCCTTCGTGCGGTCGAGCACCGCCACCTTGCGAACCGATGGGGGCAGGGCGTCGAGCAGCCCCTTCATCGAGAACGGCCGAAACAGGCGCACGCCCACCACGCCGACCCGCTCGCCAACCTCCACCATGCGCCGGACCGCCTCGCGGGCGGCGCCGAGGCCCGAACCCATCATGACGATGACCTGATCCGGCTCGGGGTGTCCGTCGTAGTCGAACAGCCGCATGCTCCGGCCGGTCTGCTCCGACAGGCGCTTCATGGCCGACTCGATGATGCCCGGGGTTTGGAGGTAGTAGGGGTTGCACGCTTCCCTCGCCTGGAAGAACACGTCCGGGTTTTGGGCGGTGCCGCGCAGGCTCGGGTGGTCGGGGCTGAGCGACCGCGCTCGGTGCCGCTCGATGGCGGCCTCGTCGAGCATCGAGCGAATCACCGCGTCGGGGATGACCTCGACCCCGTTGACCTCGTGGGACGTCCGAAACCCATCGAAGATGTGGAGGAACGGCACCCGCGCGTGCAGGGTGGCGGCGTGGGCGACCAGGGCCTGGTCGTGCGCTTCCTGCACCGACGACGAGAACAGCATCCCGAAGCCCGAGGCGCGGGTCGCCATGACGTCGGCGTGATCGCCGAAGATCGACAGCGCGTGGGTCGCGAGCGCCCGGGCGGCCACATGGATGACCGCCGGGGTGAGCTCCCCGGCGATCTTGTACATGTTCGGGATCATGAGCAGGAGGCCCTGCGAGGACGTGAACGTCGTGGTCAGCGCCCCCGCGGACAGCGCGCCGTGCACCGTGCCCGCGGCCCCGCCTTCGCTCTGCATCTCCACCACCCGGGGAACCTGGCCGAACACGTTCTTTCGTCGGGCCGAGGCCCAGTCGTCGGACAGCTCACCCATGGGAGAGGCGGGGGTGATGGGATAGATGGCCACGACCTCGCTCGCCGCGTAGGCGATGCGGGCCGCGGCCTCGTTGCCGTCCATGAGAACGTGCGTCTTTGGCATTGTCCGCCGACTGTGCAAACGGTGGTCCAATGCGATTTCACCGTTCTCGAGGCCCGAGGGCGCACCGAACGGTAACTCTTTGCGGGGTGACAACCGAGCGAGGGGACGAAGATGCGTAGATACCCTTATATCAACGGGTGAAGGCTCGGTAGGGTCCGGTCCGCCAGGTCATGTCGGCCAGAGCCCGCTGGCCCGCGGCGGAGGGGTGAAAGCAGTCGAAGGGGGAGACCTCGTTCGCGGCGAAGCGGTACTGCTCGACCGCGTCGGAATACTGGTAGTAGTGGTTTGGGTCGCTCTGCTGGTATTCGGCCGCGAGCCGCTCGAGGATTCGGTTGAAGGCGAGGTTTCGGCTCCGGGTGAACTGCCGGTCGGCCTCGGAGTTGGTCGGGCTCAGCATCGTTCCGCAGGGATAGATGTTGAGCAGGGTGGTCGCCCAGACGGCCCGGCAGTCGAGGAATCCAAACGCGCTGAGGTCGGCGCCGAGCTCGTAGAGCCGGTAGATGTCCACGAGACCGAGCAGGTAGACGGTGGCCCCGGCCGGCAGGCCCCGTCGAAGCTCGTCGAGCGCCGCCCGCACGTTCGCCTCGAACTCGGCGTCCGATGGGATCTGGGCGAAGTCGTTCTTGCAGACGTCGTTGTGCCCCATCAGGACCGGGACATAGCTCGCCTGCCGCGCCACCGCTCCCCGCGCCTGAGCGAGCAGGTTCGGGGAGCTCGCCCCGCTCACCCCCTGCATGTCGTTGACCCGGCCCCGGGAGCCGAAGTTGCGGGTGATGCGCTGGTTGTGGCTGTTGACGTCGGTGCGGCCGAGCAGCCACTCCCAAAAGCCCCGGTAGCCGTTCGTGTAGCTGGCCCAGGGGTTCGGGTTCGCGATCCGCAGCACGTTGAATTCTTCGGCGTTGACCGCGGCGGTGATGCTGTCGCCGATCGAGGACAGCCGCGTGGGCGCGAGCTGCGGGGGTTTGCTTTGCGCCATCGCGTCGGGGACGAAGAGCGATGCGGTGAGGGCGGCGCTCAGCGACGCCGCCCGAAGTCGGACAATGTAGGCCATGGGTTCCTCCCTTCCTGCGGCCCCGGGCCATCGGGGCTGCCGGCGGACCGTAGCGCCGCGCGGCCTTTTGTCCCAGGGGGCCCCCGCCACTTTGTCGCGACTCGAGGTCACGCTCGCCGCGCCGCGCGCCACGCTCCGGGGGTGACGCCGTGGGTGCTCCGGAAGTGGCTCACGAGGTGCGAAGCGGAGCTGAGCCCCACTTCGGCCGCGATCGCGTCGAGGTCGAGGTCGGTTCCGCCGAGCAGGTGCTCGATCCGAAGCGAGAGGTGCCGGTCGCGCTCGGCCCGCAGGGAAGTCTGCGCGACCTCGAGACGGCGCTGCAGCGTGCGCAAAGACAGCCCGAGCGCCTTCGCGACCTCGGCCGTCCCATACACGCCCTGCTTTCGGAACACCTCCCGGACGCGACGGACGATCTCGGGCGTCTCCATCGCCGACGCCCGAAGAGCTTCGATCGGGGCGAACAGATCCGGCACCTCGCACCACGCGAACGCGGGCGCTGCGTCGTCCTGAAAGCACTGAAAAGCGTAGGGAGGCCGAACGACATGCATCGCGCCGGCGACGATCACGCCGACGAACCCGCTGGGATGGAGGATGGCTTGCTTGAGGATGTTCGCACCCCACGCGTGGCGGCGCGCGACGAGATACGACAGCAGCCGTCCGAACGCGAGCACGTCGGCGGCCTCGAGGCCCCGGCCGTCTACGAAGGAGACGTGGCCGGCGAACCGTGGGTCGGCCCCGATCTCGAGGAACGGCATCATCTCGGTGATGTCCGCCTCGAGGGGCCGGCCCCACATGATCACCCCGAGCGCGCGGGTACCGTCCTGAAAGTACAAGAAGGTGCGTCCCACGAAGAAGCGCCGAGCCGGCGGCCCGAGGAAATCCCCCGATGCGAAGGCCGGCTCGAACGGACCGAACGGACCCTCTCCACCCACCCGGGCGAGTCGCCTAACACGCCGACGTTCATGGCGCCAACCGGTAGCAAGACCGCGCCACACCCTCGACGACCGAGCGCCCAGCCGTCATGGGTACACCGATGACATCGAGAGCGGGCGAGCGTGCGACGCCAGAGGCCGTGCTGCCCGGACGGGCTCCGAGCAACCTTCGGCTCAGCTGGGGTCTTTTGTGCGTGTTCTGGGTCGCGCCCGCCGCTTGCTCGAACGGCGGTGGCGATGCCGAGGACGGCGGTGGCAGGGAGCCGACAGAGACCGCTTTCCCCCAGTGCGTGGACAGCACGGAGGGCCTGTCGCGGGCGGCGCTGTTCCAGGCAACACTGCGGCCGCTCACCGAGGATGGGGTATTCGAGATCCCCCTATCTGCGACCGGCCGCGTTCGGCTGGTCCAGACGGTGGAGGGCGGGAAGCTGACTCGGCTGTCGGTGCGCAAGGCCTGGGGCTTTCTGATCTCGGACGGGTCGAGGTCGGTGGAGGCGGAGTCCGAGTTCAGCGACGAGAGGTTCACGGACACTTCGATGCGGGGGGAATACTTCCGTGACCTCGGCTTCTACTTTCCCGAGGTGGTGGCCCCGAGGAGCCAGCGGCTCCTGGAGACGCTGGAGGTGGAATTGGACGGCTCCGGGCGCATGCTTCGCCAGGTGGTCCGCGAGTTCTCCGAGGGACGGCTCAGCTTGGAGGTGGAGCAGACGGCGGTAGGCACCGACCAGATCCGCTCGGTGGCGCGCGCCGGCCGAAATGGGGCAACGGAGTTGATTTGGGATACCACTGGTTCTGCGAAGATGTTCAGTCCGGTCTGCGGTCCCCTCAGGAGTGGTACGCCGGATAGTCAGGTTCGCGACTGCACGGCGACCGAGTTGGCGCAGATTCAAGAGGAGCTGCTCGGGGGTTTGGAGCAGGGAAAGGCGTGTATCGAGAGGGTGGAAGAAGGCTCCACCCCTGACCTCGGCGCCATCGACGGGCTCGTCGAACGGGTGAAGAAGAAGGAAGGCGCGATCAAGTGCTACACGGGAGGAGAGAGCGCTGGGTACATCAGCCGCAACTCCTCTGGTCCCGGCAGCGCTCTTGGGGCCACTCTCAACGTGAACGTGGGTATGCTCAGCCTATGCGACTCGAGCTTCCGGCGGTCCACTCTCTTTCATGAGATGTTGCACTTGGTACGGGGGCCTCACGACGAGGCGGACGAGCAAGTCTTCGAGCTTCCCGCGGGAGCCATCGGTCCGCTGACCGCTGCGCTCACCGATCCCATCCGCGCCTGCGAGGAGCTGTGCTTCGGAGATCCCGCCCGGGTCACCCGGTGCATGTGCGCCAAGTGCTTGGGTACCAAGGCCTGCGATGACCGGTGCAGAGGTCTTCCCTCGTGCGTCGTGAGAAACGCAGCCGGAGTAGCGGTCAGCTCCGAGGCGGTCGGGTCGATGTGTTACGACCCTTCGGGAGTCAACTCGCCGAGCTGGCACGGTACCCATATGGCCTGCACCAGCGTTTGCTCCGGCGGCCGGACGTGCAAGAGCTACTCGGTGTCGTGCGACGACAACTGCAAGTAGATTCAGTCCATGCAGGCGGCCCGCCACTCGATCACCCGGGGCCACACCCCAACATGGCGGTTCAGCCAAGCGAGGTGGGGCCGAGCTTCGGCGCAGCGGGCCTCGAGGACATAGGACTCGGCTAGGGCCAGCCGTGCCTCGATGTCATCGGGGGACAGACGAAGCGCGCGCTCTTGGTCGGCCCACGTCGCGTTCGCATGGTGCGCCACCAAGAATGCCGCCATCCTCAGCCCGCTGAGGCCGACGGCGATGCACAGAACTGCAGCGACCGCGAGGCGAAGGGCCGCGGGGAACGGTGGCCCGCCGCTCGAGCGCCCCGAAGCCACCCCCAGCGCCACCGCCGCCGCCGCGAGCCCGCTGGGCAGGCCCAGCACCGCGTCGAAGAGGGAGAGCGCGAGGAGGACGGCGAGGACAGCGAGCGCGGCGTGCTCCTTTCGTCGCCACAGAGTTCGCGCGAGCTGCCCGACCAGCGCAAGCGCCGCCGCCGTGCCGACGAGCCCCTGCTCGACCAGCACCGCGAGGGCGTCGCTGGTCACGAGGCGATTGACCGGCATCAGCGACGAGCGGGATACGGTCGGGACGCCAGGGGGAGAAACCCGCAGGTAGACCGACGCCCAGGCTCCCGGACCGCTGCCGACCAGCGGTCGCTCTGTCAGGAGCGCCACGGACGCACGGGCCTGCACCACGCGCCCGGCACCGCTTCCATTCCGTCCGTCGAAGAGCGACCTCGCCGTGTCGGCGTAGGGCGTGGGGCTCCGCCACGACAGGCGGGTGGGCACGACCAGGGCGAGCGCAGCGAAGGCCCCCGCCAGCGCGAGCGGACGAAGCGTCCGGCCGCAAAGAGACAAGACCGCCACCCCCACGCCCGTCGCGAGCCATGCGGCGCGGCATCGGGTCACCACCACCGCCGCGACCATGACCGCGCCGAGCATCACGCCCGTGGCTCGCCGCCGGCGGTTCGGCCCGGTCGCCCACCCGAGGGCCACCGGTAGGCCGAGCGCGCAAACGTGGCCCACCGTGTTGCGCTGACCGAGCGTCGCACCGGGCGCCCGCCCATGCTTGGACCAGCTCGGGAAGGCTCCTTGCGCTTCGAGCAAGGCCAACACCGCGACGGCGCCGATGGCGACGAGGAGCGCTGCCTCCACGGCGGCCCGGCCGTCGTCGTCGGCCCATCTTCGGGCGCCGAGGAGCAGCGAAACGCCCACCCACACCAGCGCGGCCTGGCGCAGCACGAGGACTCCGGCCTCGCTCGTCAGCGAGGAAAGGGTCGCGGCGGCAGCGACGGCGAAGGCGGCCTGGCAAACCCCATCGAGCCGGGGCGGCGAGGGGCTGGCGAGCCACAGAACGGCGGCCATCGTAGCCAACCACAGCTCCTTTGGGAGGTGAAACCCCCCAAAGCCCGGATCGGACGACGAGAGCCACGGCAAGAGGCCGCCCACGGGAACGAGCATCCAGGCCAAGAGCGGCAACGAGGCAGCGCCTTGAAAACCCGGCCGAGCCATGAAGCGAAGCGCATAGGTCCATCGGCCCTGGTCCGCGACCACGGCGCGCGCCAACCGGTGGCAGAACCGCGCCACGGCCTCGACGCGCCGGCGCCGGATTGTCGTCGGAGGGTCTATGGGTTCGCCTCGTTCAGCGTCCAGTTCCCAGTCGATAGTGACACGATAAACGCGCGGGTCTCCATCTACGAATACGGGACGAGCAGGACGCTCGGGAGCAATGCGAGCGCTCGAGCGTCGTGACGCTCGAACTCTCTACCGGGACTCGGGAGTCTCAGCCAGGAACCTTCTACCTACGAGTCGAGCTTGCTCGACCAGCGACGCGGGCCTCGAGCGCGGCGGGTCCGGCGCTGCCGTCCACCGCGTCGCCGTTCACGAAGGCCGTGGGCGATTCGGCGGCGCCGAGCCGGCGGGCGGCCTCGACCCGGCGGGCCACTTCGCCGAGCGGCGCGATTTGAGTGAGGCCCAGTTGGTTCGCGATTCGGTCCACTTCGCTCGGATCGGCGACCGGAGCGTCGAGCAGAGCGGTCAGCAACTTCGGTTTCAGTCCCTTTCCTTCGGCGGCGACCGCCCACTGCGCGATGCGAAGACCAACCTCGTCCCCGTGGCGGGGGATGGGCCGAACCGTCCACCGAACCTTCGGCTGGGCTCGGGCCCAATCGGCGAGGGCGCGGGTCTGGGGCTCGGCGAGCGAGCCATAGATGACGACGACAGGGCCGTTCTCCGGCCCGGCCGCCTCGCCGGCGGTGAGCGGGATCGCGACCCGAGGGCGCGCTGGCGGAGGGTGGTCGATCCGAATGTCGGCCTGCTCCCGAAGGCTCCGGATGAAAGACAGCTCCGCTTCGAGGCGGGCCCGCTCCGAGAGGTACATCTCGACCCGAGCTCGGTCCTCTTCGCCAAGCCCTCGGTCCGCGAGGTAGGCTTCGACCTCGGCCCGGTCCGCCCGCCTCGGCGGCGCCTTTCTTCCCAGCAGCGCCTCGGCCGTGGTCCCGGTCTCGGCGGCGGCGCGGCGAAGGAGGCGCTCGTCGATTCGCCGCTCGAGCTCCTGCCGCTCGAGGATGTGCAGGTCCACCTGCCGCCGGAAGACCTCCATCGCGATCTCGGCGTGGACCTCGGACCGAAGGATCGGCGCTCCGTCCACCACGGCGAGCGCTGGATCTTCCACAGCCTTCCCGCACCCGAAGGAGAACACGAGCACCGCAGGCGACCAGGCGAGAGCCGGACCCATCGAGCAGAGCCGGGAGACGAGGCGAAGCACCGCCCGGACTGTTGCGGCCTTTGCGGGCCGCGGTCGACCGGTCATGAGGCGGCCGCGCCTACGAGGTCGTCTCGATCGGCCGCGGTGCGCACGTTCGGGCGCCGTGGGCCTCGAGGAGCGCCGCCGCTTCGTGGTGCCCATGCCGCTCGGCGTCGTCTCGCGGCGTGCCGCCCCAGCGATCGACGGGGTCCACCTCGACCCCGCGCTCGAGCAAGAACTCGATGACTTCGAGGTGCCCCTCCGCAGCGGCGAGATGCATGGCGGTTCGGCGGTCGTAGTCGGCGAGATGCAGGCAGTTGGCGCGGGCGCTGAGCCGCTTCAGCGCGGATACATCCCCCTTGCTCGCGGCCCACAGCACGGGACCCACCCGGTCCGCGCGCTCCTCTCCAAATGCGATCCGCGGGTCGTCCTTCTCCGTGAGTCCGGTGAGGTTGTCGTAGTTGTGGAAGTTGTACCGGCTGACGAGGCCCCGAGCCATCGCGAGGCCTCGAACCGAGTTCCCGAAGCTGTCGAGGCGGGGGGACCAAGTGACCATGCCCATCACGTTCGGCACGACGACCATGATCGCCCCGGCTACGCCCGACTTCGCCGGGAGCCCGACGGTGAACGCGAACTCCCCCGAGAAATCGTACATCCCGCAGCTGTACATCAGGGACATGCAGTTGCGGACGGTCTGCGGCGAAAACACCGTCTCCCCGGTGAGCGGGTTGACCCCTCCGTTGGCCAAGGTGGCGGCGAGCACCGCCATCTTCTTGGTCGTGACGTCGATCGAGCAGCACATGAAGTAGAACTCGAGGGTCTGGTGCAGATCGGTGCCCGGAGGGAACGCCTTGTTCTCCTGCATGAAATAGCCGAGCGCGAAGTTGCGGTCAGCGGTCTGGCGCTCGGACAGGTACACTGAATTGTTGAATCCGACCTTCGCGCCACACGCTCGGCGCCACTGCGCGAGCACGTAGTCGAACCGGTCGGACATGTCTTCGCCCGGGCGAAGCAGCGAGCAGCACATGATGGCGCCGGCGTTGATCATCGGGTTGTGCGGTTTGCCGTCGGCGTTCAACGCGAGCTCGTTGAAGCCGCGACCGCTCGGCTCGCGCCCGACGTGCTCATGCACCTTGGCCTCTCCGTGCTCCTCGAGCGCCAGGCAGTAGTTGATCGGCTTGCAGGTGGACTGGACGCAGAAGTCCAGGTCGTGGTCGCCGAGGTCGATGCGCTGGCCGTCGATCGTGCACACCGAGGCCGCCCAGTGCTCCGGATCGACCCGAGACAGCTGGGGAATGTAGTTGGCGACTGCGCCCCCGTCTTCGTCCCGGCACTGCTCGAACAGGCCGGTGATGCTCGCGCGAAAGCGCCCGAACTCGGGGATGACCATTTCTCCTGAGATTGCACGCTCGACCGTGCTGATGCCAGGCTGAATGACCTGGCAGAACGCGTTGTAGTCCATGCCCGCTTCGGTGTGGTCGCGGAGGCGAGCGAGGACTGGGCGCAGCCGGGGGTCGGTCGCGACGTCGAGCCCCGACGCCTCGAGCGCTTCGGTGAGCTCGGCGCGGCTCACGAGTTTCTGCGAGCCGGCAAGCGAGGCAAACAACCGGCGCTCCCGGAGGACCGCCGGCTGGGCCAGCTCCTCCGGGGCCAGGCTGACCGGCGACGCATCCGCGGTCGCCGTCGAGTGGTCTCGATGCATGAGTTCTCCCCTTGGAGGCTCGGATGAAAGGGGGACGGCCTCCAACCCGACAGAATCGCCAAGCGGGCCCGCTGCGCAAGCCGCATTCCGCGACAATTGACCACGGAGCGCTGATCTTCGCACTCACGCCGCCCGACCGCCGCCGGCGGGCGCGGGTTTCTGCTCGGTCACCACTACGTGGGTCAGCGGGAGGCGGTCTCTTCGAGGCGGCTCCAGAAACGAGCCGTGAGTCGCGACCACGCGTGGGCCTCGGCCACCTCCCGCCCCGAGGCCGCCTGGCTATCGGGCGTGTCGCCACGGAGGCCCTCGAGGAGCCGAGCGGCGAAGCACGCGTCGGTCTCGGCCCGCCGGTAGTGAACGCCGTCCTCGAGCGCGCCAGCGTCTTCTGAAATCGGCACCCCGACCTCGCTGAAGGCCTAACTCGAGTGATTCCCCGAGGGCTCTCAGGCCGCCGAGGCGAGCCGCGCTCTGGAAGAGCGCTCGACTTGAAGAAGCTTTGAAGTTCGTCCGGGCTCGCGTCATTCACCGGCGACTTTCAAGAAAGGTCACTCCATCATGAACCAAACACGACATTCCCTCATGATCTAACTCGCCGGATCCCTGACCCTCGCGGCCTGCGGCGGCGACGCGGTGGAGCTCGGCTCGAGCTACCTTGCCTCCGCCGACATCCTCGCGAGCGCGGGCGGAGGCTTCGTGGTCAGCGAGTCCGAATCCCCCGAGTACGCCGGCGTGGGCATCGACGTCCCGGCCGGGGCCCTGGCTCAGGACGTGACCCTCACCGTCGCGCCGACCGCCGACCTCGCGACCGTCGAGGACGTCGAATGGGTGGGACCGGCGATGGACTTCGGTCCGGACGGCCTCACCTTCTCGATGCCGGCGACGATCACCCTGTTGGTGAACCGATCGCTCGGCGACGATTCCCCGGTGGTCCGCGCCGTGAGCGCCGACGGCAGCTCGGAGTGGATTGAGACCGATGACATCCAGGTCAACCAGAATGGCACGTGGTCCTTTCCCGCGTCCCACTTCACCATCTTTCAGCCCGGGCGAAGGCCGCGTCGCCAGACGGCCGGGGAGAGCTTCTCGGATCTCGACTGCCAACCGGGCTTCATCTGCGCCGCGATCGGCCGCTGCATCGACGGCTCGGGCGACGACCTCTACGAGGTGGCCCAGGCGGCGGGGAACTTCAGCACCCTGTTGACGACGGTGGACAGCCTCCGGCTCGCGGGGCTCATCTCCGTACCCGGACCCTTCACCCTGTTCGCCCCGACCGACGCTGCCTTCGCGTCGCTGCCCGTCAACCTGAGCGTCGTGGACTCGGCGATCGTCGAGAACATCATCTTCAACCACATCGCGTTCGACGAATTCGACGCCGCTGCCCTCACCGCAGCCGCGGAGGTGACGACCATCGCAAAGGTCACCCACGCTTTCGGCGGCGGGACGGTGCGCAGCGCCCGGATCGCGACCGCCGATGTCGCCGCCTCGAACGGGATCATCCACGTCCTCGACGACGTCATCGTCCCGCCAACCATTCTCGAGACGGTGGCCGCGCGCCGGTTCACCCAGCTCTCCGCCGCCCTCGCCGCCGCGTCGCCGGCCACCCGCCAGGCGCTCGACCCGGATACCCTCGGGGGCGCGGCGCCGGTCACCCTGTTCGCGCCGCTCGACTCCGCCTTCGAGGCCGCGAATCTCGCTGGAGAGAACCTGGACGCGGTCCTCGCGACCCACGTGGTGGCCGGGCAGATCACTTCCGGCGATCTCACTCCGGGTCGGGTCTTCACGACCCTGTCGGGGAGCCGTCTCACGGTGGGGACCGAAGGCCGGCCTGCGTCGCTGACCGACGAGCGCGGGAACACCTTCAGTGTGATCTTCTCGGATACGCGGACCCTGACCGGCGTCCTTCACGTCATCGACGGGGTGCTCCTCCCCGCGCGACCCTGAGCGCGGCGTCGGGCTGGTCGTCGCCCCTGCGCAGGCCATCCCGAGGACCGGGTTCGTCCCTCGCTTTCTCGGTAGGCTCGTCCTCGGCGAGATTCGACGCGCCGGGCGGTCAGCGGGAGGCGGTCTCTTCGAGCCGGCTCCAGAAACGAGCCGTGAGTCGCGACCACGCGTGGGCCTCGGCCACCTCTCGCCCCGAGGCCGCCTGGCTATCGGGCGTGTCGCCACGGAGGCCCTCGAGGAGCCGAGCGGCGAAGCACGCGTCGGTCTCGGCCCGCCGGTAGTGAACGCCGTCCTCGAGCGGAAACCCACGCACGCCCACGGCCGTGGACACGAGCGGGATCCCGGCAGCGAGGGCCTCGACGACCTTCAAGGACGAGCCCGCGCCGTGGCTCAAGGGGTTTGCGAAGACGCGCGCCCGGCGAAGGTATGGCTCCACCGACGGTATGGTTCCCGTGACTTCGACGCGAGGTCCCCGGAGCGCCGCGACCCGAGCAGGTGGGTTTGCCCCACAGAGGACGAGCGTGGCCTGGGGCGCTCGTGCCCACACTTGGGGCATGATCCGTTCAACGAGACGATGGGCCGCCGCCTGGTTCGGAGAATGGTCCATTCGGCCCACGAACAGGACCTCCGCGCCCCGTCGCGCCGACGGCAGCACGAGCGGGACGCGCTCGATCGCGACGCCATTTGGGATCACGTCTGGGCGCTCGGGTGAAAACGCCGCGATGTGGTCCGCGTCGGCCTCCGTCACGCAGACGATCCGGCTCGCCGCCCGCCACGCCTTCTGCTCGAAGGCGCGCATGGTCGCCACCGCCCATCGTCCCAGGGCGCCCACCGGTCCGCGAGCCTCGATCGACCCCGCCAGGAAGTCGCTCTCGACGTTGTGCTCATCGAGGAGCCAGGGGAGATCGGCTCCGAGAGCGGCCCGCGCGCCGTAGACATGCTCGACCCACACGAGGTCGAAACGGCGAGCACGGTGGGCCTCGGCGAAGGCGCGGAGGTTCGAGCGGGGGGTCCCCCGCGCCGCTCGGGTCGGCAGCCCCGGTTCGGGCAGGAAAAGATGGGGGTAGGGTGCCACCCGGTGCCAAGCGTACGTGGCAAGCAGCGGGTCGATTTCTGGGTTTCGCCGCTCCTTCCCGGAGGCCATCGTGAAAAGATGTAGCTCGGCCCGCTCGGCCACCCGCCGCGACAGTTCGAACATCCTCATCCTACCCCCGCTCGTCGGTGGGACCGGGAGGTAGGGGCAGAACAGCGCGATCCGGAGCACGGAAGCCTGGTCCCACGCCATGCGCGTCGGGTCACGTCGCTTCTCGGCCGCCGTCGAGACGCGAATCGCCCCGTCGGGTCGGCGCCGTGCTAGACGGTCGGGCCCGTGATCCCCCTCGTCGGGCATTTCGTTTGGATCGGGCCCCGGCTCGGCTTCGAGCACGTCCTCGCCGTCCGGTCGGCGGCTGCCCGGGGGGGGCTGGACCGGCTGGTGCTGCACCACGCCGACGCGCTCGACGCCGGGCCCGAGCTCGAGGCCATCCTCGCCGTCGAGACGCTCGAGCTTCGACGATTCGACCCCGAGACCCTCTTGCGAAAGCCCCTGATTGGGCTCTACCTCCGACTCGAGTCGGCTGCGGCTCGCGCCGACCTGGTCCGCGTCGCGATCTTGGCCGAGGAGGGCGGGGTGTACCTCGACGCGGACACGCTGACCGTGGCGAGTCTCGCCCCTCTGTGCGCCGGCGGCGGCGCGTTTGCGGGAGAGGAGCACATCATCTTTCCGGCCTCCGTCCGGGACAGCCGAAGCCCCGTCCGCTGGTCCCGAGCAATCGCGCAGGTTGGGCTGCGGACCGCGTGCCGCCTCGCGCCGGGGGGCTGGCGGGCGTTCCGGAGGGTCGAAGGCTGGTATCCTCGCGCGATGAACAACGCGGTCCTTGCTGGGGAGCCGGGACATCCCGTCCTCGACGCGCTGCTCGAGGCGATGGCCGGCCGGGCGGAGAAGTCGCGGCTGTCTCCCTACGCGCTCGGGCCGCACCTCCTACAGTCTGGCGCCGCGCGCCTCGAGTCGATGGGGCTCGTCGTTCATCCTCCGCCTGTGTTCTATCCACTGGGCCCCCGGGTCGCGGAGCACTGGTTTCGGCCGGGCACGGCGCGCCACGTCGACCGGATGCTGGCCCCCGAGACCAGGGTGATTCATTGGTATGCGTCCAACCGGCTCACGGGGCCCATGAGCGCCGCGTGGGTTCGGGAGCGGGCCGAAGACCTCGCGTTCTGTCGGCTCGCGCGGCCTTTCGTCTGAGAGCGCAGGTCGGCACCCCCCGGAAAGATCGTGCTACGAGGAGCGCCAAAAAGCATGTCCATCACCCTCGACGTCCTATCCCGGCCCGCGTTCAAGAACCGGCCGCTCAACCCCTACAACGCCCGCATCAACGAGCAGCTCGGAGGCTTTGGCGTGCGGGTCTTCGAGTATCGACCCCACCGGCCCCTCATCGAGCACTACGACGTGCTCCACGTGCATTGGCCCGAGACGACGTTCAACCACGACGTGCTCTCGGCGGCGGCGACGACAGAGTCGCTTCTCCTCGCGATGCGGGTGGCCCGGGCGAAGGGGACGAAGACCGTCTGGACGGCGCACAATCTCTATGCTCAGGAGCACCGCTACCCGAAGTGGGAGGCCCACTTCTGGCGGCGATACATTCCCCAGGTCGATGGGGTCATCGCACTGACCGAGGACGGTCTCGAGCGCACACGAGAGACCTTCCCCGGCCTCGACACGCGGCCCGGGTGGGTGCTGCCTCACCCTCACTACCGCGGCGCCTACCCAGACACGATCTCCGACGAGGAGGCGCGGGCTCGCCTCTCGCTGCCTCCGAACGCCGAGGTCCTCGTCTTCTTCGGGCAGATCCTCGACTACAAGAACGTTCCCGCGCTCGTTCGCGCGTTTCGAACGATGTCCGGGGGCCCAAAGCCCCGCCACCTCGTGGTGGCAGGACGCCCACGGAGCCGCGAGCTCGAGCTCGCCGTCCGTCACGCCGCTCGGGGTGCGGATCGTGTGCATCTGCACCTGCGCTACGTCCCGGATTCGGACGTGCAGATGTTCCTGCGCGCCGCGGACCTCGTGGTGCTCCCGTACAAGGAGATCCTCAACTCGGGGAGCGCCGTGCTGGGGCTGTCGTTCGACAGGAGGGTCTGCATGCCCTGCACCGGGGCGGCCCCTTCGCTTCGCTCCGTGGTGGGAGAGCGCTGGATGCATCTGTACGACGAGCTGGGCCCCGAGTCCTTGGCTGCGGCGCTCGAGGGCGTAGGCGATCTGCCGCGGCGCACCGATGGGGCGCATCTCGGCGGCATCTCGCCGATGGCGATAGCCGAGAGCACCGCCGCGATCTACCGGGAGCTGCTCGGCTCGAGATGACCGGCGTTTCGACGAGGCAGGCCAGGCGATGGCCGCCATCCGCCTGCGCAGTCCACCGTTCGCCAAGACGCACCTCGGCATGCGCGGACCCGCTCGACAACCTCGCCCGAGCGTGCCATCCCCGGCCCCGTGCTCGGGTGGCTGAAACGCATCTGGCGCACGGCCCCGCCAGAACGGCACCTCGAGTTCCCGGAGTCGGCGATCGCGCACCGTCTCCTCGACGGGAAGAAGGGGATCGAGATCGGCGCGTCGGCGCACAACCCGTTTGGAATCCCAGGGACGATCTACGTAGACTTCACCGACTCCACCGAGACTTCGTTCAAGAAGTCGGAACTCGAGCTCGTCCAGCGGACGCAGCGGGTGGACGTGGTAGCCCTCGCTTGGTCGCTCCCTTTCGAGTCCGAGAGCCTCGATTTCGTGCTGAGCTCGCACGTCATCGAGCACTGCTTCGACATCATCGGCACGGTCGAGGAGTGGTTCCGGGTGCTCCGGCCCGGCGGGCTGGTGTTCATGGTCGTCCCCCACATGGACCGAACCTTCGACAAGGACGAGGCTCCCACCCCCGTGAGCGAGCTCGTCGAACGGCACCAGGGACTGCGCGAGCCGACTCGGCCCCCGACCGAGCACCACTCGTTCTTCCGGACCGAAGACTTCCTCGCGCTGTGCGAGGACCAGCGATGGTCGATCGTCGAGCACCACGACGTGGACGACAAAGTGGGCAATGGGTTCATCGTGGTCCTCCGACGAGAGGGATGAAGGTTGCCGGACGAGGCAGACGATGTACGCCGGCGCGGGCGCACGGGGATGGTCATTCTCGGGGCGCGCTCGGTCCTCAAGGAGGTCGCCGTCGCCGCTGGGAGCCTCGCGCTCGCTCGGCTGCTGGCCCCTGCAGACTTCGGGGTCTTCGCGATCGTCACCTTCGTCCTCACCCTGTTCCGGAGCGTCGGCGAGGTGGGTTTTGGCGCGGTGTTCATCCAGCGAGCCGAGCCCCCTACCCGGCGTGAGCTGAGCACTGTCTTCTGGTTTCAGCTCGGGCTGTCGCTGCTGCTGTTTGCGCTCGTCGTGCTCCTCTCCGAAGTCGTCTTCGAGGTCTGGCCGGAGCTTCCGCCGGACGCCCCCAGCCTCCTCCGAACGCTCGCGGTGTCGCTCGTCCTGGTGGTCCTCGGCGCCATTCCGGGGACACTGCTCGAGCGTGAGCTCCGCTACTTCCCCATCAGCGTCGTCGAGTTGGTCGGCTCGGTGACTTTCTATGGGACGGCGGTCGGGCTCGCGGCGGCCGGGCTCGGGACCCGCGCCTTCGTCCTTGCCGCGCTCGCTCAGAGCGTGACCTCGCTCATCGCGCTGTTCATGGCCCGGCCCTGGCTTCCGAGCTTCGTGTTCGATGTCGCAGCGCTGCGGAGGGTGCTTCCGTTCGGCCTGGTCTTTCAGGGAAAGCACTTCGTCGCCGTGCTCAACGACGCGGTCACCCCGGGTCTTGCCGGGGGCGTGCTCGGGCAGGCGGCGCTCGGCCTCAACAACTTCGCCCGGGGGACGGCGCTCATGCCGCTTCACGTCGTGGCGGTCATGGGCCGGGTGTCGTTCCCGTTGTTCAGCCGCCTCGCGAGCGACCGCCGGGCCCTCGCCGAAGAGCTCGACTTCATCTTCCGGCTCTGCGGCACCGCGAGCGTCGGGTTTTCGGTCTTGCTCGTTGGGCTCGGGCCGGAGCTGGTGAGCATCGTCTACCACCCGAAGTGGCTTCCCGCGATGCCCGCCCTGTACATCTATTCGCTCGCCTTGAACCTCGGCTTCATGGCCCCGATCATGGCCGGCGCGTTCGAGGGCCTCGGACGACCGCAGGTCGTACTGCGCCTCGCCACCGCATGGACGGGTCTGAACTGGTTGATCTTGGTCGCTACGCTGTCTTTCGTCCCGACCCTCGAGGCCTTCGCGCTCGGCTACGTGGCCCACATGGTCATCGGGAACCTCGTGATGTCGCACCTTCTGAAGCGCGAGGTACCAGGCATCCACCCCATCGGGACCTGGCTGCGCGCCGCCGCGGTGGGGGTCGCCGTGGTCGTGGCGACCCGCGTGGGGGTCTCGCCCTTCGTCGATGGGTTTTGGTCGCTGGCCCTGGCGACCACGCTGGTCCTTGGCGGGTGGCTCGGGATCTCGGCGCTCGTCGATCCGGCGCTAAGCCGGTCGCTTCGCAGCTTCATCGAGCGGATCCGGCGGAGGCGCGCGCCCGTTCAGCGACGTGAATCAGCGGCCGACGTGAATCAGCGGCCGACGTGAATCAACTCGACTGGGTAACCTCGGGCTTTCATCGCCGAAGCGACCCGGGAGCGGCTCACCCGTGCCGGGTTGTCTCGAAAGACCTCCACCTTGACCAGAGGCATCCCGAGCTCGAGCAGCACCAGCGGATGGAAGAGCGTGGGGTTGTTGAGGGTCCGCCGAAAAATCCGGGTCAGGGTTCTGGGCCGGAACAACAGGCGCTCTCGGTCGATGAAGGTGGCCGGGCGCAAGCCGTTTTCCTCGAGGAACGTGGTGAACCCGAGCTCGTAGCTCCGGATGAGCTGCCACTTGTTGCGGTACGGGAGCACGCTCGCGAAGAACGCTCGAAACGCCGGGTGGTCGAGCGCCGTCCGCCGGAGCACCAGAAAGTAGCTCTGGATGTGAAAGGCGTGCTCCCGGCTGGCCGTCATCCCCCAGAAGTCCGCCTCCCGCTCATCCATCGCCCGGAACGTGTCCGCGAGCGAGCCGACGGGCCCGTAAACGCTGGAGTTGGTGAGAATCAGCTCTTCTACGCCGTCGAGGTCGATCCGTTCGAGGGCGTGCTTCCACATCCCGAAGTCGTACCCCCGATTCTCGAGCAGGATCGGCGGGTCGCAGAGTCTCTCGAGCGGCGCGGGGTCGAGGTCAGGGGCGGTCGAGAGGAAGACGACCCGGTCCGCGATGGTCCGAAGGCCCTCGACGTAGTGCCGGATGTATGGCTTGACCTCGCCGTCGGCATCATAGTGAGCCATCAGCGCCAACCGAGACGTCACGGCGCGGGTGGTACGAGCTTGGGCGCGCGCCGACAACCGTCCGGTTCGAAAAGAGCGCCTCGATGAGCATAGACGTCTCGGACATCCTCCAGGAGCTCGCGGATCGCCCCCTGTCTGCCCTGTTGTGCCTGCCGCCGAGGCTGCTTCGCCTAGCGCGCGGGCCTCGGGCGCCCCGCGTTCCGCCCCTCCCCGACCCGCTGTCCGAGTTCTCGCTCGCGCTCCCCACCCCTCCGGAGACTCCGGACGTCAGCGTGGTCATACCCGTCTACGGGCAGGCGGCGGTGACCCTGCACTGCCTGCGGTCCATCGCGAAGGCGCGCGTGGGGCGGTCGCTCGAGGTCATCGTGGTGGACGACCGCTCACCCGACGTCACCCCGCAGCTGCTCGAGCGCGTCTCGGGGATAAGGGTCGCGCGCCCGGAAGAAAACGGAGGCTTCATTCGGGCCTGCCGACGTGGCGGGGACGCGGCTCGGGGCCGGTTCCTCGTCTTCTTGAACAACGACACCGTCGTGACCGATGGCTGGCTCGATGCGCTCATCTGGACAATCGAGACCTTGCCCGGCGCGGGCATCGTCGGGGCCCGGCTCCTGTATCCGAACGGACAGGTCCAAGAGGTCGGCGGGATCGTGTTTCGAGACGGCAGCGGGGCCCACTTCCATCGGCGCTCCTTTCCCTCGGAAGCCTCCGACTTCGCCCGGGAGGTCGATTACGTGAGCGGGGCCTGCCTCGCCCTGCGGACGGAGGACTGGCGAGCCCTGGGGGGCTTCGACGAGCGGTACCTCCCCGCGTACTACGAGGACACCGACCTCTGCTTTCGGATGCGCGCGCTCGGAAAGAGCGTCTGGGTTCAGCCGGCGGCCGAGATCTTTCATCTGGAAGGGGCCACGCATGGCCGGGACCTGAACGTGGGGATCAAGCGCCACCAGGTGGACAACCACGAGCGGTTCTTCGAGCGGTGGCAAGAGACCTTGAAGGACCATCCCGTCCCCGGTCGAACCCAGCGAGAGAGCCCGTTTGCCGGCTCCCGCCGGCGCGGTGAGGAGTGCCTGGTCTTGGGCCTCGGCGGGGATGCGGACCTCGCACAGAGTGGCCGACGACCGGTCGAGGTCGCGCTCGCCATCGCCGCCGCCGGCTTTCACCCCGTGTTCTACGCCCCGAGGATGCCGCCTCGGCACCGCGCCGACCTCCAGCGGCTCGGGGTCGAGGTCCTCGGCCGCGCGAGCTTCGGGACGCTGCGGGCGCTGCTGCGGGCCCCCCGGTCGGGGCGTCTTCGCGCCGCGCTGCTCGCGGAGCCTCGGGTCGCGCTCATCGAGCTTGCGAGGCGGCGTCTCCCGCAGGCATCGCTCGTGGGGCTCGAGCCGGTTTCGAGCGAGGTCCGTCCCCTCCTCGACGCGATCTGCCCCGAGCCCCCGCGCGATCTCGGCCCCATGCTCCGCCGCGGACCTCGGACTTCATGAAGGCCGCTCGCGCATCGGGGTAGAGTGCCTGGGTGGGCACACGAGGGATCGGGCTCGCGGCGTCGGTTTGGCGCTCGCGCTCGTCGTTTCACCGAGCGACCAGAAGGCGTCGATGACCTCCGGCTCGCCGGACGCGGTCGCGGCGTGAGGTACCCATGGCCTCGAAAGTTATGAGCTTCCGGTGCTGAGGGCGTTGGAGTGCTCGAAGGCCACAGCGGCCCCTTCCGCGAGATGGGCGAGGTGGGGACCGTACCGGCAGGGTGTTGGACACGAAGAAGACGACCGGGTAACCCGGGAGACCCTCACGCCTCCTCGAATGAAGTCCCGCCGAGCCGAGCGCCGGTGGCCAGACTCCGAGCGCGATGCGTCTGCGGGCGCAGGCATCGCGTGCCCCCGTGTCGGCCCAGAACAGCGCCCGCATCGAGAGGCCCGGCAAGGGGAACCGAAGCGAGGGCTGACGGGCGTGAGGGAGTCGGAGGGCCGCATACGAGCGATGACGTCGGGGAACGGGGGCGCCCGGACCCGTCCGAGCGAAGGCGGCCCGTGTTGATGTGAGCTTCAGGAGGGAACCAGGACCAAGGCCTCGAGCTTGGCTGTAATGTCACCGAAACTGCTGAAGGTAGTGGAAAGAGCGGGAACCGAACCCAAAGGGAGGTTCCATACGCTCGCGCATCTCATCGATGTGCCAGCCCTCGAGCGCGCCTACCGGCGAGCCGGAAAGGATGCCGCGTTGGGCGTCGATGGCGTGACGAAGGATGCATACAGGGAGATGGCGAATTGGCTCGCCCGTAGAGAGCAGAGGCTCCTCCCGCCGGTTCAATCGGCGGCCGGCGGCGCGTACACGAGCACCGCCCCGCGCCCCCGGCAGCTGGCGTCGACGTTGGTCCCGCACCGCTGCGGAGCCCCCACGTAGAGGCGCCCGTCGACGTCGAAGGCGACGGAGGTCCCGAACTGCAGGCCCGGGACGAACCAGTCGGAGACGAGGACCAGATCCTCTTGGGTCGGGTCGAGCGGCGCCACCAGGTGGACCGTCCCGTTCCCGTAGCGCGTGTCGAGGCCGGGGTCGCTCCGGCTCCCCGCCGCCACCCAGCCCCCGCCGGCGTCGATCGCCTCCCCCCGTTTGCGTCCCTGAAGATCGGAGGGAGGGAGCAGGCTCTTCCAGCCCGAGGCCCCGGGCGCCCGCACGTAAACCTGCCCGTTGTACGGGCAGACCACCTCGTTGGGCGCACATGGGGCCCCGGTCATCGCTGCCCTCGTGCCCCGGCACGTGCTCCCCTCCGGTAGACAAGCGTGGGCGAGGGGGGCGGAGACCACCGGCCGGTCGTCGAGCCAGGCGACCGCAGCTCCGAAGGCCTGGGCGTCGGGCCCGGGCGGGGCGAGCTCGCTGTCCAGGGCCCAGGCTTCTACCCGGTACCCGTAGAGGTAGGCGGCTCCGAGGCAGGAGGCGCGATCGCAAGGTCGAGCGCCGGCAAGGACCCCGTTCGAAGGGGCACCCACGAGCAGGCGCCCTCCGTTCAGCGCCACCGACCAGCCGAAACGGGCGCCAGCCCCCAGGCCAGGAGGGATCAGCTCCACCGGCGCCGAGGCGGCCCCGGTCCGATACAAGAGCACCCGCCCTCGGCGGGCGTCGTGGCCCGGGTCGCCGACCGCGAGCCAGCCGTCGTCCGCGTCCATCGAAAAACCGAGCTCCTCCCCCGCCTCCGGCGCTTCGAGGAAGCTGAGCCCCTCGAGCGTCGGGCTCAGGCGGGCGATGCGGCCCCCGAGCCCCAACCACACATCGGCCTCGGTCGCCGCCACGGACGCGATGCGGGGAGCGTAGGGGGAGGCGTCGAAGCTGGCGCGGAAGGTCCAGGCGGCGTCTCGATCGAACGCGAACAGCCGGGGGTCCGAGTCGTCGCCCTGCGCCACGTAGATCGAGCTCGGGGTGGTGGCGATCGCCTCGGCGAAGCGGCTCGTGTCCCCCGCCGACAGCTTGCCGGCTTCGGTCCAGGCGGTCACGCTGCCGGTGCGGCGGGTGTAGGGAGGTGCTGGCGCCGGCGGCGCGACGGTCAGCGGGTCGGGCTCACCGCAGGCGAGCGCACCGCCGAGCGCGATGAGCGCGGCCCGGGTGCTCGTCATCGAATCGCCCTCTCGTAGACGTAGATCGCGCCGGAGCCGACGGCGCTCGTCCAGGCCGGTTGCGGGGGCACGATGAGCTCGCCGACCCCGACCCCGAGCGAGCCGTCCCCCGGAGCCCCGACCACCAGCCCGTCGGGGGCCAGCGCGACCGCGTGGCCGAAGCTCGCCTTCGCCTGGGCGAGGACCCCCTTGAACACGACCGGCTCCGCGCCCGGTCGGGTGAGGTCGAAGGCGAAGACCGCGCCCGGGCCGCGCTCCTGGTTTCCGTTGCATGACGTGTCGATCCCCGCCAGCTCGGGTGCGCCGGGGTCGTCCCGGACGGTGCAGCTGCGCTCGTAGGGCGCTCCGACGATGAGGGCCTCGTCGTCGACGGCCACGCTGTAGCCGAACCGAGCGATGGCGCCCTCGAGGACCGAGTAGCGATCGAGCCGGGCGAGCGTCCCGAGGTCGTGGACCATGACCTCACCGCCGAGCGGGGCCCCGACGTAGAGGCGAGGGCCCCGGATCGCCACGCTGGTCCCGAAGCCCGTGCAGGGCGCTTCGGCGTCGAGCGGGTCCGCGGGTCGCCAGCCGTCCTGCTCGAGCCGGAAGACCTGCACGAGGCCCCGGGCGTCGGCGCAGTCTCGTTCGTCCTCCGGGTCCCCGACCACCAGAGTCGAGCCGTCCAGGTCCACCCGTCGCGAGCCCGACTGCAGCCGGCGAGAGGGCAGCGGCAGGGTCTGGGCGAGCGTGAAGCCGCCGGCCCCGTGTCGGTAGAGATGGACCGCGTCCTCGTCGACCGCGGCGAGCCAGGGGTCGTCCACGTCGAGGGCGAAGCCGAAGCTGCGGGCAGAGCTCGGGGACTCGAGGACCTGGACCACCCGGGCCTCCGGCTCGGTCTCGAAGACCACGACCTCACCTCGAAGGCCGCGGACCCGCGACCCAGCGAGCCATCGCCCGTCGCTCGCCAACGCGTGGCCGAGCTGGTCGGCGTCCGCGGTGTCCTCGGGTTGGAGGGGGATGAGCGCGGGGTCGGTAGGGACGGTCGGGTAGCGCGCGATCAGGCCGCGTCGGTCGCAATCCAACTGGACCGCCTCCGCGGGGCTGCACTGGTGCGAACGATGGGCGGCGACGAAGATCGCGCCCCCCGCACGCGCGAGGCTCCGGCCGAAGCCGGACTCCGGCTGCCGATCCCGCGGCTTGACGTAGTGCGCTAGGCGAAAGCCGGACTGCGTGGAGCCTGGGTCGCCCTGGCCGAGGGAGACCTCCTCGGGGCCGCAGCCCAGGAGCGCCCCGGCGAGAGCGCCGCCCAAGAGCGGCGCGCCGATCCGTCTTCGCACAGAAGCGCTCCTCATGGGGCCCGCCCTCGAGTGTACTTCACGAACCCTCCCTCGGCGCCGGTCACGACTTGATCTTGGTCGGCCCCCAGGACCGCGCCGAAGCCGCTCCCGAGGCCCTCTTCTGGGCGGGCTCCGATCACGAGGTCGAGCTGCCAGACCCCATCGGCGTCCGGCGTGAACCGATACAGCGCGCCCCGGGCCTGAGCGTCGCAGACCTCCGCCCCGCTCCGGCCCCGCGCCGCCCCCGGGGTGCACGCGGCCGCGTCGGGGGCGCCCACCCAGATCTGGGCCCCGAAGAGCGCGACCGCCTGCCCGAAGCCGTCCTGCCGGGCGCCGCGTAAGACGAGCGGCGGCCGCTCCTCCCAGCGCTCGTCCGACCGACGAAACAGGCGGACCTGGCCGAGGGCGGTCCCGACCGCGAGCCAGCGGCGGTCGAGGGCCAGCGCCTGCGCGAAGCGGGTCCCTCCGATCCGCGCGTCGGGCAGCTCCCGCTCGAGCACCCAGCGCTGCTCCCGGAGGACGTACAGCTCGACCCGTCCGCTGTCGGGTCGGTCCACGCTGCCGGGACCGGGGGCCGGGGCGTCGCTCAGGGGGAGCCCCACCGCGAGCCGGGCTCCGCTCATCGCGAGCCGGATGGCGTCGAGCGAGCTCGCGCGATGACGGCTGAGGGTCTCCAGGGTCTCGGTGTGGGCCCACCCATCGCCCACTTGGCGGTAGACGGCGACCGCCCCGCGACGGTCTCCGACCAAGCGCGCCGGGATCCCGACCGCGAGCCAACCTTGGTCCATGGCGAGCGCGGCGCCGAAGCCCTCGACATCGCCGTTGCGGAGGGACACGTGGGTCTGCCCTCCGTCGTGGGTCCGGTAGAGGTCGACCCGGTCGGCACCGGGCGAACCGACCGCAATCCACCCGTCCGCGATGGCGAGGCTGTCCCCGAAGGTGTCGGCCGCGCTCGAGGTCTCGAGGAGGATGTCCGGCCCGTCGGAGCGGCTCCGGAAGACGACCTGACGGGGGCAGGGCGCGGCCGGGCAGGCCGCGGCCCGGGTCCAAGCGAGGCTGTCCTCGTCGACCGCCAGCGCGACCGTGCGGGCCGGCGCGACCGGCAGCTCCCGGGCCGCCGGGATCCACGTCCCGGTCTCGTGGAAGCCTGGGGGGAGGGCCTGCTCGACGATGCAGCCGACGAGCAGGCCGGCCACGCCGACGTCAACGTGGACCCGTCGCATGCCGCTCGGAGAGGGCCTCCACCTCACGGCGGAGGGCGCTCGTGGGGTGTCGGCGGACAAAGCGCGCTGCCGCGCTGCGAAGATCCCGGTCCGCGCCCTCGGCCGCCAAAACGAGCAGGAGCACGTAGGCCCTCATGTCCGCGAGCTGACCGGCAGGAAAGCGCGCCGCGTGCTCCAAAGCGAGCCTGCGCGCCTCGCTCGGGTCCGCAGGCAGGGCGTCGCGCGCCCGGTGGAGGAGCTCGAGCTCGGCTGAGAAGGTCGTGCGCGGCGCGGCCGGACGGACCGTCGCCGGGCGCCGCGGCTCAGCCTGCATCCAGCGCGGGCTCGGCCGCGGCGGGGAGGCGCCGAGCTCCGGCTCTGGTGGTGGGGCCGTCCGCTCGGGCTCAGGGCCGGTCGGCGCGGGTGAGACCGTCGGGGCGTCGGAGGGGGCGGTCGGGGGAGCGACCGTCCGCTCGGGCGACGCGGGAGAGGTCGCCTCGCCCGCGCCCGGTTCTGCGGGGCTCTGCGACGGAGACAGCGACGCCGCGAGCATGCCAAGCAGGAGGATCCCGCTCACCCCCGCGCTTGCGGTCCCGAGCAGGGACAGCCGCGGCGGCGGCGGTCGAGCCGACAGCACCGCGACCTGCGCCCCCACTCTCGCCGCGACCTCGGGGGGGAGCCCTCGCGTGGGTTCGGCCAAGTCGAGGAGCCTCCGGGCCTCCGGCGAGAGAGGTCCGAGTCCGGGTTCGCTCATGGGTCGACTCCGGTCCGCTCCGGCGCTGCATGGAGCTGGCCTACGTCGCGCTCGAACGCGGCCCGCGCGCGGCGGAGGCGGCTGAAGATGGTTTGAACCGGGCATCCCATCATGTCTGCAATCTCTTGCCCCTTGAGCCCGTCGATCTCGAACATAACGAACACGGCGCGCTGGTCGAGCGTCATGCCCTGAAGGATGCGCTCGAGTCGAGCGCGGGCCTGACGCCGCGCCACCTCGTCTTCGAGCTGATCGGGCGCGACATGACCATCGTAGGGCCGCTCGCAGGGGACCTCCCGAGTCCGGTGGCCGCGGCGGCGGTAGCTCGAGGCCACGCGCCGGGCGATGCCGAACAGCCAGGTGGTGATCGAGGCGTCTCCGCGGAACTCGGGCAGTCGCCGGTGCGCGACGACGAACACCTCATGGAGCTCGTCCGGGCGGTCGGGTTCGGACACCCCGAAGCGCGCGAGGGTGCGCCACACGAAATCACCGTGCTCGACGTAGATCTCCTCCAGCGTGGGGCCGGGAGGCGCACGGGGCGCGGAGGCCGCGGAGTCCATTCTCCAGGTTGGGTGCACGAGCCCCCTCCACTTTATTCGCCCGGCCCACGAAACTCGATGCCGAGGCCAAAGGAGGCGAGAAGGGATACCGGGGCCTCCTCGTTGGCCACCCCGCCGACGTCGCAGCCGGTCTCGTCGCCGACGGTACAGTAGGTGAAGCGCCGATTGTGCAGGGTGACGAGGCCCTCGATCTCGAGCACCGCGTAGACGGGGCCGGCCGCCCGGATCACGGCGCGCCCGACCGCCGCTCCCGCGAGCCACGCGAAGCCCCCGGCGTCGGTGGGGGCGACCGCTTCCGGAGCGCTCGCCGCGCTGAGCTGCCCCGCCCGGACGCGGGCGCAGAGCTCGAGCGCGGTCCCGGGGGAGAGGTCTCCGATCGCGCAGCCCGACACGAACCCGGCGAGCAGCCCGAAGGCGAAGCCGTCGTAGTCCCGCATCGGGAGCGCGGTCAGCCCGACGTCGATCCCAGCGTAGCCATCGACCCGCCATCGGGCCATGAATTGGGCACCCCCGGCCGGCTCGGGGAAGGTGCCTACTCCCACCGAGCCGACGAGGGCGACGAGCGCGGGCGGACCGGGACGGGCCGCGGCCGCCACCGTCGTGGTGACGGGGAGGATCACGATGCGAGGGGGCGGGTCCAAAGGCTGGTCGGGTCCCTTCGGCGGCGGCGCCTCGGGGACGGGAAGCGGCCGGACCGGAAGCTCCTCAGCCACGAGGGCCCCCATCAAGATGAGGGCGTCCCCGAGTACGCCGCACTCCGGCTCGTCGCTGACCAGCGTCCGAGTGGTCACGAGGCGGTCCCCGTCGTCGTAACGGGTCAGGTCTGCCTTCCAACCTCTTCGGTGGCGGCTCAGGCGGACCTCCAGGGTCGCCATGGCGGGACCGTCGAACGGAGTGCAGCCCAGCCGCTCGGTGATTCCGGCTTCGATGGATGCGCCGGAGGGGCAACCCGAGGCGGCGGCGTTGCGCGACCAGTCGAGGCGCAATCCGACGGCCGAGCATGGCTCGACGGCGACGAGCAGCAGCCCGAGCGCGATCAGCACCGTCGCGGCGTAGCATCGACCGGAGACGGAGGCGATCCGGCGACCGACACTCGGCGTCACGACGCCTAGGCCTCGGGGACAACAGCTTGACCCGGCGCGAATAACGGCTCGGCCCTCCCCGCACCAACTCGGTGACCCCCCTTCCGATGGTCGGCAGGGCGGAACAGAGGATGGAAATCATGAAGGCAAAACGCACGACCTTCGTCGTTTTGGTCGCATCTCTCGTGTTCGTGGCTTGTGGTGAGATCGACTCGCAGAGCGCGCGAATCTCACCGGAGCTTCGCTTCGTGGGGTACGCCGACCAGTCTCCGTTTCCGGAGGGCTACTTCGATAGCCATGGCACCGCGACGGCCGATATGTCCGCGGCGGCGGCGGACCGCGATCCGACTCCGCCGAAGAGTCGCATCGTCTTCGATGACGGAGCGATGTACGAGGAGCTCGAACCGAGCTCGGGACTGGACGAAGAGACGCTGAGCCGGCTCCTCGCCGAGGTGGATCAGGACCTGGTCGAGGCGGTGCTCGAGGAGAGCACGACCGAGAAGCGGGTTTTGGGCGCTGACGGTCGAATTCGGGTCAGCCAGGCCAGCCTCGACGACCTTCCATTTCGAACGATCGGGAGGCTGAGCGGCGGCTGCACCGGTGCGCTGATAGGTCCTCGGCACGTGCTGACTGCGGCGCACTGTCTCCACGACGACGAGGGCAACTGGCCCTGGCCGATCAACTTCCGCCCTGGCGTCGATGGCAATACCGATGTCAACGGCGCGCAACGGCTCGGCGTCGCCCGCCGGGCCTACGTCGGCTACAAGGGCAACCGGCATCTGGACATCGGGCTCCTCGTGCTCCGGGACGAGCAGCGCACGGCGTCGCTTGGGCGCATGGGCTTCTGGTACTACGGCAGCAACGATGGGTACGCCGGAAAGACGGTCTACAACTGGGGGTATCCGGACACCTCGCGGCTCTGCGGCGGCCAGTCCTGCGCCGGTGGGATGTGGGGCATGTCCTGCACCATTGATCGCATCGAATCGAATCAGGTGCGCCATTTCTGTGACACACAGCCCGGACACAGCGGTAGCCCGGTGTACGAGATCGTCGGTGGGGGCCGCCGAATTCTCGGCGTCCACTGGGGCCCGCGCGGCGACACGAACGTGTCGGGCGCCACGAACGGCGCCGCGCGGATCCGTCCTACCGTGGCGTCGGATCTCTGCGAGTGGATGAGTTGGTGGCCGGGTACTTTCGGCAACATGCCGAGCTGCGCACAGTAGTTGGCAACCACGAAGCAACGGGGAGTCGTCGTGGGGCGAGGACTGTTGAAGGGGCTGGGATGCCTGTGGGCGCTTGGATGCGGCCATGGTCTCGACACCGAGTCGACGCGAGTGGCGGTCATCTACGGTGACGACGACCGCGTCGAGCTCGACGAGCTCGCGGACCCGCAGCTCGCGGGCGTGATCCGGGCCTCGGTCGTCGCCCTGATCCCGCTCGACCGCCTCTCGACGACCTCCACCGCAGGGATGGAGATCGATGCGTCGTCGGCCGGCGAGACCTTCGAGCTGTGCGAGGGCGAGCGATTCGCTCGGCAACCCTCGGCTGCCGTGTGCTCGGGAGTCCTCGTAGAGGACGACCTCGTTCTCACCGCCGGCCATTGCATCCGAGACCATTACGAGTGCATCGACGCGCTCGCTTTCGTCTTCGACTACGCGATCTCGTCATCGTCCGGGCTCGACGCGGTGTCGACCGCGGACGTGTACCGGTGCAGCCGGCTCCGTCATCATCGCTGGGACGCCATCGTTGACGTAGCGCTGGTCGAGCTCGATCGACCCGTAGATCGGCGCCGATTCCCGCCCGAGCTCGGTCTTGGACCGCTCGATCCGTCGATCCGCTACGTCCTCGCCGGTCACGGGCTCGGCCTCCCGCTCAAGGTCGATCCCTTGGTAGAGGTTCTCGACGAGAACGCGAGCGCGATGGACGTGGCCTACGTGGCCGCCGATGCGTTCGGGGGCGGGTCGGGCGGCGGTCTTTTCGATCCCGACGGACGCCTCGTGGCCTACGCGGTGCGCGGCGAGATCGACCTGGTCCGAACCGCGGACGGGTGCAACGCGAGCCGCCACGTCGCGAACGACTGCTCGAACTGCCTGGGCGCCGGCGAGCACGTGGCCTACGTTGGCCATGCACTGGCGCACGCGGAGCCCACGGTCGAGCCTCCGCATCCTTCCCCGCTGCCGGGGGGCACGTCGTGCGGGGCGGTCCACCCGCGAGTTGGCGGAGCCAGCGCCTTTCCGTTGCTCGTGCTCGTGAGTCGGTGGACACGATTGTCTCGGCGAGCGCGGGGACGCCACGCCCGACGGCTCGACCTTGCGCCGGGTGCCCTCAGGGGCCTGGTCGCCACGGCGCTTCGAGCATCGAGCACCGCGACTGCAAGTCCGGCCCGACTGCGCTGGGCCCGGCGGAGCGGGCGCCCGTCTGTGGATGTCACCGGGTCCATCGGGCCCCGCGCGCTCCGCCCGAATGATCCGGTACGCATCCCGCCCGAATAATTCGCGACGCGCCCCGCACCGACCAGGTGGAGGCTATCATGTCCGACAAATCGTCAACTCAATCCCGAAGCGCGGCGTGGCTCTTCGCCGCGATGCTCGCCGCCGCCTGTGGACCCGACTCCGGGGCCGATTCCGAAGCTCCGATCCCTGAGGTCCAGGTGTCTGCGCGCGCCGCGATTCAACCCAATGGCCACGATCCAAAGTTGTGCCTGCGCTGCGCCGAGGCTCGCGACAGCTGCCAAGATGGATGCGGAACCTCGCAGCGCTGCCTGAACACGTGCGAGATCGCCTACCAGTCGTGCAGGAGCAGCCACAACTGCGACTGGCTCTCGGATGGGTGCGAGTCCTGCATCACCAACGCAGTCTCCTGTGACACTACCTGCCAAGACCAGCTCGATCAGTGCCAGGCAGGAGGCGGCCGCGGCTGCATCACTCTCTCGACGAACTGCAGGGCGTCCTGCGACGACTTCTTCGACGTCTGCTGGGCGGCCGAACGGTGCGAGCCGTACACCGATGTCACTGCGACATGTAACTATCTGGACGGCTCCGGCCGGGACTTCGCCCCCTTCCAGACGTCGAAGTTCTCGGTGCTCGCTCCCGGCGTCGCGGTGCTCGACGACATCCACAAGCTCGAGCTCGGCCTCGACCTGCCCGCCCAGAAGTGCCGAACGGCGGGCGTCGGCCCTTGCACCGACAAGGATTATTCCAACGACTGGACGGTCGATGCGATCACTATGTCCGTGCGGGGCGTCCCGCTCTTCGTCGATGAGAAGTCCGCCTCAGAGCCGCACCTCAAGCGGATGACCGGGGGCCGCGGGGACACCGGGATCTCCGGCTGGACGGGCGCCGAGCTCCGCAGCAACCCGGCCTGGGGTCTCGCCGAGTCCGAGATCACGCGCTTCCTCACCTCGATCCCGGTGGTCGAGGGCGCCCAAGTCCCGCCCGCGTCGTCGATCTTCGCGAGCGTCCCGACCACGGTGCAGGCGGCTGACCTGGCCAAGCTGCTCGAGTCGCAGGTCGGCGCCGAGATGGCGGACTATCGAAAGGATGGGCGGGCCAATGAGGGGCTCGGCTGCAAGGATCTCACCTTCTGCGACAACCGCAAGGTCTTGGCCGTCGAGCTCCGGAATCGAAATTGCGACTTCGGAAACTGTCCGCCCCATGGCGACCTGTCTGCTTCGCCGGGGGTCGAGCTCCGCGGCATCCCCGACGGCGCCGGTGGCTTCTCGGGCACCTTGGTCAGCGTGGACGTGGAGGTGGTGGTCGGCATCGACGACCCGACCGACTGTCTACCCGGTGATGGCATCCTCTGCGGGGTTGGGGATCCGAAAGGCACCTCGTACCAGGAGCTCGGTGCCCTCGACCTCCGGATGGCGATCACCCCGAGCTGCGTTTGGAGCGGCGACGAGCCTTGCATGACCAGCTCGGACTGTGACGATGGGCGGACCTGTCGCGTTCCCCCGGGCACGACCCAGAGCGTCTGCCAGAGCGCCGACCTCCAGCTCGATATCTCGCCCCTTGCGCCCATCCCGGAGGGCGGCCTGATCGGCGCCGCGTACCATGTCTCGGACACGGTCGCCGAGGTGCTCGGCTTCGGGACATTCCCGGACCGAGTCCTGCGGCGGAGGCTCAACAAGTTCGCGCTCCCGCAGTCGGATCCGCTCCTCGAGAACTTGACGAGCTGCTCGACGAGCCTCGTCTCCTTTCAGGCGGACGGCAGCATCGCCCTGAACCTACCGAGCTCCGGCGCGGTCCGGGCCGTCTCGACCCCACAGCTCGTCCGCTGGGCTCGCATCTCAGCCGCTCCTGGCCCGGCTCGGAAGCTCATCGAGGTGCTGACCAACACCGACATCGAGATGGCGAACCCAAGCACGCCAATCACTGAGAACCTGACCTTCTCCGTGAGCGGCCCGCCCGCGCCCGACGCGAAGCAGTCCTTCGCCGCCATCTCGGACGCGTTTGCCAAGGTCTGCGCCCTGACTGCCTATACGCCCGCAGAGGGCGCGGTGCCCGATCAGTTCGTCTGTAGACCGAGCCTGCCCCTCGACCAGGTTCATCTCCCGCCGCCGAGGGTCGACTTGCCGCAGGCGCTCGCCGACTGTAACGGGAAGATCCCGGTAGGGGCCAACGCGGCCAACGACGCGGCGTGCGAGGCGGTGGCTCAGGTAAAGGCATTCTTCATGCAGCCGGACATCTGGCAGTCATGTGTGCTCTCGCAATATGGGTTGCCGAGCAACCCGAACCTCGCCATGCAGTCGGTCTGGCAGAGGTACGTCGAAGCCTATGACGTGTGCAGCGCTGCCGCCGTTCCCCTCGAGCAAGTGCTCCCGGTCCCGAGCGTCGAGCTCGAGATCACGACCGGTCGCTTCGGAGCCAGTGATACCTTCCCCTTCGCGGACATCACGGACCGAGAGGCGCTCACGCAGGACGACCACCGCGAGACGAAGTGCCGCAACCGCATCCAGTTCAGCCTCGATCCGGAGGTTGTCGGGTACAACCTCTGCAACGGGGATCCCGACGACCCGGCCACCTTCGGTCAGCCGGGCTGCAAGTGCGCGGACATCCAGCCGACCAACCCCTTCATCAGCTATCGCATCGACGGGGGCTACCCGGACGGCGCCGGCTCTCACCTCGCTCACGGCCTGCAAGGGGTTGGTCAGTATTGCCAGGACGACGGCAGCGACCAGTACGTGTGTGGGCGTGTCCGACTGCAGGATGACTGGCCACTCTGCCAGCGCTGCGGCGCGGACACCAACATCGGCTGCGACTGTACAGGGGACCCGCAGTGCGAGGGCCTCGAGCCTGGCCTGCGCTGCGTTGGCTCGGCCTCCGATGGCTGGCCGGTGGGCAGCGTGGGCACGTGCCTGCCGGATCCTGGCGAGATAGACGGGCAGGAGGCGCTCGAGGAGACCCCATGGTTCTGCCTCGACAACTGCGACGCGATCGACGGGGTCAACGGCAGCTACGGCGTCTGCTACTACAACCAGGAAGCCCCGAACATCACGGGCTACCAGAGCACGCACGGGGTCTGCATCAGCGCCAACAACTGGTGCTCGCCGACGGTGGGTTGCCACGTGTTGGACCGCATGATGTGCAAGGACGCAAGCCCCGTCGACGTGTGCGAGGCCGAGTGCACGAGCACGAGCGACTGCGGTCCGCTCGGCTTCCCAGCGCACTTCGTGTGCGACGCGGACTTCGCAAGCAACAACGGACCGGGCCACTGCGTCCCTCATCAGTGCGCGGTCGGCGGGCTGAGCCCCGGCTTCTGCAATATGTACCGATAACCGGACGGAGGGCCAACCCGAGCCGGTAGGAGGTCGGTCTTGGTTGGCGCGGTCAATCTGCAACTCGTTAGTTGGTTGACCGAGACCTCGGGCTTCGGCGATCACGAAAATGGACCCACCCCAGCTTCCGAGGAGTGATCCACCGCCTATCGACAGTTTGCTCAATTGACGCCGATCGAAGCCTCCGGGCGAAGGGAGCCCTCGAACCGGCGCTCGACCGGGTCGAGGCTGCGCTCTTGGACCTCCGGCGGGAGATGGTCTCGACCCCGCTCGAGCGCGCCCTCCAACTCGCTCGGACCGACGCCAGAGCGATGGAGCTCACAGCCTCGGCAGGGAAGTTCCGACGCGCCGAACGGGCTGGATTCTCGAGGATCGGACCTGCCGGTACCCTCTTCACCCATTCCAAGTGGATGGCCGGACCGTCCGCTGCGCGGACCTCGCCCTCGCCTTCGCGGGTCAGCCGGACGGGCCCCAGCTCCCTCCCGCGGCGAATCGCGCGATCGGGATCGCCGCCGGCGCCGCTCCGCCCGTACTGGTCCTTCGAACCGCAGCTCGAGCCCTTTCGAGCGCAAGCAGAAGGAACGAAGATGAAGATGCAGCCAATCAAGATGACGACCGGCCTCGGCGCCCTCGCCCTCGCGGCCGCGTGCGGCGGCGCCGCCGACTTCTCGGTGACCGCTTCGGACCTCTCCGGCGGCCCTCTCCCCGGCGCCGGGGCGGCCCTCGACCGACCGGCCGCGGCGGCGCGCGCCGTCACCCTCCTCGGTGGCGGCGACGTCCTGGAGGTGGAGCGCGAGACCGAGCGCGGGCTCCCGGTGTGGGAGGTGAAGGTCCGCCGGCCCTCCGGCGTGGTGGTCGAGGTGGACCTCTATGAGGCCACCGGCGACGTCGTGGAGCTGGAGGGGGAGGGCCATGTGGCAGGGGACGATCTCGCGGTGGCGCCCGGCTTCCTGACCCTGGCGGAGGCCCTAGACCGCGCTACCCGCGCCGTCCCGGGTGAGGTCACGGAGTGGGAGCTCGAACTCGACTACGGGCTCCGATGGACCTGGGACGTCGAGATCCGGACCGCATCCGCGGAGGAGCGCGAGGTCGAGGTCGACGCTCGCACCGGCGAGGTCGAGCTCGACGACGTCCACGATCCCTGGGACGACGACGATTGAGGCGCGCAGAGGCGCGCGCGTTCGCCTCAACGGGAACTCCGTGGAGAGACACCCCTCCGAACCCAGGTCTGCGGGGGCTTTCGCTGTCCCGCGACGGGCCGGTCGCGCCTACGTTGGGATGCGCTCACCGTGGTGACTCGGCCAGCCGACCATCGAACTGGGCGCGGCGATAGTCGGGAGGACCGCGACCATTTTCGCCCTGCGCGGGACCTGGTGCGGTTTTCGAGATACGGTGGTTCGGTGGGCAGACGAGGGATCGGGCTCGCGGCGGCGTGCGGCGTCGGTTTGGCGCTCGCGCTCGTCGTTTCACCGAGCGACCAGCACGGGGCGGGGCAAAGCTCGGTGCCGGTGGACCGGCCGAGCTCTCCCGGTGAACGACCGAAGGCAGAGCCACGGGGCGAGGTCGGCAAAGCGACGGAGAGGCTGAGATCCACCGCGCCGGCCCTCTCCGCTGAACTGGCGTCCCAGGGGAGGGCGAGCAACCAGGGGGCGTCGAGGGCGGTGGAGAACTCGAGTCCGGAGGAATCGCCGAGCCCGGAGGAATTGGCCAGCGGTTCGGCGCCGTCCGGTCTTCCTCGGAGCCCCGACCCGGCGGACCCACCCGAGCGGGATGAGGCAGCCGTGGACCTTCCCCAGGTGCGGGCCGCGGTCGAAGCGGCATGGCCAGCCCGGTTTCCGAACCGGCCGTTGCCAAAAGACACCGCCGATCGGCTCGCCGAGGCGCTGCTCGAGATGCGAAAGGCCCGGCT
>DAIQNR010000007.1:0-124696 GCA_036788295.1 Myxococcota bacterium
CAGCCCGAAGCGCAACAGCGCTGAGGTCTGTGCAGCAGCCAGGAACCCAGGTCCGAAGGTTGCAGGCGAAGCCACCCGTCGACGACGGGGCACCGGCCGAGAGATCATACGCGCTCGAGCAGGCGGACGAGGCGGTCGGAGGCTTCGGTGACCGCCGAAGTGTAGGGCTCGCTCCGAATCAGGCTGCGGTGAAAGTCACCGGGCTCGCCGATGGTTCGGCCCATGACCACCATCGCGTGCAGGGCGGGGCACGGATCCCCAAGGGCGAGGGTTCGAAACGGGGCATGCTCCGGCCAGGTCGCCGGATGATCCCGCTCGAACACGAGTAGGTTCGCGAGCGCGCCGGGCGCGATCTCACCAGCTACGAAGCCAGGGTGCAGCCGTCCGGGGACCGACCAGACTCGGGACAAGAGGGACGCCGCTCGGTCCGTGCCGCCCTCCGGTGAACCGGCGTCCGCGGCGAAAGCCTGCCTGCGGGCCCACACTCGCTCGGCGTCGGCGAGCTGTCCGCTCTCGAGGAACCGCTCGTACTCCGGAGTGAACGCGGTGCCGACGGTGCGCTGGCCGTCCACGAACCTCAGCTCCTTCTGCACGTTCATCGAGTCGTTGCTCGCCGCGCAGTCCGTGGCCACCGCCCAGAGCACGCCGGCCTCGCTCCATTCGGCCACCCTGGCCGGGAAGCCGAACAGAAGCTGGCTGTACGGACAGTAGACGAGGGCCTGGTTCGGGCGGGCGAGGTGCCCGAGGTCCTCTCGGCTCGCATACAGCCCGTGCGCCCACACCCCGGACGGGATCGCCTCGAAGACCCCGAGCCGGGCGAGGTGCCCCACCGGACCCACCCCGTGCCGCTCTTGGGCCCGGCGGACCTCTTCGACCGACTGGGCGACGTGGGCGTGGACCGGAAGCCGTAGGCGGAGGGCGAGGTCCACCGCCTTCTTCCACAGCGGATCGCTGACCGTATCGCTCGCGTGGGGACCGACGGCGGCGAAGACGCCCCGGGTGGCGTGCCGGCCCGAGGTCGCGAGCGCCTCGGTCGCAGCCAGCGCCGCGTCGGCTCCGTCGGCCCCGGGACCGCCGAGATCCTGCAGCGTGGGGGCGACCACCCCGGCGAGCCCGACGTCGAGCAGCGCCTCGGCCACCGCCTCCCCTTCGTAGTAGTGGTCCCACACGAGGCCCACCCCGGACAGCAGGCTCTCGAAGGCCCCGACCCGGGCGAAGGCGCGGATGTCGGAGGCGCTCATCGCCGCTTCCACCCGGTAGAACAGGCTCTCGACCATGTTTCCCGCCGTGGCCCGCTCGAGCGCGACCCCCCGGAGCGCGCCGAGCGCGAGGTGGGTGTGGGCGTTGACGAACGCCGGGGTCACCAGGCGATCCCCGAAGTCCACGAGCCGCGCCCCGGCCCGGACCGCGAGCGCGTCGACCCCGCCTGGCTCCGGGTCGAGCGGCCACACCGCCTGGATGTGGCCCGCCTCGACGAGAATGCCTGCGGGCTCCACCCCGAGGCGTTCGCCGTCGCGCAGGGCCACCCGGCGGGAGACGATGAGAGACCGATCGGGGGGCGCAGAGAACACCATGGCGGCGACGGCCTTGGGTTATGGGCCACCAGGGGCGATCTGGGCAAGCTTCGCCGGTTGCCAAGCGGCGCGGCCCCCCCCAACCTCGGCCGGGTGATTCGCCTGCACAACACGCGCACGCGCACGAAGGAGGCGTTCGAGCCCGCCGACCCGAAGCGGGTGACCATGTACGTGTGCGGCCCCACCGTCTACAGCTACGCCCACATCGGCAACGCCCGGCCCGCGGTCGTCTTCGACGTCCTGTTTCGCCTGCTCCGGTGGCGCTTCGGCCCCGAGCACGTCGTGTACGCCCGAAACATCACCGACGTGGACGACAAGATCATGCGAGCGGCGGCGACCCAGAACGCGCCGATCGAGACCATCACCAGCCACTACGCCCAGATCTACCGCGAGGACATGGCCGCGCTCGGCGTGCTGTCCCCGACCCTCGAACCCACCGTCACCGACAACATGGACGGGATCGTCGACATGACGAGCCGCTTGGTGGAGTCCGGGCACGCCTACGTCGCGGAGGGCCACGTCCTGTTCTCCGTGGCCTCGTTCCCCGAATACGGCCAGCTCTCCGGCCGCTCCACCGAGGAGCTGCTCGCCGGGGCCCGGGTGGAGGTCGCCCCCTACAAGCGCGATCCGGGGGATTTTGTGTTGTGGAAGCCGAGCGCCGCCGAGCAACCGGGGTGGCCGAGCCCGTGGGGGCGGGGGCGGCCAGGCTGGCACCTCGAGTGCTCCGCGATGATCGAGCGTCATTTGGGCGAGACCATCGACATCCATGGTGGGGGCATCGATCTCGTGTTCCCCCACCACGAGAACGAAGTGGCGCAGTCGGTGTGCGCGCACGGAGGCAAACCCTTCGTGCGGGTGTGGATGCACAACGGCTTTCTTCGGGTCGAGCACGAGAAGATGTCGAAATCCGAAGGAAACGTGCTGCTCGTTCACGGGCTGCTCGAACACCACTCGGGCGAGGCGCTGCGCTACAACCTCCTGTCCGCCCACTACCGGCAGCCGCTCGACTGGACGGAAGACAGCTTGCACCAGGCCAAGAAGAACCTGGAGCGGCTGTACCGCACGGTGCGGGACGCCGAGGTCGAGCCAAAGGATCGGACCCCTTCCCCCGCGTTCATCGAGGCGCTCGAGGACGACCTCAACACCCCGCGGGCGCTCGCCGAGCTGAACGAGCTCGCTCGGGCGGTGAAGTCGGGGCCCGATCCGGCGCAGGCGCTCGGCGCTCTGCTCGGCAGCGCGGGGCTCATCGGGCTGCTCGAGGACGATCCGAGTCGGTTCTTGGCCGCCCCCGAAGCGGCGGTGGACGCCGGACTCTCGGCGAAGGTCGAGGCCGCGATCGCCGAGCGCGCAGCCGCCCGCAAGGCCCGGGACTTCGCTCGCGCCGACGCCATCCGGGAAAACCTCCACGCCGCCGGTATCGAGCTCGTGGACGGCCCCACCGGCACGACCTGGCGAGCGGTCTGAGCAGCGAGTCCCTGGTACAGTCGGAGGCCATGACGGAACCTCGGCTCACCGAGCTCGCCCATGGCGGCGGCTGCGGCTGCAAGGTCGCCCCCGCCGCGCTCGCCCGGATCCTGGAGGAGGCCAGGGCCGCCTCGCCCATGCCCTTCGAGCTGCTGGTGGGCAACGAGGGCGCCGACGACGCCGCCGTGTACCGGCTGAACGACGAGCAGGCGGTGGTGGCCACCACCGACTTCTTTCTGCCCATCGTCGACGACCCGGAGGATTTTGGCCGGATCGCGGCCGCGAACGCGCTCTCCGACGTGTACGCGATGGGCGCCCGACCGATCTTCGCGCTCGCGATCGTCGGGATGCCGCTCGACCGGCTCTCGCCGGCCACCATCGGCGCCATTCTTCGCGGCGGGCAGCGGACCTGCGAAGAGGCCGGCATCCCCATCGCCGGCGGGCACACCATCGACGTGGGCGAGCCGATCTATGGGCTCGCCGCCATCGGCGTCGTCCACCCTGGAAAGGTGAAGACGAACGCCGGGGCCCAGCCCGGGGATGTGCTGCTGCTCGGAAAGCCGATCGGAGTGGGGGTGATGTCGGCCGCCTTCAAGAAAGGGGCGCTCGACGACGAGGGCTACCGGCGCCTCATCGCTACCACCACCAGGCTGAACCTCGCCGGAATGGGCCTCGGCGCCCTGCCCGATGTCCACGCGATGACCGATGTCACCGGATTTGGCCTCGCTGGGCACGCGCTCGAGATGGCTCGTGCCTCGAAGCTTCGGCTCAGGATCGACTGGGATCGCGTCGCGCTCTTGCCCGGGGTGCGGGAGCTCGCCGCGAATGGGTTCATCACCGGCGCCTCGGGGCGCAACTGGGCCTCCTACGGAGAGCAGGTCGAGCACCAACTCGACCCGGTGGGCCAGGCCCTGCTCGCCGACCCCCAGACCAGCGGCGGCCTGTTGTGCGCCGTGGCGCCGGGCGGGGTGCACGCCGCGCTCTCGGCGTTCGAGAGCGCGGGCCTGTCCGCGGTGGCGGTCGGAGAGGTGTTCGCCGCCGCGCCGGGTCTGGAGGTGGTGTGAAGTCGGCCCGCCGGCTCCTCGAGCGGCTCGAAGTCGCGATCGAGCGGGAGGATGAGTTGGCGGCGGCCCGGGCGATCGAGGCCCTTCGCCGGGACTACGCCGGCTCGTGGGAGGCTTCCTACGCCGAAGTGATCGACGCCGACGACGACGACCTGCTCGCCGCGCTCGAGCGGCACGTCGCCCACTTCCCAGACGACGCCGACGGCCGCCACCAGCTCGGATCGGCGCTGCTCGACGCCGGTCGGGACGCCGACGCGGTGGCGCAATGGCTCGAGGTCCTGGCGCTCGACGAGTCGTCGGACCGAAGCGCCCGGGTTGGTCGCCCGGCTGAGTTGGCCAGGGTGATGGCCACCGCCGAGCGAACCCTGAAGCGGCTCCCCTCCCCGTTTTGCGAGCTGCTCGAGAATGTCCCGGTGATGCTCGAGGACCGGCCGAGCGCCGAGCTGGTCTCTGAGGTCTTCGATCCCCGCGCCTACGGTCTGTTCGAGGGCCCGACCCTCGCCGAGACCCGCTTGGTGGACGCGCCGCCCCAAATCTCTCGGATCGTCCTGTTCACCCACAACCTATGCGCCGACTTCCCCGACCTCGACGTGCTGAAAGAGCAGGTCGAGATCACGGTTCTCCACGAGGTTGGGCACTACTTGGGGCTCGACGAGGAGGGCGTCGCCCGGCTCGGGCTCGCCTGATCCACGGCGCCGCGCTCGAGCGCGGCCCTCGAGACGAACCGGAGCGCGCTCGTTTCCGTCGCGTCGAGCACGACTGGCGGGGCCACGCCCGCCTCGAGCGCCTCCCGCCACCGAGCGGCGCACAGGCACCAGCGGTCGCCGGGGACGAGCCCCGGGAAGCGGTGCCGGGGCGCCGGGGTCTGAAGGTCGTTGCCCCGGGCTCGGGTGAACTCGAGGAACCGTTCGCTGACCTCGGCGCACACGACGTGGGTGCCGCGGTCCTCCGGGCCGGTCACGCACCGGCCGTCTCGAAAGTAGCCGGTGAGCGGCGCGGTCGAGCACACCGCGAGCGAGGTCCCGAGCACGCTCGTCGCGCTGGCCCCGCTGGCCGAGGGGGCAGCGGCGGCAAGGGTCGAAGCGAGCACGGCGGCGATCCACGACATGCCGAGGATCCTTCGCCGACGCCGGCCCGAGCGAACAGCGCCATGCGGACTCAGGCCGAGTCGTTCAGGGAAGACCAGGGGGGGCGCCGTATCCAGTCGAGGACAAAATCGCGAAACAAGACCACCCGCTGGGGGAGGTGCTCGGCGCTCGGATAGACGAGATGCATCTGCCCCCCAGGCACCCCCCAAGGGGATAGGATGCGAACCAATCGGCCGCTCGAGAGGTCGGGCTCGCACAGCATCCACGGCACGCAGCCGATCCCGTGACCCCCAGCGACCATGCTCTTGACGAAGCCGAACTCGTCGGACGTGACTCGCCCGCGAACGCTGACCGTCTCCGTCGCCCCGTCCGGCCCCTCGAGCGTCCACCGGTCGGCTCCGAAGGACGCCCGAAACAGGATGCACTCGTGCCCAGCGAGGTCGCGCGGGTGCTTGGGAATGCCTCGGGCCGCGAGGTAATCCGGGCTCGCGATGACCCACGCCTTTCCTTTCCCGAGCGGGCGGGCCACGAGGCTTGAGTCTTCGAGGCGCCCCCCGCGAAAGGCGAGGTCGAAACCCTCGGAGATGAGGTCCACCATGCGCTCGCTGAGCGACACTTCGACCCGAATCTCGGGATACTCGGCCGAGAATTCGGCGGCGATGCGGGAGAGGAAATGGGTCCCGAAGTCGAAGGGCGCCGTCACTCGGATCGTGCCCCGCGGGATGGACTGCATCTCCCCCACCCACGCCGTCGCCGACCGAACCGCCTCGAGCGCCGGCGCCACCTGCTCGAAGAACGCGCTTCCCGCCTCGGTGAGGGCGAGCTTCCGGGTGGTGCGCTGCAGCAATCGGACCCCGAGGTCGTCCTCGAGCCGGCTGACCCGGCGGGAGATGGTGGACTTCGGCAGGCCGAGCTGCTTCCCCGCTTCGGTGAAGCTCTTGGCCTGCACGACCCGGACGAAGACCTGGACGTTCTCGAGGTCCACGTCAGTCGAGGTCGCCAGCGGCGAGCGCGCGGGCCGCAGGCCGAGCGAAATAACTCAAGATGACCTGCGCCCCGGCCCGGTGGATCCCGAGCAGGCTCTCGAGCATCACCGCGCGCTCGTCGAGCCAGCCCCGCTCCGCCGCCGCCTTGATCATCGCGTACTCACCGCTCACCTGGTAGGCGGCGATGGGCAGAGGGCTCGCGGCGGCGAGCCGGCTGATCACGTCGAGGTAGGGTCCGGCGGGCTTGACCATCAGCATGTCCGCCCCTTCCTCCTCGTCGAGCGCAGCCTCGCGCAGGGCCTCCCGGACGTTGGCCGGATCCATCTGGTAGGTCTTTTTGTCCCCCGCTTTCGGGGCCGAATCGAGGGCCTCCCGAAACGGGCCGTAGAACTTCGAGGCGTACTTCGCGGTGTAGGCGAGGATCGCGACTTCGGTGAAGCCGGCCTCGTCGAGCCCGGCCCGGATCGCGGCCACCCGGCCGTCCATCATGTCCGACGGGGCGATCACCTCCGCCCCGGCTTCGGCTTGGCAGAGGGCCTGCTTCACGAGGACCTGCACCGTCTCGTCGTTCAGGATGCGCCCGTCGTCGGTGACGAGGCCGTCGTGGCCGTCCGAGTTGTAGGGGTCGAGCGCGACGTCGGTGACCACCGCCAGCTCGGGGAAGCGGGCGTCGAGGGCGCGGATGCAGGTGGGGATGAGGCCGTCCCGGTTGTAGGCCTCCTCGGCCGTCCTGGTCTTGAGCCGCTCGTCGATGGCTGGAAACAGCACCATCGCCCGCACCCCGTCCACGAGCGCCCCTTCCGCCTCCCGCAACAGGCCGTCGAGGTCGAGGCGTTGCTGCCCGGGCATGGCGCCGATCGGGATCGATCCCCGCCCGCCGTGGACGAAGACCGGGGCGATCAGCGACTCGGGGCTCAGCCGATGCTCTCTGGTGAATCCGCGGAGGACGGGGGAGCGCCGGTTTCGACGGGGGCGCTTCACGACGGGGGGAGGCATGCCGGGCAATGTCAGGCCGACGCCGCCCCGGCGCAACGCCCGGCTCCCTCCTCCGGGGTCCTAGGGGCCGCTCAGTCCAAAACCGACAGCAGGTGTCCGCATTTTTCTCGCTTGGCCACCAGGTAGTCGTGCGAGTGGTCGGTGGGGGTGATCTCGACCGGCAGGCGCTCGAGCACGCGAATCCCGTACCGCTCGAGCCCGGCGATCTTCTCCGGGTTGTTGGTCAGGAGGCGAACGCTCAGCACCCCCAGCTCGTGCAGCATTCCGGCCGCGATGTCGTAGGTCCGCAGGTCGGTCTCGAAGCCGAGCTGGTGGTTGGCTTCGATGGTGTCGGCGCCCCGGTTTTGGAGGTCGTAGGCCCGGATCTTGTTCCCGAGCCCGATGCCCCGGCCTTCCTGGCGCAGGTAGAGCAGGATGCCCCGCCGATCGCTCGACAGCACGTCGAGCGCGGCCTCGAGTTGCTCGCGGCAATCGCACTTCAGCGAGCCGAACACCTCCGAGGTCAAGCACTCGCTGTGGACCCGGCACGGCACCGCCTCCGCCCTGGCCTCGAGCGGGCCGAACACGAGCGCGACGTGCTCCTTGTGCGGGTCGGGCACACCGGCCACCTTTTCCCGGTACACGACGAGGCGCGCGGGACCGTGGCGGGTAGGCAGCTCGGCCTCCGCGTAGCGAACGACCTCGCGACCCGAAGTGGGCGCGAGCTTGGGTGGGGCAATCATGGTGATAGGCCGTTCAGCACCAGGGCCGAGGCGCCGCGGACGCTAAGCAGCGCTAGGGGGGGAGTCAACGCTCGGCGCACCTCGTGGCACCTCCGCCGATGATCGACGCGGGAAAACACCGGGCGAGCCAGAACGCGGCGCAAGAACGGGGGTGCCATCGGATTCTCGGTTCCGAGCATAGCGCCGGAGCTCGGCGCTGGCCACGCGGCGGGCGCGTCACTCGGCGCGGCGTCACGGCTTGCTCCGCCCCGTGCCGCGGCGTATGTCCGCCCAAGGGGGAGAACATGGGAACGAACTGGAGATGTTTCGGCCTTCGCCGTGTCCTGCCGGTCCTCGGACTGGCGCTCGCGGGAAACTTCGCTTGCGGCAGCTCGGAGGTAGACCCCGACGACGCCGGGTCGTCGCCGGGCAGAGATTCCCAGGTCGATGGCCCGGGGGACACCGGCTCGGGGGACGCCGGGGTGCAAGGCCCCGACGGAGGTGGCGACGCCGGGCCAGACCCCGCCGCCTGCCGCGACCACCGGTTCGAGTTGTCTGCCCCGGCCGCGAGCGCGGTGCAGGTCACGGGAAGCTGGCTCGGGTGGCCCGGACCGGATGCGGCGCTCCCCCTCGAAAACGACGGCGGGACCTGGTCGATCGTCACCCGGATCGACGAAGGAGAAAACGCCTACAAGTTCTTGGTCGATGGGGCCTATGTCACCGACCCGAATGCGCCCGACTATGAGGACGATGGGTTCGGGGGGCAAAACGGGGTCGTGGTCACCTGCGGGCGGTCGCGGCCGGTCGAGGTGTGCGGCGACCCGAGCCGCTTCGACTGGCGAGACGTGGTCATGTATTTCGCCCTGATCGACCGCTTTCGCGATTCGGATGGGGTCTCGGTGCCGGTCGAAGGGGCGACCGGAGGCGACGCCTACCGGGGGCCGAGCGCCCAATTCGAGGGCGGAGACCTCAACGGCGTGACCGAGCGGCTCCCGTACCTCACCGACCTCGGTGTGACCGCGCTGTGGCTGTCGGCGCCGTTTTCGAGCCGGCAGATCCCGGGCGCGTCGGTCAACTTTCTCGACCCGAACCTGTACTCGGGCTACCATGGGTATTGGCCGAGCCCGGGCCCGATCGACTTCACCGACCGGGAAGGGCCTCGCCCAACGGTCGAGCGCCGGATCGGCACCGCGCAGGATCTGGCTGGCCTCATCGAGGCCGCCCACGGCTCGACCAGCGCCGTCGGGGGGCACGGGGTGAAGGTGCTCACCGACTACGTCATGAACCACGTAGACCTCGAGAGCGGCCTGTATCGGGCCCATCCCGAGTGGTTTGCCCGCAACGAGGCCGGCGAGTTCCGGCTGTGCGGACCCGATAATCTATGGGACGACCCGGTGTGGGGGACCCGGTGCGCGTTCACCGAGTACCTCCCTCCGTTCGACTTCGACCGCCCCGAACCGCGATCATGGTCGATAAGCGATGCCCGGTGGTGGGTCGAGCGCTTCGGCTTCGATGGTTACCGGCTCGACGCGATCAAACATGTGCCCGATGTGTGGCTGACCGAGCTGCGGCAGCAGCTCGACCAGGCGGTGCCAAACCCAGCCGGTGGCCGGTTCTATCTCGTAGGCGAGACGTTCAGCTACAGCCGAAACCAACTCGCATCTTTCGTCGATCCCGTGACCCGGCTCGACGGACAGTTCGACTTCCCGATGCGGGATCAGCTGTGCCGGGCCCTGTTCACCGGCGAAGAGTCGATGTCCGGCCTCGCCCGCTGGATGGCCGAAAACGACGGCTACTACGGAGAGCGGGCGGTGATGACGACGTGGATCGGAAACCACGACATTCCCCGACCCATCCACTTTGCGAACGGACAGCTCGGAAACTGCCGGGAAGCGAGCACGCCGAGAAATGGGTGGCAGATCGGGCGGTGGGTCCAGCCGGAGACGCCCGAACCCTACGAGCGACTGGCGCTCGCGTTCGCGGCGATGTTCACCGGCCCTGGCGTTCCGCTCATCTACTACGGGGATGAGATCGGACTGGCCGGGGGCGGCGACCCCGACAACCGGCGGCGCATGCCCTGGCCCGACGAGCCGGCGGCTCCGACGCCCAACGTCCACCAGGAGACGCTGCGGTCGAAGGTTCGAGCCCTGGCCCGGCTTCGAGGGGAAAAGCCGGTGCTGAGCCGCGGCCGCCGGAGCACCGTATCGAGCACCGACGATACTTGGGTGTATCGGATGCGGGGTTGCCTCGGCGAACGGCCGATCGTGGTCGCGCTGAACCGGGCCGACCAGGCCGCGTCGGTGACGCTGCCGGAGGGAACGTACGACGACCTGCTCGACCCCGGCGCTGCCGCTGGCTCCCCGCTCGAGGTGCCCGCCCGCGGCTACCGGGTGCTCGAGCGGCGCTGATCCCGGCGTCCGCTCGATGGGGGGGACGACGCCGGGACGGGCTGAGACCTCGACCCGGCCCCTCCTCCACCGCGGCGCACGTCCGCGGCGGGGACGGGGTGGAGGGAGCGGCGGATGCCTCGGGTGACGACCTCGAGCGCGCGCTCCGGGGGCGGGATCTGCGTGGGTTCGCCTGAGCGAAGGTCGAACAGATAGCCGAGGTCGAGGTCGGCGGGGACGAGCCGGGCCGGAGGGAAGCCGGACCGAATCAGGATTCCGTCCACGACGAGGCGCGCGACCCTCCCGTTGCCATCCGGGTACGGGTGGATGGAGAGCAGCCGCTCGAGGGCTCGGGCCGCCCTCTCGACCGGATGAACCGGCGCCGAGCCCAGCCATCGCTCGAGCCCGGCCATGGCAAAGCGCACCTCGGCGCCAGGAAGCGCCCCGTGCTGGGCGTCCGGCAGGCCCTCTTCGGTCCCTGCCGCCCGGAGGCAGCCGGCCGGATGCTCGAGGGGCGCGTGGCGCAGCAGGAGGAGGTTGAGCCGGCCGATGCGCTCGACCGTCCAGGGCGCCGAGGCGCGGGCCCATCGCCACACGACGCGCATCGCCCGGCGAAAGTCGGCTCGCTGAGAGCTTGCCCCTGGACCGCTGAGGCTGGCCGAGAGGTTTTCGGTCGCGAGCGCGTGGGGCTCGGGGCCGGGCCAGAGGTAGAGCCCACGGTCGGCCTCGATGTCTCCCCACTCGAGATGGAGCCGCCGGGCCACCGGCCGAGGGACCGGACGGGACCACAGCGCCTCCATTCGCGCCCGGATCCGGCGAGCCAGGTGGGCCGACGGCGAGACCGGGCTCGAGACCGGGCGCAGCGCCTCCGGACCGGAATCGGGGGCCACCTGAAAACGCAGCGCCTCCCGGTACCGCCGCCACAACGTCGAGGGCGAGACGCCCAGCTCCGCGGCCCCCGCCTCGAGGTGCGACGGCAGATGCCATTCGGTCGCGAGGAGGTGCCCGAGCAGCGACGGCCCCTGCTCGTCCGGCACCTGGTGCTCCGCCAAGAGGCGGAGGAGGACCTCCCGAAGCTCGGGCCAGGTCAACCGGGCGAGATCGGCGCGGGGCGCTCCGGAGACCATCGCCTCGAAGCTCGCCATCGCCGCCAGCACCCGGGCGTGAACCCGACGCTCCACGCCGGCACATTAGGCGTCGGGCCCGGGCCCTGGCAACCGGGGAAGCGACGCGCCCCGCGGGCGGCGATGCGTAGCGGGGCGGACCGGATGGCACTATCATCTCGGGGTGGGCCCGACCACCGAGGAGGAGGACAACCGGCTCATCGGCCGGGTGGTCGCCGGAAAGCTCCGGATCGACGCGCTGCTCGGGAGCGGCTCGATGGGGCGGGTCTTTCGCGCCCGCCACCTCGGCCTCGACAAGGACGTCGCGGTGAAGGTGCTGCGCGGCGGCACGCCCGACCCCAACCGCAGCCGACGCTTCGCCCGGGAGGCGCGGGCGGCGAGCAGGCTGAATCACCCCAACAGCGTCGCGGTGCTCGACTTCGGGGAGGACGGTGAAGACAAGCTGCTCTACATCGCGATGGAGTTTCTGAAGGGAGTAGACCTTCAGGACATCATCGACCGAGGGGTCCGAATCGGAGTCGAGCGGGCCTGCCACCTCATGGTGCAAGCCCTCGCCGGACTCGCCGCCGCCCACGACGCGGGGATCATCCACCGGGACATGAAGCCGTCGAACATCGTGCTCGTGCAGCAGCGAAACGACGACGGGCAGCTGGTCGAGGTGGTGAAGGTCTGTGACTTCGGAGTGGCCAAGTTTCTCTCCGGGGGCCGGGACACGCTCGATGGAGGCCGCGGACAGAAAGTCATCGGCACCCCCCTCTACATGTCACCCGAGCAGGCGGTCGGCGATCAGCTCGACCCCCGGACCGACGTCTACAGCTGCGGGGTCATCCTGTACGAGATGGTGACCGGCGTTCCCCCGTTCACCGCCGAAAACCCCATGGGCGTGCTGATGAAGCACGTCTCCGAGCCGCTGAGGCCACCGTCCGAGTTCCACCCCGAGATCCCCGCCGAGCTCGACGCGCTCATCCGCTGGGCGCTCGAGAAGGACCGGGAACGCCGGCCGGCGTCGGCCCGCGAACTCAGGAGCGCGCTCCGGGCGTTTCTCGCTGGCAAGGCCCACACCCTGCCGGCGCTGGCCCGGTATGGGGTCACCGTCGCCCCGGGGAGCAGCCCGTGGACCGGACCCACCCCGTTTTGGCACTTCGAGCCGCTCGGACCGCGAAGCGAGCCCGACCGACCTCTGCTCGCCCCTCCCCCCGCGCCGGTGGCTCGGGTCACGCCGAGGCCGGATCTGGTCTCGGACCTCAACCTCGTTGGCGCGCCGCCGGTCCTCGCGCCGAGCCCCGTCCCCGAGCTCGGCGATCCGGGGGAGGCGCCGCCGCAAGGCACCCCGATCCCTTCGCTGCTGCTCGACGCGCTGCCTCCGGAGGACCGGGAGATCTTCAGCGACCGCTCCGACTTCCGCCTCGGCCCTCGACCGAGCGACCGCGCCACGCTCGAGGTGGGGGAGGTGTTGCTCGACGCCCCGCCGCCCCGCGCGCTGTCTCGGTCCGACGACAGCGATCCGAACGGGAGCCCCGCCGCCCGAGACGGGATGGCCACCTACGCCTGGCGTCGCTTTGGTCTTTCGCCGCATCGCAGAGTCCCTCCGGAAGGGTTTTGGCTGCGGGACGCCGAAGACCGGGTGCTCGGCCCCTGCACTTGGACCGAAGTCACCCAAATACTCCGGGCCGAGGCCGCGAGCGGAGGAATCGAACGGGTCTCGGTGTCCTCGGATGAGCGGAGCTGGCTCGCCGCGGAGCGCTTCGCCCACCTGACAGGGGTGGAGGCGGTGCTCGAACCTGGTGACCCGCTGCCCAAGGAAAGCCGGATCCAAGGCCGGATTGGAGACCGGAGCGTCACCGCGGTGCTCGGCATGTCCGAGTCCCTGACCGGCCGCTGGATGTTCGAGCTGGGATCGGTGGAGCGACGGATCCGCTTCGACGTCCACATCGAAGAGGGCCGCCCTACCCTCGTGTTCACGAACGAGCCCGGCCTGCAGCTCCCGAACCTTCTGGTGGCCAAAGGGGTGCTCGCCGAGGACCGCCTGCCCCGCCACGTGCGGGTGGTGCTGGCCGAGGCGAGACCGCTCGAGGACGTGGTCGCCAAGGAGACCACGCTCGACGCCGCTCGCTACCGCTCGGCGATGATGAAGGAGCGGCTGCGCCACCTGCTTCGGCACGAGCAGGGGCGCTTCGCCTTCGACGACCGGGGACGGCCCAGCCGCCACTTGCCGTTCTCCGCCAGCTTGCTGGGGATCCTGCCGGACCTCGTGTACCGGGCGATCCCCGGCGAGCGGCTGGAGCTCTTCCTGGGGCCGATGCTCGATCGTCCGATCGCGCCCCCTGGCGACGCGCGGTCGAGGGTGGCCAAATTCGGTCTCACGCGGACCCAGCAGGCCGTCGCGGAGCGGATCTTGGGCAGCCCGCGGCTCGGCTCGGTGCTTCCCGCCGGCGGCCGGCTGCGAAAGGCCTACACGACGATGGCCTACGTTCTACGCGAGCTCGACTTGCTCGGCCCCACCCGTTGAACCGTCCCCGTTGATCCATCAGCGTCGGCCCGTCAGGGCGGGGGGCCAGCGCCGCGCGGTCGCCTGGCTCGAGGGGATGCGACGTCCGGCCCCGCCCGCGTCGTAGCGCTCGCCGAACACACGGTACACGAACGGCGTGCCCACCACGCTCGGCAGCTCGGCCACGGCCCTCTCCCCCGGTCGCAGGAACAGCTCCACCGCGGTCTTCACCCCGTCCGGCGCGGGCTCCGCCTCGAGCACCAGCCAGGTCCCTCCGGCCGCGTCCGGGTCGCCGTGCACTTCGACCGCCCGCAGCTCGACCTCCGGATCTCCGACGAGCAGCAGCCCGGCCCGAGCGGAGGCGGGAGGCGAGCTGGTCCGACGCCCATCGAGAAACCGGCCCTCGGTGCGAAATCGGTAGTCAAAGGGCCCGTCCGGGGGCGTCCAAACCGCCTCCGGACCGAGCGCCGACAGGCGAAAGCTCCTCCGAGGAAACCCGGGCCCGGCGTCGAGACCGACGTCGAGGTGGGAGAAGCGGCGAAGCGGATCGCAAAGCCGCACCACCAGGGGAGCGGGAAGAGGCTCCGGCTGCTCGATGGCCACCGCCGATTGAAGAGGGGCGACGCCTCGTTCGAGCCGATGGCAGGCCCCGTCCCCGGTCCAGATCTCCGCTTCCCATCGGGCGGCATCGCCGACGACCGTTCGCACGATCTCCGGCTCCGCCCCGCTGAGCGGCGCCGACAGCGCCCCGGCCGCGCCCACGAGCCGCACCGCTGCGCGAGCGACGATCGCGGTGTCCACCCAGCCAAAACCCACCGAGACCTCACGAAGACCAGCCACCTGCTGGGGGTCGAGCGGCCCGCGCCGAGCCGGCGCCCAGCTCGTCCATTGGGGCTCGGACAGCACGATCGCCGCGCCGCTGGGGTCGAGGCGGGCCCGGGCGCGGAGCTCGGCCGCGTCCGTGGGGATCTCGCCGCTCTGTTCGGTCAGCTCGGCTCGGCGGACCCGTCCCGCGGCGTCGCGCAGCTCCACTTCGAGCGCGGCGACCCCCCGCCAGCGATGGACCGGGGCGGAGAACGGCGGCAGGGGGCCGCGGAGCGGAGCCGCAGCCACGAGGCATCGAGAGAAGACCGCGCCCCTCCTGGCGTCGAGCTGAACGGGCTTGTCGGACAGCTCCGCCTCGGTGCGGAGCCGGCGGGCCTCGACCCCGCCGTTGGCCCGCTCGAGCGCCTCGGCGAGCGCCGGCTCGAGCGCCGCCTCCCCGAGCACGGCCGGCGACCCCTCGGGCACGAACAGCTGCGCGTCCACCCAGAACTCGGCGAATCGCCGGCCGAGAGCGGTGTCGAACTCCCCCTCGACCTCGAGCACCCCCTCATCGACGAGGCCGTCGAGCCACGGCCCGAGCTCGTCTCCGAGCGCGAGCGCCGAGCCGGGGAGGGTCCGAGCCAGCACCCGCCGGGCCGCGGCCGCGTCCAGCCGCAGAAGAAGGTCGCGCGGGGGCAGGATGCCGCGCACCGTCATCCGGCTCACCAGGGCGAGCGCCGACGGCGCGCCGGCGAGCGCCTCGTTCACGGCCGCTTCCGAAGTCTCCACCTCGAGCACGGACGGCGAAGGGGGGATGAGCGAGGCGGCGGTGGACGCGAGCGGCTCGGCCACCGCGAACACCGGACCGGAACGGTCCCCGGAGCGCCGGCGAGCCGCGAAGCGCACGAGCGACAGGTCGATGCGCTCCGGACGAAGGGGCAGATCCTCGGGCCCGACCGGACCGAAAGGCGCCGCCTCCACCGCGATGCGCACCGAAGGCGCGAGCTCAGCCGAAGTGGCCCGAGGCGCAAGCGGCACCTGGTGGCACCGGCGAGGCGACAGGTGGTCCCGAAACCCAAGACCACCGTCGAGCCGCACCGGCGCGTCGAGCAGGAGCATCGGGGAACGACCCTAGCAGCAGGCCGGGCCGCCTCGATAGCCCCGCGCGAGGCTCAGTTGCAGCCGGGGGGCACCGCGGTCACGAAATCATCCTCATAGCTGAAGATGCACTGGGCGTCCGACCCCCCCGGGATGTTTCGGGGCGCGGTCAGCTTGGAGGATCCCACGCGCAAGGTTCCTCCGAGGAACTCGACGGACACTCGCTGCTCGATGACGCTCTGGTTGACCTCGACCCGGCCCGAGACCATCTGGAGACCGAGCCCGGTCGGCCCCTGGGCGGTCGGCTGCCCGACATAGCTCTGAAGGAAGAGTTCACCACCGCGGTTGAAGATCCCAACGGGCGCGTTGCCGCCGCCGACCTTGATGGTGGTCCCCTTCACGAACGTTTGGGATGAGATGCTTGAGATCCCCTGAACGGTTCGGTTCCCGAACACTTCCATCACGCTGTTCGAGATCCTGGCGGTCGATTCGAGGAGCTGAAAGCCGTAGTTCTCTTCGGCGAGTCCGATTACGCCGGCCGCACCCTCGAGAATGGACTCCTCCGTGGTGAACGATGCCCGGATCCCGATGTTCCGGCTGCCTTGGGAGAGGATTCGGATGAAGATCTCGTTGAGGATGACCCCGCCCCGCGGGCGAAGGAACGGCGAGTTCGAGCCGATGGAGAGCCCGACCGCTTCGGTGCCCGCTTCGACCGTCACCCGAGCCACGTTGATCCGGGGGCGCCCAGACCCAACGATGCTGATCGCGGTGCCAGCCCGGGCCGCGAAGACATCGACGTTGACGGTGGTGACCTTGAAGTCCGGCGTCGAGATCTGGATGCCGGTCTGCGTCGTGTTGTTCTGACTCCGGCTGATGACGGTGAGATCCCGAATCTCGGCGTCGATCCCCGCCGGCGCCGACACCGCAACCGGAGCGCTGCTGCGGATGTGGGTGCTGTTTCGGCCCGAGCCCTGGATGTCGATGAAGTTCCCCATCACCAGGGTGCTGTTGCCGATGTCGAAGTCGCCGGGCTCGACCAGGATGAGCCACCGCGCGTTGGGGCCCGCCATGGGGATGAGGTTCGCGAGCTCGTTGAGCAGGTTCGCGCCGTTGACGGCCGGGGCCTGCTCGCCGGTGACGACGACGGTCCGCTCGAAGGGTTGAGCGTAGGCGGGCAGAGCGGCGAGCGGCAGCGCGAGCGCGCCGACCAACGTGGCGAGGGTTTGGGGCAGAGCGAAGTTCTTCAAGGGCATCTCCGAGGCTCGGGTCGTCGAATGGTGCGCTCGAGCCAGAGGCGCACCATACCTGTCCGTCAGAGCAGCCCTGCGGGCTGCCCTGAACGCCAGTCTGTCTTTCAGACCAGTCCAGGTGCGACGGGTTTACGCAGATGCAAGAAGGGGCACAAGGGCAAATCGGCACCGCCCATGGTCGCGCAGCCCATACATTGCAAGACACCCGCTAGGTGATATTGCTCGAGAGCTCGGAAGAGTGGTTCTTCGAGTCAACAACGTGATTAACAAAACCGAGTTCATTGCAATTTTGGATCTCGAAGTCGGATCGAGCTCGGCGCTCGCGGGCGAGAGTCATGCCCCGAGCGACGAGGCGGGCCGTGCTCGCTCCGCGGGGAGGCAGGCGCCGACGACGACATTTGGGAGGGGCGGGCGAGGGCTGGAGCGAGCGCAGAGCCGCATTGCTCAGCAACTCACCGAGCTCCTGCGAACAGGATGGATCTCACCCTGCTCTCCGATTCGGCGCAGGCTGAGTTGCACGTCCCCTGGGCGGCCCACGCGGGACCGAGCGTGGGCGCCGAGCCCGTCGGGCGGAGCGCTCTTCGATGGGCGATAGGGGCAGGAAAGAGACGTTCAGGCCGCGCGGACCGCCCGCAGGTCGAGCGCGGCCGAGACCGCCCGCCCCAGGGACTCGCCGTCGTCGCCCGAGCCGAGGATCGGCACCGAACAGCAGGCCGAGAACTCGTCTTGGAACAGGGGCGCGTTCGAGATGAGGCCGGTCACCCCGAGCGCCTCGATGCCGGCCTGCTGCACCACCTCCACCCCCTTCAGGGCCGACAGCGCGCACGGCGCGGCCAGCACGGCCCCGATCGCGTGCGGCCGGAGGAAGTCCATGAGATGGGCGGTCTCCCGCTGCAGGACCCCGTCGGCGAGCTCGGCTACGATGACATCCGGCGACCGGTCGAGCGCGTCGGCGAGCATCGTCTCGGCCAGGCTCTCGAGCCGAGCCGGGGGCTCGAGGTGGGTGCTCGGAAACCCATGGTCGCTGAAGTCTCGCACGAAGCCGACCCCGGTGGACTCGAGCTCGGCCCGATCGTTCGGACAGACGCTGCCGGTGATCTTGAGAGCCGCGACCGCCCGGCCCCGCTCGAGCAGGCCGCGCACCAGCTTTCGAGCGGCGGTGGTCTTGCCCGCGTTCATCCCCGTGCCGAGGACGAGCACCACCGGGACCGTCGGGCCGAGGAGCGGGCGGGGCCGAAACGCGGCTTCGATGAGATTGATGGGGCGCCCGCCGTGGTCGACCACCGCCCCGAGCACGGAAAGCCGGGTGGGCGGCTTCACTCCGGCGTGGCGCCGTCGCACCTGTCCGAGCAGCCCAGCGTTGGTGAGGAGGTCCACCCCCTCTCCCTCGATCGAGGCGCCGGCGTCGAACGCGTCGGTCGCGTAGCGATGCCCTAGCGCCCCCACCACGAGATCGCCAGGGTAGAGGCGAGCCCGCTGGCCGGTGGGCAGCGCGATCCGCCGGTGGTGGCGCACCCACTCCACCCGAGCGACGAGCAGGTCCCCCACCTTTGGCTCGGGACCCACCGAACCCACCCGCACCGGGGCGGAGCGCTCGAGGACGCGGGTGACCCACCCCCACTTCACCGGACCAAGCGGGGGATGGAAGACAGGCGGCAGGCTCAGATTCGTCATGGATTCGTCCTCGGTGGCCGGGCGAAAACGGGCGTCACAGGATAGCGGGAGCCGGGCTCTAGCGAGCCCCCGAACCGATCGTGGCGGAAGAGTCCGTAGGGTGACTCGGGTTCGAGCATCGCAGTGAGGAGTTCGCCCCCTCGAACGTCGGTGAAGAACAGTCGAGCATCGGGGTCGAGGTGCTTGGACCCGCGCACCCGGGCGTGGACGATGGGAGCGTCCCCCAGCGGCTGCCGGGACCGGGCGCGCCGGTCGAGCACGCTCGCCGAAAACCCATGGCGCTCCAGAAGCGACAGAATCTCGTCGTGCTCGCCCGACACCGCATAGGCAAGCGGCCGACGAACCCAGCGCCGCGGTACGAGCTCGGGCAGCGTCCTCCCTGGAACCGGTCGCACCGTCGGGTCCCGATCCCCGGGACCCAGGGTCCGAAGAACCGGGGGAGGACCGGCCCTGCGACGCGCTTCGAGCGCGATCCGGCGCGCTGGCGTCTCCGGGTCGAGGTCAGCCCGGCAAAACGTCTCGAGGGTGTGAACGATGGCTTGGCGCAAGGAGGATCGGGTCCGCTCCACCGACCCGAAGCGGCGGGTGGGCTCCCGCCCCTCGATGAGGACCGCCGGCACGCCGAGGCGGGCGGACAGCCCGTTTCGCGCATCGACCACGTCGGGGGAGCTCGACCGGATCGGGCCTACGGGCCGCACGACCCAGTACCGGGCGGCTCGGATACCGCCTTCCGCGAGCGCGTCGAGCGTCGGGGCGATGAGCGCCCGCCACCTCGCCGCGTACCCGCGAAGGCTCGCTGGGTGGTTGTGGGTCTCGAGCATCACGTCCTCCCCGATCTCGAGTCCGTGGGCGACGAGCGCCCGGCGCCGAGGCGGATAGGTGTGCACGTCGATGATGAGGTCGGGGAGAAAATCCCGGCTGAGCCGATGGAGCGCGCACACCTCCGGGCTGTCGAGGAGCTGGTGGTCGCGATTGAGATCGATGCCGAGCGCGTTCTCCCTCGTGCCGCGGACGAGGCCGTCGGGGTTCAGGCAGGGCACCACCATGAGCTCGAGCTCGGAGTGCGGGCCGAGGTCGTCGGCCGCCTCCATGGCCAGCGCCTCGTCCCCGTGCTGCCCGGCCATCACGAGCACCCGGCCCACGGGCGCCCGGACGGACGCCAGTCGTTTGGCCCGCAGGGGCCGGCCCTCCGCGCTCTCTCCGAACACGACGGAGGACGAGCGACTCAGGGCCGACGGCTGCACGTGCCCCTCCGCCGGCCCGACCGCCGCCGTCCCGACAAAACCCGAAGCACGCGAAGCGGACGTACGCTCAGACACCAGCCTTGTCGAGGGGAGCCGACCGGTCTCGCTCGGCGAGCGACCGCTCCGACACGAGCCGGACCGTGCACTCGATGCGGAAAGAGGCGGTAGGAACGCAATCAGCGGTTTTCACATGGGACCCAGGAGAACCACTTCGCTCGTGGGGAGGCGCGAGTGCGCGTCGCGCGTTCGCCCACCGGTGCGGCCCGAAGTTCGACACGCCCTGCTCGAGAGCCTGCTCGAGCGCCTGTCCCTCGATCCTCGCCTCGGAGCGCTGGTCTCGCCGGCGGAGCTCGAAGCCTTCGACTCCGCGATCGAGGCGCTCGCCCCCCTCCCGAGCGCGGCCCCCGGACCCGAGGACCGGCCCCTACCCGAAGACCGGCCCGAAGACCGAACCGTGGGCGAGGCCCGCGCCCACCCTCTCGATGCGTCCGCCGCCGTCGCTCCTGGCCGGGAGCGTTGGGCCGAATGCCACCGCGACCTCGATCCCGGTTCGGCTTCGGTCGAGGTCGTCGCCTCGGGCCCGCCGCTCGCTTCGGAGTGTCCCTGCGACCGGGCCGGGGCTGCGATGGCGCCCATGCGGCGAGGCCGATGCGACCGGACCGGGTCGGCGCTGCCGGTGGAGCTGCTCGAGGCGGTGCCGACCCCCGGCGTGGTGCTGTGCCTCGACCTTGGCACCGCGGACGCGAAGGCAGCGGCGGTCCGTGACGGCCGGGTGGTGCTGCCGCTCACAGTGGGAGCCGGCGGGCGCCTCGTGGCCCCCTCGACCGCGTGCCTCGGGCCCGACGGCCGGCTGTATTTTGGCGAGCGGGCGGTCGAGGTCGCGAAGAGCGCGGGGAGACCGCGGATCGACTCGCTCAAGCGCTTGTTCGGCCGCATCCCGCTCGGGCCGCAGCTGCGGGACCTCGAGCTGTCGGCGCTCGGAGTCCGGGGAGCGGAGGGGCTCGGCCTGTTCGACCTGTGGACCGCGCTGCTCGCCTGGCTTGGGAACCGGGCCCAGCGAGCGCTCGCCGAGCAGCATGGGATCGTCGGCCCGGTGCTTCGCCGCCTGGCGCTTCCGTGCTGGCCTTCGGCGCGAACCCTCGCCCTTCGGCCGCTCCTGGCTCGGGCCGCGGCCGAGGCCCTGGTGCTCGGCGCCGCGTTCGGGGACGAGCTCGAGGAAGGCGTGCCGCTTCACCGCTGGCGGGAGGCGAAGGAGCGGCTCACGGACGCCTCCTTGCCCCTGCAGCCGCCGCTCATCGGCCGCCCGGTGACCGAGCCGGTGGCGGCAGCGGCCTCTCGTTTCGGACCCGAGCACGGATCCCGCGGCCTCGTCCTGGTGGTGGACGTCGGCGCTGGCACCACCGACATCGCCCTGTTCTGGCTCGACGCCGACCCCGCCCACGGGCGCTTCGAGGTGCGGCCGATCGACGGCGCCACCGATCTGCTGTCCTTTGCCGGCGACGCGCTCGACCGGGTGCTGCTCGGCGAGCTGCTCGGTCGGCTCGGCGGAGGTCGGCGCGCCCGGCTCAACCTCGAGCCGGAGCTGCGAGCGCTGAAGCGTCAGCTCTTTTGCGACGGCTTCATCGAGGTTCGGGTCGGACCGGCGAAAGCGAGCCTGACGAGGGACGACCTGCTCGGCCGTCCCGAGCTCGCCGCGTTCGAGTCCGAGCTGTCGGCTCGGGTGAGCCAGCTCGTGAAGGGGTTGCCCGCTCGTTTTCTCCACGAAGAGAAGCTCACAGTCTGCCTGACCGGCGGCGGGGCGCGCCTCCCCATGGTGGCGGCGCTGCTCGGTGGACAAACCCACGCCGCAGGCCGGGTGCTCGAGCACCAACCCGGACCGGGCCTTCCCCCCTTCATTCGGGCCGCCCCGGCGATCGCAGCCCACTACCCGCAGCTCGCGGTCGCGGTGGGCGGCGCGTCCGGCTACCTCCCCAAGGAGGGTCCGAACCTCCGGGGCGCCTCCGCTCAGCTGAGCCGGGCTTTTCGGTAGCGGCCGGCGTCGAGGCCCGACGCTTTCAGCCACCGGTGGACCTGCGTGCGGTGGGCGGACAGCTCCGCGGCGATCCGGCAGACATTGCCGCGGTGGGCCTCGAGCAGCGCCTCGAGCTTCGCCCGCCCCGGAGCCGAGTCGGTCTGTGGCCTCAGAAATCCAGGCAACGCATAGGACGGTACCGGGCCGCTGCCCTCGATGAACAGGCCCACGTGGGCGGCCACCCGCTGCACCTCGCGGACGTTGCGGGGCCAGCGGTACAGAAGCAGCGCCTCGGCCGCGTCGAGCCCGAGCGCCTCGCCGACGGTGCCCCGGTGGGCAGCGAGGTGCTCCACCACCAGGCGCAAGACATCCTCCGGCCGGTCGGCGAGCCCGGGCATCGACACCCGGACCCCATCGAGCCGCGCGAGCAGGTCAGACCGAAACCCGCCTTGCGCAGCGAGCGCGGGGAGGTCGGCGTGGGTCGCGGCGACGACCCGGACGTCCACCGGGACCTCCCGGTCCCCACCCACCGGCCGGATCCGCTTCTCCTGCAGAGCTCGGAGCAAGGCCGCCTGCTGCTCGAGCGGGAGCTCCGCGATCTCGTCGAGAAAGAGCGTTCCTCCGTCGGCCGCCGCGAACAACCCGAGCCTCCGTCCGCTCGATCCGGTGAACGCGCCCTCCACGTGCCCGAACAGCTCGCTCGACAGCAGCCCGGGCGGAAAGCCGGCGCAGTTGGCGGCGACCAGCGGGCCCTTTCGACGAGAGCGAGCGTGGATCCGCTCGGCCAGCCGCTCCTTTCCCGCCCCGGTGGGGCCCACGATCAGCACGGGCAGCGCGCTCGGCGCCGCTCGATCGGCCACCAGCTCGGCGTGCTCGAGCCCGAGCGACCGATCCGCGAACCCCTCCTCGCCCGAGACCGGTCCGAGCACCGGCGCGTCAGCGGGGAGCGCGGACACCACGATGAGGCAGTCCCCGAGGCGCAGGACCGAGCCGGACGGCGCCGGCGCTCGGGTCACCCGCGCCCCGTTCAAGAACGTCCCGTTCGTGCTGCCGAGATCCTCGACCACCGGCCCGCCGTCCCAGCGGAGGGCAGCGTGGCGCCGGCTGGCCTCTTCTCCGGGAAGCGAAAAGCCGTCCGGACCCGGATCCCGGCCGAGCACGAGCGGGGCCGACCCGATTCGTCGAAAGCGGGCCCGCTCGAGGCCCGGGCCGAACACCAGCGTCGCCCGGGCCAGAGGCTCGGACGATTTCGGCAGCTGAAGCCGCTCCCTGGGCACCGTCGGACGTTCGGCCTCTCCCACCCAGGCATCGTGCGTGACTCGAGCCCATCGGTAAAGCGTCTGTACAGGCCGGGCCCAAACCGCTTGGATGGGCTGTGGTCCTCTTCGTCGCTCGCTCCCTGAGGTTTCGGGACCATGACCCGGGGCCGTTTCACCCGGAGCGCCCCGGGCGCCTCGCTGCCATCGAGCGGGCGCTCGACGCCGCGCCGCTGACCTTCGAGACGATCCCGCCGAGGCCAGCGACCGACGAGGAGCTGCTCGCGTTTCACCGGCCCGAGTACCTCGAGCGCCTCGCCGCGGTGCGGGGGCGCGCGGTGCCTCTCGACCCCGACACCCCGACGAGCGCCGACTCCGTGGACGTCGCCCGGGAAGCGGCGGGGGCCGCGGTGGACCTGCTCAGCCGGGTCGCGAGCGGCCGGGGCGACGCGGGGCTCGGGCTGCTCCGGCCACCGGGCCACCACGCCCTGCCCGACCGAGCCATGGGTTTCTGCCTGCTCGGCAACGTCGCCATCGCGGTCAAGCGCCTGCTCGACGTGGGCGCGGTCGGCCGGGTCGCCATCTACGACTGGGACGTGCACCACGGAAACGGAACGCAAGCCGCCTTCTATGACGACCCCCGGGTGCTCTTTCTGTCCACGCACCGGTGGCCGTTCTATCCGGGGACAGGCCGGCGAGAGGACGTCGGCGCCGGACGCGGCCACGGCAGCACCCAGAACTTCCCCGTCCCGGCCGGGACTTCGGGGGCGACGCTGCTCGAGATCACCGACGAGCACCTTGCCCCCGCCGTCCGAGACTTCGGCCCGGACCTCATCGTCATCTCCGCCGGCTACGATGCCCACGAGGACGACCCACTCGGCGGGCTCGAAGTCACCACCGAAGACTTCGGCGCGCTCGCCGAGAGGTGGCGGGCCATCGCCGAGGAGACATGCGCAGGTCGGATCGCCGGGCTGCTCGAGGGCGGCTACGACGACGACGCGCTCGCCGCGAGCGTGCTCGCCACCGCCGAGGCCTGGTCCTGAGACCGAGAGGGGAGAGCCCCGATCTCGCCGCTCAGGGGCCGCGGCGCTCGCCCATCGCCTCGACCATCATCGCCTGCTCCTTCGCGACCGCCGCTCGCTCGAGCTCGAGGTGCTGCCCGATCGCGGATCGCAGGCCCCGATGCAGGATGAGGTGGGCGCTGCGGGTGATGGTGGGACGAAAGCCGCGGACCAGCTTGTGCTCGCCGCCGGCTCCGGGCTCGAACACGTCGAGCCCGCGGTGGATGCACTCCTCGATGCCCCGGTAGTAACACACGTTGAAGTGGAGGTTCTTCAGCTCCTCGAAACAGCCCCAGTAGCGGCCGAAGAGCCGGTCCGGCGACGCGAAGTTGACCGCCCCGGCGACCACTTCGCCGCCTTCCCGGCGAGCGAGCACGAGCTCGAGCTCATCGCCGCAGCGCTCGATCCAATGGTCGAAGACCGAGCGGTTCAGGTACTGGCGGCCCCACACGAACTTCTCGACCGTGGATAGATAGATCTCGTACGCGAGCTCGGCTTTTCCCTCGAGCTGCGAGCCGCGGAGGACGTCGAGCGACAGCCCCTGCTCCCCCGGGCTTCGCCGCTCCCGCTTCAGCTGGTTTCGTCGCTTCGAGTTGAAGCGCGACAGATAGTCGTCGAAGCTCGCCGCCCCGTCCCGGTGCCAGTGGTACTGGATGCCGTGCCGCTCGAGGTACCCGAGCGAGAGCAGCGTCTCCACCTCGTCGTCGAGCGCGAAATTGACGTGGACGCCGGAGCATCTCAGCTCGCCGGCGAGCTCACCCAGCATCTTTCCGAGCGCCGCGACGAGCGCCGGGCGGTCCTCCCCCGGAGCGACGAGGAACCGCGGTCCGGTCACGGGAGTGAACGGTACCCCGACGAGTAGTTTTGGATAGTACGCCACGCCGATCCGTTCGGCGAAGTTCGCCCACCCGTGGTCGAACACGAACTCGCCAAACGAGTGCAGCTTCACGTAGGCCGGCACCGCGGCGATGAGACGCCCCGCCCGCCGGACCACCGGGATCCGCGGAACCCACCCGGTCTTCAGCTCGAGCGTGCCTGCGTCCTCGAGGCTGCTCAGAAACCCGTGGCGAAGAAACGGGCCCGAACCAGCGGTCAAGAGCGCATCCCACTCGGCAGGGGAGACCTCCCCCACCCGGTCGAGCACCGTGACCGTCGCCTCCCCGGCTTCGCTCATGCGGCCTCCTACGGCGGCGTCGGCGCGCGGTCCACGAAAACGGCCCCTCGAAGGCCCCGGAGCCGTTGATCCGAGAACCGGTCCGGAGTAGCCGGGGCCGTGCCGGTACGAAACGTGGTCGAAGCGGTCCAGGACGCCCTCCGGGTGGCGATGGCCGGCGACGAACGGGTGCTCGTGCTCGGGCAGGACGTCGGGAAGCTGGGCGGGGTCTTTCGGGCCACCGACGGGCTGCTCGCCGAGTTCGGGCCCGACCGGGTCGTGGACACCCCGCTGTCCGAGGCCGGCATCGTCGGCACCGCGATCGGGCTCGCGATGTACGGGCTGCTGCCCGTGGCCGAGATCCAATTCGCTGATTTCATCTATCCCGGCTTCGACCAGATCGTGAGCGAGATGGCGAAGCTCCGGTACCGCTCGGCCGGCCAGTACACCGCGCCGATGGTGGTCCGGGCGCCGATCGGCGGCGGGGTCCGAGGCGGGCTCTACCACTCGCAGTCGCCCGAGGCCCATTTCGCCCATGTCGCCGGGCTGAAGGTCGTCATGCCGAGCGACCCCTACGACGCAAAAGGGCTCCTGCTGTCCGCGATCGCCGACCCGGACCCGGTTGTGTTCTTCGAGCCGAAGCGGGTGTACCGGGCGGTCCGGTGCGAGGTCCCGAACGGAGACTACCGGGTCCCGCTCGGCGAGGCCCGGGTCCGGCGAGCCGGGGACGGGGTGACGGTGGTGACGTGGGGGGCGATGGTGCACGAGGCGGCGCTCGCCGCCGAGACCGCCGCCAAGGACGGGATCGCGGTCGAGCTGCTCGACCTTCGAACGCTCGTCCCCTTCGACGGCGACGCGGTGGCGAGAAGCGTCGAGAAGACCGGGCGCCTCGTCGTCGTGCACGAAGCCCCGCAGACCGCTGGGTTCGGCGCCGAAGTCGTCGCCCAGGTCGTCGAGCGCTGCTTTTATGCCCTCGAGGCCCCGCCGGAGCGGGTCTGCGGCCTCGACACGCCGGTCCCCTACGCGCTCGAGGCGGATTACCTGCCCCTGTCCCCGCGGATCGCCGCTGCCGTGGCCCGGGTTTGCGCCGAACGTTGATGGCCGTTGCCAGCCCGGGCGTGCGGGGTGTTCACTTCGCCGCCGTGAGAAAGACCAAGGTCGCCATCATCGGCAGCGGCCCCGCCGGCTACACCGCGGCCCTCTACAACGCGCGGGCCGAGCTGTCGCCGGTGCTGATCGAAGGCGGGTTTCTCCCCGGGAACCAGTCCGTGCTGCCCGGCGGGCAGCTCATGATCACCACGGACGTCGAGAACTATCCCGGCTTCCCGGAAGGGGTGATGGGGCCGGACCTCATGGCCAAGATGCGGGCGCAGGCCGAGCGCTTCGGAACCGAGGTCGTGCACGGGTTCGTGGACGAGGTCCGGCTCGACCGCCGCCCCTTCGTTCTGTGCATCGGCGGCGAGCCGGCGGTCGAGGCGGAGGCGCTCATCATCGCCACCGGCGCGGTCGCGAAGCTGCTCGAGATCCCGGGGGAGCGGGAGCTGATGGGCCACGGGGTGTCGGCGTGCGCGACGTGCGACGGCGCGTTCTTCAAGGGAAAAAACGTCGTGGTCGTGGGCGGCGGCGACACCGCGATGGAGGAAGCGACCTTTCTCACCCGCTTCGCCTCGAAAGTCACCGTGATCCACCGCCGATCCGAGCTGCGAGCGTCGAAGATCATGGCCGCGCGGGCCCTCGGCAACCCGAAGATCGAGTTCATCTGGAACACCCAGGTCACCCGGGTGCTGGGCACGAAGCCGGTGGGCATCGGCGCCGCCGGCGGGATCGAGGCGATCGAGCTACACCATGTCGAGACCGACGAGAAGAGCCGGTTTCCGTGCGAAGGGTTTTTCGTCGCCATCGGCCACAAACCCAGCACCGACATCTTTCGGGGCAAGCTCGAGCTGGACGAGGACGGCTACTTGAAGGTTCGTCCCGGCTCGACCGCCACCAACGTCCCCGGGGTGTTCGCCTGCGGCGACGTCGCCGACAAGGTCTACCGGCAGGCCGTCACCGCCGCCGGCACCGGGTGCATGGCCGCCATCGACGCCGAGCGCTGGCTCGAAGCGGGAGAAGGCTGACGTGCGGTGGGCCTCGATCCTGCTCGCGGCTCTGTGCGCCTGCGGCGACGACTTCGTCTCGATTCGGCCGGTGTCGCCACCGCAGGAGCTGCCGTGCGAGCTCGACGAGGCGGTGCGCCGGTTCGAAGTCTTCTTCGTCCTCGATGTCTCCGGCTCGATGACCCCGTTTCTCGAGACGCTCGCGTCCACCCTGTCGGCCCTCGCGGTCAGCTTCCCCGTGGAGAACCGTCGCGGCGACCGGGTTCTCGTCAGCTACCGAGTGGTCGGGTTCGTGAACGATGTCCGCCTGTTTCCCCCCGGGGCCGAAAGAATGACGTCCCACATCGCGGTGAGCGACGCCATTCGCGAGGGGATCGCCGCCGGACGCGGCAACCGGAACCTGAACGCGAACACCCCGAACTCCGACGCCGACGAGAACCTGCTCGACGCCCTGTCCGCGGTGCTCGCCCAAAGCGAAGGCGCCCAGGCCGTGCTGGCGCTGGTCGCGACCGATGCCGGCTTTCGGGAGGCCCCCGCCACCCTGAGCGGCGGCATCACCGTGCGCTCTACCTACCCCGAAATCCTGTCTGGGCTCCAAAACCGCGAAGTGCGGGTTCACGCCTTCGTCCCCGGCCCGCTCGACGGGCTGACCCGACCGTTCCGGGGCCAGCCCCCGCTGACCTCGCTCCCCGGCGGACGGGTCTACGACCTCGACGCGCTCGGCGGCGCCAACGACCTCATCGAGACGACGCTCGCCGGCATCGCGATCGACGCCACCTGCCCCTCGCCTCCCGAGCCCTGATCCCCGCCCTCACGCTCGGTCGAGCGCTGCGTCGAGGTCCCGCTCGAGGTCCTCGAGCGCCTCGATTCCTACCGAGATGCGCACAAGGCCATCGTCGATGCCCCGGGCCTCACGGATGGGCTTCGGGATGGACGCGTGGGTCATGATCGCCGGGTGCTCGATGAGCGACTCCACCCCCCCGAGCGACTCGGCCAAGGTGAACACCTCGAGTCCGGACAGGAGCCGCCGACTCGCGTCGAGTCCGCCGTCCACGACGAAGGAGATCATGCCCCCGCCGCGGCGCATCTGCCGCCGGGCGAGCTCGCGCTGAGGGTGGGATTCGAGCGAAGGGTGGATGACCTTCAGGACCTTCGGGTGCCGCTCGAGCCGCCGGGCGAGCGCCTCGGCGTTGTCGCAGTGGCGGTCCATCCGGACATGAAGGGTCTTCGTCCCCCGCAAGGTCAAAAACGCGTCGAACGGCCCCGGGACCGCCCCGGCCGAGTTCTGCACGAACTTCACCCTCTCGTCCCACTCCGGGTCGGAGGTCAATACCGCCCCGCCGATGAGGTCCGAGTGGCCGCCGAGGTATTTGGTGACGGAGTGCACGACCAGGGTGGCCCCAAAGTCGAGCGGCCGCTGCAGGTAGGGCGTAGCGAACGTGTTGTCGACCACGACCGGCACCCCGTGGGCCCCCTTTGCCACCGCCTCGATGTCGGCGATGCCGAGCAGCGGGTTCGTGGGGGTCTCGAGCCACACGAGCTTCGTGTTCGGCCGGAGCGCGGCGGCGTAGGCGGCCGAGTCGGAGGCGGGCACGTAGCTGAACTCGATGCCGTGGCGGGTGTGGATCCGTTCGAACAGCCGGTAGGTGCCCCCGTAGAGGTCGTCGCCGGCCACGACGTGGTCCCCGGCCGACAGGCAGTGCAGGATCGCGTCGGTCGCCGCGCAGCCCGACGCGAAGCACGAGCCGAACCGAGCCCCCTCGAGGGCGGCCAGGTTGGCCTCGAGCGCCGCCCGGGTGGGGTTCTGGGTTCGGGCGTACTCGAAGCCGGTGTGCTCGCCGGGGGCCCGCTGGGCGAAGGTGCTCGTCTGGAAGATCGGCACGCTGACCGCCCCGGTGACCGGTTCCGGGGTTTGTCCGGCGTGAATGGCGAGGGTCTCGAAGCGGTGCGCGCTCACCACCCGACATGACGCCACCGGCCGCCGCCGGGCAAGCACGGGCTCGGTTCGGGCCGCCCCGCTGTCATCATCGAAGCCTCAGGGGCCGGTCACGGACCAGCTCCGGTTCCACGGAGCGAACGCGTTGTCGACCTGGTCGAGCCCTGCCGGGCCGAGCTCCGGGAAGTGCCGAAGCAAAACCGACTTCATCGTGTTGGCCTCGACCCAAGCCAGCCCCTCGGCGGTGTAGATCTCCGGCCGATAGTCCACCGTGTAGAACCGGTCGGCCTGAAGCCGGCGGCTCGCCATCAGGATGAAGGTCTGAAACAAGGTCTCGCCGAAGCAGTCGGGGCGCTGCGCCTCGGCGAGCGTTCCGACGAACATATCCACCTTCTCGATGTCGCCGCCGTAGACGCGCGTCAGCGCTCGGCGGGCCCGAGGATCCGGGGTGAGCTCGTCGATGCTCGTGAGCGGGACGAGGTTCAGGGCCCGGCGGAAATCGTTGTACCGAGGCAAGCCGCGCTCGCGGTCCCGGAGGATGTCCACCGCTGCGAGGTCGAGGACCCCGCCGAACGGCAGGGGCAGCTCGGTCATGAACCGCGGGTAGTTGAACAGCTCGAGCGCGGTCGCGTTTTGGGTGCCGAACGCGGCTCCCAAGTTCACGAGCCCCTCCCGGACGACCAGGGCTCGGGCGTCGGCGTCGGTGGTGTTCTTGGTCTGGATCATCCGCCGCTTTCGGCCGGTGCGGGCGTCGACCGAACGGAAGCGATCGGGCAGAACTGGGTGCATCCGGTACACCGCGGCGAACTCCTCCGTCATCGAGTAGACCACGCCCTTGTCGTCGGTCGTTCCGCCCACGATGCCGTAGATGATCGGGTCGGGCGGGGGCACCACCGCCCGGAGCGTCCCTTGGTTCACCGGGTCCGGGGAGACGAAGCGCTGAAGTCCGTACCAGTTCGCGTTCATCGCGATGTCCAGCGCCGGATTGGGAAGGACCGCCGGCGTCCATTCCAAGGTGTGGATCTTGGCGAGCAGCGCCGCGTTGACGAGGCGCGCGGTGTCGTACAGCTCTTGGTCGCCCATTGCCGGGTAGGTCGCGGCCAGGTGGTCCGCGATCGCGTTGTGCTCGCGGACGAACAGGGTGTGAAGCAGCTCGAGTCCCACCCACCAGTTGCTGTCGAAGCCGGTCTCGGGCACCCCCGATGGCTTGAGCGGAAGCAGGCCGTTCGCGTCGAGGCGGAGCCGGCCGCCGGTGAACGACCGGAGCGAATCCGCGGTGCTCTGGTCGGAACCGTAGATCTGGGACGCGTCCCACCACTGGGTCACGTAGTTGTTGAACGACGGAGGAAGCGCGGCATCCTCGGCGGAGGTTCGAGACGCATCCAGCGGCGTCGAGCCAACGACCATCGACGTCTGACCGGTCCGGATCCGAACCGGGTCGAACGGTTCGAGCGGGATCGCCAGGGGTCGGGTTCGGTCCGGCGGACCGTGGTCGAACCAGTCGTGAATCTGAAACTGGGTCCAGGCGGTGGCCCAGAGGTTCAGAAACGACACCTCCTTGCCGAGACCCCTGCGCCTCAGCAGCTGACGGCTCACCGCTCGAGGGTGCGGGTCGAGCAAGGTCGCCGGATCGGGGTAGGCGAACGGGAGGGGAACACGTTGCGCCCGAATCGGGTCATCACCGCGCCGCCACGGGGGTTGGCGAGGTTGTTGCACGAACCATCAGCGGTGCGGGCGACCAGCGCCCGACCCGAACAGTCCACGTCGCCCGGATCGACGTTCCCCACCAGCCTCCCCGGAAGGTGCAGGTCGAAGAGGTTGCGCGCGTCCAAGATCCCTCGCTGAACGGCGAGCTTCACGAGCGCTGGCTCGAGGTCCTCCTCGTACCAGTTGGTCCAAAAGCCGGTGTACAGCGAAGCGGGATTGGCGGCGACCGCGGGGACGCCGGACAGAATCGTCAACAGCTCGATCGCGCCGTATACGGGCGGGAGGTAGCCATCGGGGCCAATGCACCCATCGCAGGCGGCCTCAGCCTTCGCCTCCGACGGTGAAACCGCGAGCGCGCAGCCGAGCGCTCCGAGCAGCGGATGGATCGCCATGGATGGGCGAACGAGCCGGGAGGAGCGCATCCTCCCCGGCGAACCTCGGCTCGAGGCTTCCGCTCGCGCCTTCATGCGTGCTTGCATCTCGTCTCCCTCCTCGTTCGGTCGGCGATGGGACCCATTGCCTGCGGCGGGCTCTCGCGGACCCCAGCTCGAGGTCCCGCTACGCAACCGTGCGCATCCGCCGATACAAGCGCATATTTCGAACCCCGTTGGGCCGCAACCCCAAGCCGAACCTTTCGGCGGAGACATGGGGCACTTTCCCCAGCGGGCGCCCGAGGGCCTCAGTCGAGGGTGGGGAGCACCGGCTCTGGTTCCGGCGCCACCGTGCGCGTGCGGCGCAAAGCCGGCGGCTCCGAGGGCTCGAGATGGGTTCTCGGCACCGTGAGCGGGGGCGCGCGGCGGTCGTCGAGCGGGAGCCGCACCTCGGTGGAGCCGAGCACGGCGACCCACCGGCTCACCCAGGTGCCCGCCCCCCCGGAGCGCAGCTGCAGGAAGGCCTGCGCGACGGCGACCTTCTGCGGGACCGATCCGCTCGGCCGGTCCCCGACGAACAGTTGGTAGCCAAACGGCTGCTCGACGTGGAGCGTCGCCACGTCGGGGAAGCGCCGGAAGAAGGGCGGCTCCACCGAACCTCCTTCGGGTGGGCACTCCACGAGACCGGCGCCGTAGCCTTCGGGCACGATGCGAACCGCGGCCGGGCCGACGAACTCCACCGGGCTGAGGTCGGTGCTCGGTCCACCAGGGAGGAGCTGGTGGGGCCACCCGTCGGCCGATACCGGGAGGGTGCAGCGGGGGGCGTCGTCGGGGAGGCGCTCGAGCGCGACCACCTTGCCCCCGGAAGAGGGAAGCACGACCCGCTCGGCGCGATGGCCGGCGGCGACGAGCAGCACCACCGGCTCGGTGCCCTTTGGGACGAGGACCCGGATCGGCACCTTGCCGAGCGAGCGGCCGTCGCGCTCCGCGAACGCCTCCACTTCCCCAGCCGGAGTCGCCTCGAGCATGACATCCTGCGTCGGCCCCACCTCGAAGCTCGGCGCGTCCGGGTCGCCGCGCAGGAGGTTTCTCGCCTCGAGGGCGACGGTGACCGCCACCGCCAGCCCGATGAGCGTCGGCCAGCCGAGCCGCCACCGGCGGGGGGGCCGCGGAGAAGGAGGCAAGCCTCCGGACGAGCTCGTGGGCGGAGGCGGACCGGGGAGGGTCTTTGCGGGCTCTTCTTCATGGTCCCAGGACGGCGGCGCCCCAACAAACGGCGAGCGCATGCCTCCGAGCGGCGCGGCCCGCTCGAGACGCTCGTCGCGGCGGCGAGGCGGAGGCGGCAGCACGCCGAGAAGCGGCTCGGCTCGCCCGCGCCGCACCTGGTCGGCGGTGAGAGCGCCGTCGAGCAGGGTCGGAGGGGCGTCGTCTGGGTCTTCCCCAGCGAGCAGATCTTCCACCTGCGCCTGGATGAGCTCCGACCACGCCGAGGGGTCTCTTTCGGCGCAGACACCGGCCAGCTCGTCGAGCGGAGCTCGATGCGGGCCGGACAGGCTCGACCACTCGAGGCCCTCGTCGTCGAAGGAGAACCGATTCACCCCGCGGGCCCGCAACTCTTGGGCGATGAGGTTTTGGACCCGGCGGGTCTGCACCGCGTCGAGGCCCGCTGCCCATGGCGGAATCGGTGGCGGCGCCATGCGTGGGGTTATCGCAGAAACTTGTCCGGGCGAGGAGGACGGACCCGGTGCAGTCACCAAAGCGCAACGAATCAGGGTGGACCGGTCGTCGTTTTGTTGGGCACGGATTCTGCTTCCTCGCGGGCCATGGCCCCCACCCCCCTACCGGCCCCCATGCAGCGGTTCTTGGCGAGCCGACGCGTCGCCCTGGTCGGCGCCTCCACCCGCCCCCGCCACTTCTCCCGGATGGTCTTCGACGCCTGGTCGAAGGCCGGCTACGACATGGTCCCAGTTCACCCGACCGCGGCCACGATCGCGGGCCGGCCCGCGTTCGCGCTGGTCGAAGACGTGGTTCCGCCCCCGGACGCGGTCCTGATCATGACCCCGCCTCGAGCCTCGGCGGCGGCGATCGAAGGCGCGATCCGCGCCGGCGTGCAGCGGGTATGGCTCAGCGGCGGGTCCGGGGAGGGCTCGGTGAGCGAGGCCGCGGTCGCGATCGCTCGCGCGGCGCAGCTCGATCTGGTGACCGGCGAGTGCCCGATGATCGCGCTGCCCGGCGTCGGCTTCATCCACCGGGCGCATCGGTTCTTTCGGCAGCATGCGTGGCGAACCGACGCGGCGACCCCAGCCTGACCCGACCCGCGAAACCACCGCCCGTGCTACGACCGGTCCGTGGACGAGCGCACGGTCCTGGTCGTGGACGACGATCGAGCGGTGGCCCAGCTGTGGACCGATGCCCTCGAGGGCGCTGGATTCCGCGTGACCGTGGCCCACGACGGGGCCGCGGCGCTCGAGCTCGATGAAGCGTCGCCAGCGGCGGTCGTCGTGCTCGATCTGATGCTGCCGAGGCCCACCGGCTTCGACCTGCTCGAGCGGTGGCGACGGGGCCCGACTCGGCCGATCCTCGCGGTGAGCGCGATCCCTCGAGACCCGACCGCGCAGGAGCGCCTGCATCGGCTCGGGGTGTCGGAGCTGATGGAGAAGCCGGTGGACCCGGAGCGGCTCGTGCGGTGGGTGGCCAACGCCTTCAGCGGCCGCTTTGCGTCGTCGAGGGCCCCCGAATCCCGCCTCGGCGCCGAGGCCGGCGCTCGGCCCCCACTCCGCGCCCATCCTGAATCGCGTGCCCATCCTGAGTCGCGTGCCGATCCTGAATCGCGTCCCCGCCAGGCGTCTCAACCCAAACCGGAATCCCGGCCCCGAACCGACAACCGTCCGCTGAGCGGGCGGTCCCGCGCGCCGAGGGGCCTCTCTTTTCCCGCCCATCCCCCCGAGCCCTCGAGCGGATCGACCGCAGCCGCGCCCGGCTTCATGCCGGTCCCGACATCCACGACCGAGGTCGCGCAGCTCGAGGGTTGGCTCGAGCAGCTCGGCGCCGCGTCGGCACCCGAGCGGCTGGGGCTCGGCGGCGGTCCGTTCGACGAGGCGACGGTCGCGGCCGCGCACGCGCGAGCGGTCGATGCCGTTCGGCAGGCGGCTGGGGAGTGGCCCCCTGGCGGCCGGGCCCGTTGGCGCTTCGAGCTGGCGCTGCTCCTGCTCGACGACGCTCGGGTCGAGCTTCGCCACCCGGACGCGCGGAGGCGTCTGTCCCCGCCGCCGCCGCCGCCGCCGCCGCTCGCCGCGCTCGCGCAGGCCGAGAAAGCGCTCGCCGACCGGGCGCTCGGGGCGTGGGCCGACGCGGACGCCGCGCTGGGCGAGGTTCGCCGGCTCGACCCGGAGCTCGCCGAGCAGCTGCTCGAGGACCCCGATTGGGTCGTGCCCCAGCTCGAGGCGCTGGCGCGGGCGGCGGAAGGGTCCGCTGGCGACGACGCGTGGCGGGCGGTGCTCGAGGTGGACCCCGATCACGCCGAAGCGATGGCCGCGCTCCCCCCGAACGAGCCGAGCAGCGGCTTTTGGCGCCGGCGCTGAGCTCCGATTTCGTCAGGGGCCCTCAGGTCGTCCCGAAAATCGGAGGCGGGAAGGCTTCGGGGATCGCGGGCCGGGGGAGCGCCGGTCCCGTGGTCGCGGTGATGACCGCGCTCGAGGCCAGCTTCCCGTCCACCTCGGCTCGGCAGGCCAACTTGAAGGTGCCGAGGCGGTACCGGAGGACCTCGGCGTGCAGGTCGAGCACGTCCCCAGGGACGACCGGCCGACGAAACTTGCAGTCGTCGAGGGCGCCCACGTAGATGGACTGGTCCGCGCTGAGCTTCGCCCCGCTCATCACCGCGAGCAGCGCGCCGGCCTGGCCCATCGCCTCGAGCTGGATGACACCGGGCAAGACGGGGTTGCCGGGGAAATGGCCCTCGAAGAAAGCCTCGTTGCCGGAGACGCTCTTCCTGGCGTGGATGCTCTTGCCGATCTCGAGCGCGAGAACGCGATCCACGAACAGGAACGGGTAGCGGTGGGGCAAGTAGCTCTTGATCTGCTCGATATCGAGGACGGTCACGCGGGCTCCTTTTCGCTCAGCCGAGGTCGGCTAGACCGAAGGGCGCCCCTTGTCCAGCCCGCGAACGCGCCGGGCTTCGGACGCGCTCACGGTGCCCGTGGGGCGGGGGCCAGCCCCGGCCCCTGGCCGAGCTTCACCGCCGACAGGTCGAGCGGCTTGTCGGAGAACCGCTGGTTGTACACTTCGATGACTGCGTCGGTGATGTCGAGTTTCGGGACGTGGTACAGCACTTTCCCGGCGTCCACGACGAAGGTGTGGCTCCCGCTCTCGGCGATCTGGTGGACCGCCGCCTCGAGCCGCATGAACAGCTGCTCTTTCAGCTTCTGCTCGAACAGAGCGAGCTCCCGCTGGGCCATCATGATCGATTGGGCGAGCTCCTGCTCTTCCTGGGCGAGCTTCGCCTCCTGCTCGACGAGCGCGGTCCCCACCGCGACCGCCTTTTGGGCCTCGAGCGCCTCTCGCTGCTCCTCGAGCCCCTTTTTCCTCTTCTCGAGGACCTCCTGGCGCTTTTCGAGCTCCTTTTCGAGCGCCGCCTTGGCGTCCTTGAAGTGCGAGGTCGCCTCCATCGCCCGCTGCGAATCGAAGATCGCCCAGGTCTTCGATGGGGCCGCCACGGCGGCGACAGGGGCCAAGAGCGCGAGCAGAAGCGACGCGAGCCACGGACGCATGCCCACCCTTAGAGGCCGGATGGGCCAGATGGTCAAGGTCCGGCTGGGAGAGCGCGCGATCGGAGCTCAAGGGACGGGCATGCGGTCGAACCCCTGCTCGAGCGCCGCGCGGAGCGCTTTGGCCGCGGTCTGCAGCCGATCGGGGTTGTTGACCCGCGCGCCCGTTTCTTCGTCCCGGACGTAGAAGCCGTCGGCGACCCGGTGGCCTTGGGTGCTGATCTTCGCCAGCGTGATCGCGAGCCCGTGCTCGGCCAAGGTGTGAGCAATTCGCCAGAGGACGCCGATGTGGTCCTCGCAGAAGACGTCGAACACCACTTCGTCCCCCACCCCGGGGACCACCCGAACCTCCGTCTTCACCGCCGGGCGATGGGTCTCGAGCCCCGGGCTGCGGTGGAGCCGAGGGTGGATGAGCAGCGCGGGCTCGACCCCATCGATGAGGATGCGGGCGAGGTCGGCGCGCACCCGGGCCCACCGGTCGGGGTCATCGACGAGGCCGCCGGTCGGGCTGGTGACCGCGAGCACGTCGAGCGCGACCGCGAAAGCGGGCCGAGCTCCCGGAGTCAGCTCGAAGTCTCCCTGACCGGGCGGGGCCGGCGGGGGCTGCTCCTTCGGCGCGTCCACCGAAAACACGGAGGCAGAGAGGATCGACAGGTCGTGGGCAGCGAGCACCCCGGCGAGCAGCGCGAGCAGCCCCGGGCGGTCGGGGCAGGCCACGGTCAGCTCGCTGACCCCTTGGCGACGCAGGTGCTGCACGTGGGTGGCGAGGCCGCCCCGACGCCGGACCCCGCTCCACATGCGAACGTGCCGGGCCACCCGGTTCGCCGGGGTGGACAACAGGTACCGATCGGGGACCGCTTCGAAGAACAGACGGGCCTCGGCCGCGAGCGCCCCCTCCCCGGCGATCTCTTCGAGCAGCGCCGCCTCGGCCCGCTTTCGGCGGGCGGCCAAGTGCCGCCGAGCCTGCCCGTCGGACTCTCCCCGGAGCATCTCTCGGGTCGCGGCGGACAGCTCGCGAAGCAGCGCCGCCTTCCAGCCGGTGAACACTTTGGGCGACGTCCCCATCATGTCGCAGACGGTGAGCAGGTGGAGCATGTCGAGCCGCTCCTCCGTCCGCACCGTCCGGGCGAACTGGGCCACGAGCGCCGGGTCGGAGATGTCCCGGCGCTGCGAGAGGTCCGACATGATGAGATGGTCTTCGACGAGCCAGACGAGGTCGCTCGTGTCCTCCGCCCCCCATCCCGGCGACGCGGCCTCCTCGAGCCGCTTGCCTACCGCCGCCGCAACCTTGGCCCCCCGAACGGAGTGGCTCTCGCCCCGCCATCCTTTGCCGACGTCATGGAGCAGGCACGCGAGGTACAGAACCGCCGGCCGGGGGAGATCTTCGATGACCCGGGTGAGCTCGGGGTGGGCCTCCCGCAGGTCGCCTCGTCGAAAGCGCTTCGCGATGTCGAGGACCTTGAGGGAATGCACGTCCACCGTGTAGACGTGGTAGAGTGAGTGCTGCCATCGGGATGTCACCCGGGAGAGTTCGGGCAAGATCTTCTTGAGAAGACCCAGGTCGTGCATCTGTTCGAAGACCCGCCCATCCTGCCTGGGATCCTCGAGCAACGACAGAAATGGATCCACCACCCGCCGGTCCCGCCGGGCTTTCGCGTCGAGAAAGGTGCGCTGCTCGAACACCAGGTGCTTCGCGTGGGGGTGCAGCTCGGCCCCTTCCGCCGCCGCCACTTCGAAGATCCGCACGAGCGCGGACGGGTCCCGGTGAAAGTGGTCCACCCCCGTGACCGTGATCTGCCCGCCCCACCACCGAAACCCTCCCGGAGCAGGGCGACCGTTTCGGTCCCGCGGGGGGCGCGGCCCGATCGCCTGCTCGACGAGGTTGTTGCCCAAGACCCGCACCGAACGGGCGTGAAAATAGTAGGCGCGCATGAACCGCTCCACCCCGTGGGCGAGCTGGTCGGGGTCCGGGGAGGCCTCCTTCAAGAAGCCCAGGATCGGCGCGATCCGCTCCTGATGCTGAAACCGCAGGTGGTCCTGCCTGCGCCCCGTGATGCGGTGCAGCTCGAACCGGACCCGGAGCAGAAAATCGTAGGCCCGGGTCAAGGTCCGGTGCTCCGCCGGAGACAGCACCCCGAGCCGAAGCAGCTCGTCGAGCCCGTGGACCTTGAAGCGCACCCGGGACACCCACAGCGCGCCGTGCAAGTCCCGCAGGCCGCCCGCGCTCTCCTTCACGTTCGGCTCGAGCAGGTAGACCGTCTCCCCGTAGCGGGCCCGGCGCCGGGCCGCCTCGTCGAGCTTCGAGCCGACGAGCGCCCGCGCCACATCCGGGCGGGACAACAGCGCGTCGAGCCCCCGACCGGTCCGCTGAAACAAGGAACGCCGCGCCTCCGCGTCTCCCGCCCCCGCGGCGAGGAGCCGGGCGTCGAGCAGCCCCGACAGCACCGTCGGCTCCGCTTCCGCGACCCCGAGCGCGGTGTCCGGGGTGCGCACCGCGTGCCCGACCTCCACGCCGAGGTCCCACAGCGCGTACAGCACCGCCTCGACGAACGGCGCCGCCGCCTCCGGGTCCTCGGTCAGGAACATGAGGTCGAGGTCGGAGCGAAGCGCCAGCTCCCGCCGTCCATAGCCGCCGAGCGCGACCAGGGCGACCGGCAGTCCGGGGACCGGGGCGAGCGCCGCGAGCCGTGCCACGACCTCGTCGAACAGCGCGGTGACCCGCTCCGCCCGGTCGAGCCCCCCAAACCCCCGGTCGCACCGAGGCAGACGGCGCCCAGGACCGTCCGAGACCACCGCGCCCTCGAGCTCGAGCGCCGCCCTCCCGGCGTCGAGCCGCCGCCGCGCCGCCGCGAGATCGCTTGCCTGCACCCTCACCATGCCCGGCCCATACCAGCGGCGACGACCCCGAGGCCAACCCGACCGAGGCCCGGCCGATCGCGGCAGCCGCAAACTGGTCTATGGTGCGCCCGCGATGCCGAACCGGCGCCAAAAGCCCAAGGAGCGATTCGTGGTGAGGGAGGTCCTCCCCAAGGACCTCGACGCGATCTTGCGGCTCTCGGAGCACCTCGACTCGGTGAACATTCCCCACGACAAGCGGGTGCTCCGGCGCATGATCGCCGACGCCAGGGACGCCTTCTCCGGGAAGGTGAAAGATCCAGCCCATGGCCGCTACCTGTTCGTGATGGAGGGCGCGAGCACCGGGGACATCGTTGGCACCAGCATGGTGTTTGCCCGCCACGGCCACCCGGAGGCGCCTCACGTCTTCTTCGATGTGGTCCAGGACCAGCGCTACTCGAGCACGCTCGAGCGGCTGTTTTCCCACACGACGCTGCGGCTCGGCTTCAGCTACGACGGACCGACCGAGATCGGGGCGCTCGTCCTCGATCCATCGTACCGGGCGTTTGGGCTCGGCAAGGTCTTGTCCTTGGTCCGGTTCCTCTTCATCGCCATGTATCGGCCGCGGTTTCAGGATACGGTCCTGGCCGAGCTGATGCCGCCTCTGCTCCCCGACGGCCGCTCGGAGCTGTGGGAATACATCGGGCAGCGCTTCACCGGGCTGCCGTACCAGGAGGCGGACAAACTCTCCCATGAGAACAAGGAATTCATCTATTCCTTGTTTCCGCAGACCCCGCTGTATGCGTCGATGCTGCCCACGCACGTCGCCGAGCTGATCGGGCAGGTCGGAGAGGAGACCCGCGGGGCGCAGCGCATCCTCGAGGCGATAGGCTTTACGTATTCCGAGCAGATCGATCCTTTTGATGGAGGCCCCCACTTCACGGCGAAGACCAATGACATATCGCTCGTTCGGGACGCGGCCGAACGCGCCGTGGCCAAGAACCCGCTCCCCGAGGCGCTCGAAGCGACGCTCTTCGAAGGGGTCAAGCCGGAGGGGGTCAATCGGCACCTGGTGGGAATCGGACGCCCGGAGGCGCCCTCTCGCTTCAGGGCGACCGCCGCCGCGGTGCGGATCTCGGCCGAGCAGGTCGAGCTGAGCGACGCGACCCGGAATCTGCTCGGAGTCAAACCCGGCGCCCCGGTGTGGACGACCCCGCTGTAATCCTCAGGGCGAAGGGAGGCGGCGGATCTCGAGCTCGTAGCCGAGCGCTGGGTCCGAGAGGAGGGCGACGCCAGGCCGGTAGGCGACGGTGACCCCGGAGCGCAGAAAGCGGCGCTCGACCAAGGCACCGCCCTGAAACCGCTCCTCGACGAGCTCGCCAAAGCCCTCACCGGCGCGAGCGCCGCCCTCGACCGGCCCATCGAGCCAGTCGAAGTGGGCGCGGGTCACGTCGCGCAAGATCGGGCCCCCGTCGAACGGGAGCGGCTCGCCGGTCCGGTTGTCGAACCGGACCTCTCGGCCGACCGCTTCGGCCACGAACAGCACCGTGCCGAGCGGGCTGAGACCAACCAGGCGCAGCGCATCCCCACGCTTCTCGAGCGCGGCCTCGAACACCCGAGCCGGCTGCCCTGCCACCCGCACCGTCACCTCCTCCCGCCAGGTGAAGTCGCCCCGGTGGGTGGCCGGGTCCCGCACCTCGACGGTCAGCGCGGCCGGCGGTGGAGGGGATGTCCGACAGGCCAGGGCCGACGCGAAGAGGAGGACGAGGGCGCGGCCCATCGGGCGGCCATGGCAAAAGCGCATCCCGTTCGCAAGGTCCCGCTGCCGGTTGCCACCACCCACGGCAGCCGCTAAGGCCGCCGCTTCGGAGGTTCCTTGCGTCGTACCCTGCCCCTCGCCCTCGCCCTCGCCTGCGCGCCCGCGACGCCCCCGTTGCCGGCGCCGGCGTCCGCCCCCATGGTTGAAAACCCCATGCTGACCGAGAGCCCGCACCCGCTCGGCTACCCCGCGTTCGACCGGGTCGACGACGACCGGTTCGCCGACGCCTTCGAAGCGGCGATGGATGAGCACCGGCGTCAGATCCGGGCCATCGCCAACAACCCAGAGCCGCCGAGCTTCGCCAACACGATGGTGGAGCTCGAGCGGTCCGGCCAACGCCTCTCGCGGGTCCGCAACCTGTGCTCCGGGCTGCTCGCCGCCGATCGAACCCCAACCCGGGAAGCGGTCCTCGAGGCCTTCGCTCCAAGGTTCGCCGCCCACAGCGACGCCATCTTCCTCGACGGGGCGCTGTTCGCTCGCCTCGATGCCCTCCACGAGAACCGAGGCGAGCTCGACGCGGAGAGCTCGCGGCTGCTCGACCGGTACCACACCGATTTCGTGCGCGCTGGCGCCCGGCTCCCGGTCGACGACAAGGCGAGACTCGAGTCGATGAACGCCGAGATCGCGAGCCTGCAGGCCCAGTTCGGGCGGCTCGTGCTGGCGGAGGTGAACGACTCGGCGGTGGTCTTCGACGACGAGGCCGAGCTCGAGGGGCTCGAGCCGGCCCAGATCGAGGCCGCCCGGGCGGCGGCGAAGGAGCGGGGCCTCGACGGCAAGCTGCTGCTCGCGCTGGTGAACACGACCGGCCAGCCGGCGATGGCGCAGCTGTCCCGGCGAGAGTCCCGCCGGCGCCTGCACGAGGCTTCGATCGCCCGGGGCTCGAGGGGCAACGACAACGACACCACCGGGATCATCGCTCGGCTCGCCCGGCTCCGGGCCGAGCGGGCGCAGCTGCTCGGCTACCCCGACCACGCGAGCTACGTGCTGGAGGATGAGACCGCGAAGACCCCGGAAGCGGTCGCAAAACGGCTCGCCTCCCTCATCCCTCCGGCGGTGCGAAACGCAAAGAAGGAGGCGGCGGACATCGAGCGCCTCCTGCGAAAGGACCACCCGAAAGCGAAGCTGGAGCCCTGGGACTGGGCCTACTACGCCGAGAAGGTGCGAAAGAGCCAAGGCAGCCTCGACGAGGGGCAGCTCAGGCCGTACCTCGAGCTGAACCGGGTGCTGAAGGACGGCGTCTTCTTCGCCGCGACCCGCCTGTTCGGGATCGAGTTCCGGGAGAAGAAGGACCTGCCTGTCTACCACCCCGACGTGCAGGTGTTCGAGGTGCTCGAGGCGGACGGCGAGCTGCTCGCGCTGTTCGTCTTCGATCCGTACGCGCGGCCCTCGAAGCGGGGCGGAGCGTGGATGAACGAATACGTGTCGCAATCGGACCTGCTCGGCGAGAAGCCGGTGGTCGGAAACCACCTCAACGTTGTGAAACCGCCCCCCGGCGAGCCCACCCTCATGACTTGGGACGAGGTTCGGACCGCGTTTCACGAGTTCGGACACGCGCTGCACGGCATGTTCTCCGCGGTGAAGTACCCGTACTTCGCCGGGACGAACGTCCCCCGGGACTTCGTGGAGTACCCGTCGCAGGTGAACGAGATGTGGGCGAGCTGGCCCGAGGTGCTCGAGAACTACGCGCGGCACCACGAGACCGGCGAGCCGCTGCCGAAGCCGCTGCTCGACGAAGTGGTCGGCGCCGGAAAGTTCGACCAAGGGTTCGCGACCACCGAATACCTCGCCGCCTCGATCATCGATCAGGCCTTTCACCGGCTCGCGCCCGAGGATGTCCCCGAGGCGAGCGAGGTGATGGCGTTCGAGAAGAAGGCTCTCGAAGCGGCCGGCGTCCGCTACTTGCCGGTGCCCCCGCGGTACCGAACCCCCTACTTCAGCCATGTCTGGGGAGGGGGCTATTCGGCCGGGTACTACGCCTACATCTGGAGCGAGGTGCTCGACGCCGACACCGTGAAGTGGTTCGAAGAGAACGGCGGCCTGAGCCGAGACAACGGCACCCACTTTCGACAGACCCTCCTATCCCGCGGGGGAAGCGTGGAAGCCATGGAGTTGTACCGTGGGTTTCGGGGGAGGGACGCCGAGATCGGCCCCCTGCTCGAGCGGCGGGGGCTCGCCGTGAAACCCTCTCCGAAAGCAAGAGCTAGGGGGCTGGCCGCGAACCCCCCGCCCACCGGGGAGCCGTGAGCCGGTAGGTGTGGTGGCTGGCGCTGCTCTTGCCCGCCGATCCGCTGCCGGCGGTCGAGCTCGTCCGGCTCGGCCCCGACGTGCTCGGGGTGCGAACCGCGCCGGGGGCCGATGTCGGGCTCCCCGAAGCGCGCGGTGGCGCCTGCGCCCTGTCCCCGGTCCCTTTCTCCGAGCTCGCCCGGCGGGCCCACGCCGATCGTCTCGAGCTCGCCCGGTACCGGCTTCGCATCGACGCCGCCGGCCTCGACCTGTCCCCGGGACCGTGCGGAGAGCGAGAGGCGGGGCGGTGGCTCGCCGACCGTCTCGACCGAGCGACCGGAGGCGCGCTTTCGGATGCGCTCGGCGAGCCGATCCGTCCCAAGGCGGCGCGGCTCGAGCGGCTTCGCGGCCACGCTCTGGCGTACGCCTGGGCTGATCTCACCGAGCCGAGCCCGCCGCTCGCCCCGGCTTGGGCCGTCGTTCGAGGGGATCCGCGGTCTTTGCTCTCGGCCTTGGAGGCGACGGGGCTCCTCGTCCGGTCCTGGCGCGACCGAGCCGAAGACCCCGCGACCGAATGGGCGTCTCCGTGGGTTCGGCTCACCCTGTTGGCCCTGCCGCTCACCGGCCTCGGGATCTGGTTCCCCCGCGCGGCCTCGGCCGGGCTCTTTTTGCTCGGCGCCGCGGTGTGGGTTCTGCCTGGGCTCGAGGGGCGGCTGCCGCCGATCGGGGTGGGGCTCTTTCTTCCCCTGCTCGCGGCAGCGCCGGGACTGTCGGCCTCGGTCATGGCCCCGATCTCGGCGCTGCTCGTCGTTTGCGCCTGGCTTGGGGATGGGCTCTCCCTGGTGCTCCTTCCGCTCGCCCTCGGTCGGTCGTGGCCGGGGGCCTCGATCAACGCCGGTCGATGAGCCGCTTCAGCCGGCGATGGAGCCGGCGATGGAGCGGGGGCGGAGGCGTCGGCGAAGGCCGCGGAGGGCGCCTCCCCCGGTCGAAGGCGTGGACGAGCCCATAGATCGCTCGAGGTCGCACGGAGGCGATGCGGTGAAGCGCCGAGCTGAGATCGGCTTCGTGCGCTTCGAGGGCCGCCGGAGCCTCGACCCGGTAGGCGTCCTGAGCGAGCAGCCGGCAAAACAGCCCGTCCACCGCGGCGAGCAGCGGCTCTCCTGCGCCCGCGTACACCTCGAGCCCGGTCGCGTAGGCGGCGAGGGTCCGGGTGAAGCCGGCCGACGAATCGGTGGGCGTCGAGAACGACTCGGCGCGGGAAAGCTGAAAGTAGTGGGCGCCGGGCACGAGCGCGACCCGGCGAGCGGCCGCGAAGAGGCCGACCGAGGCGATGTAGTCTTCCCCTCCCGAACTGGATGGGAGGTCGCCGGGCCAGGCGTGAAACAAACGGCGAGAGAACAGCTTGTTCCACAACACCCCGCTGCCGAACTCGAGCCGGCAGAACCGCCCAAGCAGGTCGTCCTCGAGGACCGCCGCCGCCGGCACCGCGACCCGCGGCCGCACGACCCGGCCCCCGCGATCCACGAGCAGGGCCCCGCCAATGGCGATGTCGGCCTCGGTGCGGGCGATCGCTTCGGCGAGCGCCTCCACCTGACGGAGGTGGGGGCGGTCGTCAGCGTCGGCGAAGCCGATGAGCGGCGCGCGGCTCGCTTTCAAGGCGTCGGTGCGGGCAGCGTGCGGCCCACCCCGTGACCGGCGCCGCAGCACCCGGAGCCGGGGGTCGGCGGCCGCCGCCCGCTCGAGCCGCTCGACGGTCCGGTCCGACGAGTGGTCATCGACGGCGACCACCTCCAGCGCCCGAAAGCTCTGGTGGAGCAGCCCGGCGAGGCACCGGTCCAGGGTGGCTTCAGCCTGCCAGCACGGCAAGAGGATCGAGACCAGCGGCGCTGCCGCGCCATCCATTGCAGAAACCTATCCCCACTCACCGTCGCCGCAAAGCGCCTCCAACAGCGTCGATGGGACGCCGAACGAAGCGAGCGGCGCGGCGAGGTCGGGCGGGAGCGGAGCCCGGACGGAGAACGCCGCGATCGGGGCCACGCCCGGCGACCCTTCGACCCCGGGCACCGCGAGCTCGAGGGCATGCAGGGCCAGGCGATGCAGCCCGAACCGCTCTCGAAACAGCCGGTTGTGTTCTCCCTTCCCGTAGTTGACGTCGCCGATGATCGGCCAACTCTCGTGGCGCAGGTGCCGCCGGATCTGGTGGCGTCGCCCGGTGTGGGGCTCGGCGAGGACCAAGCTGTACCGGCCCAGGGTGAACAGCGTGCGAAACGAGGTGGCGGAAGGAACCCGCGGCCCACCCTCCTCCCTCGGGATCGGATGGTCGATGCGTCCGCTCGGAGGCGGGACCCCGCGCACGAGGGCGACGTAGCGCTTCTCGACCTCCCCTCGTGCGAAGCACTGGGACAGGGCGCCGGCCGCCTCCGGGTCGAGCGCGAAGGCGAGCGCCCCCGACGTGGGAGCGTCGAGCCGATGCAGCGGGTAGACCCTCTTGCGCACCGCGTCTCGGACCCGCTGCAGCATCGGCACCGCCACCGCCCCGCGGGTGGCGTGCACGGCGACCCCGGCCGGCTTCATCACCACCACCACCCGCTCGTCCGAAAACAGCACCCGCACGCAGTCACGCTGACGGGCAAACGGCGGGCCGTACAGCGCCGTCCGGCGCTCGCCGAGCGAAGACGGCGGCTGCGTCGGCGGTGCAAGCCGGCCATCGCCTCTTCCTGCGCCTTCGTCCAAGGGCGTCGTGCTATCGGCCCCACCATGGTCGATCGGCTGACCACCCTACGCCAGCACGCCGGCGGAGCGGCCATCTCGGCCGTCTTCGAGGGCTTGTCCGGACTCGGTCGGCTCCACCCCCGGGCCCGCCCCGGTCGGTGGGGCATCGAGGTGCATCGCGACCTCCCCTACGCGAGCCGCCGGGCGTGCCGGCTCGACGTGTGGCGCATAAAGGACCTCCCCCCCGGGGCGCCGACGCTCCTGTTCGTGCATGGGGGCGGGTTTCGGATCCTCTCGAAGAAGACCCACTGGCCGATGGCGCTCCGCTTCGCCCGGGCCGGATACGTCGTCTTCACCATCGACTACCGGCTCGCCCCCCTCCACCCGTTTCCAGCCGCGGTGGAGGATGCCTGCGCAGCGTACGAGTATGTTCTCGACCGCGGGGAGAGCTTCGGCGCGAACCCAAGCCGGCTCGCCCTGTCCGGCGAGTCCGCCGGCGCGAACCTGGTGCTCGCTCTAACGTTCGCCGCCTGCACCGAGCGGCCGGAACCCTACGCCCGGGCGGTGTTTCGTCGAGGCGTGGTTCCGAAGGCGGTCCTACCCCTATGCGGCCTGCTGCAGGTCACGGAGCCGGAGCGCTTTCTCGGCCGAGGCCTGCCGACGCTCTTCGAAGACCGCATCGGGGTGGTGTGCCGGGGCTACCTCGGCCCCCACGGCGACCGGCCGGGACCGGCGACCGAGCTCGCCGACCCGCTGTTGCTGCTCGAGCGCGGGGGGCCGTTTTCGCGGCCCCTGCCGCCGATGTACCTCGCGGTGGGGACGAAGGACCCGATCCTCGACGACACGCTCCGGGCCGCGGCCGCGCTCGACCGGCTCGGGCTTCCCCACGTGCTCGACGTGTACGAAGGCGAGCACCACGCGTTTCACGCGTTCTCCTGGAGGGAGGCAGCCCGCCGGTGCTGGACCACCCAGCTCGGTCACCTCGAGCGGTGGATGTCGGAGGCTTGACCGGCGGTCAGCCAATCTCCAGACGGGCAGCCCCGGGGGCTCGACCGACGTTGCGACGTCACGTCTCGGCGCTCCGGGCGACGCCACTCGAGGGGCGAACCGGTGAGGAACCTCCCTCGGGCATGGGACGTGCTTCGCGGTATCCCATGCACCTCGAGACCTGGGGCTGGCTCGCTGCGCTGTCTGCGCTCGCTGCTTGCCACGGCCCCCCGCGCCGAGCCCGGGACGAGACGAGCCTGCCGGTCCAGCGCTCTCCCGGAGGCACCCCCGAGATCGACCCGGAGGCGGCGTGGGCGGCGAGGGATGTGGCCCGGTTCATCGACGTCCGGGAGCTCCACGAGCTCGGCGCGCCGCTCGGCCATGTCCCGGGCACCCGGTGGATCCCTCTTCGGGAGCTGGCCCGGGCCAGCTCCGAGCTCGACCCTCGGGTCCCGTTCGTCCTTCTGTGTCGCTCCGGCCGCCGCTCGGGGGCGGCCGCCCGCTACCTCGCCGACCTCGGCTTCCTGCACGTCGCTTCCGTGACCGGGGGCATGCTCGCTTGGCGGCAGGCGAGCCTGCCGACCATCGACCACATCGAACCGGACTGGGACCCGGAGCCTCCGCCCCCGAGCATCGCGCGCCTCACCAGGGAGGACCTCTCCATCCACTTGGGCGACGAGCGGTCGGTGCGGTGGACGAAGGCGGCGAGCCTGCTCCTTCATGGCCACGAGTCGTGCGTGGACGGCCGAGACGCGCACGCGGTGCTCGGCACCCCCGGCGGCGACGCCGGCGAGCTGCTGCTCGCGCTCTCCGCGGCCGAACTGGCCCGAAAGGCCCCCTTTTCCGATGCCGAGGTGGAGCGGCTGTTTCGGGCCTACCTCGACGCCTTTGGGCACTTCTACCTGCACACCGACCACCACGCGCTCGATGCGCTCGGCGCTCGCCTCGAGCAGGACCCGCGCTTCTCCGAGGTCGCGCTCGCGCCCCCGGGTCGGGTCGCGGCGGTGGAGGCCCTCGTCCGACAGGCGCCGCCGGCGCTCGAGGACAGCCTGCTCGAGCACCTCTCGGCCCCGGAGACGATCGGCTGTGGGCACCTTCGGCTCGCCCTCGAGAACCCGCAAACCTACGGCGTCCGGCCCGGCCTCCACCGGGCCCTACTCGAGAGCTTCTACCGTCGCCTGTGGCGGGGGGAGCTCTCCCTCGAGCTGGCGGTGCTCGAGGGGGAGCACAGGGAGGCGGCGGTGCTGCTGGTGGACATCGAGGGCGACCTCGAGGCGTTCACCCCTGTCCCGATGGTCGCGCCCAGGGTAGGCAAGAGCCAAATGTTCGTCGCCCACCCCCGGGTCGCTCAGTTCGTGCGTCACCAAAACGTCGCGTTCCTGCGCAGCCAGGGGATCCTGTCCGGCCTCGACGGCGCCGCGTTCGAGGTCGAGCTGGGGCGGCTCGCCGAGCGCCAGTTGGAAGCGACGCTCGCCCGCCTGGCAGCCGAGCTGCCCATGTTCTCGGCTCGGTTTCGGGGCCGGACGCTCGTCGCGCTCGACGAGCTCCCGAACCGGTGAAGAACGAACGGGCCGGTTCTAGAGCCGCTCCATCCTCGTGGCGTTGACCTCGAGAGGGCTGCCGCCGCCGGAACCGGCCACGGGAATCAAGGTCTCCGTGCAAGAGATGCCGACCGGGGGCTCGGTGGTGTCGCTCGACGGAAAGCCGTAGACCACGAACACCACCGGGCTGTCCTGCGGCACCCGGCTGAACGTGAACGTGTAGACGTTGCCGGGACCGGGCTGCGGGGCGCTGGCCCGCATGTCGGTGGGGTTGAAGCACGGGTCGCGGAAGAACCCGGTGGGATCGGCTCGAACGTCGGCGCACGTGAACGGGTTGCCCCCCGAGGTCTCCCCATAGAACACCATGCGAACGAAGAAGCCGGGACGGAGCTCGCCGACGTCGAGCTTCAGGTTGAGCGGCTCTTCCCTGTCGATGATGGCGAGGTCCACGCATTGGCCGGTGGCGCACACCCGAGGACAGAAGCTGTCCCCGCACGTTCGCTGCAGATAGCCAGGGCAAAAGTCGCCGCACCGGTTGTCGCTGTTGAGCCGCTCTCCTCGGTTGAGGCAGCCGAGCTCGGAGTCGGTCACCGAGCGGCAGCTCGGGTTGTTTTCAGGCAGCGTGCATTTGGCCCGAACCCCGGCGTCGGCGGCGACCGAGCCATCGATCGAGTCGACGCCGGCGTCGGTTGGCGGGGGCGGATCGTCGCTTCCGCAGCCGGCGAGGAGTCCGAAGGACAGAAGGGCAAGGGACGAGAGTCTTTTCATGGGAAGCGCACCTGTTCGAGCAGCACGTCCGCGCCGGGGGAAGCGGCGCGGACAAAAAGATCGCGGAGGGTAGCCGAGGTCGCGACGAGCCGAAGCTCGACGCGATCTCCAAAGATCGCGCCACCGGCGCGGTCGGCCCACTCCACGAGGTTGATACCGGGGACATCGACCATCTCGGCGAAGCCAATGGCCTCGAGCTCTTCGGAGGACTCGATCCGGTAGAGATCGATGTGCCGAACCGGGGGCTCCGTCGGGTAGTGATGGACCAGAGCGTAGGTCGGGGACTGAACCCGGACCGCTCGGCCCCCGGGGAGGGCGCAGACGAAGGCCCGGGCGAACGCGGTCTTTCCCGCCCCGAGCTCGCCGAGCAGCGCGAAGCTCAACGGGCCAGGGACGGTCGAGGCGGCAGCGGCCAAGCTGCACGCGACCGCTTCGACGCCGGCGAGGTCGAGCCCCCGAAACGATCTCACTCCTCCACTCCGGGCACCGCACCGGCGAGGTGGCTCACGACGTCGGAAGCGGTCATCGCCCGCATGCCCAGGCTCGCCGCCGCGCGATCGCCGGCGAGCCCGTGGAGCTCCACCCCGGCCCGGGCCGCGAGCCCAGGCTCCACCCCCTGCCCGAGCAGCGCGCCGAGGATCCCGGTCAGCACGTCCCCGGTCCCCGCGGTGGCGAGCCCTGGGTTTCCTCGGGTCGACAACGCGATCGTCCCATCCGGTTCGGCCACCACCGTGGTCGCTCCCTTCAACACCACCACCGCCCCGCTCCGCTCGCTGAGCGCGGTGGCGGCGGCGACCCGGTCCGATTGGACCGCCGCCGCGTCGAGGCCGAGCAGACGCCCCGCCTCGCCGGGGTGGGGAGTGAGCAGCGTGGCCGCGGGCCGGGCGCGGATCCAGCCCAGATCCGAGCCGACGAGCGCGCCGAGCGCGCCGGCGTCGAGCACGACCGGGACCGGGCACCGGGACAGCGCCTCTTCGAGCGCGTGCCGCGTGGATCCATCGGGCGGCAGCGACGGACCGATCGCCGCCGCTGTGCGGCCGGCCAGGGCCGCGGTGAGCCCGGCGGCGGTGAGGGATGGCCCAAAAGACCACCCCATCACCTCGACGAGCGCCGGCGCGAGGCGATCGAGCGTGCGCTCCTCCGCGGCGACCGTCACGAGGCCCGCCCCCGACCGGAGCGCCGCCCGGGCGCAGAGCAGGGCGGAGCCCGGCCGCTCCGGCGTCCCCGCCACCACGAGCAGGTGGCCAAACCGCCCCTTGTGGGCGTTGGGATCCCGAGGCGGCAGCGCCGCCACGAGGGTGTCGTCGCGAAGCCAACCGGCCGTGGAACCCACCACGTCCGGGAGCCGGCTCCCCGGGATCCCGATGTCCACGACCCGCAGCTCTCCGGCCCGAGACCGGCCCGGTTGAAGCAAGAGCCCCCGCTTCGCGAACTGAAGGCACACCGTGACATCGGCCCTCGCCGCCGCCCCGAGCGGCTGCCCGGTGTCGGCGTCCACGCCCGACGGCAGGTCCACCGCGATCACGGTGGCGGGGGCGGCCTCGAGCGCCTCCACCACGTGCCGCCACCAACCGTCGAGCGGCCGATCGAGGCCCACACCAAACAGGCCATCGACCACCAGCGGGTGGTGGGTGAGCCGCGCTCGAACCTCGGCCGGCGCCGATTCGCCGTCCACGATGGACACCGAGACCCCGAGCGCCTCGGCCAGGGCTCGTTGCGCCGCGAATTCCGGGCTGGGCGCCTCCCGGGGACCGACCAGGACCGCGTCCACCGGGAATCCGAAACCGTGGAGCACGCGGGCCGCCACGAGCGCGTCGGCCCCGTTGTGCCCAGGACCGGCTAGACAGAGGACCGATGCCTCCGCCCCAAGGGCCCGGGCGAACGGCTCCACCGCATCCGCGACCGCCCGCCCCGCCACCTCCATCAGCACGCGGGCCGGGATCCCGAGCCGATCGATGGCGTCCCGGTCCATCGCCTGCATTTGCGCGCGAGTGAGGACCGGCTGCATCGTTTGGTCCATAGCGGCTGCGCCGGGCCGACGCCAAGGCTCGTCGCAAACCCTCGGGCGAAGGGCCGAGAGCGGGGATCCGGCGATGGGCACATTTTTTCGTTGTCGAACCTCGAACGGATCGAACTGGCGCTGAGACCACATTGGGCTTGGGATGGGGATGAAGGAGCGCTAGCTGCCCGGTCGTGGGGATGGACCGACCGGTGGTCGCGGTGGCGGGGGCGACCGGCTTCGTGGGGGAAGCGCTGCGCCGAGCGCTGCTCGAGCGGTTTTCGGTGGTGGCGCTGACCCGCTCGCCGACCAGGGCGGCGCTCGGCGACGCCTCCGGGGTGGAGTGGCGCCACTGCGATCTGTTTTCGAAGTCGGACGTCGAGCAGGCCCTCGCCGGAGTCGACTACGCTCTTTACCTCGTCCACTCGATGATGCCTTCCGCGAGGCTCACCCAGGCCAGCTTCGTCGATCTGGATCTGCTCCTCGCCGACAACTTCGCTCGGGCGGCCGAGATCAACGGCGTGAAGCAAATCCTGTACGTGGGCGGCATCCAGCCCGAAGGAGCGGACGTCTCCCGGCACCTCGCGAGCCGGCTCGAGGTCGAGAGCACCCTGGCGGCCAGGAAGACGCCCGTCACCGCGCTGCGCGCCGGGCTGATCGTGGGACCGGGCGGGTCTTCGATGCGGCTCATGGTGCAGCTCGTCCGTCGCCTCCCGGTGCTGCCGATGCCGCCGTGGGCCGACGCCGAGTCGGCCCCGATCGCGATCGAAGACGTCGTTCGGGCGGTGCTGCGCTGCCTCGGTGAGCCCGACACCTATGGCGGAAGCTTCGAAATCGGCGGCCCGGAGCGCATGAGCTACCGAGGCCTGGCGGAGCGATGCGCGAAGGTGCTCGGTCGGCGGATCTGGGTCGTCCCCGTCCCCGCGCTGCCTTCTGGGCCGTCCTACCGCGTGGTTTCGTGGCTGACCGGAACGCCGCCGGCGCTGGTCGGCCCGCTGGTGGAGAGCCTGCGCCATTCGGTGCTGCCCCACCCCAACTGGCTGCAGGACTGGTTGCTCGACGGCGCGACCCCCTTCGACGAGGCGCTGCGCCGATCGGTCGGGCCGAGCGGGCGTCCGCTCGAGAACCCCCGGCGGGCGCTCCGGGCCGGCGATGACCGCCGGCTGAAGGCCGCGCGCACCGTGCGCTCGGTGCAGCGCTTGCCGCTTCCTGCCGGGACCCGCGCCCGGTGGGTGGCGGAAGAATACGCGCGGTGGCTGCCCCAGTTCATGTGGCCGTTCCTCGCCGTCGAGACCCGCCCCGGGCCCGTCCTTCGGTTCAGGCTGCGAATGATCGACTGGACCCTGCTCGAGCTGACCCAGGATCCGAACGCCTCCGGACCGGACCGGGAGCTGTTCCGCATCACCGGCGGGCTGCTCGCCCGGGCCGACATCCAGCGGGGGCGGTTCGAGTTCCGCGAGGTCTTGGGCGGCAAGGGCCTCATCGCGGCGATCCACGACTTTCGCCCCTCCCTGCCCTGGTTCGTCTACAGCGTCACCCAAGCCGTCGTGCACCTCGTGGTGATGCGGGGATTCGGACGACACCTCGCACGGCTGCCCGCGCTCGGCCCCGGCCCCCAGGCGACGCCGGCGCTCGAGGCGGGCGAAGAGCAGGCAGCCTCTCGAATCGACACCCCCACCGACCGAGGGCGTGCGTCGAAGCAATCTGCGCCATCTCGCCGGCCCTGAGGGGCCCACCGGTTCGGAGGCCGGGGTCAGCCGTCCTCCGGGGCCGCATCGAGGCGGTCGCCGTCGATGACCCGGAGCTGGGGCGGGGCCCGAACGGCTCGGGCCAGCTCTTCCCGGGATCCCACCCCGAGAGCCCGGTAGACCCGCTGCAGATGGGTTTTCACCGTGTTGGGGCTCAGGCCGAGCGCGTCGGCGATCTGGCCCAGGCTCGCCCCGTTCGCGGCCGCTTTCGCCACCGCGCGCTGCCGATCGGTCAGGCTGTCGAGACGGTCGAGCCGCAAGGCCGGCAACCGCGAGAAGCGGACGAGCTGGGCGGGGCCAGAAGGCCCGTCCAGCGGCGTGAAGCGAGCCTCGTACCCCCACACGTGCTGGACCGGGTCGGCCCGCACCGCCGCGAGCGCAAGCCAGGCGACGAGCGGACCAGGGACGGGCACGTCGGCGTGCAGAAGGGCCCCTTCGCGGTCGAGCACCACATGGGAGGGGAGCCTGAACGCCTCTGCGAGCTCATCGAGACGGATCAAGGCCTCCCGGACCGGCTCCTCGAAGCGCTCGAGCCGAAAGAGCTCCGGAGGGTCGAATCGGCTCTCGAACCGCACCACCGCGACGAGGCCCACGTGGCGGTCTCCATCGAAGGCGCACAGGCGGGCCACCCCGCACGGGTTGGCTTCGAGGCGGGTCCGCGGGTCGAAGGGCGGGGCCGCTCCGAGCTCCGATCGGTCCCGCTTGGACCAGACTCGAAACCGGTTCCTGGTCCCTTCGCACGCGTAGCGCGGGTCGAGGCTCCGAACCCCACCCGGGAGCGGGAGGCCCTCGAGCCAACCGAGCGGCGCGAGCCGGTCGTCGCTGACCGCGATGCCGGCGTGGCGAGGCCCATCGGCCGACTCGACGTACCGCTGGTAGAGCGCCCCGTCGGCGCCCACCGCCGTCAAGAGTTTCCCGAGCAGCTCCTGCGCTGCCGTCCACGGTTCGGATGTCGAAAACGAGGCGAGGGTCGAGCTGATGGTGGGGTTTCGAATGGGTCCGGTCTCCTCGCGAGCCCGTACGCGCGGACCCTCGAGGTTCTTGGTGACCAATGCGACCCACCCTCTCCTTTTTTCGCCTCCATCGGCCGAAAAGCGCGAACTTCTGGGCTAGCCCTTCCCTGGCTTCGAGGCTCGGGCGCCCACGATGACGCGGCGAGCGCCGCGTTCGCCGAGCCACGCGGCCACCCGGTCCGCGTGCTGCCCCTGAAGGACCAGGTTGTCGTCCTCGACCGTGGCTCCGCAGCCGAGCGCTCTTGCGAGCGGGCGGGCGAGCTCGGCCGCGGCCCCGGCCAAGAGCCCGTCCACGACGGTGACGGTTTTGCCCTTCCTCCCCTTCTTCTCCTCGCGAACGACGAGCTTGCCCAACTCGGCGAGGCGCATCGGCAGGTCAGGGCCGGGGGCCTCGGCCGGCGCGTCGGTTCTCTCGTCCGGCGGAGCGCCGCCGGCGGGCAGCAGGGACGCGAGCGAAGCAAACGGCTGATGAAAGCGGCCCTCGGGCGCCGGAGGCGGGCGCTTCTTCATGGGCTCACCCCCGGACGCAGCAACAGGACCCCGCTGAGCACATCGACCTCGAGGCGGGCGGGGCGGGCCTCGGTCGCCGGCGACGCCGAGCGAAGGGCCAGCGCCATCCACCCATCGGGGGCGATGAATCGGTGCGGTCGATCGCGGACCCTCACGTTCAGATCCCGCAAGACGCCGGGCGCCGCGCCCGGGTCGCCGCCCACCCGCGCGAACGCTCCGGCGAGGTGGTCCCAAAGCAGGACCTCGACCCCGCCCGAGGCATCCCCCGCACCGGCGGCGCGGAGGAACAGCTCGATGGCCTCGATGCCCTCCGGTCGGGCAGCGCCGAGCTCGACCTCGGTCTGGACGTACGGATACGCCGGCTCCGAGACGAGCTGAAAGACGTCGGGCGCGATGGTCCGGCGCTGGTTGGCGGGGAGATTTCGCTGGTCCTCTCGGACGCCGCCGAAAGCGAGCACGACCTCGCGCTCCGGGTCGTAGACGACCGCGGGGTAGTCGCGGGGCTCGGGGGCCTCGAGTTCGACCCGTCGCCACCCGGACGGGCCGGTGGTGGCGGTGCCCGCTTGGTACCAAACCCCGGCGTCGGCGATCTGGCCCGGGGTGTCGCCTCCGCCCCAGACCACGACGTGCCGACGGGCCTCGTCGTAGGCCCACCCGAAGGCGGCCCGGAACGCGAGCGCGAACGGGACATCGGAGCTTCGCCACACCCCGTCTACGTAGCTCCACTGGTTCGAAAACGCGTTCTTGCCCCCTCCGAGCCCGAAGGCGAGACCTCGAGTTCTGGGGTCGAACACCAGGTAGCCTCCGTTCGACAAGCTCATCGTCGTCGGCAAGGGATCGAGCGCGCGGGCCCGCCACCGCTGACCGGGCCCCCCGGGCTCGATGATCGCGACCCGCGTCTCGAAGCTCACCGTCCCACCGGCCACGTAGCGGCCGTGGATGGGGTCGAAGACGATCGGAGCGAACCGAGTTCCCGGCGCCTCATCGCCCTGAAACCGCACCCGCTCCCACTCGACCGCCCCCGGGACCACGCACAGCCGCCACACGTCGGCCGTGGCCCGAATCTGGTTCGGCGCGGTCCGATAGCTTCCGCCGTGGAGCAGCCCGCAACCCTCCCCGTCGAAGGCGATCCGAGGTCCGTACCCGGGTGGAGGCCGCTCCGGATCGGTGAAAGAGAGCGGGTCGAGCCGCTCGACGTCGTAGCGACCCTCCCGAGGGTCCCATCGCAGCTGCAGGACGTCGGCCATATAGTTGGCGAAGAAGTTGAAGTCCGGACCGCGGTGCCCTCCAACCACCATGATGGTCCCGCTTCGGGGCTCGAACCCGGTGAACGGCTGGACCGCGTCGGCGTGGGTGCTCGGCAGCTCCCCGATCTTCTCGAACCCTACCCGCGCCCGCACCAGAAGCGAGCGGGCGTCGGCGCGGGCCACGTCGGGGGCGGCCTCGGCGGTGCGCCGGGTGAGGCCGCGGCTGCGAGGCGGCGCCGGGTGGCGACGGACGCCGGTGCCGAGAAACACCTCGGCCGTCGCTCCGTTGCCGAGCCCCACCGACCACGCCTCCGAAATGGAGATCCTTCCGCTGCTTCGGCCGAATGGATCGCGGGCCTCGAGCAGGACCCGGCCCGAGGTCCGGGCCGGCAGCGTGAAGGGCTCGAGCCCACCGTCCTCGCTCGGGGTCACCCGGGCGAGCAGCGCCAAGCTGTTCGCGTCGAGCACGTCCACCGAGACCACGCCGACGTCATCGCTGAACGCGCCCGCCGTCGCGGTGAGCACCGCGTTTCCCCCTGGCGGGCCTCGGAGGAGGAGGGCCGCGGCCCCATCGACCACCGGGCGCCGCCGGTCGACGGCGAAGTCGATCTGAACCGGCAGACCGCAGTCGAGGTTCGTGTTGCCAGCCCGGTCCACGAGCACCACCTGGACCGGCGCGGTGGGGCCTGGCTCCTCGGCGCCGATGCGCCGCTCGAGCCGGTACAGTCGGCCGTCGCCCTCGGGCACGCCCCAATCCTGTCCGAGGCGGCTCACCCTCGGCGGCATCGACAAGGGCTCGCTGACCTCGACGGTGAGCACCGCGACGTCCCCGGGCTCGGCCACGGCCGGCGAAAGATTCGCCGCGATCGCTCGAGGGCAGGTGAGATCGAGGGTCACGGTCGCGTCGGCCCCCGAGGTGCGCCCTTCGGCGTCGGTCACCTCGACCCGGACCGGGATTGGGCCTTCGGACGCGCGCTCGAGCCCAAAGTGCTCGCACGAGATGCGGCCGTCGCCGACACCCACCGCCCGGCATGGAAAGCGCTCGCTCCCAATCTGGTAGTTGACGGCCGCCGGGCCCCCGCCGAGGACGGAGAACTCGAGGCGAAACGGCACCCCCGCTTGGACGAACGCGGGGATGACCTCGAGCCGGTCCACGACCACCCCGCTCGGCGGCCTGCCGATCCCTCGGTCGCACGCGAGCGCCAACATCCCCCAGGACAGCATCGCGAACCGGCCCATTCCCGTGCTCTACCAAGTGGAGAGCAGGCTGGCGAGGGTCCGACTCATTTCGCTCCCTGAAGCGCATCCATCCGGTTGAGGCGTCCGAGCCAGCGCCCGAGGTCCACCAGCTTGGCGCCCTCTTTCGCCTCGGGGGGCCCGGCGCGACCTCCGCTCTCGCCGCCTCGACACGAGCCCGAAACGCCGAAATCCGGGCCTCATCGACGATCTCGTCCAGAAGACACCGTGGGCTACCCCCGCCCCACGAACGTAGGGCAACGAGGCCTCCCGGCGCTCAGCGATCTTCGCGGATCGCGACCGCGGTCTGGACCGCGCTGACGAAGCGGCTGCGGAACACCGAGCGCTCGTGATCGCTGAGCCGCCGACCGAGCTCGGCCTCGATGTCGGCGACCGCCGCGTTCGCGCCGTCTCGGGTCGCCAGCCAGGCTGCCTCCTGGGTGTTGACCGGCTCGGCGTAGAAGATCCCGGTGGGGTCGAGCAGGCCGATGAGCTCGTTCACGAAGTCGAACCCACGGCGCTGCTGCGCGGCCTGCACCTGGGCTGCCGTGCTGTCCACCCGTTGGTCGAAGCGGCTGTACATCGCGTTCGCCCGCTGCTCACCGAGACCGGTGACCCCGAAGAACGCCCCAGCGGCGGCCGCCGAGCGGACCGGGTACGCGGTGACGATCTGGCCGGTCCGTCCGACCACCACCCGGAGGTGGCTTTCTCCCGCCTGTCCGATCGCCCGGTCGAATCGACGGGTCACGGCGAGCCGGTTGCCCTGCTGGGCCACCTCGATCGACCCCTCGCGGACCACCCGGCCGGCTGCGATGTCGTTGGCGCGGCGCAGAGCCACGTCCCGCGCCTCGGAGAGGGTACGGGTCACGAGCCCCGGCGCGTCGCGCGGGTTTCGAAACACGCTCTTGCCCCCGTGCTGAGCGAGACGCTGAAAATGGCGGGACATGTGGCCTCGGCTCACCCCTCGGGCCAGGTTGTCCGAGGCCTGGCGCAGCGCCGACGCGGCCCACCGAACGACGTTCGGGACCCGCGCGATGTCCACCGGCTCCGCCCCCGAAAGAGAGCGGGGGTCGGAGGTCGCCGTCGAACCGACCTGAGCGAGCCACTCGGCGCTGAGCGGCTCCGGCCGCGCGGGCGGCGGCAAATTCGGGTTCTGTGGGAGCAGCGGGGCTCGGGAGCGAATGGGGGTCATGCCGGCGGCCGCAGCAAACGCTGCGCCATTCGTCGCTGCTCCCCAAGGAGCGCTCCACCGTCGGCTACGCCCGACGGATCGTCGGGCCGAACCGACACGAGCCGAGACCGTTGTCGGCAGCGCTTCCCTCCGTGTATGCCCGCGCCATGAATCGGTCCTCGATCGTCTTTCTCGCCGCGCTCGCGCTGCCCACGGCCGCTTTTGGCCAAGAGGAGGAGGCACCCGCGGCCAGCGCTCCCACGGAGAGCAACCAAAAGAGCACGGGAGGGGGCGGTGCCATCATCAACAAGCCCGGCGCCGGCTACGGCACCGGCATGACGTTGTCCTTTCTTGGCGGGGTCGGGGGCTACGGGGGCGCGGGCGGGCTCGGCATCGCCGGCATCTTCGGGCTCCCGCTCGTCCCGGACGGGTTCATCCCGAGCCTCAACGAGTCCTTCCACCTCGAGCTGGGCGCGTTCACGAACTTCGGATTTCGGGGCGCCCCCTTTGGCGACATCGTGATCTTCACCCCGGCGGCCGGCGTCCGCTGGGATTTTCACATCGTAAAGGAGTTCACCGCCTTCGCCGCGATCCGCAGCGGAGTCGGCTTCGGGATCTCCAACTCGGGCACGATCTTCTATTTCGATGGGTTGGTCGGCGGCTTCTGGCGGTTCAGCCAAGCGGTCGCCGTCCGGTTCGAGGTCGGCGGTGGAGTGATCGGCGGCGGGGTCAGCGGCGGAATCGCCGTCTTCTTTTGAGCGGCCGTCGCCTCAGTGGTGGGCGTGGGGCACGTAGAGAAACTCTCCGGTCGCCTCGAAGTGTTTGCGAATGGCCGGGTTCTCATCGAAGTACGCCTTCAAGCTCTCTTCGGTGATGTCCACCACGAGATCCTCGGCGTTCACCCTGGCCTGGCAGCCGAGCCGCGAATTGAGCCGGACGTCGAAGCCCAAATCGAGCCGGTCCTCCTCGTTTTCTTCCATCTCATCGAGCGAGTCGATGCCGCGGACGACGTAGACGTGGCAGGTCGAGCACCCGCAGACCCCCCCGCAGTTCGACCCGACGGGGATCCCGTGGTCGTGGGCCACCTCGAGGATGGTCTCCCCGGCCTCGGCCTCGATGGTCTTGTCCTCCGGGAGCACCCGGTTCTTCTTGAACGTGATCGTCGGCATCGTGTCCTCGGGCGGTCAGCCGAGCGCGGTGCGCGGGTCGAAGATTGGCGCCTCGCTCGGGTCGGCCAGGGCGGCCGCGGAGAAGAAGCGGTCGATCGCCGCTTCCACCGCTGCCCGCTCCTCCATGGTGTTCACCTCCTGCCGAAAGCGGGCGCCTCCGGGCAAGCCCCGGCTGTACCAGGCGAGGTGGGGGCGAAAGCGCTTCAGGGCGAACGGCCGAGCCGAACCGGGCTCGCCGTGGTGGTCGAGGTGGGCGGCGAGGTGGGCCCGGACGTGGGCGGCGAGGGCCGGCCCGGTGGGAGGCGCGGGGACGGGCCGCCCGTCGTAGGCGGCAGCGAGGCGCGCGAAGATCCACGGGTCTCCGAGCGCCGCCCGCCCGACCATCACCCCGGCCGCGCCGGTCTCGGCCACGATGCGGTCGGCGTCGGCCACCGTGAACACGTCTCCGTTCGCGATGACCGGGATGCGCACCGCCCGGACGAGCGACCCGATGAGCGACCAATCCGCCTTCCCCTCGTACCCGGCCTGCCTCGTCCGAGGGTGCAGCGCGATGGCGGCCGCGCCCGCGTCCTCGAGCACGCGACCCACGTCGGGAGCGTTCTTCGAGCCCTCGTCCCAGCCCGCGCGCAATTTCACCGTCACCGGGAGCTCGTCCCCCACCCCGTCCCGCATCGCCCGGACGACGGCGGCGGCCCTCAGCGGGTCCGCCATCAGCGCCGAGCCGGCGCCGTTCCTGGTCACCTTCTTGACCGGGCAACCCATGTTGACGTCCAGGATCTTCGCGCCTCGGGCCGCGGTCCGCTCCGCGGCGAAGGCCATCGCGCGCGGCTCCCCCCCGTACAGCTGAACGGTGAAGATCGGCTCCTCGGTCGGTTGGTGCCGCAGATAGGCCTCGGTGCGTCGATTGCCGAACTCGAGGCCCTTCGAGCTGACGAGCTCGGTGGGAGCGAGGCCAGCCCCGAGCGCGAGCGCCATCGCTCGGTACGGGGCCTCCGAAACCCCCGCCATCGGCGCGAGCACGATCGGACGGGGCAGCCGATGCCGGCCGATGAACAGCGGCGGCAAGCTCGCGAGCCCCGGGCGGACCGGGGCGGTCGTCGCCGCTCTGGTCATGGTCAACTCGGCTTGCTGCGAGTGCCGTCCCGTGGGCGCCCGGCGATCTCCGCGGTCTGGCGCAGCCCGGACCGGCGGGCGGACGATACGAGCAGCCGCACCGGCGTGGAGACGAAGAAGCGCTCCGAAAACCTCTCGAGCGCCCGTCCGTCGAGCTCGACCCCGAGGCCGGGCGCGGTCGGCACCGCCAGCGTCCCGTCTTCGTCGATGGACAGCGGCTCGCGCAGGATCGCGTCCCGGTACTCCGGCATCTGGGCCGGAGGCTCCCAAGGAAGGGCGAGGCGGGGCGCCGCCCCCGGCCGGACCCGAGCCCAGGCGGCGAGCGCGTGCAGGTGGCACGTCACCTCGATCCCGTCCCAGTACGTCATCGGGGAGAAGTCGAGCCCGCTGTCCCGGGCCGCCGCCATCGCCACCTCGAGACGCCCGAGGCCGGCGAAGCCCACCGCCGGGGTCAGGATGTCGTAGCAGCGGAGGCGGGCCAGGTTTCGCAGCTGCGCCGCGCTCACCGAGAGGTCGCCTCCCGCCACCGGCAACCCCGCCTCCGCCCGGAGCGCGGCGAGTCGGCCCCAGTCGTCCGAATACAGCGGCTCCTGGACCCGGGCGTAGCCGAGCTCCGCCGCCCGAGCCGAGAACCGGAGGGCGCGGTCCTCGGTCCACTGGGGCACCGACCGAGCGAGCGCGACGCTCCACGCCTGGTGGGCATGCACGTAGAGCTCGGTCGCCGGGCCAGCGGCGGCCCGGGTCGCGTCGAGGTCGGCGAAGTCCTCGGCCTCGGTGCGGTGGTGAACGCCGATCTTCACCCCCCGGAAACCGGCGCGCAGCGCCCGCTCGACCGCCTCCATCCGGGCCGGCCGCTTCCTGAGCTCCTGAAAGCTCGCGAACGCCACCACCCGGTCCGGCGCCGGTCCGGGCGGAGCCCCGAGCCGCTCGGCGAGCAGAGCATGAATGGGGATGTCTCGGGCCTGGGCCGCGAGGTCCCAAAACGCGATGTCCATCCAGTTGTTGCGCCAGCCGAGAAAGGCCGCTTGCCGGAGCCGCTCGCGGGCGCCGTCCACGTCCATCGGATCGGCGCCGATGAGGAACGGCTCGATGAAGGCCCCGAGCCCGCTTCGCTCCCGCCCGAACGCCGGACCGCTCGCGAGCCCGGTGCGGCCCTCTCGCGTCTTCACCACGAGCAGGGTGGAGGCGAGCGCCGTGACCGCATGGCCAGGGATCCACACCGGAAAGATCGGCGTGGGCAGCGGGACGCTGACATGGTGAAGCTCGATGCGCTCGATCCGGTCCTCGGCCATGTGCCCCCTCCCGGCCGCGGCGGCCCACCGCGGCGCCACGACACGGTGCGGCAAGGTAGGCCCGGGGTCAACCGAGGCCGGGTTCGGTGGTGCCGAAATCCGTTGGGATTTCGGGCCGTCTGTTGACGCCCTCCCGGTTGTATTCAAAGGTCCGGTCGTGCTCGCTCGCCCGACCGCCGCCGTGGTGCTCGCCGCCGGCCAGGGGACCCGGATGCGCTCCCGCCAAGCGAAAGTGCTGTTCGAAGTCGGAGGCGTTCCCCTCGTCGCTTGGCCGCTCACCCGGGTGCTGCGGCTCGGGGTCGAGCCGGTGGTGGTCGTGATCGGCCACGAGGCGGAGCGGGTCGAGGCCGCGGTCGAGGCCCGCTTCTCGGGACGGATCCGGTTCGCGCTACAAGCGGAGCGGCTCGGCACCGGGCATGCGGCTCGGGTCGGCCTCGATGCGCTCGATGGGTTCGACGGCACCGTGCTCATCCTCTCCGGGGACGTCCCCCTGCTCGAAGAACCGAGCCTCGCTGCGCTCGCCGCCGAGGTGGACCCGGAGCTCCGTCCGCTCGCGGTGCTGACCACCGAGCTCGACGACCCGACCGGGTATGGGCGGGTCCTGAGGGACGAAGCGCTCAACGTGGTCCGAATCGTAGAAGAGCGGGACGCCAGCCCGGCCGAGCGGGCCTGCCGCGAGGTGAACGCCGGAGTCTACGCCGCCGACGCTCGGTTCCTGCGCGATGTGCTCGGTCGCCTCTCGAGGGACAACGCGCAGGGCGAATACTATCTGACCGACATCGTCGCGCTCGCGCTCGAGCAGGACCTCCAGGTGGCGGGAGTCGAGGTCCCGGCGGACGAGGTCCGGGGCGCCAACGATAGGGCGCAACTGGCCGAGCTCGAGAGATTGGCCCGTCGCCGGGTGATTGCGCGCCACCTCGAAGCGGGGGTGGGGTTTCTCGATCCGGAGACGACGTTCGTCGGCCCGGAGGTCGAAATCGAACCCGACGCGACCATTCACGCCGGGGTTCACCTCCGAGGCCGAACCCAGGTCGGGGCGGCGGCGGTGATCGACGTGGGTTCGGTGCTGACCGACGCGCAGGTGGGGCCGGGGGTGGTCGTTCACCCCTACACCGTCATCGAGGGCGCGACGGTGAGGGCCGGGGCCCAGGTCGGGCCGTTCGGACGGCTCCGTCCCGGCGCGGACCTCGGAGAGAAGAGCCGGGTTGGAAACTTCGTCGAGGTGAAGAACACCCGGCTCGGACCCGGCGCCAAAGCCAACCACCTCGCCTACCTGGGCGACGCCGAGGTCGGCGCGAACGCGAACGTCGGCGCTGGAACCATCACCTGCAACTATGACGGCGCCGGGAAACACAGAACCGAGATCGGAGAGGGGACGTTCATCGGCTCGAACAGCACCCTCGTGGCCCCGCTGAGCCTCGGAGGCGGCAGCTACGTCGCCGCCGGCAGCGTCGTCACCGAGTCGGCGCCCCAAAACAGCCTCGTCTTCGGGCGGGCCAGGCAGGCGACCAAAATCGACCGGGCCAGCGCGGTGCGCGCCGCCGCCGAGGCGAAAAAGCGCCCCACCTGACCCAGCCACCGGGCCGTCGCCGGGGTTCGGGCTTCTCGTTCTCGGGCCCCGCTGGCACAGTCGGGCCGGATGTGCGGCATCGTCGGGTATGTGGGCCACCAGAGCGCCCCTCGGGTCCTCGTCGAGGGCTTGAGGCGGCTCGAGTACCGGGGCTACGACTCGGCCGGCATCGCGGTGGTGGAGGGAGGCAAGACCGAGATCCGCCGCGCGGTGGGCAAGCTGAAAAACCTGGACCGCTTGCTCGCCGAACGCCCGATCGCCGGCCACACCGGCATCGGGCACACCCGCTGGGCGACGCACGGACGCCCCTCCGAAGAAAACGCGCATCCCCATGAGATCGACGGGGTCACCGTGGTTCACAACGGGATCATCGAGAACCATCTCGAGCTGCGCCGGCGCCTCGAAGCGGCGGGGCGCACGTTCCGAAGCGAGACCGACACCGAGATCATGGCCCACCTCGTCGCCGAGCGGGTCGGTCGGGGCGAGGGGCTCGAGACCGCGGTCCGGGGCGCGCTGACCGAAGTCCGCGGCGCCTACGCCTTCGTGCTGGTGAGCGCGAAGGAGCCGGGGCTCTTGGTGGCAGCCAAGAGCGCCTCCCCCATCGTCCTCGGGCTCGGAGATGGGGAGCACTTCGTCGCCTCCGACATCCCGGCTTGCCTCGAGCATACCCGGAAGTTCGTGTTCCTAGAGGACGGCCAGCTCGCGGTGCTCACCGCCGACGGGTGCCGAGTCACCGATCTCGACGGCCAGCCGGTCGAAGTCTCCCCTTCCCTCATCGACTGGTCCCCGGTGATGGCCGAGAAGGGAGGCCACAAGCACTTCATGCACAAGGAGATCCACGAGCAGCCCAGCGCGGTGGCCGATACCATCCGGGGACGGGTCTCGATGGAGGATGCCGTCGTCCATCTCGACGGCGTGGACGAGGCTCGGGTGCGAGAGGTGCGCCGCTTGGTCATCGCGGCCTGCGGGACGAGCTGGCACGCCGGGCTCGTGGGCAAATACATGATCGAGGCCATCGCCCGCATCCCGGTCGAGGTGGACCTCGCGAGCGAGTACCGATACCGCGACCCGATCACCGATTCGGGCACCGGCCTGCTCGCCATCTCCCAATCCGGCGAGACCGCCGACACCTTGGCCGCGGTGAAGCAGGCCAAAGCGGGCGGGGCCACCGTCTTTGCCGTTTGCAACGTGATGGAGTCCTCCATCGCCCGTGAGGTCCGAGCCTCGGGCGGGGTGCTCTACACCCACGCCGGCCCCGAGATCGGCGTCGCGAGCACCAAAGCGTTCACGACCCAGCTCGTCGCGCTCTACCTGCTCGCGGTGCACCTCGGCCGCGCTCGCGGGCTGCTCGATGTCGCCGCCGGACAGAAGCTCCTGACCAGGCTCCGGGAGGTCCCCGGCCACATCGAGAGCGTCCTGAATCGAGAGGCGACGCTCATCGCCATCGCCCGCCGCTACGCGAAGGCCCGCGACGTCCTGTTCCTGGGGCGAGGCCCAAACTATCCCATCGCGCTCGAGGGGGCCCTGAAGCTCAAGGAGATCTCCTACATTCACGCCGAGGGATTTGCGGCCGGAGAGATGAAGCACGGCCCGATCGCGCTCATCGACGAGAACGTCCCGGTGGTGGGGATCGCCACCTCTGGGCCATTCTACGACAAGACGGTCTCGAACCTCGAAGAGGTGAGGGCCCGCAGCGGCAAGCTCATCCTCATCGCCGCGGAGGGCGACGCGACCATCGCGGGCATCGCCGATGACGTCTTCGTCATCCCTCGGGTGGATCCGCTGCTCGATCCGATCGTCAGCGTGGTCCCGCTCCAGCTGCTCGCTTACCACATCGCCGATCTCAACGGGACCGACGTGGATCAGCCTCGAAACCTCGCAAAGAGCGTCACGGTGGAGTGAGGGCCTGCCGAACGACGGGCGCTGAGAGACCGCTCAGCGCCCCTGCTGGAGCTCCACCTTGTCTCCGACCACCATCTCGAACAAGCTCGCGGTGACGATGCCGGTGGAGACATCGTCCTCGACCTCGATCACCATCACTTGCCCAACCCGCTCGTTGGGGAAGCCGGCGGTCCGGTAGGTGTATCGGTCACCGCGGTGGAAGATGTCGAAGACGTTCCCGCGGACGACCCCATGCTTTCGGCCCCGGTCGATGAAGACCATGTCGTGCTCGCCCACCGCCGACAGGACGTCGCTGGCCGTCTCGATGATGTAGCCCTTGGCCTCGGTTGCCGCCGCGACCGGCTGGACCCGGGCCCCAAACCGCTCCGGCCACGCCGCAACGAAGTCTCCGCGCTCGATGGGCCGGTAGGCCCGCTCGATCCGCCCGGTCGCGTACGAATCTCCCAGCGCGACCACCTCGACCGCGCCCACCAGCTGGACCACGAGGCCAAACCTCTCCCCCGTGATCGGGTGCACGACCGTGCGAACGTCCCGGAACACGGCGAGCTTCTCGCCCACCTGATGCTCCCCGCCCTGGATGTAGATGCGGTCGTTCTCCATGATCATGATCGCCTCGGAGAGCGAACCGATGACCCGCCCCGACCGCTGGCGGGTCTGCCTGGACACATAGGCGGTGAACGCGGACCAGACCGAGTCCTTCACCACCTTCCCCACCTCGATGGTCCCTACCGTCTTCACGAGATCGTCTGGGTCGATCGACCCCGGAACCACGAGGTCGTCGTCATCGACCTCGAGCGACCGACCCACGTCCACCATCGTCGGGAGCTGCTCGTCCCCGGGGTAGAACCGCACCTCGTTGCCAGGGAAGATCCAGTGGGGGTTGGTGAGTTGTGGGTTGTAGCTCCAGATCTTGGGCCAGTACCAAGGGCTGTTGAGGTGCTTCGAACAAAGGTCCCAGAGCGTGTCGCCCGGAGCGACGGCGTGGGCCTCGCTCCCGCCCTCGATCTGCGGCGGGTCACCGCCCTCCGGGAAGGATTGGGCTCTCGCCGGGCCGCCAGCGACGGCGAAGCACAAGGCCGCTGCGCCGAGCGCGAAAGCGAGCGTTCCGAGACCCGGGTCCGGGGTCCTCGTAGGGGCGTTCATCGGTCGTGTACCTCGTCTCGCGCCGGCGAGATCGCCGCGGCCAGCTTCGCTGGCTCACTGTCGGGATGGTCGGTTCGCAGCTGCTCGAGCCACAAGCGCTCCGCCTCCGACCGCCCGAGCGCGCGCTCGGACTCGGAGGCCCGAAGCAGGGCCCAAGGCACCTTCTCGGAGATGGGATGGTCCCGCACCAGCCGCGAAAACGCAGCGAGCGCCTCCTCGTGCCGGACTAACACCTGGAGGCTCTCGCCCGCCCAATACTGCGCGTTTGGGGCGAGCGCGTGGTCGGGGTGCGCCTTCAAGAACGCCCGGAACCGCTCGAGCGCGGAACCAGGATCCTTGTCCCGGCGCAGCGCTTCGAGCGCCGCTTCGTAGAGCGCCTCGGGCCGCTTTGGGGCGGCATCGAGGACCGGGTCGGGCCGCGCGAGCACGTCTCGGTCCACCGCCAGCCGATCGGCCCGATCCCCCCGCACCCGAATGAGCACCGGGGGCTCCCCCCGATCCTCCGCTCCGTCCCGAACCGACGGACGGGAGACCTCGACCCGCCCCTCGGCGCCGAGCCGGACCACCCGAAGGGACCGAGGCGGCCCGGACCGGCGCGGCGTGGAGGAGGTCTCGGGTGCCGCGAGAGGAGGCTCCGCCACCGATGGGCTGGGCCGGTCTCGCAGCCCGCGGACGACCTCCTCGGTCTTCGCGACCTGCTGACGCAGGTCATGCAGCTCGCGCCGCAGCCTCGAGACCTCGGCCTTCAGATCGCCGTGGCCCGCGCACCCGACCGCGATCGACAGCGCCATCGCGCTGGCCCCGAGCCGGAGCCGCCGGACGGACGGCGCCACCGAGCGAGCGCGATTCGGGGGGGCAGGCACGGGGGGATTCTAGGGGAGTCGGAGGGGCAGTCAAGAAACCCCCCGGCCGCGGGGGGCTGGACCGCGAAAACGGCGGCGCAACGGCCGATGGCACCCCACCGGCCTGCTCCTTTGGGCCTATCGTCGCGCCGTGCGGAGGACCGACGGCTGGGCGCTCGCCTCGGCCACCCCCGACAACCCGGCGCTCGCCCTCGCCCCGATGGAGGGCGTCTCCGACGCGTTCGCCCGGGCGCTGCTCACCGAGATCGGCGGGATCGACCTGTGCGTCAGCGAGTTCGTGCGGGTCACGGACCGGGCGCTGCCCCGCGCCGTGCTCCTCTCCCACTGCCCGGAGCTCCGCCACGGAGGCCGTACCCCGTCCGGGACTCCGGTGCTCGTGCAGCTGCTGGGCAGCCGACCGGAAGCGCTCGCCGAGTCGGCACGCGTCGCCGTCGAGCTCGGCGCGCTCGGAATCGATCTGAATTTCGGCTGCCCTGCCCGGCGCGTGAACGGCCATGACGGCGGCGCGGCCCTGCTCCGGGAGCCGCGACGGCTCGAGACGGTGATCGCAGCCGTCCGAGCCGCCGTGCCCGCCTCGCTCCCGGTCTCGGCGAAGGTCCGGCTCGGCTGGAAGGATCCGGACGCCATCGTGAGCATCGCGCGGGCGGCCGAAGCTGGCGGGGCGAGCTTTCTCACCGTGCACGGCCGCACCAAAGCCGACATGTACCGACCCCCGGCGGACTGGGCCCGGATCGGACGAGCAGCCAGGGCGGTGCGCCTCCCCGTCGTCGCCAACGGCGACGTGGTCGATCCCCGCTCGCTCGCCGCGTGCCGAGCGGAGACCGCCGCGGCCGCGGTGATGGTCGGGCGAGGCGCGTTTCGGGTTCCGAACCTGTTTCGCTGGTTGCGGGGGCTCGACGACGGCCCCTGGGCTGCCGAGCGCACGGTGGCCCTGCTGTCTCGCTTCGCGAGCGACGTCGCCGCTGGACCGTTTCGAACCCCGGACCGGGCCGCGCTCGCTCGAACGAAGCAGTGGTGCCGCTACCTCGGCGAAGCGGACCCCCAGTGGTCCCGGTGCTTCGACGCTCTGAAGCGGGCCGATTCCCTCCGGTCGCTGCTCGACCTCCTCCACGCCCACGCCTGGGGGTAGGCCCGACCGGCTCGAAGCCGCTCCGGGAACAACCCGGCACCCGCCGGTGTTCGGCCCTCGACGGCGCGCGGCGTCGGAGGAGGAGGCATCATGAAACTCGGCGTTGACATCCCCTTGTCGCACATCGAGGCGCTCGAAAACCGCGCCCATAGACTTGCCAGCGCGGTGGACGCGGCAACTCTGGCCAGCGGAAAGCGGCACATCCGAGACGCGGGCGGCCAGATCATCGACCGGATCCTGGAGTGGGTCGATGAGATCAAGGACCTGCGCGAGATCGGAGACGAGGACATCGTAGACCGGATGCAGAGCTTTCTGTCCCGCCTGAGGCTCGCGGAGCAAGCGGTCAAGTCTTGGCCGCGGCCCGGAGCCAAGCGCCGCGCCCGAAAGAAGGCCTCCCGAGCTGCCTGAACCTGTCTCGGGCGGCAGGTCCAGCGGCGGCCCTACATGTTGCGCCGGTACTGACCGCCCACCTCGAACAGGGCGTCACAGATCTGCCCGAGCGACGCGACCTTCGCGGTCTCGAGCAGCTGCTCGAAGCTGTTTCCCTCCGCGAGGCACACCGCCCGCAGGGCGCCGAGCGCCGCCACCGCTTCTTCCCGGTTTCTCCGCTGAAACTCGGTCTTGCTCTCGATCGCGTAGCGCTTCTCCTCGGGGGTCGCGCGAATGACCTCCCCCGGTGGCTCGGCTTTCCCTCCTCGGGGGTCGAGGAACGTATTCACGCCGACGATCGGGAGCGCGCCGGTGTGCTTGAGAGTCTCATAGTGCATCGACTCTTCCTGAATCTTGCTCCGCTGGTACATGCGCTCCATCGCGCCGAGCACCCCGCCCCGCTCCGACAACCTCGAGAACTCACAGAGCACCGCCGCCTCGACCAGGTCCGTGAGCTCTTCGATGACGAAGGCCCCCTGGGTTGGGTTCTCGTTCTCGTTGAGACCGAGCTCCTGGTCGATGATGAGCTGAATGGCCAGCGCCCTGCGCACCGAGCTCTCGGTCGGGGTCGTGATCGCCTCGTCGTAGGCGTTCGTGTGGAGGGAGTTGCAGTTGTCGTACAGCGCGTACAGGGCCTGTAGGGTGGTCCTGATGTCGTTGAAGTCGATCTCCTGGGCGTGCAGCGAGCGCCCCGAGGTCTGAATGTGGTACTTCAGCTTCTGGCTGCGCTCGTTGGCGCCGTACCGATCCCGCATCGCCTTGGCCCAGATTCGGCGCGCCACCCGGCCGAGCACCGCGTATTCGGGGTCCATCCCGTTCGAGAAGAAGAACGAGAGGTTGGGCGCAAAATCATCGATCGCGAGGCCCCGCGAGAGGTAGTATTCGACGAAGGTGAACCCATTGGCGAGCGTGAACGCGAGCTGGGAGATCGGGTTCGCGCCCGCCTCTGCGATGTGGTACCCGCTGATCGAGACCGAGTAGAAGTTTCGAACCCTGCGGCGGGTGAAAACTTCCTGGATGTCCCCCATCATCCTGAGCGCGAACTCGGTGGAGAAGATGCACGTGTTTTGGGCCTGGTCCTCCTTGAGGATGTCGGCCTGCACCGTGCCCCGAACCGACGACAGCACGTCGGCGGCGATGCGCTCGTAGGTCTCGGGCGGCAGCAGCTCTCGGCCGCTCGCCCCGAGAAGCAGCAGGCCGAGGCCATCGTGGCCGTCCGGGAGCGCGCCTTGGTACCGGGGGCGCGCCATTCCGAGCGCGCGATACTTCGCCTCGATCCTCTCGTCCGCCTCCCGGGCCCGACCCTCCGCCCGGATGTGCTTCTCACAGCCCTGGTCGATGGCCGCGTTCATGAAAAAAGCGAGGATGATCGGGGCCGGACCGTTGATCGTCATCGAAACCGAGGTCTTTGGGTCGCAAAGATCGAATCCGGAGTAGAGCTTCTTGGCGTCGTCGACCGTGCACACCGAGACCCCAGAGTTTCCAACCTTCCCATAGATATCGGGTCGCGGGTCTGGATCCTGGCCATACAACGTCACCGAGTCGAAGGCGGTCGAGAGCCGGTGGGCGGGCTGGCCCCGCGATAGGTAATGAAACCGGCGGTTCGTGCGCTCCGGGCCGCCCTCCCCGGCGAACATCCGGGCCGGGGCCTCGCCGGCGCGCCGAAGCGGAAACACGCCCGCGGTGAAGGGGAAGAAGCCGGGCGCGTTCTCCCTCATCAGCCAGGTCAGCACGTCACCGGGGTCCTGGTACCGGGGCAGGCACACCTTGGGCACCCGCGTCCCCGACAGCGAGGTCGTCGCGAGCGGCTGCTCGATGACCTTGCCCCGGACCTCGTACCGGTAGTGGTCGGCCCGGTACCGGGCCTGCATGTCCGGCCAAGCTTCGAGCAGCGCCCGGGACGTTGCCGACAGCTGGGCGTCGAGTTTTCGCTCGAGCGACTCGAGCTCCTCGAGCGCGGCGCTCATGGCTCGGGTCTCGGCCCGCACCGCCACCGTCCCGCCTTCCACCTCGACCGACAGGGCCTCCTTGCCCTGCTCGGCCCGCAGCTGTTCGAGCGCGCCTCGCACCTGGCCGAGGCGCCGGGCGATCTGCGCCTGCGCCTTCACATCGGCGTCGTAGCGGGCGGACAGCTCCCCGATCTCGGCGAGGTAGCGGACCCGCGCCGCAGGGACGATCGGCTTTCGCTCGCCGCTGGCGGTCGGCAGGCGCCCCCGGGGCCCGATCGGAGCCCCGGTCCGCTCGGCGATGGTGCCCATCAGCGCCTCGTAGAGCCGGTGGGTGCCCGGGTCGTTGAACTGGGACGCGACCGTCCCGTAGACCGGGAGACCCTCGTCTCGCCCGTCGAACAGCCCCCGGGCCCGGCGGTACTGCTTTCGCACGTCCCGCCTCGCGTCGAGCGAGCCCGGCTTGTCGAACTTGTTGAGCGCGATGACGTCGGCGAAGTCGATCATGTCGATCTTCTCGAGCTGGGTGGCCGCGCCGTAGTCCGCCGTCATGACATACAAGGAGACGTCGCAGTGGTCTACGATCTCGGTGTCCGACTGCCCGATGCCCGATGTCTCGACGATGACGAGCGAGAATCCGGCCGCTCGGGTCACGTCGATCGCGCTTTGCACCCACTTCGACAGCGCGAGGTTGCTCTGCCTGGTCGCGAGCGACCGCATGTAGACCCGAGGGTTCTTCACCGCGTTCATGCGAATGCGGTCTCCGAGCAGCGCGCCGCCGGTGCGTCGCTTCGATGGGTCCACGGAGATGATCGCTACGGTCTCGTCGTCCTGGTCGAGCAGGAAGCGGCGCACCAGCTCGTCCACCAGGGAGGACTTGCCCGCCCCCCCCGTCCCGGTCACCCCGAGCACCGGCGTCTTGCTCTTTTCGAGCCGAGGCCGAAGCTCGACCCGCAGCCGCTCGGCGAAGGCCGGGTCGTTCTCGGCCAGCGTGATGAGGCGGGCGATCTGCGCCGGGCGCCTCCCCTCGAGGCCCTCGAGCGAGGCCCCCCCGCGGACGGGGACGTCCGCGCGCGCCAGGAGGTCATCGATCATCCCCTGAAGGCCGAGGCGCTGCCCGTCCTCGGGCGAATAGATGCGAGCTATCCCGTAGGCGTGCAGCTGCTCGATCTCGGCCGGGAGAATGGTCCCTCCACCGCCCCCGAAGATCCGGATGTCCGCCCCCCGTTCTTCGAGCAGGTCATACATGTACTGGAAGAACTCGATGTGGCCGCCTTGATAGGACGTCACCGCGATGGCCTGCGCGTCCTCCTCGATCGCGCATTCGACGATCTCGAGGGCCGACCGGTCGTGACCGAGGTGGATGACTTCGGCCCCCGAAGCCTGCAGCAGGCGGCGCATCAAGTTGATGGCGGCGTCATGTCCGTCGAACAGGGACGCGGCGGTCACGATGCGGATCGGATTCTTGGGCTGGTAGCGAGCGACTTGGGGCTGAAGTGTCATGGGTGGGGACTTCCTCGGCCGGCCCGCCCAGCGGGGTCGGTCCGGCCTTTGCTGTGGCGCCTCGATCCGGGTCTTTGGGTTTGGGGCCTCGAACCCGGTGTCTCATCGGCCGCTCGCACCGGCCTCGGGCCAGCCAGGATCACGGCCCTGAGAGGGGCTGAAGAAGGAACGTGTAGCGCTGCTTCAGCGCTCCTTCGGCGATGGTCTGTTCGATCTGTCGATGCCCCGGCGCTTCGATGACGACCTTGTGGCTTTGCGCCGGGTCGAGGTCCTTGACGAAGGTGCGCCTTCGGCTCGGAAAGGTGCGGCCGTCCACCGAGATCGTCGCCGCCACCGGCTGGACTTCGAACTCGATCGTCATGAGCCCGGCGGCGCTGATCGGCTCGAGCAGCACCTCCTCGGTCCGGGGCTCCTTGGCCGAGACCTCGACCCGCACCGTCGCCGGCTTGAACCCGGCCCGGGAGACCTCGATCTCGTGGATCCCCTCGCTCATCGTCAGGCGCACCGGGGTCCTCTGGGTCTGGAGCTGCCCGTCGATGCTGATCGTGGCGTCCGACGGGTCCGTCCTCAGCTCCACCGAGCCGCTCGAGCCGCCGAACACCAGGAGCACCACCACCCCTCCGACCAGGGCCAGGATCGCGATGAAGGCGAGAAAGCCCTTGAGCCGGGCCCAGATCGACGCCGCCGGAGGCGGCCGGAGGACATCGGCGGTGACCGGGGCGATTCCGGGCGTGGACGCCGCTTTCGGGGGCTGCATCCACATCAGGGTGTTCTCGCCGAAGCCGGTGGGGCCCGCCGTCGAGCCGGCCCCCTGGCCCAAGGGGGGCCGGGGCTGCCCCGGAGCACCGCCGACGGGGCCGCGCGCGTAGGGGGAGGCCCCCGGGGCGAGCGTCGGCTCCTCCCCGGAGGCGCCCACCGTCCCCGAGTAGATGGACATCGGCTCCGAGGGGGCGGCGCCGCGGGTCGCCGGGTCCCGGACCGCGCCGCTGACCCTCGAGGTGGGCGCGGGCCCGATCTGGTCGAGGCTGACCCGTCCGTCGAAGCTCGGCAGCGCCGGCATCGCCCTGGTCGGAGCGTCGCCGATGGCGCCGTCATCGGGGCCGATGACCATCTGCCGGCCGCGGGGCTCCGACGTCGGCCCCTTGCTCTTCGCGAGGCGCTGCCGCGCTTGCCGGAGCGCCTCGAGCTCGTCGTGGCTGAGGGGGTCGAGCAGGGTCCGGTCGTCGGGCGGGCTCTTGCCCTTGTCGTCTCGTTGGCTCACGGCGAACGTCCTACCCATGGCGTAGCATATCGCCCCGCTCGCGGACAGCTTGGCGGACTCGGCCTTGAACGAGACCCGTTCGCCGTGGAATGTCGCCGCCGTGGCCGAATCGGACCGAGTGGAGCTCGACGTGGTCGTGCGAGGGCTCGGCTACCGGGCCCCGAGCGGGGATTTTGCCGTGCTTCGGGTGGCGCTGTCCGAGAAGTCGGAGCCGTTCTCGGCGGTCGGGCCGCTCGTCGGCGCCGAGCCGGGGGAGTTCTTGCGGGTGCAGGGCCGGTGGGTGCTGGATCCGCGGTACGGCAAGCAGCTGAAGGTCGACGGCTGGCTCCCCGCGATACCGGCCACGAAGGACGGCCTCGAGCGCTTCCTCGGCTCCGGGGCGGTGGACGGCGTGGGCAAGGAGATCGCCCAGCGGGTGGTGGCCCGGTTCGGCCTCGATACCCTGGACGTGCTCGACCACCACCCCCATCGGCTGACCGAGGTCGACGGCATCGGAGCGAAACGAGCGCGCCGCATCGTCGCCGCGTGGGCCGAGCAGCGAGACGCGAGGGCGCTCATGGTGCTCCTCCGGGGCCACGGGCTGGGGACCGCGATCGCGGGACGGATCAGCCGTCACTTCGGGGATCGCGCGTTCGAGGTGTGCCGAAAGGACCCGTACCGGCTCGCGCTCGAGGTCCCAGGGGTGGGTTTCGCGACCGCCGACGGCCTCGCCCGCGCCGCGGGTCTGGACCGCAAAGACCCGGCACGGCTCTCGGCCGGCGCCCACCACATGCTCGCGGAGGCGGTCGAGGCCGGACACGTCCGCCTCCCGGTCTCGACGCTGTGCGAGCGAACGGCGGACCGGCTCGAGGTGGGGCCCGAGGAAGTGGAGGCGGCGCTGCCCCGGCTCGAAGAAGAGCGGCGCTTGGTTCGCCCGGCCGAAGACCGGCAGCACGCGTACCTTCCCAAACTTTTCGTCGCCGAGCGGTTCGCGTCGAAGGCGGTGGCCGAGCGCCTCCGGCGGACGCCGCCGCGGCTGGCGGTGGACATCCATCGGGTGCTCGAAGACCACGAGTCCAAGGAGGGCATCACGCTCGCCGGCCAGCAGCGAACCGCGGTCGAAGCGGCGACCGGCTCCGGGTTCGTCGTCATCACCGGAGGGCCGGGCACGGGGAAGACCACCCTCGTGAAGGCCCTGCTCGCCGTGTTCGCGGCAGCGAAGCAAAAGGTGCAGCTCGCCGCGCCCACCGGGCGGGCGGCGAAGCGGCTCGAAGAAGCCACCGGCCAAGCGGCCTCGACCCTGCACCGTCTGCTGGAGGTCAACCCGGTCACCGGGCGCTTCTCCCGGGATCGCTCCGCCCCCGTCGAGGCCGACCTGGTCGTCGTGGACGAGGTCTCGATGGTGGACCTGCCCTTGTTCGCGAGCCTGCTCGAGGGGCTGAGCCCCGCGACCAGGCTGGTGCTCGTCGGGGACAACCACCAGCTTCCATCGGTGGGACCAGGCCGGGTGCTCGCCGACCTCCTCGACGCCGGCGTGCCCCAAGTCCGGCTCGACGTCGTCTTCCGCCAGGCCGAGGCGAGCCTCATCGTCCAAAACGCCTACCGGATCGATCAGGGGGAGCGCTTCATCCCGTCGCCGTCCGGCCGGGACGGCGACTTCTACGTCATCGGAAGAGACCGGCCGGAGCTGGCCATGGAGACCGTGCTCGAGGTGGTCTGCCACCGCATCCCCAGCCGATTCGGGCTCGATCCCCGCGCCGACGTCCAGGTCCTCACCCCCATGCACAAGGGTCCGCTCGGCGCCCATCGCCTCAACGAGGCCCTTCAGGCCCGGCTCAACCCCGGCGAAGGAGGTCTCGCGCGCGGCGGACAAACCTTCCGACCTGGCGATAAGGTCATGCAGACCCGCAACGACTACGAGCTTGGCGTGCTGAACGGGGAGCTCGGCCAGATCGAGTCGGTCGATGCCAGGGGCGGCCGGCTGACCGTGCGTTTCGACGGAGAGCTCGTGGCCTACGAGCGAAAGGACCTCGAGCACCTGAGCCTCGCCTACGCCTGCTCGGTCCACAAAGCGCAAGGCAGCGAATACCCCGCGGTGGTGCTCGCGCTCGCCGACCACCACGCGGTCATGCTGGACCGCCGCCTCGTCTACACCGGCGTCACCAGGGCGAAGCGCCTGCTGGTGATCATCGCGTCGTCCAGAGCGCTCGCTTTCGCCCGCCGGGCTCCAAGAGAAGGAGAGCGGGGCTCGGGCCTGGCCGAGCTCGTCCGCCGGGGAGAATGAACACCAAGTTTCGCGGGCTTCGTTGAGCCCGTAGCGGCCTCGGCCGGGAGAAGGTCATGTCCGTGCGATTCGAGCTCGACCCGAACCTCATCCATCTCAACCACGGCTCGTTCGGAGCGGTGACGGTGCAGGTGCGAGAGGCGCAAGACGCCCTGCGGCTGCGCATGGACCGAGATGGGATGGGGTTCTTCACCGGCGAGTGGCTCGAGCGGCTCGACGCAGCCCGCGTCGCCCTCGGTCGTTTCCTGAGGGCCCGGCCCGAGGACCTCGTGTTCGTGAAGAACGCCACGTACGCGGTGTCGGCGGTGCTGAGGAGCCTGCCCCTCGAAAGAGGCGACGAGGTCCTCGTCACCAACCACGAATATCCCGCGTGCCTCAACGCGGTCCGGGCCACCGGGGCCGCGCTGCGGGTGGCCGAGATCCGCCTGCCGGTGGCCGGGCCGGACGCCGTCCTCGAGGCGGTGCAGGCGGCGATCACCGATCGGACGCGGCTCGCGCTCATCAGCCATGTCACCTCGCCGACCGGCCTCGTCCTTCCGGTGGAGCGGATCGTGGAAGAGCTCGAGCACCGGGGGATCCCGGTCCTCATCGACGGCGCCCACGCCCCGGGCATGCTCGACCTCGACCTCGGAACGCTCGCCGACCGGGGCCTCCGATATTACGCCGCAAACCTCCACAAATGGGTGTGCGCGCCGAAGGGGGCTGCCTTCTTGTGGGCGAGCCCGGCCGCGCAGGACGGGCTCGATCCTCCGGTGACCTCCCACGGCGCGGGGGACCCGTGGCCAGGGCGGACCCGGTTTCAGACCCGATTCGACTGGACGGGGACCGACGACCCCACCCCGTTTCTGGTCGTCCCGGACGCGCTCGCCGCGCTGGCCGAGCTCCACCCGGGGGGCCACGCCGGGGTACGAGCCGCAAACCACGAGCTCGCGGTCGTCGCCCGCGACGTGCTGCTCGCGCGACTCGGGACCGAGCCGCTCGCCCCCACCTCGATGCTCGGCAGCCTCGCCGCGGTGAAGCTCCCCGACGATCCCGGGCCTCCGCGGCCTCACGCGCTCGCGAGGAGCCCCCTGCAGCAAAACCTACACGAAGAAGGGTTCCGGGTGCCGATCGTGCCGTTTCCTGCGCATCCGGGCCGCCTGATCCGGATCTCGGCCCACCGCTACAACAGCAGGCCGCAATACGAGCACCTCGCCGATCGCCTCTGCCATCACCTCGCCGCCGGCCGCTGAACCCTCCCCGAACCCATCGCGGCGGTGGCAAGCTCGTGCGCAGACACGCGAGTGGGGACGTGGTAGTGGCACGCCCGTGTTGGCGTCGGTTCTCGATCGCGTCCAGCGGGCGGTGGGCAGGAAAGCGGCGCCCCCGGCCCCGCGACGAAACCCCACCGGGATCGCCCTCGTCGGCTGCGGCTACGTCGCGGACCTCTACCTGCCCAACCTGGAGAACCACCCCGGGCTCGCCGTGGTGGCGGTGTTCGACCGCGACGTGTCCCGGGCGGCGGCCACGGCCAGCCGGCTCGCGGTGACCCACCACCGAACGCTCGAGGCGGTGCTCGGCGACCCTCGGGTACAGATCGTGGTGAACCTCACCAACCCTCGCTCCCACTTCGAGGTGTCGAAGGCCGCGCTCGAGGCGGGAAAGCACGTCTACACCGAAAAGCCGCTCGCGATGCGGACGGATGACGCCTTCGCGCTCGTCGAGCGGGCAGAGCGCAGCGGCCTGCAGATCTGCGGGGCCCCTTGCAACGTGCTGTCCGAGACCGCGCAGACCCTCTGGAAGGCCATTCGCGACGAGCGGGTGGGCAGGACCCGGCTCGTCTATGCCGAGATGGACGACGGATTGGTGCACCGCTTCGCGTACAAGCGATGGCTGAGCCGGACGAAAATCCCTTGGCCCTACCGCGACGAGTTCGAGGTCGGCTGCACGCTCGAGCACGCCGGATACTACTTGGGTTGGCTGCTCGCGTTCTTCGGCCCGGTGAGAAGGATGAGCGCGTTCTCGAAGACGCTCATCGAGGACAAGGTTCCGGGCGAGCCCCCGCTGAACCCGAACGCGCCCGACTTCTCGGTCGCTTGCCTCGAGTTCGACGGCGGCGTCGTGGCTCGGCTCACTTGCAGCATCGTGGCCGAACACGATCACGCGTTTCGGGTGTTCGCCGAGGACGGGGTGATGACCACCCGGGACTGCTGGTTCTATCGGGAGCCGATCCATTATCGGCGGCGGATCACGATCCGCCGAAAGACCTTGCTCAACCCGATCCGAGGGTCGGTCCCGCTGCTCGGGACCCATCTACCGGCGGCGGTCGGCCAGGGCTCGGCCCAGATGGACTTCTTTCGGGGCGTGGATGAGATGGCCGACGCGATCCACCACGGCCGGACCCCGCGGCTGTCGCCTCGCTTCTCCCTCCATCTCACCGAAGTCGCGCTCGCCATTCACGAGGGCCTCGGAGCCCCCGTGGTCCCGAGGTCGAGCTTTGAGCCCATGCGACCCATGCCGTGGGCCGAGTGAGGTACCAAGATGAAGTTCCTCGTCACCGGCGCGGCCGGATTTCTCGGACAGGCGGTGCTCACCGCGCTTCGGTCGGAAGGCCACGAGGCCATCGCCGGGGTTCGGGCCCCGCGCGATGGGCAGAAGCGGGTGGACGTGCTCGACCCGGCGACGCTGCCTTTGGCGCTCGAGGGCGTCGATGGAGTCATCCACCTCGCCGCTCAGATGGTGGGCCCGCCCGCCGAACTCACCGAGGTCGCGGTCCTTGGCACCGAGAACCTCGTGCGAGCGATGGCGCAGGCAGGAGTCCGCCGGCTCGTCCTCGCGAGCAGCTTCGCGGTCTATGACTTCGACGCCGCCGGCGATTTCATCACCGAGGACAGCCCGCTCGTAGACCCCGATCGGGCGGGGGTCGATGGATACGCTGCGGCCAAGCGCGGGCAAGAAGCGCTCGCCACCGAGCAGGCCGCGGCGCTCGGGCTCGATCTGGTGGTGCTCAGACCCGCGGCGGTGTTCGGTCCGGGCCGGATGCACCTGCCGGAGCTTGGGCACTTCACCAAGTCCCTGCTCATCCTCGTGGACCCAGACCGGCCGCTGAGGCTCAGCTACCTAGAAAACTGCGCTCGGGCCTTCGCGTTCGTCGCCGGCCACCCCGAAGCAGCGGGCGTCTTTCAGGTCGTGGACGAGCCCGTCTCGGCCCGCCGGTTCGCGGACGCCTTCTTCGGCCAAAACCGGGTGATCCTCCCTCGCGCCCTCGGGCTCGGCCTCGCGACCGTCGCCTCCGCTGCGGCGAAATACATCCCCCTCCTCGATGCGAAGCTGCCCGGGATCGCCCGTCCGGTCGTGTTTCGCAGCCGCTTTGGCCGAGCTCGAGCATCCGGAGATCGGCTCGCCCGGCTCGGCTTCTCCGCGCCCTGCTCGTTTTCGGACGCGGTGACTCGCTGCGCCGCCACCTCGACCGAGAAGCCCCAATGAAGATCGCCTATCTCACCAGCGCGTACGCCCGGGCCGGAGACACGTTCATTCGGGCCGAAGTTTCGGAGCTTCGCCGGCGCGGCCACGAAGTCCACACCTTCTCCATTCGGCGAGCGGCCGAAGAGGACATCAGCGAGACCATTCGAGAGGAGCAGGCGAAAACCGACTACATCCTCGAGCGAGGGCTGCTGAAGCTCGCCAAGTCTTTCGGAGGCCAGCTGCGCCGGCGCCCGGCCCGCGCCGCGGAGGCGCTCACGCTCGCCGTGCGCATCCGGCCACCGGGCCTCGTCGCGTTCGGAAAGCAGCTGGTGTACGTGCTCGAGGCGTCTTACCTGGCCGAGCGGCTCGAGGCGCTCGGGGTCGAGCACCTGCACAACCACATCCCAGAAGGTTCGGGCACGGTCACCCTGCTCGCGTCGATGTTGAGCGGCGTTCCGTACAGCCAAACGGTGCACGGCCCGGGTTTCTTCTTCCATGTCAAGGATTGGGCCCTCGGAGAGAAAGTGGCCCGCTCCGCCTTCTTCGCCTGCATCACGAGCTTCTGCAAGAGCCAATGCATGATCTTCACCCCGGTGGAGCACTGGCCAAAGCTCGCGGAGGTCCGCTGCGGGCTCGACAGCCACTTTCTCGACGCCCCCGCCGTGCCGCCCCCGGAGGCCCCCCGGCTCGTGATGGTCGGCCGGCTGTGCCCAGAAAAGGGGTTCATGCTCATGGTCGAGGCGGTCAAGGCGCTCGCCGACGAAGGCGTTCGCTGCGAAGTGGATGTCATCGGGGGCGGCCCGCTCGCGGCCGATCTCGAGCGTCGGGTCCGCGAGCTCGGGCTCGCGGACCGAATCCATTTGCTTGGCTGGAAATCCAGCGACGAAGTGCGCGAGCACGTGCAGAAGGCCCGGGCGCTGCTCCTCCCGAGCTTCGCCGAGGGGCTGCCCGTCGTGATCATGGAGGCTCTCGCTCTGGGGAGGCCGGTGATCAGCACCCACATCGCGGGCATCCCGGAGCTGGTCCGGTCGGGAGAGACCGGATGGCTGGTCCCCGCCGGTTCGACCGAGCCGCTCGTGGAGGCGATGCGGGAGGCGGTGACCGCCCCACTGGAACGCATCGAGGCGATGGGCGCCGCCGGGCGAATCCTCGTCCGCGAGCGGCACGACATCACCGTGGAGGTGGGAAAGCTCGAGTCGCTGATGCGGGGCCGCGACCGGGGGTGAACTCAAGCCGCGCCGGCGACCGGCGCCGGGCGCATCTCATCGACAGGGACATGAATGGCCCGCTCGATGAACCTCTGGCGGTCGCTCTCGGGGCGCCAGCCGAGCAGAGTCTTGCTCTCCGTGCAGTCGTACTTCGCCAAATGGGCGTTCGACAGCCAGTCTCGGTAGCTGGGCACCCGAACGCGGCTCGGGTGGCGCACCGCGAGCTTCACGAACCACTTCGCGAGGTCCGACGCGTAGTACTGCGCGATCGGGGTGGGTTTGGCCACGACGGCGAGCCCCGAGTAGCGACGCAGCTCCTCGACGTACTCCCGCGCGCTGAGGAACACATCCCCGGCGAAATTGAAGCTCTGGCCGCTGACGCCCGGGGTCTTCATCGCCAAGATGAGGCCGGCCGCCACGTCCTCGACGAGCACGGTGGGCACCGTGTTGTCGCCCTGCCCCCAGAAATCGCAGACCCGGTCGTAGCTCCAATATCCGAATCCGAAGTGAAACGGCGGACCCCCGGTGCCGAGCACGACGCCGGGCCTTGTGATGACGACATCGAGGCTCTGCGACCGGTGCATGTCGAGCAGGAGGCGCTCGCACTGTGCCTTGGCCCGGGAATAATAGACCCGCTGGTTCATCTTTGGGTCGAGCGGGGTATCCCTCGTGATCGTCTCATCCGGGTTGCCCGTATAGTAGCAGTGCACGGTCGAGGTGAAGACCAAGCGGATCTTGCGTTCGAGACACAGCTCGGCGATCCTGCGGGTCGGTTCGACGTCCTTTGCTACCCACTCTTCCCAAGTCTTCGCGTCCCCACGCGCGAGATGGTAGACGCTCGAGACGCCTTCGAACGCCGCCTCGAGCACGTCCTTCGATCCGATCGAGTCCTTCACGAGGTCGAGCTTCGACTCGTCGATCGGGCCCCACAGACCAGGGGCCGCCGACCGCCCCACCACCCGCACCGTCTCGCCCTTGGCGACGAGCTGTCGGACGAGCTCTCGACCGATGAAACCGGTGCCCCCGAAAACGAGCGCGCTCGCCGCCTTCGTCGGGCGGCGGGAGACCGGCTCGATCCTCGGCTGGGGACCGGCGGCCGCCTGGGCCGCTTTGGCCATCTGGTCCGCGATCCCGAGGACCTCGACCGCCCTCCGCGGCGACAGCCGGGGGTCCAGGGTGCCCCCTAGGCTTCGATAGAAGTCCTGGATGAGGCCGGTGATCGACTGATCGAATGGGTTCTTTCCGACCTTGGCGAGCTTCGATTTGTTGAGAACGTAACTCCCGAGGTTCCCGGTGGCCTGCGAGACGACGCCGCCGGCTGCCCTCAGGCCCATCGCGAACCCATCAAAGTCCATGGGGAGCCCGCCGTGCTGGTCGCGAACGTACACGTTGCGCTCGAGGTCCACCCGGCCCCGGCCGAGGTTTCCGCGCACCCGGACCTCGTGCTCGTGAAATCCCCCGACGACATAACAGAGGTAGACGTCGCACTGGGTCGAGCCCCGCCGAAACCGCAGGTTGAAGCGGCGAAAGAACGTGACGCCGGTGGGCAGCCGCATCGGATCGAGGGGTTCGATGTGGACCTGCTCCGGTGCCCCCATGAGATCGAAGACGAACGAGAACGGGTGGGGTCCGTTCTCCCACGCGATGTGGCCCGGGTCCTGGAGCATCCACACGTCATAGGGTCCGTTGACGGGGAGGCCGAGCTCCTTGGCCCAGGTGATCTCGATGCGCTCGATCTCTCCAAACGCGCCCCCGCGGACGTCGTCCCGGAGCCGCACATAGGAAGGCATGTAGAGGAAGTTGTGGGCCACGCCGAGCGCGACCCCCCGGGCCTCGGCGAGCGCCGTGAGCCGCTCTGCGTCGTCGAGACGCACGCACATCGGCTTTTCGGCGAGCACGTTCACCCCTGCTTCGAGGCACGACTCGATGGGTCCCGCGTGATGCTGCGGCGGGGTGAGGACATGGGCTACGTCGAGCCGCGCCTCGGCCAGCATCCTGTCTACCGAGTCGTAGACCAGCTCGGCTCCGACGTCAGCGGCGAGCCGCTCCGCCCGGCCTTTGGCGAGATCGCAGACCGCGACCACCCGCGCAGACTCGACCCGTCCGAGCGCCTCGGCGTGCCAATCGGCGATGAAGCCGGCTCCGATGAGCCCGACCCGCCGGTGTTGTCCTTTCGTTTCCGTCATCATGACCTCCGATTCTGGGAGAGACCAGAGGTCGCCACCCGCACGGTTCGTTAGAGCAAGTGCCGCCGTCGCGCCACCTCCGACGGCCGCGACCTATCGACCGTCTCGGACTCGGGCGGCCGCTATTTGTATTCGATGATCGTCGAGCCCCGCCGGGCCGCTCGGTTCTGCCAGTAGCGGACCTGGCCGATCGCCTCGGGCACCTTGCCGAGGACGCAGTTGAACGCCCACGCCCGCGCCTCCTCCGGGGACCGCCCCGACCGCAGCGCAGCGCGTTCGACCCGGACGAACAGGGCGCCGAGGCCGGCCCCGGCCACCGCCGCCGAGAGCCCGAGCGTCGGCAGCGCGAAGGCCAGGCCGCCCGCTGGCACGCCGAGCCCCCAAAACAGGATCTTTCGCGACCAGCCGCGACGGTGGCAGCTCGGATGATCCCCATGCAGCGCCTCGACCTCGGCGGTTCCATGACCTCCCCGCACCATTCGCCGCCACCACTGCTCGAACCGGTGGATCGCGGCGTCGTGCACGCTCATCGGAGCGTCGATGCGCAGGAGGCGCCAACCGAGCTTGCGCATTCGAATGGCGAGATCGGTGTCCTCCGCGGCGATGATCGAGGCGTCGTAACCGCCGGCTTCTTCGAGGGCGGCCGCCCGCATCATGACCTCCCCCCCGAACTCCATCGCCTCTCCGATCGGGGTGTCCCATTCGATGTCGCAGGCGCGGTTGTAGGGGGACGCATCCGGGAACCGCTCGCGGCGGCGCCCGAACACCGCGGCGAGCCCGCTGTCCTCGGAGATCGTCTGCTCGGCAAGCTCGAGCCAGCCTGGGAGTATCTCGCAGTCCCCGTCCACGAAGTGAACGTAGGGGATGTCGGGGTGCAGCCGGCGAAGACTCTCGAAACCCTCGTTGCGGGCGCGGGCCGCGGTGAATGGGCGTGCGGGGTCGAGCTCGACGACTTCGGCCCCCATGGACCGGGCAAAACGAACGCTGCCGTCGGTGGAGGCCGAATCGACGTAGACGAGCGGCGCGCCGGCCCCCGCCAGCGAGCGCAGGCACAACTCCAGGCGCTCGCCTTCGTTGCGACCGATGACGACGACGCCGAACTGGGGGCTCTTGGGCTCCACGGTGGGAAACCTCCGCTGACCCCCGCCGGCGGTCAAGGTTTGGCAGCGGGGGGTTCGGGCCCGTCGTCGTCTCGCGAGCGCCGCCGATCCCCTTCGAGCCAGCGACCCCAAAAGAGCCCGACCGTGCCTGCACCGAACCCGGCCGCGACGGTCATCGCGAGCCGGCGCCGCCACGCGGTCGGAGGAGGATCCTCGGGGTCTCCTGGTTCCGCCCGCTTTGCCACGCCCGAACCGGCCTCCGAAGGGCGCGAGCCGAGCGCGATCCCGCGGGCCATCGCCCCGGCCAAGACCAACAGGAGGACAAACGCGAGGCACCACCCGAGCCGAGCGCCCCTCGCGGCCGAGGAGGCAAACCCGAGCCCGAGCCCAACCAGCAGCAAACCGAGCAACCCGAGGTCGGGCACCGCGAGCGAGGCCTGCTGAACTTCGGAAAGCATGGTCCCCCTCGTAGCCGCTCGGGCTCGAAACGAAAAGCGCGCTGGCGCGGCAGGCTCATCGGCCCCGCTCGAGCCACAAGGTCACGGGGCCGTCGTTGACGAGGTGCACTTTCATCTCCGCCCCGAAGCGCCCGGTCGGCACCGGGCGGCCGAAGAGCTCCTCGAGGTGAGCGACGAACCGCTCGTACAACCGCACCGCGAGGTCGGGAGGGGCGGCGCCGACGAAGCTCGGGCGGTTCCCTTTGTTCACATCGGCATACAACGTGAACTGCGACACGACGAGCGCCTCGCCCCCGATGTCGAGCACCGAGCGGTTCATCTTGCCCTGCTCGTCGGGAAAGATGCGCAGCGCGGCGCACTTGCTCGCCATCCACTCGATCTCCGCTTCGCCGTCGGAGGGACCGAAGCCGACGAGCAGCAAGACCCCGGGGCCGATGGCCCCGACCGGCGCGCCGCCCACCTCCACCGAGGCCTCGATGACCCGCTGCAGGAGAACTTTCATGTCACTGTCTCGGCGGCCACAGGTCCTCGGGGCCCACCGGCTTCGGTCGAGCCGCCGCGAGCCGGGGCGACACCCGCACCTCCTCGAGCGCGGTCCGGGTGAGCGCCCTCCCCACCGCGGCGACGACCGCGTCGGCGTCGATCCCGTGGTGCCGGTAGACGTCGGCCACCTGCCCGCTCTTGCTGGGCAACCGCACGGCGAGCACCTCCACCGGCACCCCGAGCACCGAACCCACGTTGTCGAGGATGCCCGGCTCACCGTCCACCAGGACGACCGCCGGCACCCGGCGCCCGGCGGCGAGCAGCAGCTCGGCCCCATCCCGAGGGACGAACGGGTCCTTTGGGACGAGGTGCAGGTCGCCGTTCAGGCCGAGCCCCTCCCGAAGGTGCCGGTAGCCAGTGGCGTGGCCCAGGTGCCCGAGCAGGAGGTCCGCGCAGGTCACGTTGACGACATCGAGGAAGATCCCGTCCTCCCGGAGCCGGCGCGCGGCCTCGAGGGCCTCGGTCCCCACCGCCCCCGTGAACAGGATCGTCGCCACGTTCTCACCGGGCTCGTAGCCGGGCTGCCCCCGCCCGCAGACCAGCCGGTAGCCCCCTGCGAGCGCGTCCAAGCGGACGGAGGCGAGGATCTCGTCGTCCGAACAACCTCGAAACCGGTGCTGGGCACGCAGGTTCTCCAGCATCAGAGCTTGGCGGATCCCCCGGGTCACCGCGCGGATCACGACGCCCTGCCGGCCCTCGTCGTCGCCTACCGCCGCCCGCCGCCACGACTCGGACAGCGCCCAGTCCACCTCAATCCCGAAGAAGGGCTCCCAGATGACGAGGTTCGGCATGCCGATGTCGCTCTTCCAGCTGTGCTGGGCCCCTTCGGGGGCGAGCGTGACCCCGGAGGGGGTTCCAACGAGGATGAAGCGGGCTCGGACGTAGAGCGCGTAGAAGAGTTGGTCGAGGGCGCGCTTGATGAAGAAGTCGTAGACCGTCATCACCGGGAAGAGATCGACCCCGAAGTGGGCGCCGAAGGTCCCGAAGGCGGCGAGCGCGGACACCGCGTTCGCTTCCGCGATCTCGAATCTCAGGTGCCGGGCCGCCGCCCGCCGGGGGGAGAGTCCCGGTCGCCGCCGATCCTTCACCCCGAGCCGGGCCTCCAGATCCGGCTGCTCCGGCCCGTACACCCGGCCATCCATCGCCGCCGCGAGCTGGGTCGAGGTGCCGACGTCCGGGGCGAGCGTGACGCCCCTCGCGGCGACCGGCCCCCAGCCCTCGGCCCCGGCATCGAGCTTCCCCTCCCCGTATCGAACCCATTTCGCCGCGATCTGGCCGAACGCGTATTGGGTGGACGCCACCGGGACGAGGCGCAGATCGACCCCGACGTCGGGGCGGGGGCCCGCCTCCGACCGGGCCACGGAGAACGACGACCGGGCCGCGTCCGCCGCCGACCATCGCGCCTCCTGCCCCGCCCGCAGGGCCCGCCCTCGGTTGAGGCAGAGCCGCCCTTCGGCCGTCCCCTCGGCAAAGCGAGCGTAGGGCGAGGCCGCATCGAGTCCCTCTGCGCGAAGCAGCGCCAGCATCTGCTCGTCGCTCGGGAGGCTCGAGTGGTTGCCCGGCTCCGCCGCCGATGGGAGCCCCCAGCCCTTCACCGTGTGGGCGAGGATGAGCGTCGGACGCCGAGGGTCCCGCTTCGCCCGCAGCAGCGCCCCGACGATGGAGGCGAGATCGTGCCCGCCGAGGTCGCGGACGAGGGCCTCGACCTCCCCGTCTTCGAGCCGGTCGAGGGCGGGGGCGAGCGCTCGATCGATTCCGGTCAGATGCTCCCGGATCGCCGCGCCGGAGGAAAGCAAGAGAGCTTGCAGCTCGGCGTCGCCGAGTCCCCGCTCGAGCACCGCCGACAGCGCCGCGCCGCCCGGTCCGGCGAACGCGAGCCTCCGCCGGGGACCGTGGCTGAGCTCCTCGGTGCGCCAACCGTTGGCCTCGGCCATGCGAAGGATGCGGTTCGCGTCCGTCCCGCCGAGCCCGTCTCGGTTCGGGGTGCGGGGCCCATCCAGGTTCTGCCGGTTGTAATCGACAATCCAGGTGACGTTGCCGAGCTCGCGCTCCGCCGCTTCGGGGAGCGCCTCGGCGAGCGATCCCTCTCGAAATTCGGAGTCGCCGATGAGCGCCCAGAAGTGGGCTGGAGGGACGTCATGCCCGTGGTCTTTGGCGTAGCGGGCGGCGAGCGCGAGGAACACGGCCACGACCGGGGGGATCCCGACCGATCCGGAAGGCAGAAACGCGTAGCCGTCGGGGTCGGAGGCGGCGTGGTAGCTCTGCAGCACGAGCTCGCCCGCTCGGGGGTATCGACGGAGCCGATCGAGCACCGCGGCGCTCTCTGCCTCCTCGAGCCACCGGCGGCCGTCGGCGAAGACCCCGAGAAGGTGGTGGAGCGCGTGGTCCATCGGGGCGGCGTGCGGCTTCGACGCCACGAGGTCGGCTGCCGACCGGACGACCAGGTGGAGCGCGCCGAGGATGTGCGCCGCGCTCGCGCTCGCCGCCGGGTGGCCCCCGACCTTCGGCTCGCCCGGCGGTCCTTCCCGCTGGTTCGCCGCCCAGATCATGTGCGCCGACTGCACCACCGCCCGGCGCACCAGCCGCCCGAGCGCCTGCGCCTCGACCCCCAGCTCCGGCTGCGCAGTCACGGGGCGACCAGAACCTCGGCCAGGACCCGGCACGCGTCGGTGGTGGTGAACAGGCCCACGAGCCGCCCGTCCTCCACGATGAGGGCCGACCCCAGGTGCCGCTGCGCCATCTGGCTCACGACCTCCGAAAGCGGCGCATCCGGCCCGACGGTGTACAGATCCCGAGCCATCAGGCCCTCGACCATGGTCGCATCGGGGTCGGCGGTCAGGAGCACCTCCGCCGCGTACAGGTCCGACAAGGTCACCACCCCGACGAGGCGGTCCCGATCCACGACGGGGAGGTGGCGAATCTGGTGGTCCTGCAGCAGCTCCCGAGCCTCGGTGAGGCTCGCGGAAGGCGCGAGCACGTGGCGGGGGGGGGTCATGAGCGCCCCCACCGGGGGATTGCGGCGAGACACGCGAGGATGGTGGCACGGGCGCACCGAGGCGAAAAGACCGGCTCGCGGGAGGTCAGCCCGGGCTCGGAGGTCGGCGCCGGCTGTGCTAGCGTCTCCCGGTGGTCGAGCCAGAAGCCAGCCCTCGAGAGGCGATCGACACCCTCCGGGCCTACGTGGCGTCGAACGGCCTGAAATTCACCCGCCAGCGCGAGCTGATCGCGGAGGTGTTCTTTCGGGCCGGCGGGCACCTCACCGTGGAGGACCTGCTCGACCGGGTGCGGGAGGAGGACCCTCAGGTCAGCCTCGCGACGGTCTATCGCACGATGAAGCTGCTGACCGAGTGCGGGCTGGCGGAGGCCCACCGCTTCGGGGACCGCCAAGTCCGGTACGAACCGAACGAGGGCGACGACGAGCACCACGACCACATCATCTGCCGGGACTGTGGAAAGATCGTGGAGTTCTTCAATCCCATATTGGAAGAGCTTCAAGAGACGATCGCGGCCGAGCATGGGTTTCGCCTGACCGAGCACCGCATGGAGCTGTATGCAGACTGCGTGGCTCCAGATTGCGGGGAAAAGACGAAGAAGAAGCACCGCTGAGGCCCGACGTCGCCGCCTCTCGGCCCGGGGGGCCGAGCCGGGCCAGCCGCGCCTCGTCCACGCCCCCCAGCGCCGCGGCCAGCTGCGCCGCCGAGCCGAAGCGGCGGCACGGGTCCGGCGCGAGGGCCCGCCCGAGCACCTTCGCGAGGTCTGGAGGGCAGTCAGGGCGGGGATCGCGGGGATCCGGAGGCGGCTCCTCGAGGGTGCGCGCCCGCTCGGCTGGAAACCGAGCCGGCCATGGCGGAGCTCCGACGACCGCCCGGTAGAGCAGCGCGCCCAGGCTCCAAAGATCGGAGCGGCCATCCACCGGGCCGCCGAGCGCCTGCTCCGGGGCCATGTATTCGAGCGTGCCCGAGACCGAGACCGCCGCCCCCATGCGGGCCGCCACCCCGAAATCGATGAGCCGAACACCGAACCCGCTTCGTTGGCGATCCGGCGCGGCGCCGATGCCGTCGTCCGGGCGGGTCCGGGTGGCCGAGAGCATCACGTTGCTCGGCTTGACGTCCCGGTGCACCCACCCGGCCCGATGCACCGCGGCGAGCGCGCCGAGGAGGTGAATGGCCACCCGAACCGCAGCGAGCGGACCGATGCATCGGCGAGACAGCGCCGACTCGAGGGTCGGGCCATCGAGCCACTCGAGCACGAGATAGATGTCCCCGCCCGGCTCCTGGCCGGCGTCGAACAGCCGAACCACCCCCGGGTGACGCACGGAGCCGAGCGCCACCGCCTCATCGGTGATTCGATGGGCCTGGTCGTGGCTCATCCATCCACCGTCGATGCATTTGACCGCGACGGTCGCGCCGCTGGCCAGGTGCTCGGCTTCGAACACCTCGGACGTCCCTCCCCGGCCGATCAGGGCGCCGAGCCGGCAGCTGCCGACCACCTGGCCTGGCCTCCGATGCCCCGAGGTGCCCACGTCTTGGACAATTCGGCCGGCCTGGAGCCGAATCGAGCCGATCGTGACGTCCACCGGTCGCCGCTTCCCCACCGTGCGGTTTTCGCGGGGCGGTTCTCGTGCGGCGGCTTTCCCGCGGCGGTTTTCGCGCAGCGGGCGGATCGCCACCCGGCGGGCGAGATGGGCCGGCCGAGCGGTTCTCTGGCATGCTCTCGCCATGGCCATCGAACCGAAGATCACCGCCCGCGACCTGGTCGCAGCCGCCGAGCGGGAGGTCGAGACGCTCACCCCCGAGGAGGCCAACCGGCGGCGGGTGGCCGGGGAGGCGGTGATCGTCGACGTGAGGGACGTTCGGGAGCTGGCCCGGGTGGGCCGCATCCCCGGCTCCCTTCATCTGCCGCGGGGCATGCTCGAGTTCTGGATCGATCCGAGCGGCCCCTACTTCAAGCCCGTCTTCTCCGAGCCCATCGGCTTCGTGTTTCACTGCGCCCTTGGGTGGAGGTCGGCGCTGGCGGCCAAGACCGCGCAGGACATGGGGCTCGAGCGGGTCGCGCACATCGGCGGCGGCTTCGAGGCGTGGAAGGCGGCCGGGCTGCCCGTGGAGAAGGAGAGCGACCAAGGGCCCGCGACGAAATGATCCGCACCCTCGCCGGCGTCCCCGCTTCGGGACTTCAAGGGGCCCGCTCGAGGCGCCGGGCCTCGGCCGCGCTCGGCTGATGGTACGCCGGCTCGAGATCCTTGGCCGAAGTCCCGCCCCCGCGAGCCAGGATCGGCGCGGCGAGGCGGGCGAGCACGGGGGCCGATGGGACCGAAATCTCCGGGCAGAGGCGCCAGCCGAGGCGAGCGAGGCCGGGCACGGCGCCGAGCCCCTCGCCGGCGGCGACGCCAGCGGGAAGCTGGGCCAGCGCCTCGGCGAGATCGTCGGCCCGATAGAGGCCGACCGGCAGCGACGGTCCGGGGCCGAAGCTCGCCGCGAAGACGTGCGGTCCGCTCGCCCCGAGCACGGCCAGGCGGACCGGGTGCTCGGGCTCAGCCTCACCGAGCGCGGCGGCGAGGATCTCGAGCGAACCGAGCGCTACGACCGGCCCGGGAAGCGCCCGGCTCAGCCCCTTCAAGAAGGCGAGCCCGATGCGGAGCCCCGTGAACGACCCGGGGCCGATGTCCACCGCGTAACCCTCCACCTCTCCGTGCCGGTCGAGCAGGTGCCCGACCGCCGGGGCGAGCCGCGCCCCCGACTCGGCGCCGAGCTCGACCAACTCGAGCACGGTCCCGTTGGCCGAGAATGCGGCCACCGAGCCCGAACGGGTGGCGGTGTCGATCGCGAGATGCATCAGAAGAAACGCAGGGAGCGGATGTCGTTCTTGAGGGCGAGCAGGAGGAGCAGCCCGAGCAAAACCAGCCCCACCATCGCTGCTCGCTCCCGAGCCGCCACCGACAGCGGCCGCCGCTTCACCGCCTCCACCAGGCACAGGAGCAGCTGGCCCCCGTCGAGCACCGGAACCGGCAGCAGGTTGAACACCCCGAGGTTGATGCTGATGAACGCGAGCATCTGGAGGTAGGCGAGCGCTCCGGCCTCTGCCGCCTTGGCGGCGACGCTCATGAACTGGATCGGCCCCCCTACGGTGTCGGTGGACACTTCCTGGGTGACGAACATCTTGAACAGGTGGGTTACGAGCAGCCCGATGACATGCCCGGTGAGGCGGGTGCTCTCCATCAGCGCCTCGTCTACGCTGAGCCGGGCTGGCTCGAGCTCCGGCGGAACGCTGAGGCCCCAGTGCGCGTCGGGCCGAACGAGGTCCGCGCACTCCACGGAAGGACCCGGCCGCTCGCCCGCCCCGAAGCCAGAGTCGAAGACCACCGCCGTCTTTCTCGTGACCGCGTGCACGCACTCCACCGGGTCGGCGGCAAGATGGAGCACCAGCTCCTCGCCGTGGCGGCGGATGCGCACCGGCACCCCTCGCTCGCCGGCGTCCTTCACGACGGTCAAGAACCGCCAGAAGTGGCGAACCGGCTGGCCATCGACCTCGAGCACCCGGTCCCCGGGCCGAAACCCCGCCCGGGCGGCGGCCGCGCTCGGCACCACGCTGCGGACGAACGACGCGCCGAGGGCGAGCCCCAGGTCTTCGATCCGGTTCACGTGCGGAGGTATGTCGAGCGAGAGCTCGAGCGCCTCCGGAAGATCGGCCCGCACGAGGCTGCCGGCCGCCACCGGCTGAGGGCGAACGACCGCGACCGTCACCCGCCGGCCGGCGGCCGCGGCGAGAGCGGGTCCGAGCTCCTCCCCGCGGTGAACGGCGACGCCGTCCACCGCCACCACCCGGTCCCCGGTCTTCAATCCGGACCCCGGGGGCAAGCGCTCCGGGCGGTCGATTCCGATTCGGGTCCCATCGGCCACGTTCGAGACCGAGATCATCCCCCGCGCCCGCGGCTTCCCGAACACGTCTTCATCGACCACCGGGCGGGGAGTGACTTCCATCGACAGCTTCGCGTCGCCCCGCTGGACCTCGAGGGGGATGGGCTGGTCCGGTTTGGCGCTGATGACCTGCACCAAGCGCGGAAAGCTCCAGGTGCGCTCGCCGTTGGCGGAGAGAATGCGGTCCCCGGGCACGAGCCCAGCGAGGTCCCCGGGCTGCCCCGGCTCGACCTCCCCCACCACCGGGGGCTGCACCTCGGGCTCGAGCAGGTGGTAGGCGAAGAAGCAGACGATGGGAAAGGCGAGGTTCGCGGCCGGGCCAGCCAGCGCCACCAAGGCCCGCTGGTAGATCGGCGCCCCGGTGAACGAACGGGCCCGGTCCTCCGGAGGCAGGGTCTCGCCCGGGACCTCGCCCACCATGCGAACGTAGCCGCCGAGCGGGACGGCCGCGATTTGGTAGGTGGTCTCGCCGCGGGTGAACGACAGCACCGGAGGCCCAAACCCCAAGGAGAACTTGGTCACCTTGATGTCGAACCACTTCGCCACGACGAAGTGGCCGAGCTCGTGCACGAAGACCAGCACCCCGATGAACAGGATGACGGCGGCGATGGTGAACGGGCTCATGGTCAAGATCCTCCGCTGCGATTCCAAGCTTGGACGCCGCGCCCGCCGGCCCCGACCGGACCGGCAAACCAAGACCGGCGGACGACGTCACTCGGACCGGTGCGGTAGCGCGGAAACTCGGCCGCCGACAAGGCGAAGCGGTTCAGCCGAGCCATGCCACTGGGACGCCGAGCACGAGGCGCGCGTACAAAAACAGCGTGGGCCCGACGAAGAGGAGGGCATCGATGCGGTCGAGCAGCCCCCCGTGCCCGGGCATGATCGCCCCCGAGTCCTTCACCCCGAGCGACCGCTTGAGCAGGCTCTCGGAGAGGTCGCCGAGCTGCCCGAACGCGGCGCCAGCGGGGGCGATGATGAGGAGGTCTCGAACGTCGACCTGCCTGGGGCCAAGGACCTGCCAAAAGCCGAAAGCGAGCGCGGTGGCGAGCACCACCCCGCCGAGCGAGCCCTCCCAGGTCTTCTTCGGGCTGACCTTCTCGTAGAGCTTGTGCCGTCCGAAGAAGCGCCCGGCGAAGTATCCACCCACGTCGCTGCCAAACCCCAGGGTGGCGGCGAGCAGCAGCCACGCAAACCCGTCCTCGAGGTACACGAGCGCGCTCGTGAGCCCGCCGAGCACGCCGACCCAGAGCAGTCCGAGCGTGGCGAGCCCCGCCCGCGACGCGGCCGTCTCCATCTGCCCGGTCCGAAGCAAGAACCACAGCGCGGGGAGGATCACCATCCCGGCGGCCAGGCCGAGCCCAGCCTCGCCGGTCGCCCCGCCGCCGAGGATGACCAAGGCGATGAGGACGCCCGACACCACCCCGGCCATCCGGGTGGGGCCGTCGCCGGCCTGCGTCATCCCGAAGAACTCGTGCAGGCAGACCCCCACCACGAACAGGGCGAGCGCGCAAAACGGCCACCCGCCCACGTAGGCGATGGGGAGGAGCACGGAGATGGCGACGAGCGCGCTGACGATCCGAATGGCCACGTCAGGACTCCCCGTCCCGCTGGGCCGCGGTCAGCCCAAACCGGCGCTGCCTGGCCCGAAACTCCTCGATGCAGCGGTACAGCTCGGGCCGGCCAAAGTCCGGCCACAGCTGCTCGACCACGACGAGCTCGGCGTAGGCGGCCTGCCACAGGAGGAAGTTCGACAACCGCATCTCCCCCGAAGTGCGCACCAGCAGGTCGAGCGGAGGCAGGTCGCGGGTGAACATGTAGCGGTCGAGCGCCGCTTCGTCGATCGACCGAGGGTCGAGCGCGCCGTTGGCGACGTCCCTGGCCACCGCCTGGCACGCGGACACGATCTCCTCTCGGCTGCCGTAGCTGAGGGCGAGGGTCAGCATCATGTCCTTTCCCACCCGGGAGGCGCTCTCGAGCCGAAACAGCTGCCCCCGAACGTGCTCGGGGAGCCGGTCGATCTGTCCGATTCCGCGCAGCCGGATGCCGTTGTCGATCATGGTCTGCTGCTCCTCGACCAGGTAGTCGAGCAGCAGCGCCATCAAGCGCTCGACCTCTTCCGAGGGACGGCCCCAGTTCTGCACCGAGAACGCGTAGAGCGTGAGCGCTTCGATCCCGACCTCCCGGGCCGCCGTCACCACCTCCCGAACCGACTTCGCCCCGTAGGCGTGGCCCTCCCACCGGGGCTTGCCTCGCATCTCGGCCCAGCGACCGTTCCCATCCATGATGATGGCCACGTGCCGGGGCAGCGGCCCGGGCGACAGCCGGTGCTCGGCGTCCATCAGACTTCCATGATCTCCTTTTCCTTCTTGGCGACCAGCTCGTCGATGGTTCGAACGAACTGATCGGTCAACTTCTGGACCTGATCCAGAGCCCGCTTGGCGTCGTCCTCCGGGATGTCTCCATCCTTCTCGAGGGACTTGACGGTCTCGTTGGCGTCCCGGCGCGCGTTGCGGATGGAGATCTTCGCGTCCTCGCCCTTCGCCTTCGCGATCTTGGTGAACTCCTTTCTCCGCTCCTCGGTGAGGGGCGGAATCGGGAGCAGGATCTTCTCTCCGTCGTTTTGCGGAGAGATCCCGAGATCGGAGGTGGACCTCAGCACCCGCTCGATCTCACTGGTGAGGCCCTTGTCGAAGGGCTTGATCGTGATGAGGCGGGGGTCGGCGACGGTCAAGGTCGCGACCTGGTTCAGCGGGCTCTTCGCCCCGTAGTATTCGACGCGGATCGCGTCGAGAATGGAGAGGTTCGCCCGCCCGGTGCGAATCCGGGTCAGGGCCCCTCGGAGGGCCTCTATGGCGTCTTGGCCCCTCTCCTCGAGCTCTTGGATGACTTCGTCCTGCATGCGTTTGCTCCTCGACGCGCAAAGCTTCGGCCAGCCCCCGAGCGGCGCGACGAAGCACCCCGGGGCTGCGGCCGCTCAACCGGCCCACTCTCCCGAGCGGCCCACTCCTCATCCTGCCAACTGGGTGGCTCGGGTGGACACGACCGTCCCCACCTCGCCCCCCTCGAGCACCCGGCGCAAGTGCCCGGGCTGCTGCATGTCGAACACCAAGATGGGCAGGTCGTTGTCCATGCACAGCGAGATCGCGGTCGCGTCCATCACCTTCAGCCCCTGGTTCAACGCGTCGAGGTAGCTGACGTAGCGATAGCGCCTCGCGGTCGGATCCTTCATCGGGTCCCGCTCGTAGACCCCGTCCACCTTCGTCGCCTTGATGATGATCTCCGCGTTGATTTCCATCGCTCGCAGCGAGGCGGCGGTGTCGGTGGTGAAATAGGGGTTGCCCGTTCCGCACGCGAAGATGACGACCCTACCCTTTTCGAGGTGGCGGACCGCCCTCCTCCGAATGTAGGGCTCGGCGATCTGCGACATGGCGATCGCGGACTGCACCCTGGTCTCGAGCCCGAGCTTCTCGAGCGAATCCTGCAGGGCCAGCGCGTTGATCGCGGTGGCGAGCATGCCCATGTAGTCGGCGTTGGCCCGGTCCATGCCCAAGGTGGCGGCGGAGACTCCTCGGAAGATGTTGCCCCCGCCGATGACGAGCGCGACCTCCACCCCGAGGCCGACCGCCTCCTTCACTTCGGAGCCGACCCGCCCGAGCACGGCCGGGTCCACCGCCTTGCCGTCCCCGCCGAGCGCCTCGCCCGACAACTTGAGCAGCACCCGGCGAAAGCGCGCGCTCATCGCCGGGCCCCCGGCGCGTCGAACGGAACGTGGGGTCCGGGCTCCTTGTTCATGGCCGGCCGACCCTAGCCACCCCAGACGAGCGCGGCAAGGGTCTCGGCTCCGGCATCATGCCCCCGAAGGGCACGGGAGCAGCACGGTGAAGCAGCTCCCGTCGGCCGGGCGGGAGCGGACCGTGATCTCGCCCCCGTGGGCCTCGACCAGGCGCTTCGTGATCGCGAGCCCGAGGCCGGTGCCGCCGTGGGCCCGGGTGATCGAGCCGTCCACCTGGTAGAAGCTCTCGAAGATGCGGTCGAGCTTGTCCGGCGGGATGCCGAGCCCGTCGTCCCGGACCTCCACCCGCACGAAATCCTCATCGGGTGGGCCAAATCGGTGCTCCGGGCTGGGCTGGCTCCGTGGACCGCGAAAGCGCTCCACCCGCACCTCGACGGTCCCGCCCTCGGGGGTGAACTTGACCGCGTTTCCGAGCAGGTTCACGAGGACCTGCCGCAGCCGGTCGGGGTCTCCCCGCAAGTACGGGAGGTCGTCGGCCACCGCCGTGAGCAGGTTGAGACGCTTCTTTTTCGCCTGCGGCACGACCGAGCTCAGCGCCTCGTCCACCACCCGGGCCATGACCACCGGGCGAGGCTTCAGGTCGAAGTGGCCAGCCTCGATGCGAGACAGATCGAGCAGGGACCCGATGAGGTCGAGCAGGCTCTCGCCTTTGTCTCGGATGGTCTGCAGGTATCGGCGCTGGTCGTCGTTGAGGTCGCCGGCGACCCCGTCGATCAGCATCTCGGAGTATCCGATGACGCTCGTGAGCGGGGTCTTCAGCTCGTGGCTGACCATGGCCAGAAAGCTCGACTTCAGCTTGTCGAGCTCCTCGAGCCGCTCGAGCGAACCCCGGAGCTTTCGGTTGGCCTCGGCCAGGTCGTTGTAGCTCGCGGTGATCGACTCGACGTGGAGCTGCCTGGTCATCAGCGACTTCATCGCGATGAAGGTGACCGTGTCCACGACCCCACGAAAGTTGCGGAGGATCTTGATGATCGTCTCGTCGGGGGCCCGACGGATCTTCTCTCCGTAGCGCCACAGCCGGTCCGGGTCGAAGCCCTCGCCGAACCGGGCGACCTCCTCCCCTGGACCTTCGGCCTGCGCGGGCAGAAACGGCCCGTAGACCACCCGACCGAGCAGATCGCCGCCGTACGCCACCGGCATGACGACATATTTCAAGCCCGAGAAGCATGGTTGCTCGACCACCGCCCCCGCCTCGAGCTCCGGGTACCTGAACTGCTTGATTCGGGTCACGAGGGCGGTGCATTTGGCGCGCCCGGTGGGATTCGAGAAGATATACCCGCACCAATCTCCGTTTCCGACCCGGATATCGATGAGTTTGGTGCCATCCGCGTCGAAGATCTTGATGCCGATCTTGTAGAGGTCTACGAAGCTCGCGCAGATATCCCGAAACGACTCCACGTCGAGCAGGTCGGCGAGCGGCGGGAGTTGATCCACGACCGAGCGAGACGGAGGGCGGGTGCTGAGGACACCGTCGTCGAGATCGGTGGTCGCCGGTGAGAATCCTTCCCCCCCCGGACCCGGAGCGAGCAGCTCGTCGGCGCCGAGCACCGGCAGCCGCTTCGAACCCTTGTCGCTCACGACCCTCTCCTGCTCGGCCCAAAGACCTGGGCCAGGAACTCCGACTCCGTGACCCCGAGCATGCGAGAGAAGCCGTGCTGGCCCTCGAGCGCGCTCCAGAGCCGACCTAGGCAGCCCTCGAGGGTCTCGAGCACGCCCTCGCCGCGCAGAGCGACCGCGCGGTACACCGGCTCCCGCCCTTGGGCGGCATAGGCCGCGATCTCCTGGGGCGACAGCACGTCGGGGAGGTCGAGCTTGTTGAACTGGATCACCGTGGGGACGGTGTCGGGATCGATCCCGTTGACCTCGAGGTTTCGACGGAGCCCGGAGAAGGCGTCGTTGTTGGCCGCCCGCTGCGAGCGCTGGGCGTCGGCGATGAAGCAGACCGCGTCGGTGCTCTGCAGCACGATCCGGCGGGTCGATTCGTGCACCACCTGGCCGGGCACCGTGAACAGCTTGAGCTTCACCTTGTAGCCGGAGCGGGTGACGAAGTGCACCGGCAGCAGGTCGAAGAACAAGGTGCGGTCTCCGCGGGTATCGAGCGTCATCAGCCGACCGCGCGCCTCCGGCGAGAGGAGCTGGTGCAGCGCCTCGATGTTGGTGGTCTTCCCGGACAGCGCCGGGCCATAGTACACCACCTTCAGGGTGACTTCGCGGGTGCGAGTATTGAATTGCACCGTGGGGCCTCCCGCTCAGTCGCCGTCGGCTCCGACCGCCTCCTTCAGGGAGCGCAGCCCCGAAGCGGCCAGGCGGGCGTCGAGCCCCTCCACCACCGCCCGGACCAATCCCGGCCCTTCGAAAATGAGGCCAGTGTACGTCTGGAGCAAGGTTGCACCGGCACGAATTCGCCGCCACGCGTCTTCTGCGCCCATAATGCCCCCTACGCCCACGATGGGCACCTTTGGCCCGAGCCGGGAGAACAGCCGGCGGGTCAGCTCGAGCGCCCGCGGAGCGAGCGGAGCGCCGGAGAGACCGCCCTGGATCGGCGGCGGCGGCGTCACGAGGTCGTGGCGCAAGGTCGTGTTCGTCGCCACCACCCCGTCGATGCCGAGCTCGAGCACGAGCTCGGCGACCGCGTCCACGTCGGCGTCGGCGAGGTCGGGGGCGATCTTGACCAGGACCGGCGGCGCTTCGCCCTGCTCGGCCAGGCGGCGTCTCTCGTCGAGGACGCCGGACAGGAGCGGCCGAAGCGAGGCCACCGACTGCAGGTCGCGAAGGCCGGGGGTGTTCGGAGAGGAGACGTTCACGACGACGTAGTCGGCGACGGCGGCGACGGCGGCGAAGGTGCTCCGGTAGTCGCCGAGCGCTTGGTCGTTGGGGGTGCTCTTCGCTTTCCCGAGGTTGGCGCCGATGGGGATCCGGGTGCGGCGGGCGGCGATGCGGCGAGCGAGCGCCTCGGCGCCGCGGTTTGGAAAGCCGAGCCGGTTGACCACCGCCCGGTGCTCCACCAGCCGGGCGAGGCGCGGGCCCTCGTTGCCGGGCTGGCCCTCGCCGGGGGTCACGGTCCCGAGCTCGAGAAAGGACAGGCCAAACGCCGCCCAGGCTTCGATCGCCTCCCCGTCCTTGTCGAGCCCGGCCGCGAGCCCGAGCGGATGGGCGAAGCGGCGCCCGAAGGCCTCGACCTCGAGCCGCGGATTGGGCCTCGGGGCGTAGCGGGCGGCGATGAGGCGGCACAAAGCGGGGCTCTTGCCGGCGGCCCCGGCGAGGCGGAGGCTCAGGCGGTGGGCCCGCTCTGGGTCCGAGAGGAACAGGAGCGGCCGGATGAGGGCGTAGCCGGGGTCCACCCCCGCGCCGCTACCACGTCGGCCCCCCTCCTTCCACCACCGCTCGAGCGTGAGCGCGACGCGCTCGAACCGACGACGCTCAGCGCTGAGATGAGGGAGCCGATGGGGAGACGCATGTCTCGTCCACGCCTCCAAGATCATCCGCGCAAAACACCCTCGGCTCTTCGACGGCGAGCTGACCCCATGGTACCGTTTTCGTGCCGTGGTCGTCGCCAAGACATCGACCCACTGGACCTTCGAGGAGGTCGAGCGCCTCGAGAACGAGACCGGCGGCCGCTACGAGCTCATAGACGGCGCGATCTTCATGATGTCGGGCGGGTCGCTCGAGCATGGGTTCCTCATCGTCGAGCTGACCGCTCAGATGAGCAACCAGCTCGTCCGTGGTCCCCAGCGGGGAAAGTGCCGGCCCCTGCCCTCCGACAACAAGGTCCGGGTGAGAGACCCGGGCACGAAGAGCTACCGCTACCCCGATCTCAGCGTCTTCTGCGGGGACCCCTCGCTCCACGAAGGAACGTCGAGCCTCCTCACGAACCCGACGCTCCTGTTCGAGGTCACGAGCCCGAGCACGAAGGATCTGGATGCCGTCGTGAAGCTCGGAGAGTACAGTGAGATCCCAACGCTCCAGGCTTACATCCTCGTCGATCAGGAGGAGCGGCTGGTCACGATGCACTTTCGCACCCAGGAAGGCTGGCAGCGGCGAACCCAGACCTCGGGGAGAATCGAGCTCCCCGGAGCGCCGGCCTTCCTCGACATCGACGAGCTGTACGCGGTGCTCGAGACCTGAATCCACCACGATGGGCGCCGCCGAGCCGGGAGAACGGAGCCCGCTCCCACGTCAGCTCCCGTCCTTCCACCACCGCTCGAGCGCGTCCACGGTGCTGAGCCGGCGGGCGGGGGGGAGCGCGTCCAGAAACCGGCGCCCGTAGGCCCGGGTCCGGATCCGCCCGTCGAGCAGCACCACCGCCCCCCGGTCGTGCTGGGAGCGGATGAGCCGCCCGAAGCCCTGCTCGAGCCGAAGAATGGCCCTCGGCAGCTGCTCGTGGGCGAAGGCGCTCTTGCCCTCCCGCTCGAGCCGCTCCCCTCGGGCTCGGACCAGCGGATCGGAGGGGACGTCGAACGGGAGCCGATCCACGAGAACGAGGCGCAGCGGGTCCCCGGGGATGTCCACCCCCTCCCAGAAGCTCGACGTCGCGAACAGCACCGCCGGGGCGCGCTCGATCATCTCCGCGATGAGCGCCCGCTTCGGCTTGTCGCCTTGAAGGAGGCAAGGAAACGGAAGCCGGGGCGAGAGCCGCCGGTGCATGGCCTGCATGCTCCGGACGCTCGTGGTGAGAAACAGCGCGCCGCCGCCGAGCGCCAGGATCGCCGCCTCCGCGATCTCGGCGACCTTGTCTTCGGAGAAGCGAGAAGAAGGCTCGGGCGCGTCGTCTGGGACCAGCAAGGCCGCTTGCCGGGCGTAGTCGAAGACCGGCGGCAAGCACAGCGATGTGCTGTCCGGCGGGACGCCCACCGCCCGCCGAAAGTATCGGCCTCCGTCCCCGGCGGAGAGGGTGGCGCTCGTGAGCACGACGCTCTCGAACCGAGAAAAGAGGTGGCGGCGGAGCAGACGGGCCACGTCGACCGGCGACGCCCCGAGCTTTCCCCGGCCCGAAGGCTCGGCCCAGTACACGAAATCGGGATCCTCGGCCCCGAGCACGAAGCCGAGCGCCGCCTCCGCCTCCGCCGCTCGCCGGTGGAGCCCCTCCGCCGCCGGCTCGAGCGGGACTTCGGCGAGCAGGCGCTCTCTGAGCTGCGACAGCGCCTCCCGAGCCTTCGTCCCCGCCTCCCTCAGCCTGGCGAGCTGTTGATTCCCCCGATCGAGTGCGACCCGCCCCTCGCCCGCCGGCAGCGCGAGAAAGCACGCCGCGCCCGCCTCCCTGGCCCGGACCGCGGCCGTGAGCAAGCCGGCGGTGTCCCGCAGGGTACCTTGCTCGACGCACAGCGCCTCGATGTCGGCAGCGAGCCGCTCGATCTGCGCTCCCCCGATCGTGCCGCCGAAGTGCTCGGCGGCGATCGCCTCGAGGGTGTGGGCCTCGTCGACGATGAGGAGGTCGGCGGTGGGCAGCACCTGCCCGAACGCGGCGTGGCCCCGCGCGATTTCGCCGCGGGCCCGCAAGGCGAGGTCGGAGAACAGGAGGTGGTGGTTGACCACGACCAGCTCGGCGTCTTCTCCCTCCTGCCTCATCCTCGTGACGAAGCACTCGGCGTGCCGGGGGCAGCGGGTCCCGTGGCAGGCCTCGGACCGGGCATCGAGCCCATCCCAAAGAGGAGATCGTTCGGGCAGAAAAGGCAGCTCCGCCCGGTCGCCGCGCTCCGTGGTCTCGGCCCAGGCCGAGATCGCGTCGAGCCATCGGGCTTGCGGGTCGTCCCCGATGGGCAAGGCCCGTTGCCGAGCCTTGCGGTGGAGCCGGTCGAGGCAGAGATAGTTCGAGCGGCCCTTCATGACCGCGAACCGAACCGAGCCGCTCGTCGCCGGACCGGCGAGAGGCAAAGCCTGCGAGAGCTGAAATCCCACCTCCGCGAGCGCCGCGCCGAGCCGGGGCAGGTCCTTGTCGAGCAGCTGGTCTTGCAGGTTTTTGGTGTGGGTGCTGACGAGGACCCGCTTTCCGCAGAGCACGGCGGGCACCAGGTAGCCCAAGGTCTTGCCCACGCCGGTGGGCGCCTCGACCACGAGGTGCCGGCCTCTGGCGAGCGCGTCGAGGACCGCGTCCGCCATCTCCTGCTGGCTCGGCCGGGCCGCCCACCCGGGGACGAGCCGGGCAAACGGCCCGCCCTCGCCGAGCAGCTGGCCCGGGCTGCGCGACATCGGCTAGGGCCTACGCGAAACACGCCCTCGCCGGCAAGCTGGCCGCTCTGTTATGAACGGGCTGGTGAGCGCGGACCTCCTTGCCCCCGAGCACTACTCGAACCGGGAGCTGTCGTGGCTGTCGTTCAACGACCGGGTTCTCTCGCTCGCGGGGCGGCCGGACATCCCGCTGCTCGAGCGGGTCAAGTTCGCCGCCATCGCCGCCTCGAACCTCGACGAGTTCTTCATGGTTCGGCTCGGTGGGCTCGAGCGCGACGCGCGAAAGGCCCTGCGCTTCGAGCCCGGGCGCGACGGCATCGAGCGCGCCGAGCTGCTCGAGCGGGCGGCGGAGCGGGCCGGGCAGCTCGCCGGCGGCATCGCCCGGGTGCTCGTGGAGGTGCTGTTCCCGAAGCTCCGCGACGAGGGCATCGTTTTCGTCCGGCCGGACGAGATCGACGGGGAGCTCGCCGAGCGGGTCCGCAGCCACTACGAGCGGGAGGTTCACCCCACGCTCACCCCGATCGCGGTGGACCCATCCCACCCGTTCCCGATGCTCCGCTCGGGCAGCCTGAACCTCGCCCTCCGGCTCGAGCGAATGCGCCCCGGTCCCATCGAGCGGCGAGATGGGCCGCTGCTCGCGCTGGTGCAGGTCCCGTCGGTGCTGTCCCGGTTCGTCTCTCTTCCCGGAGGGGAGGCCCGCTACCGGTTCGTCGCCCTCGAGGACATCATCGCCCGCCAGGCCTCAGACCTCTTCCCTGGCCACCGGGTCCTCGAAGCGGGCGCGTTCCGGGTGATCCGGGCCTCCGACCTCGACATCGACGAGGACGACACCGATGACCTGCTGTCCACCATCCAAGACGAGCTGCGGCGAAGGGACCGGGGAGAGCCGATCCGGCTCGAGGTCGCGTCGGGGGTCTCCGGCGAGCTCGCGTCGGCTCTGCTCGCCAAGCTGAAGCTCGAGCCCCGGCATCTCGGCCGAAACCCAGGGCCGCTGTCACCGGCCGCGCTGATGCGGGCCTACGGAGAGATGCAAGTCCCCCACCTGAAGGATGCCCCGTCATCCCCGGTGCCGTCCCCATCCCTCCGCTACGCTCCAAACCTCTTTCGCGCGATCGGGGACCGCGACATCCTCCTTCATCACCCGTACGAGTCGTTTCGCCACGTCGTGGACTTCATCGAGCAAGCGGCCGACGACCCCGAGGTGGTCGCGATCAAGCAAACCCTCTACCGGACGAGCGGAGACTCCCCGATCGTCCGGGCCCTGGCCCGGGCTGGAGAGCGAGGCAAAGACGTCACCGCGCTCATCGAGCTGAAGGCGCGCTTCGACGAGGCCAACAACATCGCGTGGGCCCGACGCCTCGAAGAGAGCGGCGTGCACGTCGTCTACGGGCTCATCGGCCTGAAGACCCACGCGAAGATGCTGCTCGTCACCCGGCGGGAGGGCGCAAAGCTCCGCCGGTACCTGCACCTCGGAACGGGGAACTATCACCCTTCGACCGCCCGGCTCTACACCGACCTTGGTCTGTTCACGGCCAGGGAGGACATCACCCGGGACGCGATGCTGCTGTTCAACGTCCTCACCGGTTATGCGGAGCTGCCCCGGATGAAGCAGCTGGTGGTCGCGCCGTTCAACCTCCGTCGCCATGTCCTGGACCGAATCGACGCAGAGATGGAACATGCCAAAGCGGGCAGGCCGTGCGGGCTCGTCGCCAAGATGAACTCTCTGGTGGACGGGGAGATCATCGAGGCCCTGTATCGGGCGAGCGGGGTCGGAGTACCTATTGATCTCATCGTCCGAGGGATCTGCTGCCTTCGCCCCGGCGTGCCCAAAGTCAGCGAGAACATCCGGGTCCTATCGATCCTCGACCGCTTCCTCGAGCACACCCGGGCGTTTTGGTGGCGAAACGGCGGAGAGGACCTCGTGTACCTCTCGAGCGCAGACTGGATGCCGCGGAACCTGAACCGGCGGATCGAGGCTGCCTTTCCGGTGCTCGACCCCGACCTGCGCCGGCGGGTGATCACGGAGATGTTCCCGGTCGAGCTCGCCGACAACAGCTTCGCTTTCGAGCTCGGCCCGGACGGGAACTACACGCTGCGTGAGCCGGCGTCGGGCGATCCGATCCGGCGGGCCCAGGAGGAGTTCTTGCAGCTGTACCTCGCCCGCTCGAAGGGGCGCCGACCGGGGGTGCGACCCGAGCTGCCGGTCTCGAGCCCGTTCAGCCCGGTGCTCCGGGTGCTCGAGGCCCAGCGCCGCCGGCGAAGCGAGCCGTGACCCTACGGCCGGTCAGGAGCGGCCCGGCCGGTCAGGAGCGGCCCGGCCGGTCAGGAGCGGCCCGGCCGGGCCATCGATCGGGCGAGCGCCTCGGCGAGCGCGTCGGCGGAGGCGACCGCCGGCACCACATCGACCCGAACGCCGAGCGTCGCCGCCCGCTCGGCGGCGACCGGGCCGATGACGGCCACGACCGCGCGCTCGAGCAAGAGCCGAGCCGACGGTCCGGCCGCGTCCAGAAAGCACGCGAGGGTCTGGCCAGACAGAAAGGTGAACGCGTCGGCCCCTTCGAGCGACGCCACCAGCGCCGGCGGCGCGGGTGGAGCGCAGCCGATCCGGTAGGTGAGCACGGCCTCGACCGCCGCGCCGCGGGCCTCGAGAGCCTCCACAAGGACGAGCCGCCCCTCGGGGGCCCGGGGGAACAGGAACTTCCGGCCCTCGAGATCCCCGAAGCTCTGCTCGAGCGCGAACAGCAGCCCTTCGGCCCGGCGGGTCTCGGCCACCTCGGCGACGACAAAACGCCCGCCGAATCGCGCCTCCACCTCCCGGGCGGTCGCGTCTCCCACGCAGGCGACGGGGATCGGTTCGTCGGGCCGCTCGAGCTCCGCGAACGCTTCGAGGGCCGCCGCCGAGCCGCACAGGACCCGGTCGAAGCCGCCCCGGCCCGACCACGCCCTCTTCACCGCGTCGGGATCGGGCGGCGGCAGACGGGCGATCGTAGGGAACACCACCGACTCCGCTCCCCGGGCGTCGAGCGCAGCGACGAGCGCGCCGGCGTCTTCCGGTGCTCTGGTCACGACCACTCGCCGTCCGGCGAGCGGCCCCATCAACCGGCCTTCAGCGCGGCGAGCACCTCGCCAGCGCCCTCATCGAGCAGCCGCTCGGCCAGCCCCACTCCGATCGCGACGGCTTCGGCGAGCGGACCGGAGGTGGTGGCCTCGTGGACCCGACGGCCGTCGAGCGTGCTGACCAAGCCGCGCATGGTCAGGGTGTCGCCCTGGATCGTCGCGTGCCCAGCGATCGGGACCTGGCAACCCCCTTCGAGCCGATGGAGGAACGACCGCTCGGCCTCCGCGGCGCGGCGGGCGGCCGGGTCATCGAGATGCCTCACGAGAGCGACGGTGCTCTCGTCGTCCACCCTCGTCTCGACGGCCAAAATTCCCTGCCCGATGGCGGGCAGGCACTGGTCGGGGCCAAGCACCTCGGTCGCGAGGTGGGTGAGACCGAGCCGGGTGAGACCGGCGTAGGCGAGCAGCGTCGCGTCCATGCCCTGGGCCCGCATGCGCTCGAGCCTGGTCTGCACGTTGCCCCGGATCTCCACGATGCGCAGGTCGGGGCGGCGCCTCAGAATTTGCGCTGCGCGGCGCAGCGAGCACGTCCCCACCCGCGCCCCTTCGGGCAAGGCGTCGAGGGTGACGCCGTGGGGCGAGACCAGCGCGTCCCGGGGGTCCTCCCTCGGCGGGTACGCGGTGATGGAGAGCCCCTCCGGGAGCTCGGTCGGGACGTCCTTCAGGGAGTGGACGGCGACGTGGGCGCGCCCGTCGATCAGGGCGTGCTCGATCTCCTTCACGAAGAGGTCCTTGCCGCCGACCTTCGACAGCGCCTGGTCGAGGATCTTGTCCCCTTGGGTGACCAGCTCGAGCAGCTCCACCGACAGTCCGGGCCGCACCTCGGCGAGGCGAGCGGCGACGTGCCTGGCCTGCCACAGGGCGAGCGGGCTTCGCCGGGTCGCGACCCGGATCACCTCGGACCTCCGACCTGCCGACGCTCGAGGGGCAGCACTTGGGCGCCCTCCGCTTCGGGCGCGGAGACCGGCTCGTTCTCGCCGTGCATCCGGTCGAGCTCGAGCGAGAACAGGGCGGTCAGCGCGTCGGCGAGCGGGCGCGGGTCACCGTCGGCTCCGGCCGATTTCAGTCCGGTCAGCACCGGATGCAGCAGCTTGTTCACGATCGCTTGGCCCATCGCCCGCACCGACTGCTCGGTCTTCCGGTCCGGCTCCCTCATCGCGGAGAGCGTCCGGTTGACCTCGGCCTGGGCGATCGCGGTCGCCTTCTCCCGCAGCGCCTTGATGACGGGCACCACCTCCTGCGAGCGCGCCCAACGCACGTGCTCGACGAGCTCGGCCTGCACGATCGCCTCGGCCGACTCCGCCTCCCTGCGCCGAGCCTCGCGGTTGCCCTCGAGCACCTGGTTGAGATCGTCCACGTCGTAGACGAAGCAGTTGTCGAGGGTGGCGACCTTCGGGTCCACGTCGCGGGGGACGGCGATGTCCACGAACAGGACCGGCCGATAGCGCCGCTCCCTGACCACTTTGGCCATCATCGAGCGGTCCACCACGTAACCGGGGGCGGCCGTGCTGCAGATGACGATGTCCACCTTGGCCAGCAGCAGCGGCAGGTCGTCGAGCGTGGACGGCTGCCCGCCGATCTGGGCTGCGAGCGCCTCGGCGGTGGCCCAGGTCCGGCTCGCGACTCGGACCCGGGAGACCCCGTTGGCGATGAGGTGCTTCGCCGCGAGCGTCGCCATCTCGCCGGCGCCGAGCAGCAGCACCTCCTTACCGGACAGGTCGTCGAAGATCTCCCGGCCGAGCTCGACGGCGGCGAAGCTCATCGACACCGCGTTTTCGGCCACCGCGGTCTCGCTCCGCACCCGCTTGGCGACGTGAAAGGCCTTCTGGAACGCGCGCCCGAGCCGCATGCCCACCCGGCTCGAGGCCTCCGCCGCCTGAAACGCGGTCTTCACCTGCCCCAAAATCTGGGGTTCGCCGAGGACCATCGAGTCGAGCGAGGACGCGACCCGAAACAGATGCCGAAGGCACTGCTCTCCCTCGTGAACGTAGAGGTGGGGCTCGAGGTCGGAGCGGGGCAGCCCGGCGGTGGTCTGCAGGTAGAGCTGCACCTCTTGGGCGAGCCCGCGGGGGTCGGCCGAACCTCCGACGTAGTACTCGACCCGATTGCAGGTCGAGACCACGCAGGCCTCCTCCACGCCGTCGAGCCGGCACAGCTCGCTCAGGGTTCGCTCGAGCTCGGCGTTGTTCTGAGCGAAGCGCTCCCGGAGCGAGACCGGAGCCGTGTGGTGGGAGAGGCCGATCACCGCGAGTTTCATGACATGGGGTCCTGTCCGTGGTGGCCGAAGCCGAGCAATCCGAGCCCAACGAGCGAGACGAGGGTCGCGGTCACCCCGATCAGAGTGAGGAAAGCGGCCTTGCGACCTCGCCAACCGATCGTGATCCGAACGTGGAGGAGCACCGCGAACAGCGCCCAGACGATGACGCTGACCACGTTGCGAAGCTCCCATTTCCAGTATTCGCCCCAGACCTCGCGGCCGTACAGGGCGCCCGAGACGAGGGCGAGCGTCATCAGCGGGAACCCGATCTCGATGAGCCGCACGCTCATTCGGTCGAGCAGCTCGAGCGCGGGGAGGCGATGCAGCCCCGTCCCGACGTTCTTGCGGGTCCGCTTCTGCTTCAGTCGGCGCTCTTGCCACAGGTAGACGATCGCCACCATGCCCGCGACGACGAAAGCGGCGTTGCCGAGGAACGCGAGCGCGATGTGGATGGGGAGCCAGGGAGACTGCAGGCCGGCTGGCACCGAGTGGGCCGGCTCCACCAGGACCGCGAGCCCGACCACCAGCGCCACCAGGACGGCGGCAAACGGGGCGACCTGCGGGACCCGGTCGCTGCTGGCGATGGCGAGCGCGATGCCGGCCGTCGCGAACCCGAACAGCGACAGCGCGTCGTGGGTGTTCGCCATGGGAAAAGTTCCGAGGTCGGACGCCCGCGCGCCCATGGCCACCAAATGACCGAGCGCGCCCACCGCCAGCGCGATGACCCCGAGCCGTTCGTCCTTGAGACGAGGGCTGAGCAGCTGAACGACCCCGATCACCGCGGCAACCCCGTAGACGACCGCGCACACCTTCAGCAAGAGCAGCGCCATATTCAGATCCTTCCGCTTTCGTCCTCTTCGGACAATTCGGTCACCAGCGTCCCGATGAAGCCGGGTTCGATTTGGAACGCAGCGTCACCGAACAGAACCGAGTCGCCGAGGATCTCGCCGCCGAGCTCGACCACCCTCGCCTCGCCGAGAACCTTCCCGAGCAAGGCCGAATCCGAGCCAGAGATGGTGGCGAGGAAGCGAACTGCCGGGTCGAGGCGGTAGGCGCGGTTCGCTCGCTTGAGCAGGACCTCGCCGTCGAGCAAGTCGGCGTGTCCCGAGTCCAGCCAGGCCTCGAGGGTGGATTGCCCGATGAACATCCTGGGGTGAAGCGTCGCCATGCGTCGGTGCCGAGCACATTCCGGCCGACGGCGAGAAAAGTCCAGGCGAAGCCCAGTTCCCATCGGCGGATGCGGCTGCGCGGCGGTGCCCCTCGTGCTAGGTTCTCGCCTCCCCCAGGAGAGGTACGACGATGGCAAACAGCAACGTGCACGAATTCGGCGACACCAACTTCGAGACCGAGGTCCTCCAGGCGGAGGTCCCGGTGCTCGTGGACTTCTGGGCGAGCTGGTGCGCGCCCTGCCGCATGATCGCGCCCCACGTGGAGGCGATCGCGGAGGCATACGCCGGCCGGGCCAAGGTCGGTAAGGTCGACGTGGACGGCGCGCCAGCGACCGCTCAGAAGTATGGGGTGATGAGCATCCCCACATTGATCGTCTTCAAGGACGGCAAAGCGGTGGACCAGGTGGTGGGCGCCATGCCCCGCGAGAACATCCAGGCGATGCTCGACCGAGCGCTCTGACCGGACCCCTCGGACCGGATCGCTTTGTGGCCGGGGCGCTCGGACCGGGACCCTCGGACCGGGACCCCTCGGACCGGGACCCCTCGGACCGGGACCCCTCGGACCGGCGTCCGGGGCGCGGTCAGCCGCCGAGCCGGATCGCGATCTTCTTCACGAAGCCGGTTCTCCTCAGCCCCTTGCCAGCGGCGAGATAGCGCTGCGCCGCCTCGAGCGCCTCCTGGCGTTCCTCTGCGGTCCCGTTCTGCAGTTCGTTCGCGAGCAGGGCGAGCGCTTCGAGGCTCCCCCGCTTGGCGGCAGCCCGGTACGCGGTCAGCGCCTTCGGTCGGCGCCCGGCGTCGGCCGACACCAGCCCATAGGTCACGAGGACCTCGGCCTGCAGGGCCGGAGGCTTGGGCTCGAAGGCCGTGATGGCGTCGGTCAGAGCTGCATCCGCCTTGTCGAGCTCCCCTTGGCTTCGAAACAAGCGGCCGAGCTCGAGCCCGAGCTCGACCGTGGCCAGGGGGAAGCGGGTCGCGAGGGTCTCGGTCAGGTAGGCCTCCGCCGAGGGGGATTTCGTGCGCCGGAGGTAGCGGCCCTGCGCGAGCGCCACCTCCAGCTCACCCGGGACCTTCGCGAGCGCGGCCTCGATGTGCTCCTTGGCCTCCTCGTTGCGCTCGGACAGCATCAAAGCCTCCGCGAGCTCGATCCGGAACGTCCACCTCTCCGGTTCCATCTCCACCGCGCGGCTCAGCGGCGCGACCGCGTCCTTGGGCCGTTCCTGGGCGACCAGACCGCGGCCCCGCTGAAACGGGAGGTCGGCGTTCTTGGGGTCGAGCTGCACGGCGCGCTCGTACTCGGCCTCGGCGGCGGCGTCTCGGCCGTCCCGCCGGAGCAGCTCGCTCTTCGCGAAGGTGGCGAGCGCCCGATCCTTCGGCGAGATGTCTTTGCTCCCCTCCCGCTCGAGCTGGTCGAAATCCGCGAGCGCCGCCTCCGCCTTCGGCAGGTGGCCTCTGGCCAGCGCCACCAGCGCGACCCCGGCGATCGCCGCCGGGTGCCGGGAGTTGGAGCGGCGGACGGCGTCGAAGGCCTGCTCCGCCCCGGAGAATCGGCCGGCCCGCGCCGCCGCTCGCGCGGCCCAGATCCGAGCCCGGGTGTTGCTCCCCATGACCTCCGCGACCCGGAGCAGGCGGCTCCGGGCCGCCTCGACGTCGCCCATCTCGAGTTCGGCGATCCCGAGCGTGAGGTCCGCGAAAGTCGGCACCGAAGAAGCTCCGGCGTGGGGCAACAGCGCCGCCGCGGCCCGCTTGGCGGCGTCGGCCTCCGTTCCGGCCAGGGTGTGAAGGCCTCTCGCCGCGATCGTATGGGGGTCGTCGGGGGCCAGCCGCTCGGCCTCGAGGAGCGCCTGCTCGAGCCGGGCTCGGCGGCCGAGATCGAGGTGCTCGGTGAGCAGGATCGCCTGCACATGAGCCAGCCGAGCCCAGGTGCGAGCGTGGCTCGCGTCGTGCTTCTCGACGATCTCCTCGAGCTTCGACGCGGACACCTGGTACGCCCCGTACAGGTCGCGGTCGAACGCCTGGACCGCCTCTTTGGAGAGCGAATCGATCGCCTCGGCCCGAGCCTTCGCCGTGAGCCGCACCCCGACGACCGCGGCGGTGGCGATGAGCAGCGCCGCCCCCAGGGCGAGCGTCGGGCCGGGGCGACCGGGACGGGGGCGCTCCTCAGCGACCGCGAGCGCGATCCTCTCGAGCTCCTCCTCGCCCTCGAGGCGCTGAGGGGGCAGCCGGTACACCCCGGATTCCCCCGCACCAGGCCAAGGCATGCCTGGTGTTGCGGACAGGTACGGCGCCGCGACCTCGACGGGCACCGGCGGAGGGCCGACGCCGACCGGCGGTGGTTCGGGTGGAGGCGGCGGGAGCGGGTGGAGGATGCCCCTCGCCTCGAGCAGCCGCGACGCCTCGGTTTGGGCCGGATCGAGCTCGAGCGCCCGCTTCAAGCGCTCGATGCCCTGGTTGTCCCCCTGCGCGAGCTCGATCCGACCCAGGGCGGTCAGCACGGCCGGATCATCGGGGCGCTTCAGCTGCTCGAGCACCTCGCGCGCCTTGGGCAGGCGCCCCTGCGCCTCGTGGACCCGGGACAAGAGCAGGTGCGGGGCGACCGCCTCGGGCTGGAGACTGGCCGCCCGCTTGCACACGACCAGCGCCTCCATGAACCGGCGCTTCTCGAGATAGGCCTCGCACAGCTCGACGTAGGCGTCGGATCGCGGGTTGGCGGCGAACGCGAGTTCGAGGTCGGTGACGGACCGGTGGGACCGAGCCGGCCCGGAACCGGCCGCTTCCCCCGAAGACGACGGCGTGGTCTCGCCGTCCCTCGGGGCGCTGCTTCCGCCCGCGCTCATGGTGCCGCAGCCCTACCAGGTCTGGGCTCTCCAGGTCCAGGCCGAGGCGTTTTGGGTTGCGGAGCATCGAGGGGTCGTGTACGCCCGGCTCTACGTCCGGGGCGTTCTGCGGGGGAGTAGCTCAGCTGGGAGAGCGCTGCGTTCGCAATGCAGAGGTCGTGGGTTCGATCCCCATCTTCTCCAAACCCTGCCCCGGCGCCATCGTTCGTGGACGAGCGGGGGCGCTGCCATGTTGCCATCGAAAAAGGATGAGCCTCAGGCGCCGCCAAGCGCCCAATTGGAGATCACGAAGGCGGCCATCGAGGCGGCCGCCCAAGTGACAGCCGCGATGGTGCAAGTCACCAACGAAAAGAACCCGGCCAAGATCAGCGAGGCCTACCGGGTCATCTACAAGACCATCTTGGAGTCGGTGAAGAGCGGCCCCAAGAAGACGTGAACGGGACCGAGCCGGATCTCGACCCGGAGCAGCGGGCTGCCGTCGAGACCTCGGCGCCCCGGGTGCTCGTGCTCGCTGGGGCGGGGTCGGGCAAGACGAGGACCCTGGTCCACCGGGTGGGCCGGCTGGTGTCCACCGGCGCCCCTGCCTCGAGCATCCTGGTCGCGACGTTCACGCAGCGCGCTGCTCGAGAGTTGAAGCACCGGACCCGGTCTCTCCTCGGGAGCGCGGCCGCCGGCCTGCGGGTCGGCACCTTTCATGCCCTCGCGCTCGCCGACCTCCGTCGGCACGGCTCCCGCCTCGGGCTCGACCCTGGTTTTCGGGTCCTCGGCCGAGACGAGCGGCGGAGCCTGCTCGAGGAAGCGCTGGTGGGCGCTGGTCTCGACCCACGGGGGCGCCCCGGGGTCGCGGTCGAGCGGCTGGAGCGGGCCCTTGGTCGGGCCGAAAACGACGAGCGCCCGCTCGCCGAGACCTTGGCGGCGGTCGAGCCGTCCTTCACCGCTCACGCCGAGGCCCTCGAGCACGCGCTGGATCTGTACGCGGCGGCGAAGGCCCGGCACGGCGGGCTCGACTTCGACGACCTCCTCGTCTTGTGGCGCCACCTGCTCAGCCACGCGCTTCAGCCCCAGCGGGGCCTCCGCCACGTCCTGGTGGACGAGTTTCAGGATACCACCCCCATCCAGGCCCGCCTGGCCGAGTCTCTGGCCGCCTACGCCCACCTGTTCGTGGTCGGCGACGACGCCCAAGCGATCTACGGGTTCCGGGGGGCGAGGTTCGACCACATCCTCGAGTTTCCGCTCCGGGGCCCCACCGAGGTGCACCGGCTGCAGACCAGCTACCGGAGCCCACCGGCGGTGATCGCGCTCGCGACGGCGAGCCTCGAGCTGAACCCGATGCAGTTCCCGAAGCCGCTGCGCTCGGCGAAGGCGGCCGGCCCTCCGATTCGGCTCCTCGTGGGCGAAGACGAGGACGACGAAGCGGCGCTGGTCGTCCGCGAGCTGCTCGCCCTCAATCGATCGGGCGTCCCCTGGTCCGACCAAGCGATCCTCCTTCGGCGTCACCGCGACGCCCGGCCGTTCGAGCTTGCGCTGACCGCCGCGAGCGCCCCCTACACCCTCCGGGCCGGGCGGCGATTCTTGGACCGGCCCCATGTCGCGGTGATCGCGGCCCACCTGGCCCTTCTCGCTCGCCCCGAAGACAGCTTCGCGTGGAGGCGGGTGCTCGGCCTCGTCCCCGGGGTGGGACCGGCGACGGCATCCCGGCTGCTGCCCACTCTCGAGCGGGACGGGCTGGCGTCGGCGGCGGAGCGGGTCACCGACGCCCTCGTCCACGCGAGCCCCCGGGCCCGTCAGGGATTGGCCGAGCTACGGGCGCGGCTCGCTCGGCTGGAGGCAGCCCCCCCGGGCGACGCGCTCGCAGCGCTGCTCGACGACGAGCCCCTCGCCTTCAACCTCGCCGCTGCCGGGGAGCCGGAGGCGGTGATGCGCGATCTGTCCGATCTGCGGGCGGTCGCCGACGCGCCCCATCCGGCGGCGGCGCTCGACGCGCTCGCGCTGTCCGGGGAGGACGACCACAGCGCCGGCGTGCAAGTGGGCACCGTGCACTCGGCCAAGGGGCTCGAGTGGCCGGTCGTGTGCGTCGTGGGGCTGGTCGATGGGCGGTTCCCGTCCCAGCCCGCGCTCGCCGAGCGGGAAGGCGAGGCCGAGGAGCGGCGCCTGTTCTACGTCGCGGTCACCCGGGCGGAGGAGAGGCTGTTTCTGAGCCGACCGGCCTCCGCCCGGGGCGCTCCTTTGCCTCCTTCGCGCTTTCTCGAGGAGCTCTCCGGGCACTGGGTGGGCCACTGAGAGGCCGAACCTCGAGGTAGGCCTCGGCCCGGGCCCGCAGCTTCGGCCCCACCCCCTTCACCCGCTCGAGCTGCTCGAGCCGCTCGAAGCGGCCGCGCTCGGCCCGGTCTTCGATGATGCGCGCGGCGAGCCGGGGACCGATCCCAGGGACGACGGTCAGCGCCGAGGCGTCGGCCTGGTTGAGGTCGATGCGGCGGCCGAGCCACAGCGACTCCACCGGGGGAGCAGAGGGGCCGAGGCACCGCCACCGGTCAGGACCGGCCTCGGGATCGGCCATGGGGAGCACCCCGCAGCTCGGGGAGGGCGGCTCTTGGACCGAAGGGAGCAGCGATCCGGCCAGCGCCGGCAGCGAGCTCAACACCCCGATCGCGAGCGCGGCCTGCAGTCGCGCCCGGTCCGGAGCCGACAGCTCGCTCACCGCTGGGACTCGAGCTTCTCGATCCGTCCTCGAACGGCCCCGCCGGCCGGACTGTCGGGGACGAGCTCGAGGTAGCGGCGGTACGCGGAGGCCGCCCGCCGCCGCTCGCCGAGCTTCTCGTACTTCACGCCCAGGTTCCAAAACGCGCACGAAGCCTCGGGGTGGGCCTCCGCCAGGGACTCGAAGGCGGCGAGCGCGGCTTCCGGGTCAGGCGCGTTTCGAAACAGGATCTCGCGGCAGGCAGCATCGGGGCTGAGCGCCCGCTCGGGCCGCTGGGCGGGGCGAACCGGGCGAGCGCGAGGAGGCGGGGGCGAGGAGAGACGAAGCTCGGGCTTGCCTGCGCCGAGATCGGAGAGGGCGAGCCGAGCCTCCTGCGCCACCTTGTCGGGCCCGGAAGAGACGACCGTGCGATAGGCGGCGACCGCCTCGGTCCGACGACCCAGCGCCCGAAGCACGTCCGCCCGTCCGAGCGTCGCCCGCGCCGCCAGCTCGGACCCGATCGCTGCCCGGGCGGCCTCACGATAGAGAGCCTCGGCCCGCTCGAGCTGCCCCGCGGTCCTCGCCGCCTCGGCGTCGGCCCATAGAGCCGGGCCCGACCGGGGACTGGGCGCGGACCGCTCGACCAGCGCGGCCACCGCCGGCGCGGGCGCCGGCCGCTTTGGCCGCTCGGTCCCCCACCGAGCGAGCAGGAGCCCGAGCCCGACCGAGATGGCCACGGCGCCGCCGAGGACGGCGAGCCTCCGGCCGAGCGGCGCCGGGTCGGAGTCGGAGGCGTCGAGGCGCGCCCCCCGCACCCGCACCGAAACCCCGCGGGGGGGCCGACCCACCCCGATCGTCTGCTTGGCCACCGCGGCCCCGGCGACCAAGGGGCGGTGGGGGCGAGGCGGGGTCCGGCGGGGGCGCTCGAGTTGCTCGGTCGAGATCTGCCCTTCGCCCCGGAGGGGCGGCTCTGAAGCCACAACCGGGGAACCGTTCGGCGCCGGCCGGTCCGGGGACGCAGCCTGGGTGGGATCCTCGTCGAGCTCCGAGAGCGGCGCCGGACGCACGATCACGTCCGCCTCGTCCACCAAGGAGACCTCGATTCGGTGGGCGCCCCCGACCAGGAGCGGGGCCGCGGCCTCGAACTCGGCGAGCACATCGAGCCCGCCCACCTCGGCCAAGGTCATCTCCTCCTGGTCCACGGTCGCCACGTCCGCGAGCGTCTCCTCGGCGCCCCATACGGAGGCCTCCTCCAGCCGGGGGCCGAGCTCTCGGGTCTGCCTGAGCAGGGCGAGCTCGGGGCGGGTCTCGAGAAGGGGCGCGACCGGGACCGGAGCGTGCTCGGAGTCGGTCTCGTGGTCGTTGTCCACCCCGAACAGGGGCAGCGCCGCTTCGGAACGGGTGTGTTCGACCGTCCGCTCCTCGGACCAGGCGGGGGGCCGCACCGGCTCGAGCGCGGCGCCCTCCCGAACGGCGGGCAAGTCCGGCTCGACCGATGCCTGCGCCAGCGAGGCGCCTTCGACCGACCGCTCGACCGGTTCTTCGGGGAGACGCTCCTCGTTCAGGCAAGCCAGCACCGCGTCGAGCGCGGCCACCACCGACGCCGCGTCCGGGAAGCGGTCGGCCGGCCGCTTCGCGAGCAGGCGGTCGACCACCGGACCCAGGGCCCGGGCCGCGGGGGTCGCCCCTTCGAGCTGCGGGTGGGCTTCGCGCGCGATCTTGTCGATGACCTCGTAGACATCGCCGCCCGAGAACGGGGCATCCCCGGTGATCATCGTGAACAAGAGCACCCCGAGCGAGAACAGGTCGGCGCGGCCGTCGATGGGCAGATCCTTCTCGCGGAGGCGCTCCGGGGCGAGGTAGCTCGGGGTCCCCAGAATCTGGCCCTGTTTGGTGAGGGCGACGCTCCCGCTCTTCGCGATCCCGAAGTCGAGGAGGACCGCGTCGCCTCTCGTCCGCAAGAATACGTTCGAAGGCTTGATGTCGCGGTGGATGACTCCAGCGCCGTGGGACAGCGAAAGGGCCTCGGCCACCGAGCGTGCCACCTCGACCGCGCTGCGAAGGGGCAGCGCGCCATCGTCCCGAAGGACCCGAGCGAGCGAGCGGCCATCGAGGAACTCCATGACGTAGAAGTGGAGCACCTCCTGTCGTCCGCCGGGCAGCGGGCTGCGCTCGAGGCCGACGTCGAAGACGGTCACGATCGCCGGGTGCTCGAGCCGGCCGACGATCTTGGTCTCGCGGCGGAACCGCTCGACGACCTCTTGCCGCTCCTCTTCGGGGACGAGATCGGGCTCGAGGGTCTTGATCGCCACCCTTCGATCGATTCCGGGATCGTAGGCCTCGTAGACGACCCCCATCCCTCCTCGGCCCAGCTCTCCGAGCACCAGGTAGCGCCCGACGACGAGGCGGGAGTCGGGCCTTCGGGCCCGCTGCAGCAGACGGGCGCGAACCGCGGGGTCGAGGGCATCGAGGTCGAGCCCCAAGTCCTGGAGCCGGCTGTCGAGGTGAGCCCGGCGTCTCGGGTCGAGGACCGATGCGGCGTCGGGGGCATCCACGGACGTCGAGAGCGTAGCAGGGCCGTCGCTCCCCCGCCGCTCCGACGTTCGCGCTTCGATGTCACGGGCTCATGATCTGGGCCGCCCCAGGGAGGACCTCGAAGCGAGCGGAGAGGCGGCCCGGCTGCTCTCCATCGAGGTCGAGCAGGCACGGCAGATCGGCGTCGGCTTCGATGACCCGCCCGCCGGTCACCCGGGCGCTCTGCCACCGCACGTGCCGTCCGGAATACACGTCGAGAGCCCGCCCCACCTCGCGCGGTCCCGCTTCGAGCAGGAGCACGACCTCGAGCCGCCCGTCGTCGAGCCGGGCGTCGGGAGCGATGCGCACCCCGCCCCCGAAGTACGCTCCGTTGCCGACCGCCCCGAGCAGCAGCGGGCCGTCGTGAAACGACTCTCCGTCGACGACGACCCGAACCGGGACCCTCCGGTACTCGAACAGCGCCGACACGATGCTACCCACGAAAGAGAGGGACCCAAAGCGCTTGCCCGAGGCGTTCACCTTCTCGTCCACGAGTCCGGTGAGGCCAAAGCTCGCCACGTTGACGAAGGCCCGGCGGCGCCGCTGCCCGTCCGGACCGACGAAGGTGCACAGACCGAGGTCGAGCGGCCCCACCCGGCCCGAGGCCAGGTGGGAAAACAGGCCGGGACCTCGACCGGGGAGCCCGAGCAGTCGAGCGAGGTCGCCTCCCGTGCCCCGGCGCACCGGGGCAAGGACGATCCCGGGACGGATAGGCTCCGCTCCGATCCCGAGCTCGGGGTCGGCCGGGAACAGCCCGCACGCCACCTCGTTGAGCGTTCCGTCGCCCCCGATGACGATGAGCCGCTCCACCCCGGCGAGCACCGCCCGGCGAGCGAGCTCGGTCGCGTGGCCGGGATGGGCGGTGAACACCTCCTCTGCGCTTCCGACCGCGCGAACGAGCGCCGGACGCAGGCGGGTGAAGCGCCGCCCGGTGCTGCCGCCGCCGCTCTCGGGGTTGACGATGATCAGGGTTTTCATGGGCAAATGAGTTCGGCCAATTCGAGCACCGGGAGGTCGGGATGGGTGGCGGCCAGGTGAGCCGCGCACCGTGGTGAAAGGGCGAGCAAGGCGTCCGTCCCGGTCGCGGTCCACTCGGCGACCCGGGCCTCGGCGAGGTCCCGCGCCACCGCTGGCGCGCCGATTGGCATGAGCCCGCCCGCTCCGCAGCAATCGGGACCGAGCGCGCGCCAACGGCCAGGCAGAAGCTGGTCCAGCAACCCCACCGGAGGCTCGCCGCACGCTGCGAGCACGGCGTACCGAAGCCCCGGACGCCTTGGCTCGAGGTTGGGTGCAGCGGCCCACAGAGTGGCGAGATCCACGATCTGCGGCGCGAGGAGGATCCCGTAGCGGGCATATTCCGCCCTGAAGGTTCGAGCGCACGCCGAGTCGTGAACCACGAGTCGCCCCAAGGCGGCGAACACCCGGGAGAGCCGGGCGGCGTGGGCCACGAAACCCTCGACGTCGCCCGCTTCGAGCAGCGGCGCCCCGCAGCACAGGGCCGAGGCTTCGGTGGCGCGCAGGTCGGCGACCTCGAGCAGTCGGGACGCCCGCATCGCGGCGCTCGCCGCGCCGGGCCGGGCGTGCAGGGTCGCGCAGCCGGGGAAATACACGTCCACGGCCACCCGGCTCACCCTGGTCTCGGCCCCGGCGAGCACCTCTTCGAGCGCAGGGAGCAGGCTCAGCCCGAGCGCGTTTCCGGCCACCCCGAAGCACGCCGCCGCCTCCGCGACGGCCGCCGGCCCGAACCCAGCCGAGGCGACCCGAGACCGGGCGACGCCGAGCCAGCGGGGCACGTCCACGTCGAAGCCGCAGGCGTCGGTGCACGCGCCGCAGCCGGTGCAGTGCCAGGGGCGGTCCCCGACCGATTCCGCGGTGAGCCGCCCGTCGGCCAGCAAGCCAGCCTGCACCATCAGCCCCCGGGGGCTCACCGTCTCCCTCCCGTCCGCCTCCGCCACCGGGCACACGGCCCGGCACGGTGCGGGACACGGGATGCAGGTCGCGTAGGCGGCCCGCTCTTCGGAGGGAAGGGTCGGCAGCCGCTTGGTGAGCATGGTAGGTGGTTATCGGACGGGGACCCGAGCCACAACGACCGGCCCCGTTTCGCGTCCTAGGCCCAGGCCGAGAGCGCATCGAGCGCCGCGGCGTGAAGGGCGTACGTGGCGGCGGCGACGATCCGGCCGCTCGTCTCGGGCGGGCCGCCGTCCCAGGCCGTGATGAAGCCGCCCGCCCCCCGAACCACCGGCACGAGCGCCGACACGTCGTACCGCTTCAGACCGGCCTCGACGACGAGGTCCAGGTGGCCGAGCGCGAGCAAGGCGTAGGCGTAGGCGTCGAGCCCGAAGCGGGTCACGGGGCACAGCCCGGTGAGGGTCCCCACCGCGGCGGACTCCTCTTCGGACATGTAGCCCACGGGAACGGGGCGGGGGTCGGTCGTCGCCGCTCGGGCCTCCCGAAGTGAGGACACCGAGGACACCGACGCCGGCCGGGACCCATCTTGGTTTCGGTATTGGGTGCCGCTCGGGCCGCCGACCCACATCTCACCGGTGAACGGTTGCGCGATGGCGCCGTAGCGCGGGTCCCCCCGCCACTCGAGCCCCACCAAGGTCGTCCAAGTGGGGGTGCCGCTCATGAATCCCCGGGTCCCGTCGATCGGGTCGAGCACCCAACGCCAGTCACCGTCGCCGACGGTCTCCGGAAACTCTTCGCCGAGCACGCCGTGGCCCGGGAACTCGGCCCCGATCAGCGCCCGCATCGCCTGCTCGGCGGCCCGGTCCCCCTCCGTGACCGGGTCGTACATCCCCCCTTCCGCCTTGTTCTCGGCCCCGGCCGAGGACCGAAACCTCGCGAGCGCCGCCGCCGCGCCCGCGCCGGCGACGCGCTCCACCGCCTCCTCCATGTCAGCTCACGTACAGCGCCCGCTCGAAGTCGGCGGGGTTGGTGGCGGCCTGGCGGGCGACGTCGAGGGTGATGGTTCCGGACTGGTAGAGCTCGATGATGTGTTGGTCGAAGGATTGGGTTCCATACATGTCGCGGCTGCGCTCGATGTAGTCCTTCAGCTCCGGGGTCCGGGCCGGGTCCTTGATGAGCTCTTGGGCGGTGAGCGTCATGATCATGATCTCCATCGCGACGACGCGCCCCTGGTTGTCGGCTCGGCGCAGGAGCCGCTGGGAGATCGTGCCCTTCAGGTTCTCGGCGAGCCGGATTCGCATCCCATCCTGGGCGTCGTGAGGGAAGACGTCGATGATGCGACCGATCGTCTTCGCGGCGTCGGTCGTGTGCACGGTGGAGAGGACGAGGTGGCCGGTCTCCGCTGCCTTCAGCCCGGTATCGATCGTGACCGCGTCCCGCATCTCGCCCACGAGGATGACATCGGGGTCCTGGCGGAGGGCGGCCCTGAGGGCGAGCGAAAACGACTCCGTGTCTGCCCCGACCTCCCGCTGCGTGACCCGGGCGAGCTGGTCCTCGTGGAGAAACTCGATCGGATCCTCGATCGTCACCACGTGCTTTCTCGAGCTCCGGTTGATCTCGTTCACCATCGCCGCCAGCGTCGTGGATTTGCCCGAGCCGGTGACGCCGGTGACGAGCACGAGCCCGCGCTCTTCCCTGGCGAGCTTCTTGAGCACTTCGGGCAGCCCCAGATCGTCGAGCGAGGGGATGTTTCTCGGGATCACCCGGAGCACGGCGGCGAAGTGGCCCTTCTGGCGGAGGATGTTGACCCGGAAGCGGCCGACGTTCTCCACCTGGTAGGACGTGTCGAACTCCTTCAGTTTGCGCAGGTCGGTGTCGTACCCGATCTGGTGGAGGATGTGGCCGACGAGCCCAGCCATACCGTCCACGCTGATCGGCTCGAGCTTCTGGATCTCCTTGAGGACGCCGTGCACTCGAAGCGTGGGCAGAGCGCCCGCCTTCAAGTGGATGTCGGAGGCCCCGGCCTTCACCGCGGCCGCGAGCAGTTTGTCGAAGAGTCGCGGGTCCATTCCAAAGCCTCCGGCGCACCGACCGAAAACCGGGCCGGGCTGCGTCCCCGTGCTCTCCCGAGCCCGAAGGAGAGTCAAGCCGGCGAGCTACGGCACCATGGGGATGGCCTCGGTCGTGGCGGGGTGCTATCGCCCCTCTCCACGGCGACGTTTTTTCGGAACCCCGGTCCCGAATCGTTGTCCGCACCCCAGAGGTCGCTCTCCCGTGGTCTGGTCTTGTCTGGTTGAGCCTTTGGTACCGCCGCTGGTGGGCCGGGGCGTGGGTCCTCGAGGCGGTCGTACCGCCTTGCGCCGGACCAGGCTGGCCGCTTCGGCCCTGTTCGTGACCGCGGTGATGGCGGTCGGCGCCAGCGGGACCGAAGGCGGACTCTTCGACGAGCCGAGCCGAAGCACGGTGGCGGAGGGGGTGGACACCAACCCCCATCGCCCCCCCCAGACCGAAGACCGGGACCACGGCGCGATCGTGGCCGCGACCCCGGCGGAAGAACGGCGGCGCCAGACGCCCCGACGACCGCCGCTCGCCCCTCGCTTCGAGTGGGACGCCATATGGGCTGCTCGACTGAGACACGCGCTCGACGCGAGCCGGGACGCGGACGCGCTCGGCGACGGGCGTCGAAGGGAGCGGCTCGTGCGCTCTCAACCCCCATCCTATCTGCGATTCGGCTCTGGTACCCACCAGGCCGGACCGTTCAGTCCATCGCTCGCCTGAGGCGCGGCGGCCCCGGACATGCGGGGAGGCCGAGTCTCGGGTCCATTACCTCACCCCTGCCCCCGGCTGGTCCGGGGGCCGTGCCCGGCTCTGCCGGTTGATTTCGACGAAGCGGGAGCGAGGCGCTCCCGAGGAGAGAAGACCGATGTTCGATACGATTCAGCATGCGTGGAAAGAAGGCGGCTGGGGCATGTACCCGATCGCGGTGTGCTCGGTGTTCATCATCGCCATCGCCATCGAGCGCATCCAGTACCTGTACTTCAGGGCGTCGATCAGCAAGGACGCCTTCGTCCAGGCCATGCGCAAGTACATCCTCGACGGAAACGTCGGCAAGGCGCTCGCCCTGTGCAGCCAGACCCCGACCCCGCTCGCCAACATCATCAAGTCCGGACTCGTGAAGGTGAACAAGTCGGACGCCGAGGTGCAGGCGGCCATGGACGAGGCCTCGCTGCGGGAGATGCCTCGCATCGAGAAGCGCACGGCCTACCTCGCGATGCTCGCGAACGTCGCGATGCTCGCCGGGCTGCTCGGCACGATCTCCGGTCTCATCACCTGCTTCTCCGCAGTGGCCGGCGCCGACGCCGCCGACCGCGCCATCGAGCTCGCCAAGGGCATCTCGGAGGCCATGAACTGCACCGCGTTCGGCTTGCTGACCGCGATCCCCGGCCTCGTGTTCTTCGGCATCCTGCAGGGCAAGACGCAGCAGCTGGCCGACGACATCAACGAGGCTTCGGTCTCGGTGCTCAACCTGATCGTGACCAACCGGGACAAGCTGGACCTGACCACCCTGGGCGCCGGGCGCGAGGACTGATTCGCTCCTCGAGCGACCCAAGGAGGCGAAATGGCTGGTGGCGGAACTCCCGTACCATCTGGAGGTGGCGGAAAAAAATCCGTGGACTTCCAGCTCAACCTGGTCCCGTTCATCGACCTGCTCTCGGTGCTCATCTCCTTTCTCCTGATGTCCGCGGTGTGGACGCAGATCGCTCGGATCGAGGTGCGGCAGTCGCCGAACCTCCCCTCCGACGAGCCGCCGCCGGAGCAGGAAGAAGAGAAGCTGAACCTGAGCGTGGTCATCAAGGCCACCGGATACACGGTGACCAAGAAGGGCGGCCAGGTGATCAAAGAGATCGAGAAGCAAGGCGAGCTGTACGACACCACCGCGCTCAACGAGGTGCTCAAGCAGGTGGTGGTCGAGAACCCAGGCAACGAGGAGGTCACCGTGACCTCCGAGGACAGCGTGCCCTACCAGGATCTCATCACCGTGCTCGACCTGTGCCTCGACAACAAGCTCGCGGGCATCTCGGTCGCAGGGATCGACTCGTGAGGGAGGCCTGAACCATGCCGATCAAGAAGCCGGGCAAACGCCCGTTTGCGCCTTGGCTCAAGAACCACAAGGCGCTGAAGGCTGGAGCCGGGAAGAAGAACGGGGTCGCCGACCTCCTCCTGACCCCGCTCATCGACATGTTCGTGATCTTGGTGGTGTTCCTGATCATGAACTTCTCGGCGACGAACGAGCTGCCGATCGCCAAGGGGATCACCCTGCCGCGGGCGTCCGTGCACATCCAGCGGGAGATGATGCCCTCGGTCGACATCTCGGAAGAGTCGATCGCGGTGGAAGGGGCCCGGGTAGGCCGGACGAGGGACATCCGGGAGGAGCAGGACCTGCGAATCCCGGCTCTGACCGACAAGCTCCAGGAGCTGCGAAAGCTCGAGGAGCAGATGAACCCCGGTCAGGCGTTCAAGGGCGAGCTCATCATCAACAGCCACAAGGACATCGACTTCAAGGTGCTCCGGAAGGTGATGTTCGCCGCTGCCGACGCTGGCTACACGAAGGTCAGCTACGCCGTGCTCGAGACCTCGGACAGCGAGGGCGGCGGGTCCGAAGAAGCCCCGTCGGAGTGAGCTCGGCTGGCCCCATCCCCCTCCCTGCGGTTTTGCCGGGGAGGAATCTGGGCTAAGACGGTGCGGTGGCGCCGAGCCCCTACCCCCGTCGCCTCGGGCGGTACACGCTGGTCGCTCCCCTCGGTGAGGGAGGCATGGCCACGGTGCACGTCGCCCGGCGCGACGGGGACCCCAGGGTCTGCGTGCTCAAGCAGCTGCATGCCCAGCTCGCCGAGCACGAAGAGACGAGCCGGCGCTTCCATCGGGAGGCCCACATCGCGAGCTACCTCGACCATCCCGGGATCGCCCGGGTCGTGGACGCCGGGGTTGAGGATGGGGTCTTCTGCCTCGCCCTCGAGTTCATCGCTGGACAGACCGTCGAGCAGCTGGTGAAGCGGGCGCGCTCCCGAGGGGGCACGCTTCCGTTCGAGGTGACCGTGCATGTGATGCTGGCCGTGCTCGGCGCGCTCGCTCACGCCCACGAAGCCACCGACCCAGCCGGGCACCCCCTCGGGATCGTGCACCGCGATCTATCCCCGCGCAACCTCATGGTCGGGTACGATGGGGCGGTCAAGGTCATCGATTTCGGGATCGCGAAGGGCCAAGTGGACGACCACCGCACCGCGGTCGGGACCCTGATGGGGACCCCATATTATATGTCGCCGGAGCAGGCCTCGGGGGAGGTCGTCGACGCCCGAAGCGACATCTATACCTTGGGGGCGGTTCTCTTCGAGATGTTCACCGGACATCGACTGGTCACCGCATCCGGCCGACCTCGCATTCTGATGAGCGTCGCCCGGGAACCCGCTCCCCCGCTGTCCGAGCGAAACCCCCACGCGCCACGGGAGCTGGGCCCGGTGCTGGCAAAGGCGCTCGAGAAGGATCCTGAGCGCCGATACCCGAGCGCCCGCCTGTTCTCGGCGGAGCTGGCCGGCGCCTTCGCCGCCGCGGTCGCTCGAACCAGCCGGACCCCGGGCGCGGTGAGGCTCGGGTTCATCGAGCCTCCGCAGCTCGGGGCCTTTCTGCTCGAACTGGCCCCGGAGGGCGAAGCGAAGGCTCGAGCCCTGCTCGAGGCGGTGAAGCGAGCGGCCCCGGTGCTCGATGCCGGCGCCGCTACCCGGGTAGCCGCCGCCGACGAGCCGGCGGTGGTACCCACTCGGCTCGCCGACCCGGCCCTCTTCCAAGAGCATACCCGGGCCGCCGATCCTTCCGAGATGGCGTTCGAGCCGACGATGTACGGCCTGCCCGAGGGCGGGACGCCGGCGTCGGCCCCGGTTCGCGCCGCCGGGGTCAATCGACCGAGGTCCGCCGGGCGATGGGGATGGATCGGCGCTGGGGGCGTCGCCGCCGCGCTCCTGGTGACGGCATCGGCGGTCGAGTTCGGTCCTGGCCTGCCGGCGCCGGTCGAGGTCATCACCCCCGATGACCAAAGCGAGGCGACGGTCGAGGCCGCATCCCGTGAAGAAGAGCCAGCCGCCTCGGCGAAGCCCGAAACGAAAGAGCCTGTCGTCCCCAAGAAGGGGCCGGCCCCGCCCAAGCGACCGAACGGAGGCTCGGACGCCGATGGGCGGCGCGCGTCCGGCGAGACGGCGACCCCAACCGAGGCGAACCGGGACCCGAGTCCGGTCCGGTCGGTGCCAAAGGAGAGGGCGCCGCAGCCGAAGAAGCCGAAGCCGGAGGGCGACCCAAAACGATCCGTCGACCCGACCATCGCCGCCCTTCGCGCCGATCTGGGCCGGCTGCGAGCCGACCCCGAGCCGGACGCGGTCGCCGCCTACCGCCTCGCCGCCGCCATCTCCGATGCGGCCGAGCGCCTCGATCCCAAGCGCCGAGCCCGGGTGCTCGGAGCGGCCGAGCGCGTCCACCGGACGAGGGATGGAGCGGCGATGCTCGACGCCCTCACCGAGGCCCTGGCCGCCCTCGAAGCCGCCCCACGCTGACGTGAGGATCAGCCGGAGCCGAGCAGCTTGTCGAGGCCGGGGCCGCCCACAGCGCCGAG
>DAIQNR010000008.1:0-31750 GCA_036788295.1 Myxococcota bacterium
CACGCAGACCGGCTGCACCCGGAACATGCACTTCGCCTACAAGGTCTCGACCACCCAGTTCGGCCAGCGAAACGGGTGCTTGTTCTACGACCTCGGCTGCCGCGGGCCGTTCACCCGTTCTCCGTGCAACCGGATCCTGTGGAACCGGCAGTCGTCGAAGACGCGCGCGGGCATGCCCTGCATCGGCTGCACCGAGCCCGAGTTCCCGCACCACGACCTGATGCCCGGGACGGTGTTTCAAACCCCCACCACGCTCGGTCTCCCGAACGAGGTGCCGCTCGGCATGACCAAGCGGTCCTATCTGACGATCGTGGGCGCGGGCAAGGCGAACGCGCCCCAGTGGGCCAAAGAAGACATGTTCGTGGTCTGATCTGCGGACCCGGCGAGCGACAGGAGCAACGACGACCATGACCGCTACCACTGAAACTCTCGACATCTCTCCCGTCGGCCGCGTCGAGGGCGACCTCGACGTCCGCGTCGAAATCGACGACGGCACCGTCGTCAACGCTTGGACGCAGGCCGAAATGTTCCGCGGCTTCGAGATGATCCTGCGCGGCAAGGACCCGCAAGCCGGTCTCGTGGTGACGCCCCGCATCTGCGGCATCTGCGGTGCCTCCCACCTCACGTGCGCGTCCTGGGCTCTCGACACCGCCTACGGCACCGAGGTGCCGAGAAACGCGATCATCGCCCGCAACCTCGGGCAGATCGTCGAGAGCCTGCAGAGCCAGCCCCGATACTTCTACGGTCTGTACGCCATCGACATGGTGAACGAGAAGTACAAGGGCTCGAAGTACTACGAGGAGTGCGTCAAGCGCTTCGCGCCGTTCACCGGCAGCTCGTACGAGCTGGGGGTTACCATTTCCGGCAAGCCGGTCGAGATCTACGCGCTGCTCGGCGGGCAGTGGCCGCACAGCTCGTTCATGGTGCCGGGCGGCGTGATGTGCGCCCCGACCCTCACCGACGTGACCCGCGCCTGGTCGATCCTCGAGTACTTCCGGCGCAACTGGCTCGAGCCGTGCTGGCTCGGCTGCAGCCTCGAGCGCTACGAAGAGATCAAGAGTCACGACGACTTCATGGCGTGGATGGAGGAGAACGAGTCGCAAGCCAACTCGGACCTCGCGTTCTACTACAAGGCCGGCGTCGATTACGGTCTCGACAAGTATGGCGGCGGGCTCGGCCGCTACATCACGTGGGGCTATCTGCCCCATGAGGACAAGTACCAGCGCCCCACCATCGAGGGTCGAAACGACGCGGTTATCATGAAGTCGGGCATCTACGACGGCCCAACCGACAAGTGGCTGACGATGGACCAGAGCCGAACCCTGGAGAACACCACGCACGGCTGGTACGACGAGGGCGACGGCAGCTTTCACCCCTTTGACCGGACCACGAAGGCGATCCCGAAGAACGACACCAACTTCGCCGGTACCTACTCGTGGTCGACCGCGGTGAGCGACCGCGAGCTCGGCCGCTGCGAGGCAGGCCCCTTCGCCCGCCAGATGGTGGCCGGCGGCACTCACGGCCACTCGTGGCAGCACCACGACCCGTTCGTGTACAGCATGTACAAGGCGCTCGGGGGCCCGAGCCTGCACCTGCGCCAGGTCGCGCGCATGCACGAGACGATCAAGCTCTACCGCCAGGCCGAGCGCTGCCTGCGTGAGTTCCGGCTCGACGAGCCGTTCTACATCAAGCCCAAGGTCCGAGACGGTCGCGGGTGGGGCGCCACCGAGGCGATCCGCGGGGCCCTCGCCCATTGGGTGGAGGTCAAGGACGGCAAGCTGGCCAACTACCAGATCATCGCCCCGACGACCTGGAACGTCGGCCCCCGCGACGAGAAGGGCCATCGCGGCCCGATCGAGGAGGCGCTCATCGGCACTCCCATCGCCAACAAAGAAGACCCGGTCGAGGTCGGGCACGTGGCCCGCTCCTTCGACTCCTGCATGGTGTGCACCGTGCACGCCTACGACAAGAAGACGGGTAAGCAGCTTGCCAGGTTCCGCACCGCGTGACGGGGCCGACCGGGCCCCGATGCTGACCGTCATCGGTTGTGGCAATCCCAACCGAAGCGACGACGGCGTCGGGGTCCTCCTCGCTCAGCGCCTGCAAGCCCGCTTCCACAAACACCCGCTCCCCGGGGTGCAGGTCTTCGACTGCGGCACCGCCGGCATCGACGTGATGTTCAAGGCCCGCGGCTCCTCTGCGCTCCTCGTCGTCGACGCGGCGCGGACCGGGGCCGAGCCGGGGACCATCTACGACGTGCCCGGAGAAGAGCTCGAGCAGCTCCACGAGCCGAGCTACTCGCTGCACGACTTCCGGTGGGATCACGCGCTCGCTGCCGGCCGCCGCATCTTTCGGGAGGACTTCCCGAGCGAGGTCCAGGTCTGGCTCGTGGAGGCGGGGTCGCTCGAACTCGGTCTCGAGCTCACCGAGCCGGTGGCGGGCGCGCTCGAGGAGCTGCATCGTCGCGCGCTGTCCTTCATCGCGTCCTGGGTGGCACAGCGCCATCGAGACGCGGGCGCGCAGGTGGAGCTGCATAGAGGTTCGGTGCGGCTGTCCCGCGCCGTCTACGACCGCTTCTTCGAGGGCTGCCCCGGGGCCCTGCTCATGGTGCGCGCCGAGCGCCTCTGCATCATCCCGGTGGACGAGCTGGCCGGGGGCTTGCTCGTCAAGCAGTTGAACGCGCGCGGAGACCGCGTGATCCCAGGAGCGGAGCTCCTGCGCGCGCACGGCGCCGGCGCCTTCGAGGGCGAGGTGCCCGTGACCTGGGACGACGAGCTCGGCGCGCTCTGCATCGACCTCACGGAGATACGATCATGACACCCAGCGCGCATGTCCGAGCCACCGTCGAACAAATCCAGGGCTCGGGTCGCCCCGAGCTCGAGCGGGCGGAGTCCCTCGTGGAGGTCGCCTTCGACCTGCAAAAGAAGCCGAAGTCACCGCAGGATCTGCTCGACGCGCTGTTCCTGTACGACGAGGCCCTCCTCCTCGCTGCCAACAATCCGCTCGCCCGCGCGCGCGCGCTCGCCGGACGCGGCGGCGCCCTGCGGCGGATGCCTTCGGAGGGGGTGGAGAGCCTGCAGGCGGCGCGCGCCGCCTTCGACGAGGCCCTCCCCCTGCTGAGGGGCAACGGGGACGAAGAGGAGATCGCGGAGGTGGAGATGAGCCTCGGTCTCGTACTGCAGGCCCTCGCCAACGCGGGCCTCGCTCCGCTCGAGCACGCCGTCAAGTGCTACCACCGAGCGCTCTCGTTCTTCGACAAGGAGCGCTACGCGCGGGAGTTCGCGACCCTGCACAACAACCTCGCGACCGCCTACCTGTCGATGCGGCTGTCGCCCGAGCGCGAGGTGATGCGCGAGGCCCTCGCGGTGCAATCCTTTCAGGAGGCCCTGAAGGTCGTGAGCCTCGACCACGACCCCGTGGAGTACGCGATGCTCCAAAACAACCTCGGCAACGCTCTTCAGGCGATGCGCTCCTCGCACCCGCTCGAGAACCTGGCCCGAGCCGTCGAGGCCTACGACGAGGCCCTGAAGGTCCGCACTCCCTACGACATGCCGGTGGAGTATGCGAACACCATCGCGAACAAGGCCAACGCGCTCATGAACCTCCCCGACGACCCCGAGCGGCCCGAACTCGGCAACCCGAGGAAAACCGCCGTGGCGGTGGATCTGCTCCGAGAGGCAGGATCGGTGTTTTCGCAGCACGGCCTGCCCGACCGCGCCCAGGTCGTGCAGAGCCTCGCGCAGGACCTCGCCCGCGAGCTCGTCGCGACGGAGATCCAGGCGTGACGGTCGGCCGGAGCCTCCCGCAGCTCGCCGCGGACCTCGACCGCCTCGAAGCGGTGACCGAGCAGTGGCCGCCCGAGCAGCGCGCCACTGTGCAAGCCATCCGTCAGACCGTGGAGCAGATCCAGGCGGGCGCGTTCAGGAGCCTCATTCGCACCGTCAAGGAGACCCCGGGCGGCCTTCAGGGCCTCGCGGCCGCGGTCGAAGACGAGTGGGTCCGGAGCGTGCTGACGTACCACGGTTTGCTCCGGGCCCCGGCTCCGACCCCCGAGGAGATCATCGAGGGCGCGCTCGAGTCCGTGCGCCCGATGCTCGCCCAGCACGGCGGCAACGTCTCCTTCGTGGCCTTCGCCGATGACGGGATCGAAGCGCAGATCAAGTTGCAGGGCTCCTGCGACGGCTGCACGTTCAGCGACATCACCGTGCGGCAAGGCATCGAGACCGCGATCAAGGAGGCTTTGCCGAGCGTGCAGCGGGTGAAGGTCGTGGGCGGGACCTCAGCCCTCGTGCAGCTCGGCGGGGTGGACAGCAGCCCGTTTTCGCGCCCGTGGCAGGACGCCGGCCCCGCCGACCTCGAAGGCCAACCCTTTCGCATCGTGGAGCTCGAGGCAGCGTCGGTCCTCGTCGCCATCGGCGAGCAGGGGACGCCCAAGGCCTACCGCAACGCCTGCGCCCACCTCGGCATGCCGCTCGACGAGGGCCGCGTCTTGGGCGGCGTCTTGACCTGCCCCTACCACGGGTTCGAGTTCGCGCTCGCCTCCGGCGAGTGCCTGACTGCGCCGTCCGTTCAGCTCTTCAGCTATCCTTCGAAGGTCGAGGACGGCCGCGTCTTCGTGCAGGTCACCCCATGAGTCCCCGACCCGTCGCGAGCGCCGCCGTCGAGCCGAAGCCGGCGCTGGGCGCGCGCGGCCCCGAGGTCGTGCTCGGCGGCACCGACCCCTTCGCGCCGGACATCAAGCCGGAGCGAACGTCGCTGTTCGGCCCGCGGAGCGCCTTTCTCGACGGCCCCGACGGCCCGCTGTACATCGCCGACACCGGGCACAGCCGGGTGGTGGTGCACGAGCGATGCCCCACGGAGGACGGCCGGCCCGCCGACTTGGTGCTCGGGCAACCTGACTTTCACAGCGAGGGCGCCAACGCCCGGCGAGCCGACCCGGGGCTCGACACGATGTACGTCCCGACCGGGATCTGCCGCTTCGGGGACGGGATCGCGGTCGCCGACGCGTTCAACCATCGCGTCCTCATCTGGAGGCGACGGCCCGACGGCGACGGCCAGCCTGCAGACCTGATCCTGGGCCAGGACGACCCGCGCGGCCAGCGCCCGAACCGCGACCTGTCGGCCCCCCGGGCGGACACCCTGCACTGGCCGTTCGCGGTGCTCGTGCACGAAGATCGCCTGTACGTCGCCGACGCCGGCAACCGCCGGATCCTGGTGTGGCGAAGCCTCCCCGAGCGGACCGCGCAGCCCGCGGACTTCGTCCTCGGCCAGCCGGACGCGAAATCGCGCAGCGACAACGGGGGCGGTGAAGCCACCGCCTGCTCCCTGCGGTGGCCGCACGCGCTGACCATCGTCGAGGGCTGCCTCGCGGTCGCCGATGCCGGGAACAACCGGGTGCTCGTGTGGGACGGCCTGCCGGACGAGACGAACGCGGCTGCCCGGGTCGTGATCGGCCAGCGCGACTTCACGAGCACCGAGCACAACCGGGCCGTGTACCTGCCGACGGCGGCCTCGCTGAACATGCCCTACGCGCTGTCCGCCGCGGACGACGGCCTGCTCGTCGCCGACACCGCGAACTCGAGGCTGCTGTTCTACCCGAGCCCCTTGGCTTCGGACATGAACGCCACGCGGCTCACCGGTCAGCACCACTTCGGGCTCAAAGGGGACAACAAGAACCGCCTCCCCGTGCGCGACAGCCTCTGCTGGCCGTACGGGGTGCAGGTGATGCACGATCGCGCGGTGATCTCGGACACCGGCAACCACCGCGTGCTCGTGTGGAGCCGCGAGACGTGAAAACGGAGCGCATCCGGGTCCGGGGCGTGGTGCAGGGCGTGGGGTTTCGGCCCACGGTGGCCCGCGTCGCGGCGGCCCACGGGCTCGGCGGCTACGTCAAGAACGACGGCGAAGGCGTCGTCATCGGCCTGTCCGGCGAGAGCGCGGCGCGGGACGCGTTCCTCGACGCCCTGCTCGCCGAGCTTCCCCCCCTCGCGCGGATCGACGAAGTGGAGCGGCACCCCATCGACGGGGAGTTCCCGCAGGGCGACTTTCGGATCGAGGACAGCGAAGGCGGCGGGGGCGTCGCCACCGAGGTCGCGGCCGACGCGGCGATGTGCGCGGACTGCGCGGCGGAGGTCCTCGACCCCTACGCTCGCCGCTACCGCTACCCGTTCACCACCTGCACCCACTGCGGCCCCCGCTTCTCGATCGCGAACGCCGTCCCCTTCGACCGCGACGCGACCACCATGGCCCGCTTCCCGCTCTGCCCCGCGTGCCGCGCCGAGTACGAGGACCCCGAAGACCGCCGCTTCCACGCCCAGTCGATGGCGTGCTTCGCGTGCGGCCCGCAGGTCAGCCTGCGCCGAGCCGACGGGCGAGCGTTCAGCCATGAGCGCCTGACGATGATGGATGCGGTCGACGCGGTCGGGACGCTGCTCCTTCAGGGAGAGATCGTCGCCGTGAAGGGCCTCGGCAGCTACCACCTGTGCTGCGACGCCACGAACCCCGACGCGGTGGCGCGGCTGCGCGCGAGGAAGCGTCGAGCCGAAAAACCGCTCGCGCTCATGGCGCGCGACCTCGACGTCATCGACAAGTACGCCTTCGTCTCTTCCGTCGAGCGGGCGCAGCTGACGAGCCCCGCCGCCCCCATCGTGCTCCTCGACCGGCGCGATGAACCGCTCGGACCCCCGCCGATGGCCGCCCCGATCTCGGGCCCTCCGCCGCTCAACCGGGCCCGTCCCACCCGACCGCTCGCCGAGCTCGTCGCTCCGGGCCACCGCACCGTCGGCTTCATGCTCCCATGTACTCCGCTGCACCTGTTGATGCTCCGGCGGGTGGACCGCCCCATCGTCTGCACGAGCGGAAACCTCTCCGACGAACCACCCGTGACCGAGGTCGAGGAAGCGCAGGAGCGCCTGCAAACCGTGGCGGACTGGTTCCTCGACCACGACCGGCCGATCGCGCACCGGGTCGATGACTCCGTGGTCCGCGTGACCGGCGGGCAGGTCCGCACCCTGCGCCGGGCCCGTGGCCTCGCCCCGAGCGCGGAGCGCCTCCCGCCCGGGCTCGAGGCCGCGCCGGCGCTGCTCGCGGCGGGGGGGCAGTTCAAGTCGGCTTTCGCGCTCACGTCAGGCGCTCGGGTCATCCTGTCTCCTCACCTCGGGGACCTCGATCACCTCGCGGCGTTCGAGGCTTTCGTGAGTACGCAAGACCTGTTGCGAAAGCTGTACGGGCACGAGCCCGAGGTCGTCGTGGTGGATCGCCACCCCGAATACCGGGCCACGCAGTGGGCCCGAGATCTCGCCGCTTCGGCTCGCATCCCTCTGCTCGAGGTCGGTCACCACCACGCCCACGTCGCCGCGGTAATGGCCGAGCACGGCTACCCCGCGGACGCGCCTTCGGTGCTCGGCTTTTCCCTCGATGGCCTCGGGCTCGGCGACGACGGGGCGCTCTGGGGCGGAGAGCTGTTCTACGGCCACTACGCGCGCGTCGACCGGGTCGGGACGTTCAAGCCGGTGGCCCTGCTCGGGGGCGACCTCGCCGCGAAGCAGCCGTGGCGAAACCTGCTGTCTCACCTGCTCGCGGCGTCGAGCTGGGCCGAGATCGAGCTGAGCTTCGGCGACGTGGCCATCATCGAGCGCCTGGCCGCCAAGGCCACTCCGGCGGTGCGGTCGGCCCTCTCCGCTGGCCTGCAGGCGCCGTTGTCGTCTTCGTGTGGGCGGCTGTTCGACGCGGTCGCGGCGGCCACGGGGCTGTGCTTCGACGGCATCGACTACGAGGGGCAGGCCGCGATCGAGCTCGAGGCGAGCATCGCGCCCGAGGACCTCGAGGCGGCGCTGGCCGGGGAGCGCTACCCGATCGGGATTCCTACCCACCCCGACCTGGGGCTGCCCTACCTCGAGCCGAAGGGGATGTGGGCCGCGATCCTCGGCGACGTGTTCGCCGGCGAGACCCGGGGCCGGATCGCGGCCCGCTTTCACGTCGCCCTCGCCGAGGCTCTGGTCCGCCTCGCGGAGCTCGCGGCGAGGCGCCTCGGCGGCGTCCGGACCGTGGTCCTGTCCGGCGGTTGCTTCGTGAACGAGGTCTTGCTCACCCGCACCGTGGCCGGCTTCGAGCAGGCCGGCTTTCGAACCCTTACGCCCTCGCGCCTTCCGGCGCACGATGGGGGCCTCGCTCTGGGCCAGGCCGCGATCGCGGCGGCACGCCTGGCGAGGCGAGGAGAAAAACCATGTGCCTAGGTATCCCCGGCCAGATCGTGGCCATCGAAGACGCGACGAAGAAGCTCGGCGTGGTGGACGTCGGCGGCGTTCGGCGCGTCACCAACCTCGCCTGCGTGCTCAACGGCGACCCACCGGAGGCGCTGATGGGCGAGTGGGTGCTCGTGCACGTCGGTTTTGCCATGAGCCGCATCGATCCCGAGGAGGCCGAGCGCACGCTCGCCCTCATGCACGAGATGGGCGAAGTGCAGGACGAGCTGCGGGCCATGCAGGAGTCCCTGCGCGATCAGGACAAGGAGAGGAGGACCGAGACATGAAGTACGTCGACGAGTTCCGAGACCCGAAGGCCGGCCAGAAGGTCATCGCCGAGATCGCGAGGCTCGTGGCCCGGACCGGGCGCAGCGCAGACGACCCGATCAAGATCATGGAGGTCTGCGGAGGCCACACCCACTCCATCTTCAAGTTCGGGCTCGAGGAGATGCTCCCCGACGCCATCGAGCTGGTGCACGGCCCTGGCTGCCCGGTCTGCGTGCTCCCGGTGGGCCGCGTGGACGACGCGATCAGCCTGGCCGAGCAGCCGGGCGTGATCTTCTGCACCTTCGGCGACGCGATGCGGGTGCCGGGGAGCGACAAGAGCCTCCTTCAGGCCAAGGCGGAGGGCTGTGACATCCGAACCGTGTATTCGCCGACGGACGCCTTGCAGATCGCCAGGCAGATGCCGCAGCGGCCGGTCGTGTTCTTCGGGCTCGGCTTCGAGACCACCGTCCCGTCCACGGCGCTCACGGTGCTCGAGGCGGAGCGGGACGGGATCGACAACTTCTTCGTCTTCAGCAACCACATCACGATCGTGCCCACCATCAAGGCGATCCTCGACGCGCCGGACCTGAGCCTCGACGGCTTCATCGGCCCTGGGCACGTCACCATGGTGATCGGCACCGACCCCTACCGGTTCGTGTGCGAGCGCTACGGCAAGCCCTTCGTGGTGAGCGGCTTCGAGCCGCTGGACGTCCTGCACTCGGTCCAGATGCTGATCACGCAGATCGTCGAGGGCCGCACCGAGGTGCAGAACCAATACCGGCGGCTCGTCCCCGAGGACGGCAACGCGGCCGCGCTGTCCGCGATCGCGCAGGTCTTCGAGGTCCGCCCCTTCTTCGAGTGGCGGGGGCTCGGGTCGATCGAGCAAAGCGGCCTGCAGCTCAACGAGTCGTACCGGCGCTTCGACGCCGAGCGGCGGTTCTCGGTGCCGGCGCTCCGCGTCGAGGATCCGAAGGCGTGCCAGTGCGGGGAGGTCCTGAAGGGCGCCATCAAGCCCTGGGACTGCAAGGTGTTCGGCACCAGCTGCACCCCGGAGACCCCGATCGGCTCCTGCATGGTGTCCAGCGAGGGGGCGTGCGCGGCCTATTACAACTACGGCCGCATCAACACGCTGAAGCGCTTGAAGACGCCAGCATGAGCGACGCGTACCGCGAACATCCGCTCTTTCAGCGGATCGAGCAGCGCCGGCGGCGGGCGGGGCGCCTGCGGGAGTCGGTCGTCGTGCAGGCCCACGGGGGCGGCGGCAAGGCGATGCGCGACCTCATCGACGACCTCGTCGTGCGCGAGCTCGCGAACCCCGGGCTCGAGGTCGACGAGGACCAGGCCCGTCTTCCGCTCGACGCGCTCACCGCGCGGGGCGACCGCCTCGCCTTCACCACCGACACCTACGTGGTCACCCCGCTCGAGTTCCCGGGCGCCGACATCGGCAAGCTGGCCGTCAACGGTACCGTCAACGATCTTGCGGTCGGCGGCGCCATCCCGCTGTACCTGACCTGCGGGCTGGTGATCGAGGAGGGGCTCGAGGTCGAGACGCTGCGCCGGATCCTGCGCAGCATGGGCGAGGCCGCGCGGGCCGCCGGGGTGCAGATCGTCAGCGGCGACACCAAGGTCGTGCCGAAGGGCGCCGCCGACCGGCTGTTCATCAACACGTCCGGGATCGGCGTCATCCCCAAGGGGATCGATGTCGGCGCGCAGCGGATCCGGAGCGACGACGTGATCCTCGTCAACGGCGTGCTCGGGGATCACGGCGCCGCGATCCTGGTCGCGCGGGGCGAGCTGAAGCTCGAGACCGCGATCCCGAGCGACTGCGCCGCGCTCCACGGCTTGATCGCGGCGCTCCTGGACGAGGTCGACGTGCACGCGATGCGGGACGTGACCAGGGGCGGCCTGTCCTCGGTGCTCAACGAGCTCGCGCTGTCTTCGGAGGTCGGGATGGTCGTCGATGCCGCCGCGCTACCGGTGCGGCCCGAGGTGGCCGGCTTTTGCGAGATCCTCGGGCTCGACCCGGTCCACCTCGCCAACGAGGGCAAGGTGGCCGTCGCGGTCCCCGCCGCGCAGGCCTCGCGCGCGCTCGAGGTGATGCGCGCCCACGAGCTCGGTCGTGACGCCGCCCTCATCGCCCGCTGTCGCGCCAGCCCGCCCGGCGTCGTCACGCTCGACACCGGGTTCGGCAGCGAGCGGATCCTCGACATGCTCGTCGGCGAGCCGCTCCCGAGGATCTGCTGATGCACGAGCTCGGGATCACCCGGAACATCGTGGCCATCGTCGCCGAGCGGGCCGGGGACCGGAGGGTCTCCCGGGTGAGGCTCCAGGTCGGCAGGCTGTCCGGCATCGAGGTGCCCGCGATTCGCTTCTGCTACGACGCCTGCGCCGAGGGCACGGTGCTCGAGGGCTCGCAGCTGCAGATCGACGAGGTCGAGGGTCGCGGCCGCTGCCACGGGTGCGGCGAGGAGGTCGAGGCCGCGCACGTCACCGCGCGCTGCCCCTGCGAACGAAAAGAGCGCTTGTCGATCGTTCGCGGCGAAGAACTCCTCATCAAGGAGATGGAGATCGTTTCATGATGGAGCTCGCCGCTGCGCTCGCGACCGGCCTGGTGGCCGGCGTGCTGCACGTCGTTTCAGGACCGGACCACATGGCCGCGGTCCTGCCCTTTGCGGTCCACAAGCCGTCGTCCGCGCTGCGGATGGGCATTTTTTGGGGTCTTGGCCACGGGCTCGGGGTCCTGCTGCTCGGCGCGGTGTTCCTGCTCCTGCGCGAGGCCGCCCCCGTGGAGCGGATCTCCGAGCTGTCCGAGATCTTGGTCGGCGTGCTCTTGGTCGGCCTCGGCGCCTGGGCCATGCGCCGGTCTCGCCTCGTCGTCGTGCACCACCACGGGCACGATCACGGCGAATCGATTGGGCACGCCCACCCCCATGTGCACATCGCGGATCCGACCACGGAGCGCAGCGACCACCCCTCGGTCGGCGCGCACGCCGCGCACCACCCCTCGACGCTCGGATTTGGCCTCGTTCATGGCCTCGCCGGCGCCGGACACCTCGTGGTCGCGAGCCCCCTGCTTGTGTTCGGCCTCCCTGAGGCCGGGCTGTACCTGGCAGGCTATCTTCTGGCCGGGGTGGTCGCGATGAGCCTCGTGGCGCTGCTCGCGGCCCGACTCGTGCGTCGCCCGAGCTGGATCCCGAACGCGCTGCGGCTCACGGGTGCAACTTCGATGGCAGTCGGGCTCTTCTGGGTCGCCAGCTTCGCGTTCGCGTAAGGGCGCGTCGAAGGTCACGTCGCCCAGCCCGCCTCCTGCTCCGGGTGGGCGCTCGCCGGTTGGCGATGGCGGGTTGGCGATGGCGAGTTGGCGATGGCGGGTCGGCGACGGCGGTCAGGTGGTGGGCGGGAGCTGCCGCTTGCCCTCGAGGTGATCGCCGAGCTGAGCGGCGACGTTGAGGAGGAAGCCCACCGCTCGCTGCACCGAGGGATCGCCGAGCGCGCGCATCGTGCCGAACAAGCCCTCTCGCCGCTCGAGCTTCGCCGCGTTCTCCACGGACTCGTTGAGGCTGCGGAGGACCTGCAGGGTGCGTTGCTGAATGGGCAGAGACGAGAACGCCGGCGCGAGGTTCGGGGCCAGGTTCATGAGCTGGACCAGGGCCTTGCTCACCTCGGGGCTCGCCGCCGCCTCGCCGACCCGAACGAGAGGCTCGAGATCGATGCGCTGCGCCGCGCTCGCGAGCTGCTCGACCGTGGATACGAGCCCGGGGAGCTGCGCGGACAGCGCCGCCACCGCGGCGAGCGTCTTCGGCTCGCTGAGCTGCTCCATCGCGTCCATCACCGCCTGCATGCGCCGCTTCAGGTCGTGCGGGGAGTGACCGCTCTCGTGACCCCACTCGCGGACCATGTCGAGCCCCTCTTCGAGCAGCTCCGGTCCGCCCGCCGCGAACTGAAGCGCGTACTCCAGCTGCGGCAGCAGCACCCCGATGCGGGTGAGCGCCTCCAGGGTCTCCGGCTCCCCGAGCCGCAAAACGAACTCGGAGACCCGCTCCTGAATCTCCTCTTCGCCGTAGATGTTGACCAGCGCTCCAGAGGCGGCCTGCGTGGCTTGACCGATGGCGCTGGCGCGCTGCTGCTCGAGGAGCTGCGCGATGCGGTCGAGCTGCGCTTCGACCCGGGTGAGGCGGTCTTCAATCGATACGGTCACGGCCGAAAGATAGGCCGGCCTCGCCCGGAGGTCAATGTCAGCCCAGCTTGCACAGCAGAGAGGCGGCGGTCCGAGACGCTCGACGCGCTGGGTCACGCCGGCATGCGAGCGCGCAGGTAGTCGTACCAGCCCCCGAGGCCCTCGCCGGAGCGGGCCGAGACCTCGAGAATCTGCGCGTCGGGGGCGATTTCGTGGATCTCGCCGAGGGCGCGGCGCCGGTCGAAGCCGCAGTGCAAAGCGAGGTCGATCTTCGTCAGCACGACCAGATCCGCGGCTCGGAACATGTGCGGGTACTTCCTAGGTTTGTCCTCGCCCTCGGTGACGGAGAAGAGCACCACCCGCGCCGCTTCACCGAGATCGAACAGGGCCGGGCACACCAGGTTGCCCACGTTCTCGATGAGCATCAGGCCGTCGCGGGCGTCGAGCGCCTCCATCCCCTGCCTAACCATGTCCGCCTCGAGGTGGCACCCCTTGCCGGTGTTGATCTGAAGCGCCTGGGCGCCGGTGGCGCGGATCCGCTCCGCGTCGATGGCGGTCTCCTGGTCGCCCTCGAGCACGAAAAACGACATCCCGGCCCCCAGATCCTGGATGGTGCGGACGAGCAGCGTGGTCTTGCCCGACCCGGGCGAGCTCATGACGTTGAGCGCGGCCAGATTGCGGAGCGCGAACGCGCTCCGGTTGTCGGCCGCGAGCTGGTCGTTCTTGCCGAGCACCGCCGCCTCGATATCGACGACGGTTCGCGACCGAGGCGAAGCGCGCAAGTCGGGCTGCGGCGCCGCCTGAAGCTCGAGAGGAGCAGGTGGGCCGTAGGCTGCCGGCGGCGGCGGCTGCCCGGCCGGCACCCAGACCCAGCCTCCGGGCCAGGGCGGCGCGGTCAGCGATCCGGGCCCGTACCCACCGCTGGCGGCCGGCGCGTACGCCGGGTGATGAGGTCCATTCCCGCGGTGGTGATGATGGCCGTGACCGTGCGCATGAGGGTGGTGGTGGTCAGGCCCATGGTGGTGGTCGTGCCCATGGTGGTGGTCGTGCGCGTGGGAGTGCTCATGCCCATGGTGGTGGTCATGGTCGTGCGCGTGGGAGTGCTCATGCCCATGGTGGTGGTCATGGTCGTGCGCGTGGGAGTGGTCATGCCCATGGTGGTGGTCATGGTCGTGCGCGTGGGAATGCCCATGGTGGTGGTGGTCATGACCATGCGGGTGGTCGTGCACATGGGGGTGGTCATGCCCATGGCGTTCGGCGGCGGCGTGGGCCGCGCCCATCACCGCGCTTCGATCGATCGGGGTCGCTCCGCCCGTCGCCGGATCGACCAGGCGAACGTTGGCGTCGTCGGAACATCCACAAGTGCCGCACACGCCCACATTGTACCGCGATCACCCGGTCGTCCGCAACCGCTCGGAGAGACGGTGGCTCGCGCCGATGGAAACCCTCATCGGGACAGGGCGGTCTTCGCCCGCGGTGATGGAGGGCACCGGCGGTTTTGGTCGGCCCATGAAGAGGACGAGGTAGACGGTGCGGCGGGCAATGGTGCAGCGCAGGCGGAAGGCCACCGACATCGCGATCGGGACGACGGCGGCCGCGGACGAGGCCGTGTTGGGCACCCTCCATGGAAGTGATTTCGACGGCATCCCGAATCTCCGCCTCGGGTGACCACGGTAGAGGGTTTCGAGGTCGGTCCATCCATCGTCGCGCAGGCTCGCCACGTCGATCTGGCTGTCCTTGGCCCAGTCCTCGCCCACCTCGAACGCAGCCGAGATCCCCTCCTGCCGATAGATCCTCGCGTTGTGCGACCGCGCAGCGACTTTTCTCGTAGGGATAGATTCAGCTCTCGGCGCGGGGTGCAGCGGCCGCGACCGCATCGAGTCGTTGGGCGCGTCCGAAGCGCGCTTGTCATGGCTTCCGAGAGCCGCACCTGGTTGAATGACGATTCGCATGGACTCCTCACAGCGCCATCGACACGAAGCCGCGTTGAAGCGACTCGACCGCTTCAGCTATTGGACCGACAACAACTTCGCTCTCCCGTTCACCCGGTTCCGATTCGGGGTCAGCCCGCTCATCGGGCTCATCCCCGGGGTCGGAGATCTCGCTGGGCTCGTTCTGTCGGTCTACGTCCTGGCGGAGGCGCGAAAGGTCGGCGCGAGCCCGGCGGTGCAGGGAAAGATGGTCGCCAACATGATGGCCGAATTCGTCGGCGGACTGTTGCCGGTCGTCGGCGACACGTTCGACTTCTATTTCAAGGCCAATACCCGCAACACCAAACTGCTGCGGGACTTCCTGAATAGCCAGCTCAGCGAAGGGCAACCCACCGAAGCGAGTTCATCGACATCGAGGGCAATGGCGTCGCCGTCCTTGTCGAGCAAAGGCTGAGTTCGGCGGCTTGGAGCCGTCCGACGCGCTTCGGCGGGTTTTCTCGTCGGATCCCCGGGGACGCGACCAAGGGTTAGTTCGGGAGCCAGAGCTCGAAGCGGCCGGAGGGGTCGGTGGTGGCGTGGGCGACGCGGTGGCGAATGCCTTCGGTGCGGGCGAAGACGAGCACGGTGGCCCCTTCGACGGGGCTGCCGTCGTCGGCGGCGACGGTGCCTTCGACCCACTGGCCTCCGCCGAGGGACAGCTCGAGCTCGAGCGCGTCGGTCTCGGGCACCTCGAGGACCGTCGTGAGGCCAGGGCCGTCCCGGGGTTCCACCCGCAAGAGATAGCGTCCGGGGCCGAGCTGCAGAACAAAGCGGCCGTCCCCTTCGGTCTCCACTTCGGGGCTGCGGCCGCCGTCGCGGATCGCGTCCGCCGTCACCGCGGCGAAGGCGACCGGCTGGCCGTCTTCATCCGTGACCCGGCCGGTGACCTGCACCCGAGGGGACAGGGTGAGCTGGGCGGGCACGGTGACGTGGTTGCCGGCGGTCCTCAGGTCGAGGGGGCCGTCGAAACGGGAAAACGGGGAGAAGATCGGGGGCTCGACCTGCACCCGGTACTCGCCCTTAAGGACGGGGAGCCTCGCCGCCCGGCCGGCGGCGTCGGTCCGGCCGCTGACCTCGTGCAGGCGGGTGCCGACGCTGGCGGTGAGCGTGACCTTCGCTTCGGCGACCGCCTCCGGCCCGTCCGGCCCGAGCCCGATGAGGTCGAGGTCGACGAAGCCGCGGACCGCTTCGCTCGGGACGTCGAGCTCGATGACCCGCTCCCGGTCCTCGCCGAGCGGGACCTCGATGATTTGCTCGTATCGCCAGGCCGGCTGCGCCGTTTCCGGGAGGGTCGCCCGCACCAAGAACCGAGCGTCCGTAGACTGGGGGAGGGCCAGCGCGTAGCTGCCGTCGCGTCCGCTCTCCACCGACGCTCCGGACAGCCCGGTGCCGATCCCTGCCGCCTCGATGCGGGCCCCGGCGATGCGCCCGCTCATGCTCACCCTGGGCCGCACGACCCCGGTGAGCTGCCGAAACCGCGCCGGCAGCGAAAAGCGCGCCGCGAGGGTCGCCGGGCCGGGCTCCACCACGAAGCTCCGCACCTGCACCGGAGGCAGCGCCGGGTCGAGCGGGCTGATGCGGACCTCGTATTCGCCCGGGAGCAGGCGCACCGAGACCGACCGATCCGCGGTCGCCCGGGCGGCGACGTCGAGCCCGCCGCCCGCCGGTCGAAAGCTGAGGTCGGCGCTGAGCGGCTCGCCGGCGGCCGAGGTCACGGCGACCTCGCGGGTCACCGGCGTGGGCAGCACCCACTCGAGCGGACCGGTCGGCGGCAGCCACACGGTCGTCTCGAGCACCGCCGACAAGGACGAGCGGACCGGAGGCCGGAGCTCGACCTCGTACGTGGCGAGCGCGCCGGTCCCGCGGGGGCCGCACACGCCCGCCTCGCAGCGCCCGCCCGGGCCGCAGTCGGCATCCACCGAGCAGAGGACCGCAGTAGCCATTACGTCGTCGTCGGCGCAGGCGAACGCGAGGCACAACCAGATCCAGCGATTCACGGGCATCCGAACGCTCCGAACACGAAGAACCAACGGACCTCGGCGACGCTGCCTACGCCCCCGTCGCGCCGGTCGAGGCGGCCGAGGTCGAGGGCGACGTCGGGGCGAGCCGAGCCGGGCGGCGGCGGGGGCTCGGCCCACTCGGGGGCGTCGGTGACGAAGAAGCTGAGCACCGGGGGCAAAGCGTCGGGCGAGGGGGCTCCGCCGAAGATGAGGTCCTCCCTCGGGTTCAGCCGCCACCGGTCCCGGTGCACGGAGCCGGGCTCGAGCGGGGGCAGTCGGTCGTCCCGGAGCAGGCGGGTCCCGCCGAGCTTGTTGTTGACCACCCACCGCACCCGAAGGTCGCGGCTGTCTCGGTCCACGATCCCGTTCACTTCGACGTCGAAGGACGGACACCCCGGCTCGAGCGGAACGAGCGGGGCTTCGGGGAAGAGCGATTGCAGGTCCACCTCCGGCGGCAGGGGGAGGTCGGGACCGGGCTGGCCGTCGGCGGGCAGCAGGCAGGACGCGAGCGAGACCATGGGACCGAGGAACAAGATAAGCGCAGATCGTGCCAGCGCCACCGGCTCCCGGCGAACCTCAGCATATTCGGTGCTTTTGGGTGGATCCGGGTCGTGCATGGGCGTCCAGAACCGGGGCGGCGCCGTCACGGGACCTGGCCGTCCTCGGGGCCTGAGTTTCCGTCTTCTCCCGGCTCGGTGATGCGCTCGAGGTGGCGGAACACGGTGCGGGGATCCACCCCCAGCTCGCGGGCGGCGCGGGTGCGGTTGCCGCCGTTGCGCTCGAGCACGAGCTGGATGTAGCGGCGCTGAAACCTCTCCTTCGCTTCGGACAGAGTGAGCACCTCCTCGAGGTCTTCGTCGCGCAGGTCGATGTCGTCGGGCCCGATGAGCGGGCCGTCGGCGAGCACCACCGCTTTCTTCACCCGGTTCTGCAGCTCCCGGATGTTGCCCGGCCAGCGGTATTTGCGCATCGCCTCGAGGCAGGGCTTCGAGAACCCCCGCAGCCGGCGGCCCTGGGCCTTCGTCTCCTGGGCGAGAAAGTACCGGGAGAGGATCTCGAGGTCGTCGCCCCGGTCTCGCAGCGGAGGAAGGGCGAGGTTCACGACGTGGAGGCGGTAGAACAGGTCTTCCCTGAACCGGCCGGCCTTGATCTCGTGCTCGAGGCTGCGGTGGGTGGCGGCGACGACCCGGATGTCGACCGAATCGTCCCTGGTGCCGCCGACGGGGGTCACCACCCGCTCCTGCAGAGCGCGAAGCAGCTTCACTTGCAGCGCGAGCGGCATCTCGCCGATCTCGTCGAGAAACAGCGTCCCTCTGTCGGCGAGCTGAAACCGCCCCCGCTTGTCGCTGACCGCGCCGGTGAACGCGCCCCGAACGTGGCCGAACAGCTCCGACTCGAGCAGCGCCTCCGGGATCGCGCCGCAGTTGATGACGACGAACGGGCCCTTTGCCCGGGGGGAGAGGCGGTGGACCTCCCTCGCGACGAGCTCCTTGCCGGTGCCGGTCTCGCCGTAGACGATGACCGAGACGTCCGAGCTCGCCACCTTTCGGACTTTTCGAAAGACGTCCTGCATGGAGTCGCAGGCCCCGATGATGCTCCCGAAGCGCAGGGCCTCGAGCTCGCTCTCGAGGGCCTCGGTCTTCTTGCCCAGCTCTTCGTAGCGGCGCCGCTGGCTGAGCAGGAGGCTGGCCTGGGCGGAGAAGACGGTGGCGACCTCGAGCGAGGACTCGTCGAAGACGTGGGTGAGCTTGTCGTTGCCGACGTACAGGAGGCCGATGACCTCGCCCCGGTCGAGCAGGGGCACGCACAGCACGCTGTGCAGGCGAAGCTGCACGACCGACTCCGACGCGCTCCACTCGGTGCTCCTCTGGGCGTCGTCCACGACCAGCGGCTCACGGGTGCTGAGCACCCGAGCGAGAATGCTGTCCGACAGCTGGGTTTTCGGGTCGCCGAGCTTCTCCGGGTCGATGTGCCGGGCGGCGGCGACCTGGGGCTGACCCTCCTCGAGCAGGACGAGAAAGCCCTTCTCGGCTCCGGTCAGCTCGATGAGGCCGTCGAGCAGGGTGAGGGCGAGCCGCTCCGTGGGGGCGTCGGCGAGCAGCTCGGTCGAGAACCGGAACAGCCGGCGGTAGGCGTGCACCGCCTCGTCGGAGGGCTGCCTCCGGCTCTTCTCCGGCTCGGCCCGGGGCACCGACGCCTCGTCCACGAAGAAGCTCATGCTCAGCTCGCCGATGCGGATCGAGGCTCGGTCGGTCAGGATCGTCTGCTTCTCCCGGCGCCCATTGACGACCATGTCCCGGAGCATTCCCACGATGACGAAGTCCTCGCCGTCCCGCCTGATCTCGGCGTGGGTCGCCTCGAGCCCGGCGTCCTCGATGGAGACGTCGCAGTCGGGGCTCTTGCCGATCGTCGTCAGGGGGCGAAACAGCCGAACGATCCGAGAGGATCGCCCAGGAGCTTCGATCAGCAGCGCGGCCATCTGCTCGGCCCATACCAAAGGACACGCCGGTTCGGTCAGGGGTCTCGGTCGATGGCGACGAGACCGTGGGCGATGCTCGCTCCGTAGGCGAGCACCAAGACGGCGAGCCCGGTGTACTGAAGGGCATCCCAGACCTCTTTTTCGGCCGGGGGGTTGGTCCGGGGAAAGCTGTCGGCCCGGGCGTGGGCGCCGATGTTGAGGGCGAGCCCCACGACCTGCATCGCGCCTAGGAAGAGCCCGACACCCGGCGCGTCGACCGAGAACTGCGGCGCGCCGAGGGGGAGGAACGCGACCGACAGGGGCAGGCGAGGCCGCTCCTCCGGTTCCCGGGCGGCGAGCACGTCCGCCATGGCCTCCCGCACCTCTTCGAACGTGGCGACGACCTGGGGCGGGATGGCGAACCGGTCGAGCTGGTGGCTGGGGTCGAGCAGCAGCACGAGCCCGAACTGCTCGCGGGCCTTTTGCTCGTCGCCGAGCACGTGGTGGGCCACTCCGAGCAGGACCCGCGCTTCGGTCATGCGGACCCTGTCGGTGATTCTCGGGGGGTGGACCCAGCGGTCGAGCGCGGTCAGGACCTGCTCGAAGTCCCGGTACTCGAACGCCGCCCGGGCCACGGCGAGCGCCTGCTCGGGGGTCTCGGCTCGGGCTTCGGCGCCAGCGAGCGTTGCGGCGACGAGGAACGCCCACCCCGAACGGAGCACGACGAGGAGCATGCCGAGCGCGGGGATGCCGTTCAAGCGTCAGCCGGGGGCCCACCCGGGCGTGCGCGCCGCCTCCTCGGTGCTCAGCGGGACCCGAAAATCGAGGACGCCGTCCACCAGCGCCCGTCGCTGCCCGCCGGGCAATTGCTCGAACAGCTCGCCTTCGGGGGTGACCTCCACCGCTCGGGGCGCGAATCGGCCGAGGCCCGGCTTCACGACCTCCACTTGGTGAACCCCGGGGTCGAGCCGCAGCTCGCCCTGGTAGCCGTCCCGAACTCGGGTCTTCCCGTCGAGCCGGATGTGGGCGTAGCTCTGGCCGATGCGGATCCGCAGCAGCGCGGTCTTCGGCTCCGACGGCGCCTGTTCTGGAGCCGAGCTCGCCTCGAGGTCGGGCGGCGGGCCCTCGTCCGGCGGCGGAGCAGGTTCGCGGTCCGGCGTCGTTCGGGGGCGAGCCGGACCGGTCTGCCGCTCGACTGGCCCCCGCTCCCGCCCATCGATGGGGATGCGCGCCGAGACCGCTCGAGCGCTCTTCGCGCTCCGCCCCGATGGACCGGACCCGGGGGGAGGCGTCTGCCGAGGCGACGGCTCCGAGGCCGACGCCGAGCCTGCCCGCTGGGCCCCATCGGCGAGCGTCGGTCTCTCGGCCGGCTCCGGGGGACCGCCGGCCTCGGGGAAGTCGAGCCCGGGGAAGTCGAGCCCAGGGAAGTCGAGTCCGGGGACGGCGGACCGCCCTGAAGGCTCCTCCACGACCTCCATTCGCTTCACCCAGGTGGCGCCGGCCGCGAGCAGCAGCAAGCCGGCGCCAGCCGCCGCGACCGGAGCTCGGCGGGGCGGGGAACGGGTGGCTCGCCGGAGCAAGGCGGCCGCTTCGGGGTGCTCGGGGACGTAGGCGAGCACCCGGCGGGCGCGGTCCACCGCCCGGGACCGGTCTTTGGCTGCGGCCCGGCCTTCGGCGAGCAGCCGGTCCACCAGTGCCGGCTTCAGCTCGGTCGAGCGCCCGGACGGGTCGAGCAGCACCGCGGCGAGGGCGACAGGGTCGGTGTCGAAGCCGGCGGCCTCGACCTCGGCGCCCAGGTCGCGTTCGAACGCGGCAACGTCCGGGAAGCGGGCGTCCGGGATCCTCTCCAGGGCCCGCTCCACCACCCGGGCGAGCCCGTTTCCGACGGCGGGCGCCCGCATGGCCACCGGCTCGAAGCGGCCGTCCAGGATGTTGCGGAACAGCGCCGCCGGGTTCGGGGCCTCGAACGGCAGCCGGCCGGTGAGGACCCAGTAGAGGATGGTGCCCGCCGAGTACACGTCGGACCGGTGATCGGGGACCAAGCCGTCGATGATCTCCGGGGCCATGTGGGCGGGCGAGCCGAGCAGCGAGCCGGTCGCGGTCAGCCTCGTGTTGCCCTCGAGGATGCGGGCGATGCCGAAGTCCATGAGCTTCAGCCCCCCTTGCGCGGTCACCATCACGTTCTCCGGTTTCAGGTCCCGGTGAAGGACGCCCCGCTCGTGGGCGTGCCGCAGCGCGCCGAGCAGGGCGTGAACGACGAGCGCGCCGAGCTCGGGCAGCGGCGGACCGTGCTGCTCGAGCCACGCCCGCAGGGTCTGGCCCTCCACCAGCTCGGTGACGAGGTAGGCGTGCTCCGCCTCTGGGTCCGAGCTGTCGAAGACCTCGAGCACCGACGGGTGGGCCAGCCGGGCCACCGCTCTCGCTTCTCGGACGAGGCGGCGCCGGTGGTCCAGGTCGGCGGCGAGGTGGGGGTGGAGGACCTTGACCGCGACCATTCGCCCGAGCTGCCGGTCCAGGGCCCGGTACACGACGCTCATGCCGCCGCGCCCGACCTCGCCCAGGATCTCGTATCGCTCGAGCCGCGGCGCCGCCATCTTCTCGCTCAGCCTCCGAATTCGATGCCGAGACGACGGCCGGTCGTCACGAGCTCCCCGCTCGGGTCGACCTGCTTTTGCCTGCTGATCGCGTCCTCCATCGGGACGCTGGCGATGGTGTCTCCGCGCAGCGCGACCATTCGCCCCCAGCCCCCTCGGGCGACGAGGTCGATCGCGGCCGAGCCGAAGCGAGTGGCGAGCAGTCGGTCGAACGCGGACGGGGTCCCGCCGCGCAAGAGGTGTCCGAGGACGCTGACCCGGGCGTCGAGCCCGGTGCGCTCCTGGATCTCGTCGGCGACCCGGAGGCTGATGCCGCCGAGCCGGGCCATGCCGCCGGAGGTCTCGCCGATGTAGGTGGGGCCGCCTCCGACTGGGGCCGCCCCCTCGGCGACGACGACGATGGAGAAGAACCGGCCGGCGGCCTGCCGGCGACGAACTTTGTCGCAGACCCGCTGCATTTCGTACGGGATCTCGGGGATGAGGATCACGTCGGCGCCGCCGGCGATGCCGGCGTGGGTGGCGATCCACCCGCAGTCGCGGCCCATCACTTCCACGACCATGACCCGGTCGTGGGACTCGGCGGTGGAGTGGAGGCGGTCGATCGCGTCGACCGCGACCTGCACCGCGGTGTGAAAACCGAAGGTGACGTCGGTGGCCTCGATGTCGTTGTCGATGGTCTTCGGCACCCCGACGACCGGGACCCCGAGCCCGCTCAGCCGGTGGGCGATGCGCATGGTGCCATCGCCGCCGATGCAGATGAGGCCTTTCAGCTCCAGGATGCGCATGGCCTCGAGCAGCTCCCGCGAGCGGTCGACCAGGGTCGTCGATCCGTCCGCGCCCTTGAGCGGGAACGCGAACGGGTCCCCCCGGTTGGTCGTCCCGAGAATGGTCCCGCCCTTGCTGAGGATGCCCCGGACGGAGTCGCGGACGAGGTTGGTGATGTCGTACGGGGACGACAAGAGACCGTTGAACGAGTCGTGTACGCCGATCATCTCCCAGCCGAGATCGGTCACGCCGTGCTTCACGGCGGCGCGGATCACCGCGTTGAGCCCGGGACAGTCGCCGCCGCCGGTCAGGATTCCGATGCGTTGCTTCGCGCTCATGGCTTCTCGTTGACTGTACCCGAAGCTCGGCTTGGGGTCGCCCAGCCGGTTTCCCGCCATGCGGGACCGTGTCGTTGACACCCCTCAGGGTCGGCCCTAGGGTCTCGCCGGCGCTGCCCCGGCCCTTCGGGCCCCGACTGGTTTGCGGTCGGCGCGGGCTGAGGAAGACAGGAGGACGAAGTGGGTCGGAGTTTGATCACCGCGTACGAACAGACCGTGGCCGCGAGAGGGAGCGCGCCGGCCGCGAGGTATCGAGACGCCAGCGGGGGCTGGAGCACGATGAGTTGGACGCAGCTCGACGCCGCCCGGATGGAGGTCGCGGCCGCCCTGGTCGAGCTCGGGCTCCAAGTGGGCGAGCGAGCCAACATCGTCTCCAACACCTCGATCGGATGGGTTCTCGCCGATCTCGGCATCCTGTCCGTCGGCGCCCAGACCGTGCCGATCTACCAGTCGAACCTGGCTGGAGAGTGCCAATTCATCATCGAGGACTGCGGCGGCGCGCTCGTCTTCGCCGAAGACAAGTCTCAGCTCGACAAGCTGCTGTCGCAGAAGGAGCGCATGCCCAGCGTCCGAAAGGTCGTCGTGTTCTCCGGAGAGACCGACGGCACCGATTGGACGATCGCTTGGGATGACCTCCGCGCGCTCGGCCGGGAAAAGCTCGGCCAGCACAGAGCTGAGATCGAGCGCCGATCGGCGGAGCTCAGCGAGGACAGCATTCTCACCCTCATCTATACTTCGGGCACCACCGGGCGGCCGAAGGGGGTGGTGCTGACCCACGGGAACATGCGGAAGGTGGCGGAGGCGGCGCTCGCCATCGACCTCATTCGCCCCGACGATCTGCAGTTTCTCTTTCTCCCGATGGCCCACGTCTTCGCGAAGCTTCTCGAGTGCGTGTGGTTTGCCTCCGGGCATGAGATGGCCATCGACGCCGACATTCTTCGCATCACCCAGAACATGTCAGAGGTGAAACCGACGTTGATGGCGTCGGTGCCTCGCATCTTCGAGAAGGTGTACGCAAAAGTCGTCGGGGGCGGGCTCGAGACGCCGGGGCTCAAGGGCAAGCTGTTCAAGTGGGCGCTCGACCTCAACGACCAATACGCTCAGCTCCGGCTCGCCGGCCAGCCGATCCCGTTTGGCCTCGACCTGCAGCTGACGATCGCGAAGCGCCTCGTGTTTTCGAAGGTGAACCAGCGGCTCAACGGCATCTTCGGCGGCCGCCTGCGCTTCTTCATCTCCGGGGGCGCTCCGCTGCCCAAGAAGATGGCGTTCTTCTTCGACAACGCGGGCGTGAAGATCCTCGAAGGCTATGGGTTGACCGAGACTTCGGCCGCCACCTGCGTCAACCGGCCAAACCAGAACAAGATCGGCTCGGTGGGGGCTCCGCTGCCCGGAACCGAGGTGAAGATCGCCGAGGACGGCGAGATCCTCATTCGAGGCCCCGGCGTGATGAAGGAGTACTGGAACCGCCCGGACGCCACGCAAGAGGTCTTGCTCCCCGGAGGCTGGTTCGCGTCCGGGGACATCGGGGTGGTGGACTCGGATGGGTACGTCACGATCACCGACCGAAAGAAGGACATCATCGTGACCGCGGGGGGGAAAAACGTCGCTCCCCAGAACATCGAGAGCGCGATCAAGTCGGCCAACCCCCTCATCTCCCAGGTGATGGTCCACGGGGACAAGAGGAAGTTCCTGGTCGCCATCGTGACGCTCGAGCCGGAGGCGGCCAAGCGGCTCGGAGAGGAGAAGGGGGTCGGCTCCGACTACGCCGCCATCTGCCGGTCGGAAGCGGCTCGGTCGGCGGTGCAGGGGACGTTCGACAAGGTGAACTCGGAGCTCGCGAAGTACGAGACCGTGAAGGCGTTCACGATCTTGGAGCGGGACTTCGAGATCGGGGACGAGATGACCCCGACGATGAAGGTGAAGCGAAAGCACTGCAACGTGAAGTACAAAGAAGTGCTCGACGCCTTCTACGACGAGCGGGTCGACTGACTGCATGATGTGGGCGGTGCTCCTGGCCGCCGCCCCGGTGCCGGAGCCGCTCGCCGCCGTGGGGGAGGTGGTGGCGAGCGTCTCGGTGGACACCGGGGTGGGCGCGGTGCTGCGCCGCGATGGCCTGCTCGTGCCTGCGTTTGCCGCCTCCGGGCGAAAAGAGCCCTGGGTGGGTCCGCCCCGGCCTCGGCGCCGGCTCGCGCGGCTCGAGGTGCTCCGCCGCGACGTGCGACCGGTGGCGCTCGCGGTGTTCGAGGAGCGCCTCCCCGACGAGCGGGTGCTCGACCTCCTCCTGTTCGACGGGGAGGGCGCGGTGCTCGAAGCGACGGCGGTGGTGGGTACGGGCACGGTGGCGGCGGGGCCGTTCGGCGAGGTGCGCCCCGACGTCGAGCTTCGGCGCCTCCCCGGCGGGGATGAGGTGGTCTGGGTGCTCGGCGCGACCTCCCTCACCCTGGACGGAAGCGCGGGGCCGGTGCGGGTGCCGGTGGCCCGCCGAGAGCGCCGGCTCGGCCCGACCGGGTTTGGGCCGGAGCAGCAGGTCGCGCTGGCCTCGCCGCTGCTTCCAGACGAGGTGGAGCTTGGCCGGGTGGCGGCTGAGCTGTACGGCGCGCCCGAGCCTCGGGCCGCGGTGGACGGGGACCTCAACACCGCGTGGCGGTTTTCGACGGCCGGGCTCGACCCAGCGTCCGCGGGGCTGCCCTCGGTCGAGCCTCCGCGGTCCTCGGATTCGAACCTCGGGCCGGCCACCCTGCTGTTGAAGTGGCGCGATCCGGTCACGGCCCACCTGCTGCGGATCGTCCCCGGCTGCCTCGGGGCCCCCGGCCGCTGGGCCCGGCACCACGAGGTGCGCGCGTTTCGCGTCGAGCTTTCGAGCGGCCGCGTGCTCGACGTCGACCGAGACCGTCCAGGGATCCCGCCTGGGGTCTTTGCGGCGCGCGAGCTGCCCCTCGGCGAAGGGCGGCAGATTCTGCTCTTGGGGCTCGGTGGAGAGCCGCTTCGCTGGGCCCGGATCCGGGTGACCCGTACCGGAAGAGGCGACGGGACCGGCCCCAAGGTCCCCGAGGCTTGCGTCACAGAAGTGGGCTGGTACTGATTCCCGGCCCTCGACGAGGCTCCTTCATGCGCATCATCCCCGTCCTCTTCCCCACCGACCTCGGCGCCGCCGAGGGAACGGGCGCTGGCCTCCGCGGGGCCCCCGACGTCCTCCTCGACCAGCTCGAAGGGGAAGGGGCTCGCTTTGGTCGTCCGATCGCCGTCCCGGTGCCGCCCCGCGACGGTCTCGCCGAAGACGGCCTGCTCGCTGCCGTCGCCGACGCGGCGGCGGCGCTGGCCCAGCAGGTCCACGAGGTCAACTCCGGCGGAGACTTCCCGCTCGTGCTCGGCGGGGACCACACCGCGCTCATCGGCCACGTGCTCGCCCACGGGCATCGCCATCCGGGCGGCTTTGGCCTCGCCATTCTCGCCGACGCCCGCCTCGACATCGAGGGGCCATCGCTCGCCCGGTCGGCGCTCGGCGCGGTGCTGCGAAGGCACCCGACCGAAGGGCCGCTGGCGACGGTGCTCGCCGGCTCGAAGCTCGACCCGAGCATGACGACGGTGGCCGGGGGCCGAGGCCGCGATCTGCGGGAGGCGGAGCGGGTCTGCGTGCGGCTCGGGGTCGAGGTGTGGAGCATGGAGCGGCTCGAGCTCGAGGGAGAGCGGGCGTACCGGTCGATGCTCGAACGGCACCTGTCCCGGGGCCCGATCGCGCTTTCGGTGGATCTGTGTGGGATCGACCCCCACCTGATGCCGGCGGTGAACGATCCGGTCGCGGACGGCCTCGACTGGTCGTTTCTCAAGCGCAGCCTCGAGCAGTGCCTGCCTCACCTGGACCGGGTCCTCGGCCTCGATTTGTGCGAGCTCGACCCGCTGGTGGACCAGGCCGGCAGCCCCGCGCTCGTGCGCCTCGCCGAGGCGGTGGCTCCGTTTCTGCGAAAGATGGCCGCCCGCTGAGCGCGTTGACTCCCGCCCGCACCTCGGGTGAGGACGGCCTCCCGTGTCCGATGAGCCCGATGTCGCTGCGCCCACGCCGGAGGTGCTGAGCGCGGTGGAGGCCGAGTTCGCCGCCGAGCTCGGCACCGCCGCCACCCTCGACGCCCTGCAGGCCCTGCGATCCTCGTTTTTCGGTCCAAAGGGCAAGCTCACCGGGCTGCTCCGGAGCGTCGGGCGCCTGCCTCCGGACGTGCGCCGGTCGGCGGGGGCAGCCACGAACGAGCTCAAGCAGCGGCTCGATGCCCAGCTGTCGTCGATTCTCGCCGAGCGGGAGGCCGAGGCGAGGGAAGCGGAGCTTCGGCGCAGCCGGCTCGACATGAGCTTGCCCGGGCGCCGGACAAGGCCGTTCGGACGGGTTCATCCGGTCAACCGACTCATCGCAGAGATGACAGAAATCTTTGCTAGGATGGGATTTTCGGTCGCGAGGGGCCCGGAGGTCGAGCTCGACGCCTACAACTTCGAGAAGCTCAACTTCCCCGCCGACCACCCCGCACGGGACATGCAGGATACGTTCTTCGTGGCCGGACCGGACGGCGCGCCGTCGGTCGAGATGCTGCTGCGGACCCACACCTCGCCGGTCCAGATTCGGGCGATGGAGGCGAGCGGGGCGCCGATCCGGATCATCTCCCCGGGCCGGGTCTACCGCTGCGACGCCGACGCCACCCACTCGCCGATGTTTCACCAGGTCGAGGGGCTGTGGGTGGACGAGGGGGTGTCGATGGCCCACCTCCGCGGGGTGTTGAACCGGTTCGTGGCGGCGCTGTTCGGAGCCCGCCCGATTCGGCTTCGGCCGTCGTTTTTCCCCTTCGTCGAGCCGGGGGTCGAGCTCGACATCCGCTGCGTGTTCTGTGAGGGCGACGGCTGCCGGGTGTGCAAGCACACCGGGTGGATGGAGGTGCTCGGGGCCGGAATGGTGCACCCCCGCGTGCTCGCGGCGTGCGGGGTGGACGACGAGCGGTTCACCGGCTTCGCGTTCGGGCTCGGAGTGGACCGGCTCGCCATGCTCCGATACCAGATCGACGATATCGCGCTGCTGTACCGCGGGGACGCTCGGTTCCTGCGCCAGCTCTGAGGTCTTTCGTGCTCGTCTCCATCGATTGGCTCAAAGCCATGCTCCCTGGGCTCGACGCCCCGCCCGACGCGATATCGGACCGGCTGACCGCGGCCGGACTCGAAGTGGAGGGCCTCACCCGGCTGAGCGACGCGCTCCGCGGGGTCGCGGTCGCGGAAGTGGTGGCGCTCGAGCGCCACCCGAAGGCGGACAAGCTCCAGATCGCCACCGTCGAGACCGGCGCCGGCCGGCTCCGGGTGGTGTGCGGGGCGCCGAACGTCGCCGTGGGGCAAAAGGTCCCGTTTGCTCCGCTCGGGGTGACCTTGCCGAACGGCCTGACCCTCGAGCCCCGCGAGATACGGGGCGTGACGAGCGAGGGCATGCTGTGCGCCGAGGACGAGCTCGGGCTCTCGGGCGACCACGAGGGCCTGCTCGTCCTCGATCCGGCGGCGCCGGTGGGGGCCTCGGTGGCCGAGGTGCTGGGCCGGACCGACGTGATCCTCGAGATCGGGGTGACGCCGAACCGCCCCGACGCGCTGTCCCACTTCGGCGTGGCCCGGGAGCTCGCCGCGCTGTTGTCGCTGCCTCCGCCCGAGCTGCCCCCGGGGCCGGTCGAAGCGGACGAGCGGGCCGAAAAACGGGCCAGGGTCCGCATCGAAGACCGGGACGGCTGCGCGCTCTACGCCGCCCGGATCGTCACCGGGGTGCGGGTCGGGCCCTCGCCGCGGTGGGTGCAGGACCGATTGACCTCGCTCGGGCTGCGGCCGATCTCGAACGTGGTCGACGCCACGAACCTGGTCCTGCTCGAGCTGGGCCAGCCCCTGCACGCCTTCGACCTGGACCGGCTCTCCGGATCGGAGATCCGGGTCCGCTCGGCGGGGTCCGATGAGCGCATCCGCCTGCTCGACGGGTCCCAGAAGGTCCTCGACGAGGGGGACCTCGTCATCGCCGACGCCGAGCGGCCGGTGGCTCTGGCCGGGGTCATGGGCGGGGCCGACAGCGAGGTCGGGTCGGCGAGCACCGCGGTCCTGCTCGAGTCGGCTTGGTTTCTGCCCCCCCGGGTCCGGCGGAGCGCGAAGCGCCACGGGCTTCACACCGAGGCCTCCCACCGGTTCGAGCGGGGCGCGGACCTCGGCATGGTCGAGCGCGCCCTCGACCGCTGCGCGGCGCTCGTGGCCGAGTGGGCCGGCGGCGTGGTCCTCTCTGGGCGCCTCGTCGAGACCGGGACCACGGTGGCTCGGTCGCCGGTCCCGATCCGGCCCCAGCGGGCGGCGCTCTTGCTCGGTCGCCCGGTGACGGCGGCGGAGGTCGAGTCGAGCCTCCGCCGGCTGGGCCTCGGAGCGGCCGCGCCCGCCGAGCCGAACCCGGCCGGCGCGCTGTGGTTTTCGCCTCCTTCGTGGCGGACGGATCTGTCGATCGAGGCCGACCTCATCGAGGAGGTCGGCCGGCTCGCCGGGTACGACGGCCTCCCCGATGCGCCGATGGCGGCGGCGTCGAGCCCGGGGCTCGAGGGGGACGCGGAGGCCGAGGTGCGGGCCGCGCTGGTGGCGGAAGGCGGCCTCGAGACGATCTCGCTCGCATTTTGCGCCCCTGGGCGCGCCGAAGCCTTCGCCGAAGACCCCGCCGTCCAGGTGGCGAACCCGCTCGGAGAGGAGAGCCGACTGCTTCGGCCGTCGCTGCTGCCTGCGCTGCTCGAGGCGGCCCGGCACAACCAGGACCAGCTCCCGTCGGTGACGGATCTGTTCTTGTTCGAGATCGGTCGGAGCTTCGGGTGGGGCGTCCCAGGACCGCTCCCGGTGGAGAAGAACCGGGTCGCGGTGCTCTTGCGGGGGCGCCGGCACCCGGCGGGATGGTCGAGCGGGGCCGAGCTCGTGGACGCCTACGACCTGAAGGGCGCGCTCGAGGGGCTCTTTGACCACTTTCGGGTGTGCCCTCGGTACGAGGCGGCGGAGCGCCCGTGTTTTCACCCCCGGTCGAGCACCCGGCTCGCGCTCGCGGGGCAGACCTTGGGTTGGCTCGGGGAGCTGCACCCGGCGCTCGCGCAGACGATCGGCCTCGACGGGCCCCCGGTGTTCGTGGCCGAGCTGTCGGTGGACCTGCTCGCCGCAAAACGGGGGTCGCGACCGAACCATCGGCCCCTGCCCCGGCACCCTCCGGCGGAGCGGGACCTGAGCTTCTTTTTGGACGCGAGCGTGGAAGCGGCGGCGGTGTTCGAGGCAGTGGCCCGGGCGGCGCCGCCCGAGCTCGAGGCGGTCCGCGTCTTCGACGTGTACGAAGGTCCAGGGGTGCCCGAGGGGGACAAGAGCCTCGCCCTGAGCCTCACGTTCAGGGCGGTCGATCGGACCCTCTCCGGCGCCGAGGTGGACCGGGCCCAAGCCGAGATCGTGGCTGAGATCCAGTCCGCGGTCGGGGCGCGGCTCCGCTCTGGAACCTGATCCGTGCCTTGGGGCCCAGAGTCGGCGCTGTGGCGCTCCCCGTCGGGCCAGGGGGCGAGAAGGGGCGAGCCAAATTTGTGGAGCGATGTTCGAGGTTTGCCCGGGTGGAGGGTTGACCTGGGTGCGGGCAGAGGGCAAGTCTCGCCGCAGTGTCCGTCGGACGTCCGCCACCCAAGAACGAGACCGGGTCGACGCGCCGACCGTCCGACGCGGTCCGGGATTCGGTGGCCCATGGGCGACACTCCGAAGAGGGTCGGTCGAGCGGCGACGGGCCCGGTGACTTCGATCCGGACTCCGCGCTCGCCGAGGCCCGGGCTCGGGAAGCGATGGAGCTGCGGCGGCGGGGCGAGGCGGCGCGGCTCTCGCCGGGCGGGGTGGCGGGGTGCCAGGAGGGCGCTGCTTCCCCTCTGCCGTTCGTGTCGGAAAACAGCCTCCCTCCGGCCCATTGGACCCGCAGCCCCTCGGACGCGCTGCCGGTGCCGGAGCCGGTGGAGGACGACGGTCCCACGACATCGGAGATCGAGACTGCGCCTCCGGCGGAGCCGACGCGGCCGAGCCCGGTCGTGGACCGCAGCGACCCGCGCTTCGAGACCGAGGACGACCCGCGCATCCCGGACGCTGAGAGCTTTCGCATCGGGACGGTGGCCGAAGTCGTGGGGGTTCGGCCTCATGTGCTTCGGTTCTGGGAGACCGAGTTCGACTGCATCGCCCCGACCAAGACGTCCACCAACCAGCGCCGCTACAGCCGCGCCGATGTGGCCCGGCTGCTTCGGATTCGTCGGCTCCGGCACGAGGACGGCTTGACCGTGCCGCAGGCTCGGGCGCTGCTCGAGGGCAGCGCTCCGCTGGCTCGGGTCGAGGAGAGCCTCTCGTTCGATCTCGGCTCATTGCGGGAGAGACTCGCCGACCTGCGCGAGGCCGCTCGCGGACTGCTCGAGATCGTCGAGGATTGAGCGACCCACCCAAAGGGTCTTAGGAGAAACCGCATGGCAGACGGAACGCCGAGCAACTATGGGGCCGAGGTCGTCGGCCGGACCCTGACCAAGGCCGATTTCGTCGAGGTGGTCTACACCCAGGTCGGAGGGCTGTCTCGACGGGATTCGGCCGACATCGTGGACCTGCTCTTCGAGGGCATCAAGGAGACCCTCGCCCGGGGCGAACCGGTGAAGGTCTCCGGCTTCGGGAACTTTCTCGTCCGGGAGAAGAAGGCGCGGGTCGGCCGCAACCCGCAGACCGGACGGGACATCGAGATATCGGCCCGCCGGGTGCTGACCTTCAAGCCGTCGCAGGTCCTGAAGGACCAGCTGAACGAGTGACTGGGGGCTGGGCCCGCCGCATCGAGGCCCGGGCAGCGGGGGCCGACCACGATGCTCGGTCTTCAGGGGCTCGGAGTCTTGGTCTCCGCCTTCGCCGCCGGCTTCGGGTCCGCTTT